>JACKFC010000020.1 GCA_020632665.1 Deltaproteobacteria bacterium
GGTGTCGGCGGTGCAGGGGTTGCCGTCGTCGCAATCAACCACATCGGCGGTGCACTTGCCGGCCTTGCAGATGCCCTCGCTGCTGGTACACGGATCGCCATCGTCACAGATGGTGCCGTCGTCCTCTTCTACGACGAAACAGGCGCCCGTCTGCAGGTTGCACTTCGGCGCCTGGCAGACGCCCGCGTCGAGGCCGACGCAATCGGCGTCGCGCTCGCAGCCACCGTCGACCTTGGTCGTGTCGCCCGTGGTGGAGTCACCGGTCGTCGTGTCGCCGCTCGTTGCGTCGCCACCAGCCGTGTCGCCGGTCGCGGTATCGTCACCGCCGGTCGTATCGCCGAAGCCGACGGAGGTGTCGCCGCCGCCCGCCGTGTCCGTGGTGAATCCGCCGTTGCCGACCTGCTGATTCGGCTCGGTGCCACAGCCGGCTGCGAGGCCGACGACGAGGAAAGAAAGCAACAAAGAACGGGCGATAGAGCGCATGGAAAGGAACCTCCGGTCGGACCAAGGGCGCGGAGAGTACCGATCCGGACTCGAAGATCAAGGGTGAAGAATTGCCAAATCAGGTGTGCAGGAGCAGGTGCGGCATCGCCAGAACGGCCACCAGCGTGACCGCGGCGCAGAGCAGGAAGAGGAGCAGGCAATAGCCCATGATCGCCCCGAACCGCACACCGGTCACCGAGAGCAGGGGGATCGCCCAGAACGGCTGGACCAAGTTGGTGCTCATATCGCCATACGAGAAAGCGAGCGTGATCACCGCGGGCGGAATGCCGAGCGCCTCGCCGGCGCGCAAGATCGCCGGCGCCTCGAGCACCCACTGCGAGCCGCCCGAGGGGACCAGGTAGTTCACCGCTGCGCTCAGCGCGTAGACGACCGCTGGGAAGGTCGCGGCGTCACCGCCACGCTGCAACGACGCGGTCAGCGCAGCGCCCAACCCCGTCATCGTCAAGAGCCCGAAGATGCCGGCGTAGAGCGGGAACTGCACGATCACGCCCCACGCATTGCGGGCGCCGCGTTCGCAAGCGGAGAGGAAGCTGCGCGGCGAATCGTGCAGGACCAGTCCGAGGCCGAGGAAGGCGGCGTTGTAGCCGTTGATATCCCACCCGGCGCTGCCTTCTCGTGCGAAGCGAAGGCCGAGGTGGGCGAGGACGGCGCCGCCGACCAAGAGGCTGACGAGCCGGCTGTGGTCGAGGATCGCGGCGAAACCGGCGCCCGGCGCAGCGCGCGTCGGCTCGGGCGGGGTGACCAAGGCCCGCGCCTGCTCCGGATCGAGCGGCTCGGCGGCGCCGGCTGGTGGGTGCAGAGCGGCCGCGCCGAGCGTCATCACCGCGACCATCAACAGCACGTAGGCGAGGTTGAAGGGCGAGAGGATCGTCTCTGCGATCGGCACCGGCGCCGCGATCACCCCCTGCTTGACCAGGAAGTTCTCCGGCGTCGCGATGATCAGCGGCGCCGAGCCGGAGAGCCCGGCGTGCCAGATCGCGCCCAGACCCAGGTAGGCGGTGGCGACCAGCAGGCGGAAGTCGACCCGCGGCGAGCGCGCCGCCACCATCGGCGCGAAGGTCGCACACATCACCAGGTTGACCGCCCAGTTCGCCCACGCGGTGCCGGCCGAGAAGAGCGCCATGAGGATGATCGCCTGCCGCGGTCGCTCCGGATCCGGCAAGCGCGCCAGGGCGTCCATCGCCCGCCAGATCGGCCCTGCCGTCGCGACGGCCTGGGCGGCGACCAGCGCGAGGGCGAATTGCGCCGTCAGCGGCAGCAGCTTCCAGATGCCGGCGGACCATGCGTCGAACGCTCCGCACGCAGCGGACTCGGCGCATGCGGGAGCGGCCACGTCCCCGGTCCAGGGCGCAGCCCCGCCGACCAGCACGGCCAGCAACCAGACCAGCAGCGAGAGCAGGACCGCGACGACCCACGCGTCCGGCACCCAGCGCAGGGTGAAGCGGGTCAGCGAAGCGCCGATGCGTCCGAGCCGTTCGACCATCACGCGGCTATTTGGCCTTGCCGCCACGGCGGGCGACGGCGCAGCGGCGCGCGGCTTCCTTCGCGTCGTCTTCGGCCTTCTCGGCGGTGGCGACCCGCTCGAGCTCGCACCAGGCCTCGGCGCGGTGGCGCGCGCGATTGGAGCGATCTGCGGCCAGGCGGTAGATCGGGAGCGACGCCTTGCCCTGCCCCTCGGCGACCATGCGGCGCGCCTCGAAGAGCGCGGCGAGCCGATTCGCCGGCGATGCCTCTTCGATCTGCGCCTGCGCCAGCCGCAGCTCGGCGATCAGGGCCTTGCGCTTGGCCGGCGTCAGCGCCGGCGCGGCGACCTTGCTGCCGGCGCCTCGCGCCCCTGCGGCGGTCGCGCCCGCCGCGGTCGGCCCTGCGGTCTTGGCCGCTGCCGGAGCGGGGGCGCCCGCGCCTTGCATCGGATCGGCGCCGCTCGGATCGGCGCCGTTCGGATCGCTGCCGTTCGGCGCGGACGTGCCCGTGGCGGCGGCCGTGCTCTCTTCGCGCGCCGCGATCGCGTCGAGGCCATGCAGCGGCGCGAGCTCGTCCCAGGCCAACTTCGCCAGTCGCTCGGCGGGCTGAAGCTGATTCGGCAGCAGCAGCAAGAGCTTGTGCAACACGCCACGCTCGGCGGCGGCGTCGAGCGACCGCGTCTTGCGGGCGAGCGCGAGGCGCTGCACCAGCACGCGCGGGTCGCGGAGGTCGATCGCGTGCGCGGCGTCGAGGTGGGCCTCGGCCTTGCCGCGGGTCTCGGCGTCCCCGGCGAGGACGCGCGCCACCGCGAGCCGCTGCGCCACGCCGTCGCAGCGGCCGTTCGGCACCGCGATCAGGGCCTCGCCGAAGGCCGCGGCCTTCTTCGCTGCGCCGCGCGCCGTGGCCGCTTCCATCGCCAAGAAGACCGCGGGGCAGACGACGTCGGCGTCGGCCTCGGCGATCGCGTCGCTGGCGACGCCGCGCGCCGCCGCCAGCGCCCCGGCCGCATCTCCGGCCTCGTCGGAGCGGGCCCAGCTGCGCAAGGTCGACTGCGCCTGAGCGGCGCGCTGTGACGCGTTCTCGGCCAGTGGCGCCTTCGCTGCCTGCGCGAGCCGGGTCGCGGTCGGCCGGAAGTCCTTGTCGAAGCGGGCGAGCTCGTGCAGCACCCACGCCGCGAAGGCCTTGTCGATCGCCTCGGCCGGCTGGCCGTAGACCTTGCTGATCAACGCCTCGGTGCTCTGCCCGCTCTTGTGCTCGGCGACCAAAGTGCGGAGCTTGGCGAAGCCCCATTTCGCGTCGAGGAAGCGGACCAGCCACATCGCTTGATAGTAGGCGCCGACGATGTCGGCCATCGTCCGCGCCTGCGAGAAGGCGAGGTTGAAGCGAGCGACCGGGGTCAGCTTGCCGTCGCGGGCGCGGTCGTAGAGCTCGCGCTCCTGGATCATGTGGTAGCGCGGGTCGAGCCAGGCGGACTCCATCATCGCCAGGCCCTCGGTCAGCCAGCGCGGCACCCGCCCCGCTGTCGCTTGGATGTGGAAGACGTGGGCGAGCTCGTGGTGCAGCACCATCTTCCAGTTGAAGGGCGCCTCGATCGGCGAGCGGCTGGTGATCAGGTGACCGAAGCAGACCGCGTGCGCGCCGAGCCGCGGCAGGCCGACGGTACGGACGCTGAATTGCTCGGTGGTCGGGAAGATCTCCACCTGCAGCGGCGGCTTCGCGGCCATCGCGTAGCGCTCGGCGAGGGTGGCATAGCTCTCTTGCAGGAAGGGCAGCACCGTCCGCTGCAGCGCGCGCTGGTCGCGCCGATGGACCCGCAGGTTCACCTTCTCGCCCTTGAGCACGACCATATGCCGGAGCACCCCGTCATAGAGCACGTTGAGCAGGTTCGCGGTGCGGACATTGAAGGGATCGTTGCGAAAGGCCGTGGTCAGGTGGGTCAGGGCCTTCTCGTCGTCGACCACCCGCGACCAGGCCAGCCCGAGCGCCGCGTGGGCCTGCCAGAGCTCGGGGTCGCGCTCGAGCGCCCGACCGAGCTCGGCGCGGACTTCGTCGTAGCGGTGCGCCATCTCGAGGTAGCGGGCGGCGACGAGGTGCGGCGAGCCATCGGTCGGGTCGAGCTTGGCGGCGGTGCGCAGCGTCGAAGCGGCGAGCTTCTTGTCGTCGTTGAGCAGCGCCCAGGCATAGCGCACGGCCAGCAAATCCGGCGCGCTGGGGGCGATCGCGGCGGCTTGGTCGAGGTATTCGCGGGCCTGGTCCATCGACTCGTCGTGGATGGCGACCTCGGCCCGAGCAACCAGCGCGTGCGGCGACTTCGGTCGCTTCGCGAGCAAGCCGTCCAGGCGCTTGCGGGCCTTGGCGATATCGTGGTCGCTGTCGAGGTCGATCCGCGCCATCCCGACCACGGCGGCCTCGTCCTGCGGGTCGAGGGTGAGCACGCGCGAGAAGGCGGTGTCGGCGTCGCGGAAGTTGTATTTGCCGAGAAAGAGCTGCCCCCAGACGCCCTCGACCTGCTTGCGCTCTGCCTTGTCGACGACGGCCTCGCTGGCGTCGGCGAGCACGGCGTTGGCGTCCTTGAAGAAGCCGTTGGCGGCGAGCGACTCGGCGACGGCCACCATCTCGGGGACGGCGCGCACCTTGCCGGCGGCGTAGAGGTCGGCGAGCGGATCGAGTAGCCGCCGGGCCGCCACGTCTTGGCCCACGGCGTAGAGCGCCCGCCCGGTCAGCACGAGCAGCGGCAGCGATTTGCCGTGCTTGCGGGCAGCCGCCGTGAGCAGCTTCACCGCGGCGCGGCGATCGCCGTCCTCCAACTCGAGGCGGCCCAGCACCACGGCGCAGTCGGCGGTCGGGCAGCCCTTGAGCAGCTTGCGCGCATCGTCGCGGCGGCCGAGCCGGCGGTACGCGGTGCCGAGCTGCGCGGTCTCGATCGGGGTCCGGTCGGTGGCCTTCTCGAGCAGGTTGACGATCGCGTCGTCGTCACCGTGCAGGGCGTGGTCGGCGCATTCGCGACTGCGGGCGGTGCTGACCTCGCCGCCGCCGAGTGGCACCGCGAACGCGGCATCGGGGAGGGCCCAAAGGCCGACGAGCAAAAAGGCGCGCGCAGCGGCGCGGGAGAGCGCGTTGGGCTCGCTCCGACAGGCTCCTACAGCCCCTCGGCGATCTTCCACGCTCCATCCTCCCGCAGCAGCTTCATCTGAGCGAAGTCGTTCCACATCTTGTAGCTCTCACGACCACCCTCGGTCAGCAGGGCGCGACCGAAATACTCGTATTGCGCCACGGCGTTCTCGCCGTCGACCTCGATGTGCAGGAGCTTGATGCGGAATTGCACGCGCTTGACGTTCTCGCGCAGCTTCGGGAGGACGTCGGCGCCGAGCTTGTCGATGCCGTAGTCGTCCTTGTCGGTGTCGGTGGTGCCACCGTTCTCGTAGTAGCGCTTGCTGATCAGCTTGCGCAGGGCCTCGACGTCGCGGTCTTCGATCGCGCGGTGGTAGGCGACCAGGACGTTGTAGATCTCGCGGTTCTCGTCGGTCGCGGGGACCTTCTTGCCGGCGTCGAGGTAGCCGGGGCCGCAACCGCTCAGCAGCAAGGCCGCAGCGACCAGGACCAGCACGGCGCGACCACGGCGCGATGCATTCGAACGCTCGACTCCCATCTCGGCTCCCATCTCTGGCCCCGGGCTGCCGCAGCGGCGGCGCGGTGGGACCGCGACTGCGTTGTCGTCGTTGCCGGGGCTGCCGTCAACTCTGCTGCAACATCGCGGCGCGGGAGGTCATTCCGTCGCGCCACCCGGAGCATGGTTCGGATCTGCCTCGGCGTCGGTCGCGTCGAGGTCGATCTCGACCAACCGCCAGGGCGCCAGATCGAGGTGGAGGTGGTCCTCGTGGCCGGGATAGCCGGGCCCGAGCACCACCCGGAAGATGTGCTTCGCGGCGACCAGCTCCCGGCCGAGGTCGTGCCAGAAGGCGCGATGCCGGGCGTCGGCCGCGCGCTCACTGCGCCAATGCTTGCGGACCCGCACGGTGAACGCGCCGCGCAGCGCCTTGGGCAACGCCGCGCGCTCCGCCCGTGGCGCCGGGCCGAAGTCGAAGCCGGCGACGTCGATGCCGTTCGCCAGGCCGTGCTCGGAGAGGAAGGTCGGCCATTGCCGAATTCGCCGGCAGTTGTAGGTGCCGATGTGGCGCAGCTTGCGCGGCGCGCGGCCGTAGTGGCGCACCGCGACCTCGGCGACCAGGCGCTCGAAGGCGCGCAGGTGGCCGACGAAGGGCCGGGCGACCATGACCTTGCTGTGGTAGGGGATGACGTCGCCGGGGTAGCGGGTTTTCTCGACGGTGGGGCAGCGCACCTTGCCCTTCGGCGCCAGCACCCGCTCGATCGCGTCGAGCGGATAGCCACCCGCGGCGAGCGAATAGAGGCCGGTCTTCGGATCCGGGCGTGGCTCCTGGGCCGCGGCAGACGACGGCAGCCCCAGCGCACATGACAGCGCGGCGGCGCTCAGCACCACGGCGGCGGCCTGCGACGCAGGTCGATTGTGGGTCGTCTTCGCTCGGTTCATCGCGACGTCCAGGGCTCCTCCCTGGCTGCATCGACGCACGAGCGGCGGGATCGATCTACCGCGGCGGCAAGAAAAGCGCGGCTGCCTACTCGGTGCAGAGCTGCCACTTCTCGGTGACGCAGAACTCGCCGCCGTTGGCGCCAGCGTTGGTCGCCTTGATCTTCTTGCAGGTGTAGTTGCCGTTGGTGGTGCAGTTCTGCCCGACCTTCACGCCGATCGCGGCGCAGGAGAGCATGCACAGGCAGGTGCCGTCGTCGTTGAAGTTGATCCAATAGCCGTCGGGGCAATTCTTCGGCAGCGATTTGTTGTCGCAGAGCTGGCCGACCTGGCTGGTGTCCTGGCTCTTGTAGAAGCCCGAGCCGAGGCTGAAATCACCGAAGCAGCCGGTTTTGCAGTCGGCCGGGCAGTTCTGCACGGTCTCGCCGGGCTCGCATTTGCCGTTCGGGCAGGCCGAAGAGCTGCTGCCACCGCATTGCTGCGCGTAATCCGAGCAGCAATCGCCGTTGCTGACGCATTGCGCGTCGCAATAGCAGCCGGCAGGCGCCTTCTTGTCGCAATAGCCGGCGCAGGAGGCGCCGCTGGTCTTGCAGTCCGCCGGGCAATTCGAGGTCGTCTCGCCGCTCTCACAGGTGCCGTTGCCACAGATCGGGCCGCTGCTGATGCATTGACCGGTGCCCGAGCAGCTCGCGCCGGCGCTGCAGGTGCCGCAGATGCCGCCGCAGCCGTCGGGGCCGCAGGCCTTGCCGGTGCAGGCGGGCACACAGCCGCTGGAGCCGCAGACCTGGGCGTAATCCGGGCAACAATCGTTGTTCTGCAGGCAGAGATCGTCGCAATAGCAGCCCGAGCTGTGTTTGTTGCCGCAGATGTCGACACAGCTGGGGCCGGCAGGCTTGCAATCCGCAGGGCAGTTGGCGCTGCTCTCGCCACTCTCGCATTGGCCGTTGCCGCAGACCGGGCCGGCGGGCTTGCAGTCCGCAGGGCAGCTGCTGCTGCTCTCGCCGCTCTCGCATTGGCCGTTGCCGCAGACCGGACCGGCAGGCTTGCAGTCCGCCGTGCAGGTCTCGAGGCTCTCGCCCTCTTCGCACTGACCGTTGCCGCAGATCGGGCCGCTCGGCGCGCAATCGGCCGGGCAGTTGTCCTTGTTCTCGCCGGCGCCGTCGTGGCAGGTGCCGTCGCCGCAGACCGGGCCGTCCTTCTTGCAGTCCTTGGCGCAGGTCTCGGCGCTCTCGCCGAGCTCGCAGGTGCCGTTGCCGCAGACCGGACCGACGGCGCAATCGGCGGGGCAGTTGTCCTTGTTCTCGCCGGCGCCGTTGTGGCAGGTGCCGTCGCCACAGACCGGGCCGACCTTCTTGCAGTCCGCCGCGCAGCTCTCGGCGCTCTCGCCGATCTCGCAGGAGCCGTTGCCGCAGACCGGACCGCCGGCGGTATCGGTGGTTGTGGTGGTATCGGGGCCGCTGGAATCGGGCGTGCCGCCCGCGGTATCGCCGCCGGTCGTGTCGCTGCCACCGCTGGTCTCGCCGGTGCCGGCGCCCGTATCGGTCGTCGTGCCGCCGCTGGGGGTGACGCAGGCCGTGGTCGTGCCGCCGGCCCCGGCCGTCTCGGTGCAGGTCTGGCCGGCGGCGCAGGCCGCGATCAGGGTCCAGGTCTTGCTCGTCGCGTCGCATTGCATGCGCTGCACGCCGGCGCCCGCAGCGAGGCAGCCCTCGCTCTGCAGGGCGGGATCGCAGGTGACGCCGGCCGCGCCGCCGCTGAACGAGGGGCCGACGTAGCTGCCTCCGCCGCCGCCGGCGAAGCCGCAGCCGGTCAGCAGGAGCACGGTGGTGGAGAGCAGGATGCGACGTTCGATCATGACGAAGACTCCGAGCCACCGATGCCGACGGCGGGCGCGGAGCGTAGGCAAGCCCGCGACGAGGTCAAGCGGAATTTCGCCAAAAAACGAGCCGCGGAGGCCGGAATTCCGGCCTCCGCGGTCGTTCGAACAGAGCCGAAGGCTAGCCGCGGGCGGCGAGCTTCTCGACCAGCTCCGGCACGGCGGTGAACGCGTCGGCCTTGAGCGAGTAGTCGGCGATCTTGTGGATCGGCTCGTCGTCGCGGGTGTTGATCGCGACGATGACCTTGCTGTTCTTCATGCCGGCCAGGTGCTGAATCGCACCCGAGATGGCGACGGCGACGTAGAGCTGCGGCGCGACGACCTTGCCGGTCTGACCGATCTGGTAGTCGTTGGGCGCGTAGCCGTCGTCGACCGCGGCGCGGCTGGCGCCGATCGCGGCACCGAAGGCGTCGGCCAGCGGCTCCATGACCTGCGAGAAGCCCTCGGCGGACTTCAGGCCACGACCACCAGCGACGACCACGTCGGCCTCGTCGAGGCTCGGGCGATCCGAAGCGGTCGCGTCGAACTTGACGAAGCGGGTGCGGCTCGCGGCGGCAGCCGGGTCGGCGGCGAAGGCCTCGATGTCCGAGCTCCCACCGGTCGCGGCGGCGGCGTCGAAGGCCGAGCCACGGGCGGTGACGACCCAGACGTCGCTGTCGATGACGACGTCGGCCAGCAGCGCGCCGGCCCACATCGGGCGACGGAAGCCGGGGCCATCGTCGGTGTCGACCACGGCGACCACGTCCGAAGCCATGCCGGCCTCGAGGCGGGCGGCGACGCGCGGCAGGATGTCCTTGCCGGTGGTCGAGGCGCTCATGGCGACGACGTCGGCGTCGGCGGCCTGGGCGATATCAGCGATGACCTTGGCCCAGGTCGGGGCCAGCGGGTAGGCGAGATCGGCGTGGTCGGCGACGTGGATCGTCTCCGCGCCGTAGCCTTTCAGCGCCTCGGCGACGCCGCCGACACCGTGGCCGAGGACCGCGATATCGATGCTGCTGCCCTTCTTGGCGGCGAGATCACGCGCCATCTGCAGCGTGGTGAGGGTCGCCTTGCGGACGGTTCCGTTGCCGTGCTCGGCAACGACGAGAATCTTGCTCATGTCGTTCTCCTGGTGCTGGCGATCAGATGACGCGGGCCTCGGTGGCCAGCTTGGCGATCAACTCGTCGACGTCGGCAACGGCAACACCGGCCGAACGACCGGCGGGCTCGTGCATCGCGACCACGCGGACCTTGGGGTCCAGGTCGTCGATGTCGAGATCGTCGGGCTCGTACTCGTCCATCTCCTTCTTCTTGGCCTTCATGATGCCGGCGAGGCTGGCGTAGCGCGGGTCGTTCAGGCGCAGGTCGGCCGAGACGACGCAGGGCATGCCGATCGCCAGGGTCTCGAGACCGCCGTCGACCTCGCGGGTCACGATCGCCTCGTTGCCCTCGATCGTGACGTCCGACGCGAAGGTGGCCTGCGGCCAGCCGAGCATCTCGGCGAGGAGCTGCGCGACCTGGTTGCTGTCGCCGTCGACGGCCTGCTTGCCGAGCAGGACGAGATCGGGCTCTTCCTTCTCGACCACGGCCTTGAGGATGCGGGCGATGCCGTCCGAGTCGAGCTCGGCCTCTTCGGCCTCGACCCAGATGCCGCGGTCGACGCCCCGGGCGAGCGCGCCCTGACGGATGAAGCGCTGCACCTCGTCGTCGCCGATGCCGATGGCCACGGTCTCGACGTCGTCGCCGGCCTCGGCCAGCTGCAGCGCCGCCTCGATCGCGTTCTCACAGAACGGGTTGAGGATGTACTCGACGTCGTCGTCGATCCAATTGCCGTCGTCGTTGATGACGAGCTTGGCGTTCGGATCGGTGACGCGCTTGGCGGTCACGAGGATCTTCATGCAGCGCTCCCGGGTTCGATGGTGGGTCGGCGAGGCCGTCGGGGCGTCGCCGGGCCGGGAGTAAAGCCACCACGACGCACTGTGTCAACGGCGCAATGTCGCGCCGGACGGCGGTGCCGCAGCGCGATCCTAGGCCTTGTAGCGCGCGCCGTGCTCACCCATCCACTTTTGCAGTGAGTCGATGTAGCGGCCCCATTGCATCTTCAGCATCGGCCCGATGAGGAAGCTGAGGTAGCGCAACACACCCTTCGGCGTGACGGCGACGGTCCAGCGGAAATCACAACTCTTCTCGTCGACCGGCGTGACGACATAATCCTCGGCGAAGGCCGTGACCATGCCCAGGGTCGAGCGATCGAAACGGAACGCGATCCGCGTGCCCTCGTCCCAGACGAAGAAGGTCTCGTCGGCCGTCTCGCCGTTCAGGCCGATGGTCCGCGTCGCGCCGACGCCGTAGGGCTTGCTGCAGGTCCACTCGACGTCGAGGTCGAGCCAGCCCTTCCACGCCTCGGGATCCTCGAAGCTGCGGAAGAGCGCGGCGGCGCTGCACGGGATCCGCCGCTCGACCACGATGCGGACCGGAGCGTTGTCGAAGAACGAGAGGTCGACCTTGTCGAATTCCTGCATCTGCTTGGCCACGGGCACCTCCGACCGCTGCCCGCCGCGCTGCGTGGGGGCCATTCGGTCTGCGTTCGCGCGCCACACGCGGGCCGTCAGCTTGACTCGCGTGACCGGGCGGGCGTGAATCTCGCGACAGGTTGGCGGCAGGCGAGCCGACGCGCAAGCCACCAGTTGCCGCCGAAGGCACGGGAGCACGGATGCCGCTGATGCGAACATTGCTGATGACCCTGGCCCTGGCGCCGGTCGGGCTGTGGATGATCTGGCCCCTGCTCGGTGTGCAGGACGGCCCGGTCTCGCTCGGCCTGTGGGGGCTGACCATCGTCTCGGCGATCGCGAACCTCTTCGTCATCTACTACCACTACAGCACGCCGCCGCACCCGAAGTTCGTGATGCTGCCGAAGCGGCGGTTCTGGATCTTGGTCCACATCATCTCGGGCCTGCTCGAATACGTCTTCGGCTTGCTGGTCCTGGTCCTGCCGGAGCAACGCTGGCCAGGCATCGCGATGGCGGTGACGGCGCTCTTCTTCCACGTCCCTTCGTCGTTCGCACAGAACGCGATCGTCGCCGGCTCGCGGATCGTGATGATCCCTTCGTACATCGCGTGCTCTGCGGGGCACGCCTTCAGCGCGGCGATGCTGCTCGCCTACCCGACGAGCACCCTGTGGGCGGTCAACACCTTCCTGGTCTTCAACACCTACGCCTGGGTGCGGATCTACGGCGCCGCGTTCATGGCGCTCGAGCTCTTCGCCGAGAACCGCTACACGATGATGGTCCTCGCCGCCGGCCTGACCACGATGCCGCCGGTGTTCGGCGTCCTGTTCCCGGTGCAGCTGGGCGTCTTCCTCGCGATCTACGCCGTCACCTACCGCAAGCTCTACTCCGACGACGCCGCCTCGTACCGCTCGATCGCGCGCGAACGCGACCGTTGGGCGCTGATCAGCCGCGAAGCAGCCGACCTCTGGGACGATCGCAAAAGCTCCAGCGGCCAGCTCGACAAGGCCCGCGCCGTCTTCGACCACTTCGATCACGACGGCGATGGGCGCTGGGACGCCGAGGCCGTCAAGCAGGTCCTCAGCTCGTGGTCGCTGCCCCAGTCGACCACCGCGGCCCTGGTCCCGGCCGCCAGCGCCGGCGGCATCGACTTCGACGCCTTCGTCCACGACATCTGGTCGCTCGGCACGGTGCGCAACCGAGCGACGTTGGCGGTCGAGGTCAGCGCGCTGAAGAGCCTGCGGGACAAGGCCCAGCTCGCCTTCGACGTCCTCGATCTGGACGGCGACGGACAACTCTCGGCGCACGAGCTGGAGCTGCTGCTGCTGGAGTGGAACCTGCCGCTGGAAGAGACCGCGAGCTATATCCGCGTCGCCGACAGCGACGGCGACGGCCGCCTCGACTTCGAGGACTTCTTCCGCCGGATGCAGCCGGTCTGGGAATTCCTCTTCTACAACGTACTCGGCCCGCAGGTGGCGTCGTCGAACCTGCTCGCGCCCGGCGAGCGGTTGACCTCGCGGCAAGAAGACCTCGCAACGACCGCGGCGCTGCTCGCGCGCACCAAGAGTGAGCTGGTCGGCCGGGTCGATTTCCTGCAGGGCGCCAGTCCGCAGCTGCTCGCCGACGTCGCCGCCTCGCTGGAGGAGCATCGGCTCGCGGCCGGCGAACTGCTCTTCGACGAGGGCGACGCTGGCGAACGCTTCTACATCCTGGTCGAGGGGCAGCTGCAGCTGACGCGCTGTGGCGATCCGCTCTGCGTGATGGACGTCGGCGCGTCGTTCGGCGAGGCCGCGCTGCTCGGCGACGGTCGCCGGACCGCGAGCGCCCGCGCAATCGGTCCGTGCCTGCTCTTCGCGCTGACCCGCTCCTCGTTCCGCTTCCTGACCGAGCGCAACCCCGAGATGCAGGCCTCGATCCACGCGATGCACAAGACGTGGCGGGAAGAGCGGATGCGCTCGGGGCTGCACCAGGCCCTGCGCGGCCCGCACGGCCTCGATGCGCTGCTCGAGCCAGACGCCTTCGACGCGCTGATGGCCCGCTGGACCGACCACCGGCTGCACGAAGGCGAGGTCATCATCCGCGAAGGCGACGTGGCAGATCGCTTCTACGTCGTGCACCACGGCTCGGTCGTGGTCCGCCGCGATGGGGTCGAGATCGCCCGCCTCGGCCCCGGCGAGTGCTTCGGCGAGATCGCGATGCTGACCGGTAGCACGCGCAACGCGACGGTGGTCGCCGGCGTGGATTGCGTCCTCTTCGGTCTGGACCAGGCGAGCTTCGATCAGGTCGTGGCGAAGCGGCCGAAGCTGGCGGCACACCTGCTGGAGGTCGCGGCCGCACGCTCGAGTTGAGCGTGACCTATGCCGTGCGGCGGTAGTCGGTGCCTTTGCGGCCGCGCAGGAAGTAGGTCTCCATCTCGCCCTTGCCCTTGACCTGGATCTTGCCGCGCTCCTCGAAATCGTATTCGCCGGCGAGCAGCACCGCAGTCGCGCGGGTCATGTGGACGCGGCCGGGGATGCCGGTCGACTCCATCCGCGCCGCGACGTTCACCGTGTCGCTGAAGACGTCGTAGTGGAACCGGCTCGAGCCGACGATCGCGCCGACAACCTCGCCGCTGTTGAGCCCGAGTCGGATCTGGATCGGCAAGCGGTCGCTGCGGTCGGCGACGTGATCGCGGATCTTCAAGGCGACATCTGCCATCACCTGGGCGTGATCTTGGCGCCGAATCGGTGCGCCGCAGATGGCCATGTAGCCGTCGCCGATCGTCTTGATCTTCTCGGCGCCGCACTCGTCACAGATGCGGTCGAAGTTGGAGAAGAGGTCGTTGAGCAGGACGACCATCTCTTCCGGCTCCATCAGCGCGCTCGCCGGCGTGAAGCCGACCAGATCGGCGAAGAGCACCGTCACGTTCTCGTAGCGATCGGCGATCGTATGGTCGGGCTCGTGCTTGAGGCGGTCGGCGACCGAGGGCGGCAAGACGTTGAGTAGCAGCGAGTCGGCGCGGTCGCGCTGCGCCATGTACTTCTCTTCGGCCGCGATCGAGCCCTGACGGAAGTAGAGGCTGTTCATCCCGACCGCGGCGAAGGCCACCATCGCGTTGCCGGCGTAGACCCCGAGCACCACCGCGTCGCTGATCAAGGTGAGGCCCCGCGCGGGCGCGGCGAAGAAGAGGCCGACGAAGAGCAAGGTCAACCCACCGGCGAAGAGCGCGACGGTCCGCGCCTGCAGGTTGGTGTTGAACATGACGAAGGGGATCGCGCCGAAGAGGTAGTATTGAAAGCCGTAATCCCAGCCCAACGCGAGCGAGACCAGCGTGCTGTGGACGACGACCTCTCCGACCAAGAGCGCGATGGCCGTATCGTGCTTGCCGAGGTTGTTGGCGCGGTTGCCGGCGACCCACACCCCGATGCTGACGACGTTCAACGCCGAGAGGGCGTAGAGGCCGAAGTAGAAGAAGGTCGGCGCGAGGATGACGTGCACCGGCAGGCCGAGGAAGACGATCTGGCGGATGACCAAGAACAGCCGCTCGTGGTCACCTTCGACCGCCGCGGGCTTGGGTGCGTCCGGTTCGGAACTCGAACTCGCGGCCATGGGGGGGCAACTCCGCGCGTCTCGTGGGCAAGAGTCGGCAGGCTACGCGGCTCGCTGGGGAGGGGCAACTTTCGCCGGCGCCCGCCCTCATGGCGCGTCGAGCAACTCGTAGCGCTGGCGGATGCGTTTCTCGATCGCCTCGTCCTGGATGCGCGTCACGTCGGCAGCGAGCTGCGCCGCGAGGTCGTCGTCGATCTTGCGATCACGCATCCGGCGCAACCAATTCTCCGCTTCGGTGACGTCGCCGACGTGGACCAGCGATTTGACGCCGATCGCGTGGGCATTCTTGAAGTTCATGTGGTAGCCGAGGGCGCGGCGGGCGGCGACGTAGGCCTCGTCGTAATCCTGCGCGCGGTAGTAGGCCTGCGCCAGCGCGTCCCAATAGACGCCCTGGCGGAAAGCGGATTTCTGCACGTAGGGGTAGAGCCCGCGGACGAAGGTCACCGCCGCCGCTGGCTCCAACGCCTGCATCGAGACCCGCATCGCGGCCTCGCAGTCGCGGGTCTCGCCACCTTGCGCGGTGCAGAGCCAGCCGTAGAGCGCGTGGGCCTGCTTGTAGTCCTTGCTCCGCATCGCCAGCGCCGCGGACAAGCGGATGCCGTCGGGCATCAAGCGCGGTTCGTTCAGCAGCCCGGCTGCGATCAGGTAGACTTGCGAAGTCGCCCCACGCTGCAGGTAGAGCTCGGCAAGGGCGACCTCGATGCCGAAGCGCCGCCCCGGATGGGCCTCGCTCAGGGCCTGGGCGAGGGCATAGACCAAGGGCGGATCGATCGGCGCGAGCGCCTTGCCGACCACATCGCTATGGCTCGGATTCGCGATCAGCGCTGCTTCGAGCTCGGCGCGTCCAGCCTCGGAGCCGGCGCAGATACGCGCACCGCGGGCGAGGAGCTCGTCGCCCTCGCTGAGCAGATGGTCGAGCGGGGCGCGGATCTCGCCACGCCGCTCGATTGCCGCGACAAGGCGAGCATATTGTGCGTGGCGGCTGGCCGGCTTGAGCGCGGTGGCGGCCGTGAGCGCGCGCTCGGCAGCGGCGACATCGCGCTGATCCAGGAAGTCGCGGCCGAGCCGATACCAGGCGTGATGCGACCAGAACAGCCGCTCGCGCACCAACTCTGGCCGCTTCTCGCGCGCTGTCGAGTCATAGACGCTGCCGATTTCCAGTTCACGGCTCTGCCAGGCAGTCGAGACGCAGAAGCCGGCGAGCAGCAAGGCGATCGCGGCTGCCGTGAGGGTCGATGCCGACGTCGGCTTGCGCGGCACCAGCCACTCGCGGGTCGAGGTGACGCGGAAGGGTTCGAGCAGGATGCCGGCGGCCAGAAGGGTGTAGACGCCGGCGGGTAGGAGCAGGACGAAATCGACCAGATCGTGGAAGAGCAGGCCGACGATGGCGAGGAACGCCGCGTGGTGCAGCCCGCCGTGCTTGCTCTGTTTCACCTGCTGCCAGATGAAGTTGCCCAGCGTCGCGAAGAAGAGCAGCGAGATCGGGATCCCGAAGTCGACGAACTTGTCGGCAACGAGGTTCTCGACGTACTCCAGGCGCAGCGTTTGGTGCGGTGGCAGCATCATCGCCGCAACGGGCAGCGAGCCGCTGCCCTGGCCGAGGATCCAGCCGTCCCAGACTCGATCCGAGAGCTGCGCCATCAGCGCCAACTTGCCGTCGCCCGATTGGAAGTCGTCGATCGGGTGCGACGCGAGGCTCGGCAGGACCTCGGCAGAGATCGTCGGTAGCGCGATCATCACGATGACGCAGACCACGATCAGCGTCTGCAACAACCGCTTCGTGCGGGCCTGTTTGGCCAGGATCTCCTCGCGCACCCGGAGGCCGGGCCGCGACTGCTGCCCACGCAGTTTGGCCACGACGACGACGAAGAGCGCGCCGAGGTAGCCGCCGCGTGACGGCACGAAGGCCGCGGTCAGGCCCAACACCAACGCCAGGACGGCGTGGCCGCGGTTGACCCTGGTCGAATCCAGCGCGTGCTGGTGCCAATAGCCGAGCGCGATGCCGAGTCCGGCGGTCAGCAGTCCGGCCATGTGGTTGGCGTTGAAGGGACCGATCTGGTGCAGCACGCGGACCACCTCGTTCGGCAGCTCCGATGTCCATGGCAAGCGCGAGCAGACCCAAATCAACCCGGCGACCAAGATGACGTAGGCGATGCCGAGGAGGAGCTTCGATGCACGGCGCCTCTCCAGCGTCTGCATCCAACCGGCGCCTGCGGTCAGGCTCGTCGCCGCCGCGAGGAGGTAGACGCCCGCCGTATAGGCCGCCTCCGAGGGCGCTGTGGCGAGGCAGAGCATCGCCGGTGGCTCGGTCCCGGCCGCGCGTGCGGCGATGTCGGCGACGGCGACGGCGTTCGCGTGCAGCATCGCGACGATGACGCGGGGCAGCGGCACCAGCTGTAGGCAGGCGATGCCCCCGAGACCGAAGAAGAGCCAAGCAAATGGGTTGGTCAGCGGTCGCGGACGCTGGGTGCGGAGCGCGGCCACCCACCCGACCAGAGCGAGCAGCCACAGCGCGGCGAGCGTCTCGGTGTAGACGCCGCCGCTCCAGAAAATGGCGACCAGCAGCGCGGCGACAGCCGTCCCCTGCGAGGTTCGTTCGGCGATTGCCTGCAGCCGCGTCGGCTGCGGCAGCGTGTCGCCGGAAGCGGTCACGGTCGCGGGTCCTTAGGCCGGGACTTTCTGCCAGTCGGCGAGAAAGCGCTGCAGACCGAGATCGGTCATCGGGTGCTTGAAGAGCTGCTGCATCGTCGAATAGGGCATCGTGCCGACGTGCGCGCCGAGTCGAGCGGCCTCCAGCACGTGCAACGGGTGGCGCAGGCTGGCGGCGAGGACCTGCGTCTCGTAGCCGTAATTCTCGTAGACCTCGAGGATCTCCTGCACCAGCTGCATCCCGTTGTGGCCGATATCGTCGAGCCGGCCGACGAAGGGCGAGATATAGGTCGCGCCCGCCTTGGCCGCCAGCAGCGCCTGATTCGCCGAGAAGCAGAGCGTGACGTTGGTCTTGATCCCGAGCTCACGACACTGCACCACGGCGGCGATGCCGTCCTGGGTCAACGGGATTTTGACCACGACCTGCGAGCCTTCGGCGGCCAGTGCGCGGGCCTCTTCCATCATCCCGGCGACGTCGGTAGCGGTGACTTCGAGCGAAACCGGACCCTTGACCAGCGCCAAGATGTCGCGCTTGACGTCGTCGAAGCGCCGACCGGTCTTGGCGACCAGGCTGGGGTTGGTCGTCACGCCGTCGAGGATGCCCCAGGCATGAGCCTGTTCGATCTCGGCAATATCTGCAGTATCGAGAAAGAATTGCATTGCACGCTCCGAACGGCTCCGCATCCCGCGAAGCCATGAGTTGCCGTTGCGACCGCCCAGGTTCAGGGCAGCGGCAACAGACCGAGCTGCCACGCTGCGACACCGGCAGCGAGCAGTGCGACCACCGCCGCGACGGCGATCCACTTCCCAGCGCCGCCACCGCCGTCCGCGGACTCACCGCGGACTTCGGGAAGCGTCTCGGGTGCGTCGAGGCGGTCGGCGAGAGGGACGGGCGCCGGCGCAGCGTCGCGATCACCCGCGAGATCTTCGAGTGGAAGCTGGGCGAGCTTGCCGAGCAGGTCACCGATCGGGAGCATCGCGCCGCCGCGGGTCGCCAGATCCGTCGGCCCCAGCGGGCGCTGACCGATATGCGGATCGACCCGGCCGGCGTGCGCAGCCTCCTCGAACTCGGCGCGCAGGATGTCGATGACGTCGAAGGGCACCTCGCCTTCTCCGTCCGACTCGAACCCACGCATCCACTCCGACATATCGGTCGCGGTGACGCGCAGGTTGTGCTTGAAGAGAAAGCCGGCGATCGCCTGCTCGAACGCCCGCGCGGTCTGGTAACGGCGCTTCGGGTTGCGCGCGAGCGCTTTGAGCACGATGCGGTCGAGCTCGTCGTCGAGCTCGGTGCGCAGCCGCGACGGCTTGTCGACGTCGCCCTTGCGCACCAACTCGACAGTCTCCATATCCGTCTTGCCGGCAAAGAGTTTCCGGCCGCAGAGCATCTCCCAGAGCATGATGCCGGCGGCGTAGACGTCGGCGCGGAGGTCGACCTCCTTGCCGTCCACCACCTCGGGGCTCAGGTAGGCGAACTTGCCCTTGATCACGCCAGCGTCGGTGTGGGTCGCGTGGCTCGCCGCCTTGGCCAAGCCGAAGTCGGTGAGCTTGACCTCGCCCTGCTTGGAGATCAGCACGTTCGGCGGCGAAACGTCGCGGTGCACGATGCCGAGCGCCTTGCCGTCGGAGCCGGCCTTCTCGTGCGCGTAGGCGAGGCCGCGGCAGGTCTCCATCGTGATGTAGCAAGCCAACGCGACCGGGAAGCTGCCGCCCGAGTCGACGATGCGCTGCATCAACCGACGCAGGTTGGCGCCGTCGATCAGCTCCATCACCACGAAGTAGGTGTCGTCCGCCTTGCCGATATCGAAGATCTGCACGATGTTCGCGTGGGTGAGCTGCATCGACAGCCGCGCCTCGTCGAGGAACATCGAGACGAACTTGGCGTCGGTGCACATCGACGGCAGGATGCGCTTGATCGCGACCGTGCGGGCGAAGCCGTCGATCGACACCGCCTCGCCACGGTAGATCTCAGCCATGCCACCGGCGTCGATCTTCTCGATGATCCTGTAGCGCTGATGGACGGACGCCATGCCTAGTACCGGTCTCCCCCAACCGCCCGCAGCCTCCGCCAAGGAAGCGTCCGCCGACGCGACGATGGCCGGAGTATGGAGAAGGGGGACGCCGATGGGAAGGGTCGCGCCGTGGCCGAATTCGTGGCTTTTGGTGCTGCTGACCTCGACGCTGCTGCCCTACGCGGCGCACGCCGCCGGCGACCCCCTGGGACACGAGGACCGCGCCCGCAGCCTCTACCGCGTCGTGGTCAGCCTCGACGGCCAGGGCCACCCGGTGTTGCCGCTCGCCGTCCTCGAACACCAGAAAGAGATCAGCATCGACGCCCCCCGCGGCCTGCGCGTCTTGGGCACCGGTGACGGCGCGGTCGAGATGCGGCTGCCGCCCGGCAAGGGCATCGTGATCCGCGGCGAAAACCTGCAAGCCGGCCACAAGCTCTACTATGTCGGCCTGGGACGGGCGCCCTCGGGCGATATGCCGACGCTGCGGGCAGCCCGCAAACAATGGACCGAAGCGGGCCTGCAGGTCCGACCGCTGGCGATCGGCACCACCTATGCGCTCGCCGGCCGCGTGCTGGACACCCGCCAGACGGTGCTCGCCCTCGATCCGCCTCTGGAGAGCCGCGAGGCCGCCGAGCGCAAGGCCAGCGAGCTCGCCGCCGCGCACGGCCGCGACACCTTCGTCCACGTCGTGGTCGACAAGCCGCCGTCGGGGACGTTGCGGGTCCAGGCGCCCGGTGGCGCCGAGGTCCTCGCCGACGACGTCCTCTGGTTCGAGGCGCTCCCCGACGATGACGGCAACGCCCAGCCGCTGCAGGTCCGCGGCGGCGGGCGTAAGCTCGAGCTCCCCGGCCGGGTCTACGTCGCTCCGGGCGAGGGGGGCGGCCTGGTCGTCGTCAACGAAGCCCGGATCGAGACGATCCTCGAAGGCGTGGTGGCGTCGGAGATCTTCGCCTCGGCGCCGCTCGAAGCCCTGCGCAGCCAGGCCGTCGCCGCGCGCACCGATATGCTCGCCAAGGTCGGGCTGCGGCATTACGCCGACCCCTTCTCGATCTGCTCCGAGGTCCACTGCCAGGCCTACAAGGGCACCGGGCGGGTCAACGCGCGCATCGCCGAAGCGGTGCAGACCACCCGCGGCGTGGTCCTGGTCGGCAGCGACGGCCGCCTGGTCGACACCTTCTACTCCGCTGCGACCGGTGGCCACTCCGAGAACAACGAGAACGCCTGGCGCATGTCGGCGCACCCCAACCTGCGCGGCCGCCCCGACCTGCAGCCCGGCGCGCCGAATCCGCTCGCCGATGGGCCGACCGAGGCCGCCGTCGCGGCGCTGCTCGACGGGCCGGATCGCTCCTGGGCGGCTGCATCCGGGCGGAACAAGGCGGCGCTGCGCTGGACGGTGACCCGCTCGGCATCCGAGCTGCTGCCCTCGCTGAAGAAATACGGCATCCCGAAGCGGATCAAGGCGATGCGGGTGATCGAGCGCGGCGTCTCCGGCCGGATCATCCACATGGCGTTCACCCTCGAAGACGGCAGCGAGCGCAAGCTCTGGGGCGAGCTGCGGATCCGTCGCGCCCTCAAGGGCCTGCGCTCGTCGTTGATGCTCTTCACCCCCGGCCCCACCGGCCCGGGCGGGGTCCCGAGCTCGTGGACCTTCCGCGGCGCCGGCTACGGCCACGGCGTCGGCATGGATCAGACCGGCGCGGTCGGGCGCGCCGCCAAGGGCCAGAACTTCCGCGAGATCCTCGGTCACTACTACCACGGCGCCAGCATCGAGAAGCTCTACTGATGCGGAGCCAGCTGCCCACGCGGGCCCTCTCGCTGCTGCTCGCCGCGCTCCTGCCGGCGACGTCGCTGCTCTCGGGTGGATGCGCCCGGATCTCCGAAGTCCGCTCGCTCCGCGTGGTGCCGCTGGAGAAGCCGCGCCTGACCACGGAGATGCGCGATAAGGGCTACCGGCTCAAGGGCGAACGCGTCGGCGAGACCGTCCGCCTCGAGGTGGTCGCGGTGCAACGCTGCGCCACCGTCCGCCGGCAGCACGCCGACGGCTTCGAGCGCACGACCCGCGAGGCGGTCGGCCCGAGCCTGACGATGCAGTGGATCATGGGCGGGCTGTTCACGGTCGCCGGCATCGCGATCGCCGGCTACAACCTCGCCAACCCACCGCAACCCGATCCCGACGGCGCCGTCTCGCCGACCTCGACCAGCAGCGCCTACCTGCAAGCGGGCCTCTTCGGCGGCGTCGGCGTCGGCCTGCTCGTCGGCTCGGCGGTGCAGACGGCGTCGCTCGGGGTCAGCGAACGCCCGCTCGGCAAGCGCGAGCTGCAGGTCGAGGGCGCGCTGCGCATCTGCAGCCATGCCCCGGCGACCGAAGGCAAGGTGCGGCTGACCCTGCCCGACGGCCGCCAGCTCGTCGCCGATGTCGGCGAAGACGGCGTCGCCACCGTGCCGCTGCCGCCGGACCTCGAGCCGGTGCTGGCGCGCGAAGGTCGCCGCGCGACCGTGGAAGTCCTCGGCGATTGGCGCTCGCAGGCGCGGATCACGCTCTGATGCACACCACGATGCAGGCGGCCACGACGCGCACCATCCGCGCCCCCTGGCTCTGGGACGGCGCGACGCTGCACACCGACGCCTGCCTGCGGATCGAGGCCGGCCGCGTGGTCGAGCTGCAGGCCGGTGACGCCGGCCGCGTGCTCTGGGGCCGGACCCGCCCGCGCGACCGCGTCGCCCTCGACCGCCACGTCGTCGCGCCCGGGCTGTGCGACGCCCACAGCCACGCCTTCCAGCGCGTCTTCCGCGGCCACGTGCAGCACCGCGCCGCCGGCGACTCCTTCTGGGCCTGGCGGCAGGCGATGTACGGCGCCGCCGGCTCGCTCTCGCCCGAGGCGATCGAGGCCGTCTCGGCGCTCGCCTTCCTCGAATTGCTGGCGGCCGGGATCACCGCGGTCGGCGAGTTCCACTACATCCACCACGCGCCCGACGGCGCGCCCTACGACGACCCGCACCTGCTCGCCGAGCGGGTCATCGCCGCCGCCCGCCGGGTCGGGCTGCGCATCACGCTGCTGCGCGTCGTCTACGCGGCCTCCGGGATCGCCGCCGACGGCAGCGCCACGCCGCCCTTGCCCGAGCAGCGGCGCTTTCTCAGCAAGAGCCCGGACGCCGCATTGCGCGCCTGCGCCGAGCTGGAGGCGCGATTCGCGGCAGACCCGCTGGTCGTCGTCGGCCTGGCGCCGCACTCGGTCCGCGCCGTCCCCCGCTCCTGGCTGGCCGAATTCACGGCCTTCGCCGGCCCCATCCACGCCCACGTCGCGGAGCAACCGGCGGAGGTGGCCGCCTGCCGCGCTGCGTTCGGCTGCGAGCCACTGGCGCTGCTGCAGCAGGCCGGATTGCTCTCGCCGCGCTTCTCGGCGGTGCACCTCACCCACCCCGAGGCCGGCGACGCGACGCGGCTGCGCGACACCGGCGCGCGGGTGGTCGCTTGCCCATCGACCGAGCTCGACTTGGGCGACGGCTTCCTGCCACCAGCGATCCACGCCGCGACGCGGGTCGCCGTCGGCTCGGATTCCTACGCCCAGATCGAGCCGCTCGGCGAAGCCCGGGCGTTGGAGGGGCACGCCCGCGCCGCCACCGGCCAGCGCGTCTTCCTCGGCGACGGCACGCCCGGCAGCCTCGCCGCGACGCTGCTCACGATGGCCGGCAGGCACGGTCACGAGGCAGTCGGGCAGCCAGGCGGGACGCTGCGCCCGGGTGACGTCGCCGACTTCTTCGCCGTCGATCTCGACCGCCCGGCTGCCGACGGCGTGCCGCCACTGGAGGCGCTGGCGCTCAGCAGCCGCCCGGAGTGGGTCACCGACGTCTGGATCGCCGGCGTTCGGCGCCTACGAAACGGCCGGCACGCCGACGAAGACCACATCCGCGCCGACTTCGCGCGGCTCTGTCGTCCCTTCCGCCCAGCCGGCTGAGGCAGACCAGACGCATCACCAACGGCCTGGAATTTTGCCCGGGCGTGCGCGATCCTTGCGGCTTCGGAGGGATCTCATGGCAGTCCAGCGATTCGGCGCCCACGTCCGGGCCTCACTCACCCCATTGTTGCTGATCGCGGTCGCGATGGGCTCACACGCCTGCGGCGAAGACCAAGCCCAGGGCGGCCCCGACGCGAACGCGGCCGACAACGGCAGCACCAGCACCGACGGGCTGGGCCTGGACAGCACCGCGGCCGACGTCACGGGTGATACCGCCGGCAAGCCGACAGCCTGCAGCGTCGCGGCCGAATGCCCGGTGCCGACCGCGCCCTGCCGCGTCGCCGCCTGCCAGCCGGCCGTGGGCTGCGTCGAGGTGCTGCTGATCGACGGCGCCATCTGCGACCCCGGCGACGGCTGCATCGTCTCGGCCGCTTGCAAGGCCGGCGTCTGCGTCGCGGGCCCCGAGCGCGACTGCGACGACGACGAGGTCTGCACCGTCGACAGCTGCAAGGACGGCAACTGCCAGCACGCCGCCGCCCAGGGCACGCCCTGCGACGACGGCGAATCGTGCACCAAGGGCGACACCTGCAAGGAGGGCGCCTGCACCGGAGGCCCCTCGGTCTGCGGCTGCGTCGGCGACGACGACTGCGCCGGCTTCGAGGGCCCGTGCGAGGGCGAGTGGATCTGCGACAAGGCCCAGAAAGGCGGCACCTGCGTGGTGGTCGCCGCCTCGCTGCCCTATTGCCCGGCCTCGGCCAACCCCTGCGTGAAGAACGCCTGCGATCCAGCCACCGGCGCGTGCAAGGCGAGCCCGGTGCCGGACGGCCAGCTGATCCCCTGCGACGACGACAACGCCTGCACCTCGGGCGACGTCTGCAAGGGCGGAGCTTGCTTCCCGGGCGCCGATATCTGCGGCTGCAAGGCCGACGCCGACTGCGCCGAGCAAGACGACGGCGACCTCTGCAACGGCACGATGTTCTGCAATATCGGCAAGAAGCCCGCGGCCTGCGAGCTCAACCCGGCGACCATCGTCAGCTGCAAGAGCGTCGACGACACCGGCTGCAGCAAGGCCATCTGCGAGCCCAAGACCGGCCAATGCGTCGCCAAGCCCGAGCCCGACGGCAAGGCCTGCGACGACGGCAGCGTCTGCACCAGCGGCGAGGCCTGCAAGGGCGGCGCCTGCACCGCGACGGCCAATACCTGCGCCTGCAGCAACGACGGCGATTGCGCCGCCAAGGACGACGGCAACCTCTGCAACGGCACGATGTTCTGCGACCAATCGGTGACGCCGGCGGTCTGCAAGGTCAACCCGGCGACGGTCGTCAGCTGCAAGACCGTGGGCGACACCTTCTGCGCCGCGACGGTCTGCGATCCGAAGACGGGCAGCTGCGGCAAACAGCCGCAGCACGAGAACCAGAGCTGCGACGACGGCGATCCCTGCACGCTCGGCGAGGTCTGCCAGGGCGGCAACTGCGCCGCGGGCGTGCTCGCCGACCCCTGCGCCTGCAAGGCGGATAGCGACTGCAAAGCCAACGAGGACGGCAACCTCTGCAACGGCACGCTCTTCTGCGACAAATCGGCGCAGCCCTTCGTCTGCAAGGTCAACCCGGCGACGGTGAAGACCTGCACCGACGCCTTCGACACCGCCTGCCTGCACGCCGTCTGCGTCGCGGAGACCGGCGGCTGCGTGATGGCGCCGCAGAATTCCGGCCTGCCGTGCAACGACGACGACCCTTGCACCAAGGGCGATTTCTGCAAGGCCGGGCAATGCGCCGCCGGCGGCGATATCTGCGGCTGCAAGACGGATCTCGACTGCGCCGACAAGGACGACGGCAACCTCTGCAACGGCACGCCCTTCTGCGACAAATCGGCGCTGCCGTGGAGCTGCGCGACCAACCCCGCGACCGTCGTTTCCTGCCCGACGGTCGACGATACCTTCTGCCGCAAGACCGTCTGCACGCCGAAGACCGGCCTCTGCGAGCTGGTGGCGGTCAACCAGGGCCTCGCCTGCGACGACGGCGACGCCTGCAAGCAGGACGAGATCTGCAAGAACGGCGGCTGCATCGGCCAACCCGTGAGCTGCGACGACGGCGTGCCCTGCACGGCAGACGCCTGCGACAAGGTCGCCGGCTGCACGACGCCGACGGCCGAGGCGCTGTGTGACGACGGCAACGCCTGCACCATCGACCTCTGCGACGCGGCGGCCTACCTCGCCGGCAAGCCGGGCGCGACCGACGCCTTGGGCTGCGTACACAAGCCGGCGACGGCCAAGGCGTGCGACGACGGCGACGCCTGCACCACCGGCGACGCCTGCGTCCTCGGCAAATGCGCCGGCCAAGCGCTGCTGCCCTGCGACGACGGCAACCCCTGCACCGACGACGATTGTGCCAAAGACAAGGGCTGCAGCCACGTCCACAACGCCGCGCCGTGCAAGGCCGGCGCCGCCTGCCAGCCCTTCGGCCAATGCGAGGCAGGGACGTGCAAGGCGCTGCCGGCCCCGTTCTGGCAGGCCAAGGTCGACGACGCCGGGGCAGAGCGCGCCGCGGCGATCGCGTCGGCGGCCGACGGCGCAGCCTGGATCACCGGGCGCGCCGAGGTCGGCAGCGGCAAGAGCCTGGATCCGCAGCTCTTGGTCGCGCGGGTGGCACCGGGCGGGGCGACGCAGAAGCTCTGGTTCTTCGGCGCGGCGGGCGACGACGCCGGTCACGGCGTCGCCACCTTCGACCCCGGTGGAGCGGGCAAGACCAACGATATCGGCGCGCTGGTCGTCGGTCGGCGGGCCACGGGGAGCAAGGGCGGCACCGACGCCTGGCTGCTCCGCCTCGGGGTGGACGGCAAGGTGCTCTGGCAGCAACACGCCGGCGGCGACGGCGACGACGAAGCGCTCTGCGTGGTCGCGTGGGGCGCTGGCGAGGCGGCCTTCGCCGGACGTCGCGGCAGCGGCGACGCCGCGGCCTTCTGGCTGGCGCGGGTCGACAAGCTCGGCACCCTGCTCTGGCAAGCGACGCTGCCGGGCAAGGCTGGCCTCGCCGCAGCGGTCGATCGGGCCGCCGACGGCAGCTTCGTCGCCACTGGCAGCCGCAAGGACGAGACCGGTCTGGCCGGAGTGACGGTGGCGCGCTTCAGCGCCGATGGCACCTCGCTCTGGGCCCAAGATCTCGGCCTCGGCACGGGCCAGACCGGCGCCGACCAGGGTCGCGCGGTGCGGGCGCTCGCCGGCGGTGCGGCGCTGGTCGCGGCGGGCAACGGCGGCGCGGGGCGGCTGCTCCGGGTCGAAGCCGACGGCAACAAGGGCTGGGACCTGCTCTTCGGCGCCGGCGACGGCGGCGCCCTCTCCAGCCTCTCGCCGGTGGTCAGCGGCGCACTCACCGCCTTCGGCCAGACCAGCGCGGCGGGCAAGAAGGTGCCGTGGATGCTGCACGTCGGCGCCGACGGCACGCTGCTCTGGCAACGGAAGGAGGCGGCGCAGGCAGGCACCGCCCTGCCGATCGGCACTTCCTACGCCGACGGGCGGCTGCTGCTGGCCTGGCCCCTCGCCGACGCGACGACGCAGGGTGAGGGCGTGCAGGTCGTCAGCCGCGACCCGTGGGGCAACGTCGACTGCGAGACCCAGGGCGCGTGCAAGGGCAAGACCCTGGTCGATTGCGACGACGCCAACCCGTGCACCTTCGACGGCTGCTCGACCGAGCTGGGCTGCACCCACCAGATCCACGCGCTGCCCTGCCAAGACGACGATCCCTGCACCCTCGGCGAGGCCTGCAAGGCTGGCAGCTGCCAGGGCGGCAAGCCCTCCTGCGACGACAGCAACCCCTGCACGATCGACACCTGCGCGCTACCGGCCGGCTGCACCCACACCACGCTGGAGAGCACGCCGGGCAAGCCCGTCTACTGCGACGACGGCAACGCCTGCACCCAGGGCGAGCGCTGCGAGAAGGGCGGCTGCAGCAAGGGCGTGCTCAGCGACTGCGACGACGGCAACGTCTGCACCGACGACGCCTGCGATCCTGCCGTCGGCTGCCTGCACGCGCCGAACGCCGGCCCCTGCGACAGCGGCAACTGCACGGTCAGCGACGTCTGCGCTGCCGGCATCTGCAAGACCACGGGCAAGACGCGCTACGCCCAGACCTTCGAAGGCCAGACCGGCGAGGATATCCCCTACGGCGCCGTGGCGATGCCCGATGGCGGCGCTGTGATCGCCGGTCGGACCTTCACCAACCCCGACGCCGACGGCCTGCTGATGCGGGTCGACAGCAGCGGCAAGAAGAGCTGGCTGGTCGCGCGCCAAGGGCCGCTGAACTGCTGCAACGGCACCAGCGCCGACAGCCCGAGCGTCACCGCCGACACCTTCTTCGACGTGACGCGGACGGCGTTCGGCCTGCTCGCGGTCGGCCAGACCCAGGTCTGCGGCCTGCAGCTCTGGGCCGCGATGCTCGACGAGAACGGCAAGCACGTCTGGAACCGGACCTATGTGCCGGACAACGTTTGCGGTTCGGGCAGCCATCGGGCGATGGGACGCGCGGTCACGGTGAGCAACGACGGCACCTTCGCCATTGCCGGCTACAACTGGACCTGGCCTTACGGCGATACCTACAAGGCCTACGTCCTGCGGATCGACCAGAAGGGCGACGTCGTCAGCCACAAGGTCCACACCCATGCCCGGCAACTCTTCGATATCGCCGCGCGCCCGGGCGGTGGCTTCGTCGCCTCGGGCGAACGGCCCAATACCGGCTATGGCGCCGACGCACGGTTGCTCGTATTGGACGGCGACGGCGACGCGATCTGGACGCTGGATTTCCGCGCCGTCAACAACAACACACCGGATTATTTCAACTCGGTCGTGGCGATGCCCGACGGCGGCGCGCTCGGCGTCGGCTATACCGGCAACATCGGCAGCCGGCAGATCCTGGTCGGCCGGGCCAGCCCGAGTGGCGCCAAGCTCTGGCAGCGGGTCTGGGGCGGCGCCGCCGACGAGATCGGCCGCGCCGCAGTGGTCACGCCCACTGGCCGGATCGCCGTCCTCTCGACGAGTTGGTCGACCCAACCGGGCAATGGCGATCTGCTGCTGACCGGCCTCGACCTCTACGGCAACACGACCTGGGAGCGGATCCACGGCCTCGGCAGCGAAGACGTCGCCGGCGAGCTGCTGCGGCGCCCGGACGGCAGCCTGATGGCCGTCGCCCAAGGCGTCGAGCCGGGCGAGGCGGCCAAGGACATCGCGGTTTGGACCTTCGACGCATGGGGCTACGGCAGCTGCAAGGCGTCGGGAGGCTGCGCCGCCCAGCCGGCGAGCGCCTGCGACGATGCAGATCCCTGCACGGCAGATTCTTGCCTCCCCGCGGGTTGCAGCCACGCCCCTCTGTCGGACGGCGCCCTCTGCGCGGTCGGCATCACCTGCAAGAAAGGCAGCTGCGCCAACTAGGAAGACCCATGCCCACGCTTCTCCGCTCCGTCGTCCTCGGCGCCCTGCTCGCAGCCTCGGTCCTGCTGCCGACGCTGCCGGCCGGCGCGCAGGTCCCGTTTCAGCAAGCGCCGGCGATCCCGCCTTCGCTGGAGGCCTACCGCGGCTGGGCGACGCACGGCCTGGAGACCCTCGGCTGCTCCTGGCTGCAGGACGACAAGATCTGCGTCTGGCCCGGGGCGCTGCACATCGAGGTCGGCGATCGCGGCGCGGCGTTTTCGCTCGAGGTCCTGCTCGACCGCCCGGGCCGGGTCGCCCTGCCCGGTGACGCCAAGCGCTTCCCGCAGGACGTGGAGGTCGGCGGCGCGCCGGCCTTCGTCGCCCGCGACGACGCCGGGCTGCCGCAGGTCCTGCTCCTCGCCGGCGTGCACAAGGTGACGGGCAGCTTCCCCTTCGCGTCTGCGCCCGAGACGCTCCCCATCCCCGATGCGATCGGCCGGGTCACCCTGCGCCGCGGTGAGGGCGCCGTGGTGCAGCCACGCCGTGAGGAGGGCCAGGTCTGGCTCGGCCAGGAGGCGCGGGCCGAAGAAGACGACGCCGACGGCCTGACGGTGCGGATCTTCCGCCGCCTCGACGACGGTGTGCCGATGCGCCTGACGACCCGCCTCGAAGTCCAGGCGGCCGGTCGGGCCCGCGACGTCGACCTCGGCCGGCTGCTGCCCGAAGGCGCGCGGCCGGTGGCGCTCGACGGCGGCGGCCTCCCGGCGGCGGTGGCGCAAGACGGAGCGCTCCGCCTGCACGTGCGGCCGGGCAGCTTCCGCGTCGAGTTGCGCGCGGTCCTGCCCGACAATCCGCAAGCGGTCGGCGTCCCGGCGCACGCCAGCGGCACCGGCATCGAAGAGAGCGAGGCCTGGGTCACCTTCCCCGACGAAGCGCTGCGCAGCGTCGAACTCTCGGGGCTGACTGCGGTCGATCCGGCGCGCGCCGGCGTGCCCGAGGATTGGCGCGGCGGCTCGTCGTTCCTCGCCCGCCCCGGCGAGAAGCTGCAGCTCGAGGTCAGCCGCCGCGGCGAAGAAGAGGCGCTGCCGAATCGGCTGCAGGTCCACCGTTCGCTCTGGCTCGACCTGGACGGCGGCGGCTTCACCGCGCGCGACACGATCCACGGCGAGCTGCACCGCGATTGGCGCATCGACGCGCTCGGCGAGGCCGGCGGCCAGGACCTCGGCCGCGTCCACGACGGCTCGACCAACAAGGACGCGCTGATCACGCGCAACCCGACGACGGGCCACCAGGGCGTCGAGCTGCGCGCCGGCACGGTGAAGCTGTCGGCGGAATCGCGCCTCGGCCCGGCGACGACGATGCCGGCGGTCGGCTGGGACCTCGACGTCGCGCAGCTGCGGACCACGCTGCGGCTGCCGCCCGGCTGGACGCTGCTGGCCGCACGCGGCGTCGATCGCGCGCCGGGAACCTGGATCGCCTCGTGGACGCTGCTCGACTTCTTCCTCGTGCTGATGGTCGCCGCCGCGGCGATGAAGCTCTTCGGCGTACCCGCCGGTCTGCTCGCGCTGGCGGCGATGGTGCTCGGCCACGACCAACAGGACGCGCCGTCGTGGCTGTGGCTGCACCTGCTGGCCGCCGCGGCGCTGCTGCGGGTGCTGCCGGAGGGCTGGCTGCGGCGGATCGTCGTCTTTTGGCGGGCGGCTGCGGGCGTGCTGCTGCTCGTGGTCCTGGTGCCCTTCGCGATCGGTCAGATCCGCCACGGCATCTATCCGCAGGTCAGCCGACCCGGCCACGGCACTGCCTTCGACATCGACTCCGGCCTCGGCGCCAACCTCGATCTGGTCAACCGCGAGGTGCAGACCAAGGCGCTCGACGCCACCGCCGCGCCTGCAGAGGCGATGCAGGAGGAGCTCGCCCTCGAGAACGACAACGACGCCGGTGGCGGAGGCCGCTACGAGCGGAAGATGGCCAAGCGCAAGGGCGGCAAGCTGCGCAGCTACAGCAACCAGCAGCAGATCCAGCAGAGCTACCGCAACCTCGTCGATGTCGACCCCAAGGCCGTCGTGCAGACCGGCCCCGGCGTCCCGGATTGGGGCTGGTCGAGCTGGGACCTCTCCTGGTCGGGCCCGGTCGACCGCGGCCACGAGGTCGAGTTGGTCCTGCTCTCGCCGCGGATCAACCTGCTGCTCGCGCTGCTGCGGGTCGCGCTGATGGCCGCGCTCGGTGTGGTGATGCTCGAGCTTCGGCGTCGGGTCGGCGGCATGCGGGCGTGGTTCCAGGACCGCACCGGCGTCCTCGGCAGCGCCGTGCTCTGGCTCACCCTCGCCGGCGGTGCGGCGGCGCTGCTGGCGCCCCGTTCCGCCCAGGCCGACCTACCACCACCGCCGCCACCGGCGAGCGCCGCGTTGACGCCGACGCCGTGGCCGCCCGAGACCGTCCTCGACACCTTGCGCGAGCGCCTGCGCGAGGCCGAGAGCTGCCGCGGGCCGTGCACCACGACGCCGACGGCGACCCTGGACCTCGATCCGCAGGGGGCGATGCGCTACGTCGCCGAGGTCTTCGCGGTGCGCAACGCCGGCTGGGCGCTGCCGGCAGGTGCACGGATCGACGAGGTCCGCATCGACGGCCAGCCGACCTCGGCGCTGCGACGGGACGAGGGCGTCGTCTGGGTCCGCATCCCGGCGGGCCGGCACCGGGTGGTGGCGAGCGGCCAGCTGCCGCCGAGCGCGGTCGTCACCTTGGCGCTGCACGACGAGAGCCGCCCGGCGCGGCTGACGGTCGAGGCGAAGGGCTGGCGGGTCGACGGCTTGGGTCGCGACGCGGTGCCGGAGTCGAGCCTGCAGCTCGGCCGGATTGGCGACGATCGCGGCGCGCAGGACGCCGATCCCCTCGCCGCGGCCGATTTGCCGGACTTCTTCGCCATCGAGCGGCGCTTGTTGCTCGGCTTGCCGTGGACCATCGAGACGGTGATCCGCCGCGAGCGGGCCGAGCGGGCGACCCTGATCAAGGTGCCGCTGGTCGAAGGTGAAGCGGTGATGACCGAGGGCGTCCGGGTCGAGGCCGGAGCGGCGCTGGTGCAGCTCGACCGCGGCCAGCAGGAGCGCCGGATCCTCTCGCAGATCGAGGTGCGGCCGGAGATCGCGCTGACGGCGGCCACGGGCGTCGCCTGGACCGAGACCTGGATCGTCGAATGCTCGCCGATCTGGCGCTGCGAGCACGAAGGCATCGCGCCCACCACGACGGCAGAAGACGGCCGCCTGCGCCCGACCTTCCACCCGTGGCCGGGCGAATCGCTGAAGCTGAAGGTGGCGCGGCCGGCCGGAGCCGAGGGTCAGGCGATGACGGTCGATCGGGTGCAGCTCGACCTGACCCCGGGCCATCGCCTGCTCGAGGCCTCGCTCTCGCTGCGGATTCGCGCCTCGCAGGGCGGCGTCCGAAAGATCACGCTGCCGGCCGACGCGACGCTGCAGAAGGTCCAGATCGGCGGCAAGGACCGTGCCCTGAGCCTGGACGGCGGCGTGCTGGCGCTGCCGATCGAGCCGGGGCAGTCCAACGTCGAGTTGACCTGGCAGCAGCCGTGGCTGCGCTCGCTGCACGAGGTCGCGCCGCAGATCGATCTGGGCGGTCCGGCCGTCAACGTCCGCGTCAGCATCCACCGCGGTGAAGATCGCTGGCTGCTCTGGGCCCACGGGCCGGCGTGGGGGCCGGCGATCCTCTTCTGGAGCCACCTGTTCGTGCTCGTCCTGCTGGCGACGCTGCTCTCCCGCCTGCGCGCGCTGCCGCTGCGGCGCTTCGAGTGGATCTTGCTCTGCCTGGGCTTCGCCAACCTGCCGGTGGCCACGGTGCTGATCTTCGTCGGCTGGCTGGTGGCGCTGAGTTGGCGTCGGCAGACCTTCGCCAACGTCGCGAATCCGGCACCTTCGAGCCGCGTCGCGATGGGCTTCGACCTGACCCAGCTCGGCCTGATCGCGCTCGGCCTCTTCGCCCTGGGCTCGCTCTACGCCGCGATCCACGCCAACCTGCTGCTCGACATCGACATGCAGGTGGCCGGCGGCAATTCCAACAACGATTGCCTGACGTGGTACGTCGATCGCACCGACGGCGCGCTGCCGACGCCCGGCATCTTCAGCCTGCCGCTCTGGGTCTGGCGCGGCGCGATGCTGCTCTGGAGCCTGTGGTTGGCCGCGGCGCTGCTGCGCTGGCTGCCGTGGGCCTTCCAGGCGTTCTCTGCCGGCGGGATGTGGCGCAAGCTCGGCCGCACGGCAGCCACGGCTCCGGGTGCCGCGGCTCCGGCGCCCTCGGGTCCGCCGCGTGACGATCTGCCGCCGCCGCCCGCCACCTGAGCCGCGCGATCCGCGACCGCCCTGGCTAGTCTTCGGCGGCGGCGCGCGGCGCGGTCACCAGGCGCGCGGCAGCTTCGCGCAGCAACGCGGCAGCGGCACCAGCCGCGTCGTCACGCTTGGCCAATTCGGCCTTGCAGCGATCAACCTCGGCCTGCAGCGTCGTGACTCGGGCCTCGGCGGCTTCGGCCTGCGCTTCGGCGGCTTCGGCCTTCGCCTCCGCGCTCTCGGCGCGGGAGAGGGCGGCGGCGCCGGTCCGCTCGGCGGCACCGAGCTGCTCTTCGTAACGGGCGCGCTCGGCGTCGAAGGCAGCCTTGGCCGCCTCGGCCTCCTTGCCCTTGCCGCTGACGCTGCCGAGTTGGGCCTCGGCGGCTTCCTTCGCCTCGCGCAGCTCGGCGTTCTCCGACTCGAGGCGCTCGATATCGGCGAGGGCAGCCTGCAGCTTGCCGATCAGGCTGGTCAGCTCGTTGAGGTTGCTGGTCAGCAGCTCGGTGCTGGATTGATGCCGGGCGCGCTGCTTCGGCACGACCTCTGCCTCGACCGCGACTTCCTCGACCGCGACTTCCTCGACCGCGACTTCCTCGACCGCGACTTCCTCGACCGCGACCTCTTCGACCGTGACGTCCTCGATGGCGAGATCTTCGGCGGCGATCTCCTCGACGACGACGTCCTCGACCAACTCGACCGCGGCGATCTCCTCGATCGCGGCCTCTTCGATCGTCTCGACACTGTCGAGCTCGACCAGGTCGACGTCGAGCTCTTCCGCGGCTTCCTCGAGTGAGTCCGGCAGGACATGCACCGAGGCGGCGTCGAGCTCTACGGCTTCGGCGTCGATATCGGTGACGGTGCTGACCTCGAAGGGCGTCAACTCGTCGATCGCCTCGATCTCCTCGATCAGATCGTCGGCGACGGCGATCTCTTCGGCCTCTTCCGGCTCGAGCTCGACCTCGGCGACGATTTCTTCCAACTCGACCAATTCGACCGGCAGCACGTCGCCTTCGGCGACCACATCGATCTCGCTGATCTCTTCGACCTCGGCGAGGGGCAACTCCTCGAGCTCGATCAATTCGACCGCCTCGAGCTCGATCGCCTCTTCCAACGCCTCGGGTAGCACGTCGTCGTCGTCGTCGTCGATCGCGACCACGTCCAACATCACGGTCGAGGTCTCGTCGGCCTCGACTTCTTCGTCGGAGATCTCCTCGATCGCGTCGAATTCGAGCGTGGTCTCGACAACCGGGACGGCGGCATATTTGGCGGCCAGGGCGGCTTCGCTGACCTCGGTGGTCAGCGCCGAGACGGCTTCGAGCGGCAGATCCTCGAGCAGGTCCGACGGCTCGCCGAGACCGTCGCTCTGCTTGCTCATCGCTGCCTCGATCGCGGCCTCGAGCTCGCGCTGCGCCTTGCTCTGCATGACGTACGCATCGGCCTGCTGGCGGCCTTCCTGGTGCCGGCTGACGTCTGCGCGTTGATCGTCGCGGTAGACCACGACCAGCGGCACGGTGCGGTAGCGGGCGTCGGCGCGCATCGTCTGCACCAAGGCAAGCGAGCGGCGCAGCGTCGGCCCGAAGACCAGGATCGAGACGCCGCCCTCGTCCAGGCGGCGCATGGCCTGGTCGAGCGTGCGCAAGGTGACCATGTCGAGCTCTTCGGGGAGGGCGCGACGCAGGTGGCGCTCCACCATCTTGGTGCCACCGATCAGCAGGGCGGTGCCTTTGGACATGCAGGGCCTCCGGGGTCCCGGTCACCTGTCGGCGGCGCCAGGACGGCGTTGCAAGAGCCCGGGAGTGTCGCCGCCCTGCCCAGGAGGGTCAAGGAGGGCCGATGTCGCGGGCCACGTTCCGACCGACGAGAGCCCGCCCGACCGCATCGACCGAGGCTGGCACCGGACGGCCGAGCATGATACCGTTGAAGTGATCAGCTTGCGGGTGGGCCTCTGCTTGGGGCGGCGATCCGCGAAAACGAGAGGGGCCCGCGAGCCACGCGGGTGCCTTGCTGACTGGGAGTTTTCGCCATGGACTTCGGCAGTACCGAAACGACTTCGTTGACGACGAACGGCACCGTGCGGCGCGCGCGCGCGCTCCGGCCGATCACGATGCGCTGGGCGGCGCTGGTCTTCACCGCGCTCACCGCGGTCGCTGGCTGCGGCAGCGAAGAAGGCGGCGGGAGCAGCAGCAGCAGCTGCGAGCCGGGCACCAAGGATTGCCTCTGCGCCACGGGCGCTGCGTGCGGTCCGGGCCTCTCCTGCGTCTCGGGCAGCTGCAAGGCCGGCGAGCAGGGCGCGCTCGGCATGGCCTGCTTCGCGAACATGACGTGCAACCCGGACGAAGAAGGCCGGGCGATGCTCTGCGTCGCCGGCGTCTGCCAGAAGGCGAGCTGCACCCAGGGTAGCGAGGGCTGTGGCTGCCTCGCCGGCGCCAGCTGCGCGGCCGGGCTGGTCTGCGATACGAGCACGGGCGCCGCGCTCTGCCAGAAGGCGGCCTGCGCCGAGAACGTCGGCACGCTCGGCTGCGCCTGCGACGCGGACTACGGCTGCGCTGCCGGTCCGGGCGGTGCGGCGCTGGCCTGCGACGGCAAGCTCTGCGTCTCGGCCGTCTGCGTTCCGGGCAGCGAAGGCTGCTTCTGCGGTGAGAAGGCGACCTGCTCGGGCGGCCTGACCTGCGACGCCACGACCTTCCGCTGCAGCAAGGCGGCCTGCACGCCGGGCGAGTCGGGCTGCCAGTGCAAGGGCGACGGCAGCTGCATCGGCGACAAGCTGGTCTGCAACAGCGGCGTCTGCATCGTCGACAACTGCCCGGCCGGCGACATCGGCTGCACCTGCAAGGGTGACGGCACCTGCGCGGTCGGCGGCGAGTCGCTGCTGGTCTGCCAATCCGGCAAATGCTTGCCGAAGCCGGCCTGCCCCGAGGGTGGCCCCGGCTGCGCCTGCACCGGCACCGGCGGCTGCCTCGACGCCGGCTTCACCTGCGACAAGGGCAGCAATACCTGCAAGGCGGTCTCCTGTGCCGCCGGCGCGCTGAACTGTGGCTGCAAGGGCGGCGGCGGCTGTGATGCCGGCTTGGTCTGCGCCAACGGCCAGATCTGTGTCGACAACAAGGGCTTCCCCGGCGGCGCCTGCCTCAGCGGCGACCTCTGCAACGCCGGCGCGAAGTGCGAGGGCGGCAACTGCCAGACCTGCGCGCTCGGCAGCGAGGGCTGCGCCTGCTTCACCGGCGGCGGCTGCTTCGCGCCGCTGACCTGCCACCTCGGCAGCTGCGTCGCGCCCGGCAACTCGAGCACGACGGTGCCGGCCTCGCTCGATCCGCCGAAGGCCGCGGCCTGCTGGACGCCCTGCAACAATGGCGTGACCAAGGGCGATGGCAGCTTCGTCGCCTGCGGCGCCGACGGCCTGCTGCCGGGCTGCGTCGACGACCTCTCCTGCGTCGACGGTTCGTGCGTGAAGAAGGGCGGCTCCGCTCCGAAGTGCGAGACCGACCTCGACTGCGCCGACCACCAGACCTGTTACCTCTCCGACGGCCACTGCTACTCGAACTGCAACGTCGATATGGACTGCGGCGACGGCGCGGGCTGCTACCGCCACGTCTGCCGCAACAGCTGCGACACCAAGGCTGGCTGCGACAAGGGCCAGTTCTGCAAGACGATCGACGGTGAGAACGGCTACTGCATGCCGCTCGCGCCGCCGAGCAAATGCGACGGCCCGCAGTGCGGCCAGAAGGCGGTGCTCGGCTCGTTCGCCCTGCAGGAGGACCAGCTCAGCCTCTCGGACGCGGTCGCGACCGGTGAGATCGTCGTCGACGTCGACAGCGCCGCCGAGACCAGCCTGAAGATCCGCAAGATCCGCCACTCGATGGTCGGCCAGGCCGGCGAAGAGGTGACCTGCGTCGCCGGCAGCAGCAACTGCCCGTGCCAGGCCGGCGACAGCAAGGTCGTGCTCGCGGGCGTGACCTACTACTGCGATACCGCGAAGACCCCGCCGCTGCACTGGCTGAAGATCGCCGCCGGCGGCTCGCCGCTCGACAAGGTGCAGCAGCTGCAGGTCAAGGTGCCCTCGGGCAAGAGCAGCTTCACCCTGACCGTGAGCACCGAAGGCGCCTCACCCGCGGCGGCGTGGCAGGGCGTGGTCGAGATCTCGCACCCGAACTACGGCGTCGGCGAGCTCTACCTCTCCTACGCGGTGCGCCCGGACGGCCGCTGGATCGGTACGGCCTACTTCTTCGCCACCTTCGAGGACGAGGGCCTCGACAAATGGCAGGCCAACCCGCAGGACTTCAACCTGGTCAAGAACGCGTTCGTCCAGCAGTGGCAGGTCTTCCGCAACCAGCCGATGTCGAACTACGAGATGATCAACGCGATGATGACCTCGGTCATCGACGAGACCTGGCAGTGGGAGAAGGTCCGCAAGGATTGCAAGTCGTTCGGTGAGTACGCCGCCTGCATCCCCTACGCGCCGCAGAACCCCGGCTCGATCGGCGCGACCAACGGCCTGTACAAGGTCTCCTCGGACGCCCGCACGATCCGCATGCCGAGCGGCGTGACCGAGCTGCCGCTCTCGTTCAACCTCAAGTCGACCGCCGACCCGACCCTGCTGACCGGCCGCATCACCACCGCCGACAGCCTGCAATACGGCGGCAACCCCGAGATCAAGGGCATCAAGCTGAAGCAGGACCCGGCCAAGGCGTGCAGCGGCGGCCTCTGCGTCATCGGCGTCAGTGACATGACCATCGAGATGGCGATCGGTGGCCGCTACGCCACCAACAGCAGCGACACCACCTGCAAGGACATGGCGCCCGGCGCGTACGGCCAGATCGCCGTGCCGTGGCTGGTGCCCGGCTTCCTCGTCGGCACCGAGATCGACAAGAAGACCAACCAGGTCTACCGCTACGAGTGCCGCAGCAAGAAGGCGCCCTACGGCGACGACCCGGCGCTGATGGTGCAGAACATGACCTCGGCGGCGAGCAACCCGATCGCCGACGGCAAGGCCCGCACCCGCACGCTCGAGCTGCTCGACGGCGCGCTGATCAACCAGACCACCATGGTGCTGCTCTTCAAGGAGACGATGCCGTCGTTCCTCGGTCCGCAAGATCCGCCGACCGCCGCCTACGGCTTCATCCTGATGCAGCGCACCAAGGAGACCGTGCAGCCCGAGGAATTCAAGGGCAGCAACAGCTCCGCCGGCACGGTCAAGGAGATCGCCACGGTCGACGAGGTCGGCTGCAGCAAGGCGCTGCTCGAGACCGTCCTCGGCCCAGGTGCCAAGCTCACGGGCGACAACGCCGCGGTCATCGCCCGTGCCGCGGTCAACGGCCAGGCGCCGATCGGCAAGGCGACCGAGCTGACCGACGCCTCGCCGCAGAAGGTGCACTACCTCTGCGAAGACACCGGCTACTTCAACTCCGGCGGCAAGGATTACCCGAACGCACAGAAGGACTTCCCGAACGCCAACAAGCTGAAGTTCGACTGCCCGGTCGGCAGCCAGGTGACCTTCTTCACCCTCACCGGTGAGCTGGCCGAGGCCGACTGCCCGACCAACTGGCAGGGCAAGGGCGATACCTCGGCATGCATCGCCGAATTCGTCGCGCGCCAGCCGTGCCAGAACGACGGCACCTGCTTCCAGACCTTCCAGGAGTGGAAGGCCAAGGGCCCGGCCGGCGGCAAGCTCGGCCTGCTGGTGAACCCGCCGTGGCGCTGCAAGGACGAGAACAAGAACTGGTGTGACTACGACCGCCAGAACCTGCGCAGCGAGAAGCTCTTCTTCGTCCTCAAGGACGTGAAGCCGAGCAAGCTCTTCACCCCGCTGACCGCCGAGATCGACCAGGCGTTCCGCTACAAGACCCGCTTCCGCAACCGCTTCGGCAAGAACGTCGGCTTCACCCCGACCATCTGCGTGCCGAACAGCGACGCGGTGCCGTATTGCTACGACCCGACCTCGATCGAGAATATCCGCGAGCGCGTCGATTGCGTCGCCGAGATCTACGTCAAGCACGCGGCCAAGCTCGACACCAACACCCGTGACCAAGTGCACGCCTACTTGGTGCAGAACTACGGCTTCAAGCAGGAGATGAACCCGGTCGACGGCACGATCGAGAACAAGGAAGGCTTCGAGAAGCTCTACACCGAGCTGCTCGTCATGCTCGGCGACGACGCCTACGTCAAAGCCTTCGGTTCGCGCTTCGACCTCGCCGGCACGCAGTCGATGGTCTTCGAGGGTGCGCTCTTCGAGGACGGCGGCATCACGCTCTCCGGCACCGCCGGGGTCGAGATGGTCGAGCTTTACCGCGCGATTCAGTACTACCAACTGGGCCTGGACCGCTTCTTCCGCAACGCCAAGCTGATGAGCGCGAGCCTGAACCCCGACAGCAAATCGCTGCAGCTGCCCTTCCTCGGCCAGCAGACGGTGGAGGCGTACTTCACCCGCCTGACCCGCGCCTCGATCCAGAAGACGCGGGCCTGGAACGCCATCGCTCAGCGCTACGTCGCCTTCAACAAGCAGTCGCTGGCCCGCGCGGTCATCGAGCGTGCGTACACCGCAGCCTACCTCGAGTCGGTCATCCTCGGTCGGATGATGCTCAAGCTGCTCTCGGCCTCGAAGCCGGAGGAGCGGGCGCAGATCCTGTCGACGGTCGAGAAGGGCCAGATCGCCTACCGCTCGGCGATGCTGGAGATGCGCGACGTCTACAAGGGCATCCAGGACACCAAGACCGTCTTCGGCCTGCAGCCCGACTACATCCCCTTCCCGGCGCTCGACGCCAACGACGGCAACGCCTTGCAGAAGGCACTGAGCGTGGCCAACGCCAAGGCCGCGGTCGCCGCCGAGAAGGAAGAGAAGGCGCTCTCGAGCAAGAAGAACTACGACACCGACGAGGCCGCGTTCCAGAACGAGCTGATCCGGATCAAGAACAACTACGAGAATCAGCTCGCCGATATCTGCGGCACCTTCGAGGGCACCGACGGCAAGGTCTACCCGGCGACGACGAAATACGCCTACCTGCATCCGAAGGCCGCGGCGCTCGGCAACCTCTGCGGCATGGTCAAGACCGGCAAGCTCTCGCTCGCCGTCAGCGACCTCGACATCAGCAGCATCGAGTTGAAGCTCGCGCGCGAGGGCTACGAGAAGGCCATCGCGGCGATCAAGAACGAGCGCGAGCGGGTGCAGAAGCAATGCGCCCTGACCTGGGAGCAATCCAACTTCTACTTCGAGATCGCGAAGAAGGAGTGGAACCTCAACACCGTCGTCGCCGAAGCGCAGGAGTACATCGCCTTCGCCAAGGAGGGCTACGAGATCGCCCGCGACTTCGCCAACGCGCTCGATGTGACCATCGGCCTCTCGACCAACGCGCCCGGCAAGGCGCTGCAGTTCGCCGCGATCCAGGGCGCGAAGATCTACAAGGAGGCCAGCAGCCTGAAGTCGAAGCTCGACATCAAGCTCAAGGAGCAGGAGCTGCAGGAGCTGGAGCAGCAGAAGGCGAAGAACGAATTCGCCAAGCAGTGCCAGACCATGCAGATCGAGTCCGAGGCGAAGATCCACGACATCCTGATGAGCCTGAAGTCGGGTGAGTTGGAGATCGCCAAGGTCAGCATCCGCCTCGACCAATCGCTCAACGAGGTGATGAGCCTACGCAACGAGGCGCGCCGCCTGATGGCCGAGCAGGAGGAAGCGGAGCAGCAGACGATCAACATCGAGGCGGCGAAGAACGACCCCAACACCCGCGTCTACAAGAACGACGACGTGTTGACGGCCGACCGCACCTTCCAGGCCGCGGTGAAGGAAGCCTACAAGGCCACCAAGGTCTTCGAGTACTACACCTCGCAGTCCTACGCGAAGCTGGACGACCTCTTCCTGGTGCGGATGATCAACCACGGCGACACCAGCCTGGAGAAGTACCTCGCCGAGCTCTCCGACGCCTACGCCGAGTTCGAGGAGCTCTACGGCAAGCCGGACCAGCGCGTCGCGATCCTCTCGCTGCGTGACGACCTGCTCGACATCCCGCGCATCAGCGCCGAGGGCAAGACGCTCTCGGACGTCGAGCGCATCGAGTTGATGCGGCAGAAGCTGGCCGACACCAAGCTGCTCAACGACCAGGGCTACCTGACGATCAGCTTCGCGACCGACCTCTCGGTGCTCTCGCCGCTGACCCGGAACCACAAGATCGACTACCTCGAGGCCGAATTCGTCGGCTCCGAGGTCGGCGATACGCTCGGCCGCATCTACCTCGTGCAGCGCGGCACCTCGACGGTGCGCTCGGTCACGGGCAACAACCAGTTCTACACGCTGCCGGAGCGCACCGCGGTGCTGAACGCCTTCTTCAACGGCAAGAAGGTCTTCCCCTCGGTCGTCTACCAGAGCCGCAAGCACAAGGATCGGCCGTTCGCCAACGGTGATTGGCAGCTCATGATCAACCAGAAGGACGAGTTGGTGAACCAGGACATCAACCTGCAATCCCTCGTCGACCTTCGCATCTACGTCTACTACACCGACTTCACGTCGCTGTAGGGAAGCGTTTCGCCATGGGCGCGGCCCCCCAACCGCCGCCCCCAGCCGTGCTCGACGGAGCACGTTTTCGAGGAGCCCGTATGCATCGCACCTCCGCGATTGTCCTCGCTGTCCTACTCTCTGCCCTGCTCGGCTTCGGCTGCAGCGGCGACGAGGGCGACGGCGGCAACAAGGCCGACACCGGCAACGACAGCGCTGTCGGCGACGGCGTCATCTCCGACGGCGCGGCCGGCGACACCGGCACCGGCGACGTGGCGGATACCGGCGGCAGCAAAGATACGGCTGACGGGACGGTGACCGACGTCACCGACACCGGCGGCGAGACGACCGGCGACGTCGGCGGCTGCACGGCCGGCACCGAAGGCTGCGACTGCAAGGGCGACAAGAGCTGCGACGGCGACTTGCTCTGCAAGGGCGGCAAGAGCTGCGTCAAGGCCGGCGATTGTCCGGACGGTGACCTCGGCTGCGGCTGCAAGGACGGCGCCTGCGCCGAGGGCGACTATTGCAAGGAAGGCAAGCTCTGCGTCGCCGAGGCGGATTGCCCGGCTGGCGACGACGGCTGCCCCTGCAAGTCGGACGCGACCTGCGGCACCGACCTCTTCTGCAAGGAAGGCAAGGTCTGCGCCAAGGCAGAGGCCTGCCCGAATAGCGCGGCCGGCTGCCCCTGCACCGCCGAGAAGGGATGCGATGGCGGCCTCTACTGCGCGGCGCAAAGCGGCACCTGCGCGACCAAGGAGACCTGCCCGAAGGGCTCGGCCGGTTGCCCGTGCGATACGACCAACCCCTGCGGCGCCGATTTGGCTTGCGGCACCGGCGGCGTCTGCGCGACCTGCCCCTTCGGCACCGACGGCTGCCCCTGCAAGACCGATTCGAGCTGCGACGCCGGCTATATGTGCCAGACCGGCGCCTGTGCCCCCGACCCGTGCTACGGCAAGGAAGGCACCGTCGGCTGCCCGTGCAAGGACGGCGGCTGCGACAAGGACGCGTGGTGCAACGCCGGTAGCTGCCAGGTCTGCAAGGCCGACGGCCCGGGCTGCGCCTGCAGCGACAAGGCGCCCTGCGGCGCGGAGCTGACCTGTGGTGGCGACAGCACGTGCAAGCCCTGCGCCGACAACGCCGGTGCGCCCGGCTGCAAGCCGAAGGGCGACGGCACCTGTGGCGACGGCAATACGCTCGACCCAGTGACCGGCCTTTGCGAGCTCTGCGCCCCCGGCAAGCTCGGCTGCGAGTGCAAGAGCGACGAGACCTGCAACGGCGACTTCAAGTGCAAGGTCGCCGACAAGATGTGCGTCGCGTGCAAAGAGGTCTCGGGCTGCCCATGCAAGGGCAAGACCGACTGCGGCAACGGCTACATCTGCGACAGCGCGACCAATAGCTGCGGCGCTTGCGAGGCCGGCACCGCCGGTTGTGATTGCAAGGGCAGCGGCGTCGCGGCGTGCGTCGACGGCTACACCTGCAACCTCGGCGTCTGCGAGACCTGCAAGCCCGGCAAGCTCGGCTGCCCGCTGGCCTGCAACGTCGAATTCCCTGCCCCGGTGAAGATCATCGGCAAGACCACCTGCTCCTCCTGCCCCGGCAACTGCCTCGGCGAGGGCGAGACGGGCGTCGCCGTGACCGGGCAGACCCAGAACGGCTCCTGCATCTGCGAGACGAAGGAGGGCTACTTCTTCGAGGCCACGACCAACAAGGCCGAGCCGTGCGACGGCGACGGCGACGGCTGGATCCGGCAGAGCGCGCTCGACGCGATGCGAAGCAAGGACCCGGTCATCAAGGCCAACGCGCGCTGCGGCTCGGTGCTGCGGGAGATGGACTACGTCGCGCTGATCACCGAATCGGGTGTGGCGCTGCCGATCCCGGTCACCTCGGTCCTCGACCCGGCGACCTTCAAGCTCGGCACCCTGAACCAGGACGGCAAGGGCGGCTTGGTCATGGCCGAGCCGCTGCTCTTCGACAGCGAGAGCCTGCTCGCCAGCCAGGTCAGCAACGGCGGCTTCCCGAACCTCGCCGGTGGTCGCCCGCCGCACGCCAACGAGCTCAACCCGCTGACCAAGAGCTGCGTCTCGGCGAGCGCCGACTTCAACGGCAACAACATCGCCGACGTCGAGGAGTGGTCGGGTCATGGCCAGGCCAAGCTCGACGCGCTGAGCCAAATCGCGATCAAGTTCAGCTATTGGATCGAGCTGCACCGCGGCTGGTACGCCAAGGTGCCGGTGCCGAAGACCATCCCCGAGCCCGCTCCGCTGCCGCTCGGCGCGACCCCGGTCGATATGTCCGGTGGCGCGACGCCGACCAAGCCACCCGCGGGCCCGCCGGCCGGCGTCTACATCATCGCCGAGAAGAGCCGCCAGCTCGGCGCTCCGGCCGGGGCGCAGACGGCCCTGGTCGAGCCGACCACGACCAGCCAGGGCTACTGGCGCCAGTGCAAGCGTCAGGTCGCGGCAGACTACGACGCGGCGGTGCAGAACGGCCTGACCACCATCGGCTTCGACTTCGCCGAGTGGAGCAGCTACAGCAAGGACTTCGGTCAGGGCATGACCCACCACAGCCAGTTCCACTGCGCCGTCATCGCTGCGAACGACGCCGTCCTCACCGACAGCGAGAAGCAGTTCAAGATTCGGGCGCAGGAGCTCGACGGCAAGTGGATCGTCAACGACTGCAAATACGGCGCGAATACCGCCGCGCCGCTGCCGACCGACGCGACGAGCATCTCGGCGCCGACCGACGGCAAGGGCATCCGCAACCCCTCGGACCCGGTCTCCGGCGGCTGCGCCGTGGCCGCGCCCTCCACCGGCGCGACCTACTGGCTGGTCTCGCGCTACAAGGCCTACCTGAGCGCGAGCGGCTACACCCGCGGCTGCGTCAACGAGTGCATCGATCGCGTCGAGGCGACCTGCCCCTACGTGCTGAACGATCCGTACGCCAAGTTCGCTTGCGTGGGCGCGCTCAACGACAGCGGCAAGGCGCAGTGCACCTGCAACAACGGCTACTACGGCACGCCGCAGACCAAATGCGAGAGCAAATGCGGTGACGGCATCATCGCGCCCTTCGACGAGATCTGCGACGACGGCAACACCAAGACCAACGACGGCTGCTCGGACAAATGCGAGTGCGAGGGTTGGTCGTCGGTCAAGACGACCGAGAAGACCGGCACCAACGGCTACAAATACAAGGTCGGCACTTGCCAGTGCGACGACGACGGCCTCGAGCCGAAGACCGAGCTGATCGGCCTCTGCGGCGGATCGGCGGTCGACTTGGGCACCGTCGCGAGTTCGGGTACGGCCGAGGTCGTCACCGGCGGTCGGATTCGCTTCGGCGAGAGCGAGGATTGGTTCCGCGTCTACGTACCGGACAAGAAGCAGGTCCCGCTGGGCCAGGCCGGCGTCGACACCTTCGACTTCGCCGTCGACCTCTCGCTCGACTCGACCCCGGACTCGGACAAGTTCGTGATCGACGTCTTCCGCTCGTCCGATGCGACCGACGGCGCATGCAAGACCGCGGCGCAGGTCTGCACCGACGAGCCGGCGGGCCACAGCTTCGCTTCGCTGCAGACCAAGTGCTACCGCGGCGGCTCCTCGCAGCCCGCCCCGTGTGGCAGCTATGCGAACTGCGTCAAGGGCAAGAACAACAAGTGGGATGCGGTCCCCAGTGGCGCCATCAAGCCGCCGAGCAGCGATTGGTACAAGGGCTACGCCGGTCCCTGGCCAGCCGTCAACTCGACCGTCTACACGACGTCGTGCCCGGACTACACCTCGTACTACTTCATCCGCGTGAAGCGGGCGAAGGACACGCCGACCACCTGCGGCAAGTACAAGCTGAAGCTGACCAGCAAGGCCGACTAGAACTCCTGGAGAGGGGAGCGCTCTTCAGCGCGCGCGTCGGGCGGACCACCGCTCGGCGCGCGTGCTGCGAAGCACGTGGTCGCGGAACGCGCCGTCCGGGCCGATCTGCAAATAGGCCTCCGCGATGCCGTGCCGCTCGAAGCCGAGCCGGTCGAGAACCGCCGCCGAGCGCACATTCTCGGGCATGTGGTTGGCTTCGACCCGATGCAATCCGAGCGGACCGAAGCAGGCGTCGAGGACGGCGACCAGCGCCTCGTGCATCAGCCCGTGGCCGACGAAGCGCTCGGCGAGCTTGTAGCCCAGCCGCGCGTTCTGAAAGGGCCCACGCTCGACCGCGCTGACGCCGATGGTGCCGACCAAGGTGCCGGCGGAGGCGTCACCGAGCGCGGCGCGCAGCCGCAGTGAGAGACGCGCGCCGCGGCCGAGGCGGGCGTCGGCGTCGGAGCGCGCCAGCGCGTCGGCCCACCACGCGCGGGTCGACCAATGCGGCGGGCGGGGCGGGTCCCACGGCGCGAAGTGGACGGCGTTGTCGCGATGCAGCGCGGCGTAGTCGGCGGCCTCGGCGTCATCGGCGGCGTTGATGTGCAACCGGTCGGTGCAGGCCTCGATCATGCCGGCGCCCCCGCTTGCAGTCGGCCCTCGGCGAGGAAGCGCAACACCATCGCGCGGACCTCGGGGTGGTTCATGATCCAGGTATGCGAGGCGTGGACGGTGGCGAAATCGGTCATCCCGGGCAGGTGCGTCTCGTCGACCGCGACGGTGCCGTCGCTGGGCCGCTCGGCGTGGAAGACGCCGATCCCGCGCGAGAGCCAGCTCACCGGGTTGCCCAGGCTGGGGGCGCGGGTGCCGGCGATGACGGCGACCTCGGCCCGCAGCGCCGCCGGCCAGCCCTCGCCACGGGCGACGTCGCGACCGGCGGGGCCATAGAGCCAGGAGAAGGGCCCGAAGCGCTCGAGCGAGCGAGCCAGGTCGCTGCCGGCGTTCGGCGGCGCCAACATCACCACGCGGCGCAGCGGCACGCGCTCGGCCATGTGGCGGACCAGCACACCACCGAGCGAGTGGGTCACCGCGTCGAAGGGCCCCTCGCCGAGGTCCTGCTCGATCCACGTCGCGACCTGCTCAGCAAGCTCGGCCACCCCCTGCCGGCGCGACGGATAGGTCCGCGCCCAGGTCCGGTGTTCGGCGGCACGGAGGCTGCGATCCAGCCCGGCGAGGGAGATGCGGGTCCGCGCCAGGCCGTGCAGCAGCAGGACCGGTGGTTGGTTCATCGATTCTCCTTGAGCAGTTCGTCGAACGCCGCGAGCCAACGCAGCGACTCTTCCGGCGGCACGCCCGCGGCGTCCATCGCTGCCGCCGCCACTTCGCCGTCGCGGCGATCGGCGCTGTGCGGCAACACGTCGTCGCCGAGGTCACCGACGCGTGCGGCGCTCGCTTCGAGGAAGAGCGGCTCGAGATCTGCGGGTAGGTGTCGCACCACCGCGCGCACGACGGCGGATTCGAGAAGTCGCGCCTCGCGCCGCAGGTCTGCCACCTCGCGCCGGTAGCGCAGGTACGAGAGCATCGAGGCGAGCAGCTCGCGGCCGTCGGCGTAGCGCTCGACCACGCGCAGCGCGGCCCAGCCCGAGAGCGGCAGCAGCGGCAGCAGGGCGACGCGGAGCCACGGGTCCAGCGAATAGGGTGCGTGGCCGAGCGCAGGATAGAGCCACGCCCCGGTCAGGGCCCAGGTCAGCGCGACCAACGCGAAGCCGACCAGGAGCTTGGTGGTCGCGACGACGTCCCGCCGCGGCGTCGCCAGGCGGCCGACCAGCCCGGCGAGCAGCGCGGCAGGCAGGTGCAGGAGCAGCCCGGGGAGCGCCAAGGGTAGCCAGAACAGGGCGCGACCGGAGCGGCGGACGAAGCGGGCGAAGACCGCCGGCAGCGCCCAATCGTGGTCGAGGTCGCGCTCCTGCAGGTCGATGGCGTCGAGGCGGTCGCGGAAGTGGGCGACCGCGTCGAAGAGGCGGCGAATATCGGGCTGCTCGCGGACCTTGGTGTAGCCGGCGGCGAAGCGCTGCGCCAGCTCGACCCGCGCCTCGAGCGAGAGGCCGGGGGGCTGGTAGAGCCGCCGTACCGTCTCGAGGACGCGGAGGGTGTCCCAATCGTCGGCGTTGATGGTCAGGGCGCGCAGGGCGAGGTCGATCTCGTGGGTCAGGGCGCGGGCGGCGCCGCGCGGATCTGCGGCGGCGGCGGCGCGGCGGGCGTCGTCGATGCAGATCGGCGGGCCGAAACGGACCAGGACGTTGCTGCGGAAGCGCTTCGGCGCCGAGTAATTCAGCCCGACCGGGACGATGGTCAGCGGCGGGCTGCCGGCGGGCATCGAGAGGGCGAGGCGCGCCGCACCGGTGCGCAGCGGCTGGAGCTGGGCCTCGTCGTGCGAGAGCCCCTCGGGGAAGATGCCGATCGCGCCACCCGCCGCGAGGCGCTGCTGCATGGCGGCGAAGGCATCGCTGTTGTCGACGCGCGCCGGCGCGGCGGACGAGGCGGCGTCGACCTTGCCGTCGGCCTCGACGCGGCGGCGGATCGGGACCGCGCCGACGCCGTGCAGGATCGGCCGGAGCAGCGGGTTGGCGAAGAGGACGTCTTTCGCCGCGAAGGCGACCGGGCGCTCGCAGACGGCGATCAGCGCCGCCGGATCGAGCATCGAGTTGGGGTGATTGCCCACCAGCAACACCGGCCCTTCGGTCGGCAGGTTTTCCTCGCAGGTGGTGCGGACGCGACGAAAGAACGCCCCGAGCAGCAGCCGGATGACGGTGCGGAGCGGACCGTACAGGGCCGGTGGCGTCATCGGTCCTCCACGCCGTCGCGAGCGGCGCCGCCGGTCGAGGATTGCGCCAGCGCGACGCCGAGGGCTTCGGCGACGCCGCGCAGGAACTCGGCCTCGTGGACGGTGAGCATCGCATCGTCGTGGGCGGCGCGCACCGCCGCGTCGACGATTTCTCGCCGCAGATGGGCGGGCGCTGCGGCGAGGTGGTCCAGCGCCGCGTCGACGCGGGCGTGGGTCAGCGCGCTGGCCTCGGGGAGGCTGATCTCACGGCGCCACAGCGGCGGCAGGGCGCTGCGGCCGGCGTCGAAGGCCGACCGCGCCGCTTCGCTGTCGCCGTGGGCGCCGACGTGGCTGATCGCGCCGAGGACGTCGGCCATCGCCGCGGCGAGCGCACGCTTGCCGACGGCCGGCCCGCTCCGCTGCGGTGCCAGCGCGCGCCCGGCGAGGCGGCGAACCACGACGCGCTCGAGGGCCAACTCGAAGATCGAGCGCTCGCCGTCGGCGTCGGCGAGCAGGGTGACGCCCCGGGCCAGCGCCTCGCCCTGGGCTGGCGAGAGGTCGCCGAGCGCCGGCGCGGCGAGCTCACAGAGCGGCAGGCGCCCTTCCTCCGGCAGCGCGATCGTGGCGTGCGCCAGGCGCAAGACCTCGGCGATCAGCGCGCTGCCGCCGGGGCCGCCGCCGACCACCCCGCGAAGACCCTCGATCTGCCGCACCCGCACGGACTCGTCGCGGTCGACGAGCAGCGCCAAGGTCAGGGCCGCGGCGCCGAAGGGCGTCTCGGTCGCCTGCCGCAGCGCGGTGGGAAGGGCCTCGATGGTCGCCCTGGCCTGCTGCAGTGGCGCGCCGGTGGCGCGCTCGACCAGGCCGACGACGACCGGGCTCGCCGCGACCTGCTGCCTGCTCTTCGCGGCGGAAGCGGCGGCGGCGGCGGCTTGCTCGCGCTCGCGTTCGCGCAGCAGCGCCTGCTCGGAAGGCTCGACCGGCGGGAAGCTGCCGTCGAAGCCTGGGTCGAGCCTGCGGATGCGCTCGATCAGGGGCGGATGGCTGGCGAAGAGCCGGCTCCAAAAGCCCTGCGACTCGGGCGCGCCGAGGAAGAGGTGGCTCATCGCGGCGGCCTGCGGCTCTTGCACGCTGGAGCCGTGCCGCCAGCCGCCGATCTTCTGCAGCGCGCGGGCGATGCCCGTGCGGTTGCGGGTGAATTGCACCGCCGAGGCGTCGGCGAGGTGCTCGCGTTCGCGGGCCACGGCGGCGCGCAACAGCCGGCCGGCGAGCAGGCCGAGCGAGCCGACCAGCCAGAGAGCGGCGCCGAGCGCGGCGAGCGGCCACGGCGCGTCGTGACGGGTCCTGTGCCGGCCGCGACCACGCAGCCCGAGCCGGAGCAGCACCAGGCCGAGGGTGCCCAGCGATTGGATGCCGGCCAGCCAGGCCATCAAGCGCATGTTGAGGCGGGTGTCGCCTTCGAGCAGGTGGCTCATCTCGTGGCCGATGACGCCCTGCAGCTCGTCGCGGTCGAGCAGCTCCAACGCGCCGCGGGTGACGGTGATCGCGGCGTCCTCGGGGGTCCAGCCGGCGGCGAAGGCGTTGATCCCGGGCTCCTCGTCGAGGACGAAGACGTGCGGCATCGGGTGGCCGGCGGCGATGGCCATCTCCTCGACGACGTGGAGCAGCCGGGCCTCGATGGCGTCGGCGCGGCCGTGCAAGATCTGCCGCCCGCCCAGGGCGAGGGCGACCGCGCCACCGCCGGCGTCGAGCCGGCGCGACTCCTTCGACCAGCCGTAGGCGATGACCAACAAGCTGCCGAGGGCGGTGGCGAAGAAGAGCTTCGGCTGCCAAAGCGCCGGCGCGGCCATACCGCCGTGGCTCTGCCGGGCGGCCCAGACCTCGGCCAGGATGACGACGCCGTAGACCGCGCCGACCACCGCGGCGACGGCTACGACGAAGAGGGCGAGGTAGCGGCCGGAGCGGGCGCGGGCGACGTCCTGCTGGCCGAAGAAGTCCATCGGGCGGGATTCCGACTAGCGCGTGAAGCTGGTGCGCGGCGCTTGCCGCTCGGTGGGATCGACGATCTCGAAGAGGTCGCCACCGGTGAAGCCGAAGGTTCCGGCGAGCAGCACGGCGGGGAATTTCTCGCGCTCGGTGTTGTAGACGGTGACGGCGTCGTTGTAGGCCTGCCGGGCGAATGCGACCCGATTCTCGGTCGAGCGCAGCTCCTCGGAGAGGTCGGCCATGGTCTGGTCGGCCTTGAGCTCGGGGTGGGCCTCGACCGTGACCAACAAGCGCGAGAGCGCCCCGCCGAGCGCGCCTTCGGCGCCGGAGAGGGCCTTCATCGCGCCGGGCGAGGTCGGGTCGGCGGCGACTTTGCCCTCGGCGTGGACGGCGGCGGCGCGGGCCTTCACCACCGCTTCGAGGGTCTCGCGCTCGTGCTGCAGGTAGCCCTTGGCGACGTCGACCAGGTTCGGGATCAGGTCGTAGCGGCGCTTGAGCTGGACGTCGATCTGGGAAAACGCGTTCTTCAGGCGGTTCCGTAGGGTCGTCAGCTTGTTGTAGACGCCGACGGCGAAGACGCCGAGCGCGGCGAGGATGCCGACGAGGACGAGCAGGGTGATGGTCATGGCGGGGGCCTCCGGGAGCGAGCGACGCGGGAGGAGTGTGCGGCCCGGCCGGGTGTTGGAGCAAGTCTACTCCAGCAAAGAGGTGGTTTTTTGGCGGTTGGCATCGGGAGCTTCTACGGTGGTGCCGAGGTCGCTGCAGGTGCGCGACGAATTGGTGCCGCCGAGAACGCGGCAGAGAGTGGAGGCAGATATGATGCGGATCCCCAAGCTCATCGTGGCGCTGGCGGCCGTGGCGGCCCTCGGCGCGTGTTCGTCGGATGACGGCAGCGGCGGCAAGACGACGACGACCGACACCGCGGGCGGCAGCGACACCACCGGCGGCAGCGACAGCACCGGCGGCAGCGACGGCACCGGCGGCGACACCACTGGCGTGGACAGCGTCGGCGGCGACACCACCGGCGGCGACACCACCGGCGGCGACACCACCGGCGGCGACACCACCGTCGAGGACACCGGACCGGCGAAGAAGTACAACTCCTGCCCCGAGCTGGGCGATTGCGTCCTCGCTGCATGCGCGCCGAAGGGCTTCGCCGACGGCTGCTCGACGCAATGCATCGAGGATTCGGCGCAGCCGGCGATCAACAAGGGTCTGCCGCTGCTCTCGTGCGTGCAGAAGACCTGCCTGCCGAAGTGCAAGGACTCGACCGACCCGGGCTGCCTGAATTCGTGCATGTCCGAGGAGTGCGTCGCCGACCTGGTGCCGTGCATCACCGACATCCCCGAGCCCAAGGGCGACAAGACCTGCATGGAGGCCGGCAGCTGCTTCGACAGCTGCGAGGGCAAGCCGAATACATTCGCCTGCCTCTCGGGCTGCGTCGCGACGACCGACAAGGCCGGCGTCGAGGCCCTGAGCGCGATGGCGAAGTGCATGGCCACGGCGATCAAGGACGGCAAGGATCCCGAGGAGGCCTGTGCGCAGGAATTCATCGGCTGCGTGGTCAGCGGCAAGTCGGGTGACGCCAAGTGCATCGACTTCTTCTCCTGCCACAGCGAGTGCGCGGCAAAGTCCGAGGGCAGCGACGACGCGTGCTTCGCCGAGTGCCTGCCGAAGCTGACCAAAGAAGCCCAGGGCCAGCTCATCGCAGCGGCGCCGTGCTTCGAGGGCGGTGGTGATGATCCGAAGTGCGGCGAGAAGATGCTCGCTTGCATCGACCCGAGCGGCACCGAGACCTGCCTCTCGACCTTCGGCTGCGTCGAGGCCTGCAACGCCAAGGCGGGCGAGAACGGCGACCCGGGCGCCTGCATCTTCGGCTGCATCGGCAAGACGTCGAAGGAAGAGGCCCCGCTGGTGCTGGGCGTCATGAAGGCCTGCGACGATGGCGACGAGGCGGCTCCGGCCCCCGGCGAGGCGACCCCGACCGGCGACAAGGGCCCGACCAAGGCGTGCGTCGACTCGATCTTCGCCTGCGCCAAGCCCGCCGAGACCGGTGAGAACTGCGCCCAGGTCGGCGCCTGCATGGCGAAGTGCGACAGCGACAACGGCGAAGGCGGCGACGGCGGCTTCGGCTGCCCGGCGCAGTGCGCCGCCAAGGGTGCCAAGGCCGAGGTCGAGAAGTTCGTCACGGTGATGTTCTGCGACCAGGGCTGCGCCAAGCAGTGCGAGAGCAGCTCCGAGGAAGGCTGCAAGGACAAGTGCATCGCCAGCACGTGCGGTGCCGAAGCGGCGGCTTGCTTCCCGAAGTAGGCTGACGCAGCCAGCGAACGCGGAGCGATCCGCGGCGACGCCCCGCCCCAGGTTCCGGCCTGCGGCGGGGCGTCTGCTTTGGCGACGGCGAGATCGGCGCCGGTCGCTTGCGCGGCCGCGGTGGGGCGGCGATGCTGCCGGACGCAGGGGAGTCCAGACCAATGGCGCGTCGAATCGAAGCAGCAACGCAGCCCGAAGCGGCAAGGCAGTCCGAAGCAGGCGACGCGCGGCCGATACGCTTGCGCCGCGCCGTGGTGCGGACGCTCGCCTACGCCGACCTCTTCGACTTCCCCCTGCGCGACGAAGAGATCTGGCGCCAGCTCCTGCTCGAGACCGCGACCCTCTCGGAGGTCCGCGCCTTGCTCGAGGGGGCCGAGGACGACGCCTTCCTCGGGCCGCGGATCCGACGCGCCGGCGCCTATTGGAGCCTCGCCGACCGCCCCGACCACAGCGCCCAGCGCGAGCGCCGCGCCGCCACCGCCGAGCGCCTGATCGCTGACCACCGTGGCGTGCTCCGCCTCGCCGCGCGCCTGCCATGGGTGCGGATGGTCGCGTTCTCCGGCGGCACCAGCCGGCGCAACTCGATCCACGACGACGACCTCGACCTCTTCATCGTCACCGAAGAGGGCCGCACCTGGGCCGTCTTCCTCGGCTTGGTCGTGCTCGCCCGCGCCACAGGCTGCCGCGACGTGCTCTGCGCCAACTACCTGGTCGACAAGGTCCACATCACCGTCCCCGACGGCGGGGACCTCTTCACCGGTCAGGAGCTGCTGGGCCTCGAGCCGATCGCCGGTGAGCGCCAGCTCCGTCGCATGGCGACCGTCAACGATTGGGCGAATCGCCTGCTGCCGAACGCCGGGCTGCGGGCGCGCAACCCGCTGATCGGCGGGGTCGGCGACGACGACAGCCGCGCTGCAAAAGCGCAACGCTGGCTCGAGCGCGCGCTGCTTCCGACCGGCTGGGCGATCGAGCGCATCGCCCAACGCGGGCTGGGCTGGCACCTCGGCCGGAAGAAGCGGGCCAGCAGCGCCCGTGGCGGCGACATGCTGCTCCTCCCCGGCGTGCTCAAGCTGCACCAGAGCGACAACCGCGCCTCGGTCGTGCGCCGCTTCCGCGAGCGCCTCGCCGCGCTCGAGGTCGACGGTGAGGACCTCGACCGCCTGCTCGAGCCGCGCCGCCGCCGGGCCGCAGGAGGCGTCGCATGAGCGCTGCCACCAAGCCGACCGAGCTGCTCTTCGCCCACGCCTATTTCCTCCGCTTCGACCGCAAACTCTACGAGGCGATGCAGCCCTATCCGCCGATGGGCACGATCGTCGCGGCGGCGGTGGCGCGGCAGGCAGGCCGTGAAGTCGCGCTCTTCGACGCGATGCTGGCGCACGACGAGCGGGCCTTCGAGGCGGCGCTGGTGGCGCACAAGCCGCGCCTGGTCGTGCTCTACGAGGACAACTTCAACTACCTCAGCAAAATGTGCCTGCTGCGGATGCGCGAGGCGGCGCTGGTGATGCTGGCGGCGGCGCGGCGGCACGGCGTGCGGGCCTGGGTCTGCGGCTCGGACGCCTCGGACCACCCCGCGCCCTACCTCGACGCCGGCGCCGAGTTGGTGCTGGTCGGCGAGGGCGACGATACACTGGCCGATCTGCTCGCTCGCGGGTGGGACAAGGACCCCGTCGACGCCGACGTTGCCGCGACGCTCGCCGGGCTCTGCTTCCGCCGTGGCGGCGAGCTGGTGCGGACGCCGCGGCGGGCGACGATCAAGGCGATGGACGCGCTGCCCTGGCCGGCCTGGGACCTCTGCGACCTCGACCACTACCGCCGCATCTGGAAGGAGCGCCACGGCCGCTTCTCGCTCAACCTGGTCAGCACGCGGGGCTGCCCCTACCACTGCAACTGGTGCGCCAAGCCGATCTGGGGCCAGCGCTACGCCATGCACAGCCCCGAGCAGGCCGCCGTCCTGGCGACCCACCTGCGCGAGACCTTCGGCGCCGAGCACCTGTGGTGGATGGACGATATCTTCGGCCTGAAGAAGGGCTGGGTCGGTGCGTTCGGTGAGGCGATGCGGCAGCGCGGCGGCACGCTGCCGTTCAAGGCGCTCTCGCGCGCCGACCTCTTGGTCCGCCCGGGTGAGGCCGACGCCTTCGCCGACGCCGGGGCCGAGGTCGTCTGGATGGGTGCCGAATCGGGCAGCCAGACCGTGCTCGACGCGATGGACAAGGGCACCAAGGTCGAGGAGATCGAGGAGGCCACCCGCCTGCTGCACGGCCGCGGGGTCGAGGTCGCCTACTTCCTGCAATTCGGCTACCCCGGCGAGACCCGCGCCGATATCGAGGCCACCCGCGCCATGTTGCGCCGCTGCAAGCCCGACGATATCGGCATCTCGGTGAGCTATCCGCTGCCCGGGACCCGCTTCCACGACCGCGTCGCCGACCAGCTCGGTGTGAAGCAGCATTGGATCGACAGCTCCGACCTCGACATGCTCTACGAGGGGCCCTTCCCGACCGCGTTCTACCGCCACCTGCACCGCGTCGTGCACATGGACTACAAATCCCGGCGGACGCTGTGGCGGCTGCGGGGACAGACGCCGCGCAGCCATCGGCCAAGCCCGCGCGAGCTGGCCCGCGCCGCGGTCGACAGCGCGCTGCTGCCGATCGCCGAGGCGCGGCTCGACCACCTCGCCGCGCTGCCGCACCAGGGCGTGCGGGCGACCGGCGCGACGATGGACTTCGACGCCGCCGCCACGCCCAGCGCGCCCGACGGCAGCGCCCAGGCGCCGGGAGCTTCGGCATGATCGACCTGCTCCTCGGCCACGGCTGGTTCCTGCACGAGGACCCCGCCGAGCTCAAGGCGATGCGGCCCTACCCGCCGCTCGGGATGCTCTACGTCGGCGCCTACTTGCGGCAGCAGGGCTTTCGCGTCGCGGCGTGGGACGGGACCTTCCGCACCCGCGGCGAATTTCTCGGCGCCGTGCACGCCGCCAAGCCCGCGGTGGTCGGCCTCTACGCCAATATGGTGACGCGGCGGCACATCCTGAAGATGGCGGCGGCGGCCAAGCGCGCCGGCTGCCGCGTCGTGGTCGGCGGCCCGGACCCGGCCAACTACGCCGACCGCTACCTCGCCCACGGCATCGACGCGGTCGTCGTCGGCGAGGGCGAGCTGACGCTGACCGAGTTGATGCCGCTGCTGCTCGACGGAAAGCGCGATTTCTCGGGGATTGCCGGCGTGGTCTGGCAGGACGCGGACGGTGAGGTGATCCGCAACATGCCGCGGGCGCAGGTCAAGGACCTCGACAGCCTGCCGAACCCGGCGCGCGACCTGATCGACATCGGCGCCTACCTCGACTGCTGGAAGCGCCACCACGGCAGCAGCAGCGTCAACCTGATCACCGCGCGCGGCTGCCCTTTCCACTGCAATTGGTGCAGCCACGCCGTCTACGGCCACAGCCACCGCCGCCGCACGCCGGCGCACGTCGCCGACGAGGTGCAGGGGCTGCTCGAGCGCTACCGCCCCGACCAGCTCTGGTATGCCGACGACGTGTTCACCATCCACAAGAAGTGGCTGCTGAAGTACGCCAACGAGCTCGAGCGCCGCGGCCTGCGCGTGCCCTTCGAGACGATCACCCGCGAGGACCGGCTCGACGACGAGATCATCGCCACGCTCGCGCGGATGGGCGCCCGGCGGATCTGGGTCGGCGCCGAATCCGGCAGCCAGCGCATCCTCGACGCGATGCAGCGCAGCACCGATGCCGAGCGCGTGGTCGAGATGGTCCGCAAGCTCGAAGAGGCCGGCATCGAGACCGGCATGTTCTTGATGCTCGGCTACGAAGGCGAAGAGCTCGAGGATATCGAGGCCAGCATCGATATGGTCTCGCGCGCGCGGCCCGGCGTCTTCCTGACCACCGTGAGCTACCCGATCGCCGGCACGCCTTACGCCGCCAAGGTCGAAGACCGCACCTTCGAGGCCCGCGCATGGGCCGAGGGCAGCGACCGCGACCGGCATATCCGCGGTCGGCACTCGATGCGCTGGTTCGAGGCCGCCAACCGCTGGATGGTGCACGAGGTCGCGAAGCGGCAGGCCGTGGCGGTCGGGGTCGGCAGCGGCCGGGACGCGGCGAAAATCGGCTGGCATGCGGCGCAGAGCGCGCTGGGGCGGATCGGGATGCGGCGGTTCGCTGGCGAGCGGGTGTAGTGCGTTCGCGAGTTTGCGCCGACCATTCGAATGGAAATCGACCAGACGGTGCGGCCGTCAACCCGAGAGCCCCGCACGCTCGACCCAGCCGGGGACGTCCCTGGCCAGCCAGACGCGGTTGCCACGCTCGTAGCGAACGACGTCCCGCAGCGGTCGTTCGGGCTCCGTGTTGTCGACGATGTAGGCACGCGAGGCGGTCACGATCGCTTGCCGTAGCAGGCCGGGAATCCGGGCGTAGCGCGCCGCGATGCGATCGGCGGGCACGGGATGACCGCCGAGATCGACGCGATCTGCAACGCGGGCGATGGCGAGGTCCGCGCTTTCGAGGCTGATCCAGGTCAACCAGACGGCGTAGCCGGCCGAGGAAGCGTCGCGCAGCAACTCGAGCTTGGACCGATGGGAGAAGACCGTCTCGGCGATGAAGCTTCGGCGCTCGTTGATGAGCGTCTCGCGACGTTCACGCGCCCAATGTGCAGCCTCCCAGACGTGTGCGTCGGCGCCTTTGCCCCAGCGGTCGCGTGCGTCGTCGTCTGCGTTGACGAAGGGCATCGCCAGGCGCGGGAGGATTTTCTGCCGGACGTAGGTCGACTTGCCCGCGCCGTTGGAGCCGGCCACGACCCAAAGGAGCGGCGTCGTCATCGTGCTTCGGAGTCGCCGGGGCGCACGACCTTGCCGCTCGAGTCGATGTAGCTCGGTCGCAGCGTCCTGTGGGCCAACTCTGCCGCGAGGCCAGCATCGCCGTGTGGCGTGACGATCTCTTCTTCGAGCGAGGCCAATACCAAGGCCCGCTCGTCGCCATCGAGGGCGTCGAAATCCAGTTGCGCCGAGAGAGCGGCACGAACGCGATCTGCCGAGGCGAGGCGCTCGCGTTCGATGGCCCGCCCGATGCGGGCCCAGTGCTCGACCTGCTGCGTGGTCGAGCGTGACCAGAGCGGCGCCTCGGCGCGGGCGGCTTCGACAATATCGTCGTGGAGCTTGAGGGCGCTGGGCATCGTGGCCTCCTCCGCTGCGGGCGGATTCTACGCCCTGGGGCTCCCACGATACGGACTTGGGTTGCAATGTGCAACCACACTGAACAAGGCGAACCAGGTGACGGACACGTGTGCGAGCGGACACGCGTTCGCTAGTGGAATGGATTTTCGACCCGAACCCCATCCAGCGTCGCGCCCGCCTGCAAGTCTTCGGTCCAGACCCGTTCGCACCCGGCGGCGCTCGCGGCGCGAACGACCAGCGCGTCCCAGAACGAGATCGACCGCAGCCGGTGCAGATCGATCGCGCCGAGGATGAGCTCGGTCGAGATCTGCACCGTCTCCAGGGACGCGAAGAGCTCGACGTAGCGACGGGCCGCCGCGGCGTCGATGCCCATCTTCCGCGTCGCGACGTTGAAGAACTCCTGCAAGACCTGGGTCGAGACGACGCCGTCGCCGCGCCGGAGGCACGCCTCCACGAGCGCACGGGCACGGGCGTTCCGCTCGGGGTCCGTGGCATCAACCGCGTAGACCAAGACGTTGGTGTCGAGGAAGCTGCTCATCCGTTGCGCCGAGCGTCGTAGGCGTCCTCGCGCCGGAAGGAGCCCTCGAGCGTGCCTCGCTTCGTCTCGGTCAAGGCGAGGAATTCGTCGGCCACCGCCTCCCGACTGCGGGCTCCGGCGAGGCGCTCGAGCGTCTCACGCAAGACGTCGTTGAGGCTTCGGCCCTGCCTACGTGCTGCCGCCCTCGCGCGCCGGATGACGTCTTCGTCGGCGCTGATGGTCAGGTTCATGGGCTCGCTCCTGTTTCCGTGTGCACGGAACCCGTGTCAACGCTAGGGCTGCCGCCGCGGGCGGTCAAGCAACAAGACGGTGGCGCCCGTTTTTGAAGGGTGGCTCCGATTGGGCTCGGGGCGCTCTGCTTGCCGCCGAGGAGCCACAATTGTCAGAGCGAGAGTCACGGTTCGAAAATCGCACCCTGATCGCCGTAGTGACGAAGGCCACGATGACGTCCGTTGCCGTAGAAGTCAAAAAGTGCTTGAGAGAGAGAGAGTTGTGGTCCTATCTGAACACCGTGTGTAGTTCGCCGAAGAAGGGCGACGTCAGGAGGAGAAGATGGGCAACGGACGAACTTTCCTGTGGCAAGACGTGCAGGTGGTGCTCGACGACAAGAGCAGCGACGCACAGGCCTTCGAGTGGCGGACGCCGCCTGAGGCCTACCTCCGTACCAACGGCGCGCGGGCAGTGCGCTTCTCGTTCGAGCTGACATGTGTGCCGCTCGGCACGGTTGCAAACTACGCCAAGGTCGAGTTTGAAACCGCCGACACCCCCGAGCCGTTCAACATCATCGGACCGACCAGTTCCGACCGCGGACCGTGGACTCCGATGAGCTCGACTGGGGGAACCAGCAGCTTCGACGGATCACGCGGCAAGGACTCGTTCCATGCGACCTTCAATGGCCTCGTTACCGAGACCCCAGCGCTGGCGGGCCTGCACGAGTATGTCCGTGTCCGCCTTTACAATCCAGACGAAACCGCCGGTGCGAAGCAGTGGGTTCACTTCCGCGTGTGGGCTACGCTCGTCGACTGCTGATCGGTAGCTCGGATGCCCTACCTCACCGCCAAGCAGCGGCTGCAGAAGCTGGTCGCCTTGTACGGCGCGCGCGAGGGCTTGCGCCGGCTGCTGGCCGAGGATGGCGTCGCTACGGCGGGCGCGGCAGCCGGCAGCACCAAGCCGCTGCTGGGCAAGGCCCTCGAACTTCCGTCGTGGATCACCCCCGAGCGGGCAGCCGCGATCGTTCAGCACTTCCTCCACGGTCAGCTTTTGCTACCCTGGCATCTCGCGCCGTTCTGGCAGGATCGATGGGTGGCGGAGGAGTGGCCGATGGTGGGAGCGCCTGCTGCGTCGGGTTGGGAGCAGGGGGAGATGCCCGCGGCACAGCCCTTCGAAGCGTCGGAGCCCGCTTTTCCGCAGTTCGAAGATCTGGGCACACTGCCCGGGGTTGCGCCGCCGCCGGTGTTGCCAACGGCCCCGCCGGCGCTCTGGACGACCCTGGTCGAGTTGTACGGCGACAACGTCTGGCTTTGGACGAAGTACCGCAAGTACTTTCTGCCGGTGGCTGGCGCGCAGCCGCTGCTCGCCGGGGTGCTGCTGGCGCACGAGGTTGACCAGGGACCGGTCTCGTTGGAGCTGGAGATCGTGCAGACCGCGGCGCAGGTCTCACCGAAGGCCCTGGTCGAGGTCGACTGCTTTGCCTACACGTTGGCCGTGGCGATCGGTACGCTCGAGAGCGTCGACTTTGCGACCGGTCACAATGTGATGCCGAAGGGGTATCCCTCCCAGTGGCAGGCGCCTGAGCCACCGCCGACGTTGTGGGCATCTCCGCTGCATGGGGACCAGCGGTTCTGGCACGAGTTCGACGAGCCTCCCGTTGGCGATCGCAGGCGGTACGTCCGGCAAGGGTTGACGCGGCTGGAGGCGGTGCGGGTTTGGGCGCGGCGGGTGGCGATTTGCTTGTGGGGTGATGCGAACGGGCATTGGGGGCGGTGGCCTTGGCGGTTGGAGGTCGCGACCCAGGCAGAGCTCCGACTCTTGCTCGCTTGGGACCCGCGGGACTGGAGAATTCAGAACCCATCCACGTCGTACCCGACTGCCGCGATTCAAGACCAATATCCATTTTGGGACTTGAAGTCGATCGCGACGACGACCGACACCGACGAACCTCTTCTTTGCGAGTGTTCGCAGCTGTTTTGGCCACTGAAAACACAGGGTCGAGATGTTGGCTGGATACCAATTGGCTTCTGGGACACCAACCCCTACCTCGCTTGGCAACTGACGCGGCATTCGTCCACGTTCGCATGGCAACAAAGTTCAGATGTTCAAACGCATTCCCTGCGTGCTGCTGCCGCGGCGACAGGCATCCTGCGGTCCTCCGGATTCTGCCACGGCAGCGGCAACCTCAAGCCGTCAGAAGCTCGGATCGCGCCACGATACCGGGCGTTCGGCAACGACTACCACGACCTGAATATGGCGGAGTTGATGAACTTCAACAACTCAGGATGTCAGGCCAACGGCCCATTGCTGTGCGCGCTTCTGCGCGCAATGTCGATGCCCAACCGCCTCTCGCAGGGAGTCTATCCGAAGGCGCCCCAGCCGACGGTGCACGTGATCGGAAGTCAGTCGGTCGGCCTCGCAGTCATGGCTCCGGCCACCATTTCGGACGATGGATACGGCCACAAGGCCGTCCTCGTACAGTTCTGCGACCGCGCCTACTACGTCAGTCACGCGGACGACGCGCTCAGTTGGCTCGGTCTGCGATTCACAGAGCCACACAAGGCGTGGTTGGCGCTAGAAGAATACATGCTTCTCCTCGCCACGAGGGACGGTACGGTGTGGTTTTCCCACCGAGCGGCGCTGACCAAGGAAGCCTGCATACATGGCGACCGGTGGGTGACGCAAGCCCATGATGCGATGCTCGATCTAGCCGGACCTAGCGAGCCCCAAGGCGCCCTGCCTTGGTTCCGATGGCCCCGACGCGCCTGGGACGACACGCTGCAGAAGTCGACGGTGAATGCGCGAACATCGGTTGTGGCGCTGCTCGCGCAGCACGGCGAGGAAGTCCTCGAACCCTCAACGCTAGCGGCGCACGCGGCGTGGCCTACCGCCAGGATCCTCGCTGCAAAGTTCCTGACCGGCGACTATGGCAAGGTGCAAGCGGCAATCCCTGGCACCAAGTTCAGCGGCTACCTTCGCGGCGCAGACTCTGCGTACAACAAGCGGTTCTGCGGCACACGTGGCCAACTGCCTGCCAACTACATCATCGATGGGAAAGGGGCACACGACGATCCCGAGGTCGTCGTCGGAATTCTCCGCATCGCGCTCTGGTTGAACTCGCAATGGCAAGATGTATGAAGCCGCAAGCTCGCCATGCCTGGGTCTACGCAATTACGTGGTCCGTGGCGCTCGCATGTCATGACGGCGGCCACGTTGAGCCTGCGGCCGACGGTGTGTCTCCGTCGTACCACGATGGAAGCATTCGGGGGTCCGATTCCAGCACCGGCGACGGTGACCTCCATGTACCACCGGGAACCCCGGACGCCGCAGCCGATTCCAATGCCGCCGATGCAGCGCTTCGGGAAGATTGGCCGCCTGGATACTGCACCAATCTCCTTCCCTGCGACGCTGCGAAGGACTGTCCCTCAGGTACGTACTGCTTGCCCTACGCCATGGGCTGGCGGTGCACACCGGGTTGCCTCTCCGAGTGCGGTGAAGAGTGTCCGGAGTTCTACGGTAGCTGCGACATTCTCGACGGCGGCGCAGAAGCCATCTTCGCATGTTCGAATCGGGACTCGTGGTTTCCGTACGGTATGCCATGTGTATCTGATGCGGATTGCCGGCTCGAGCTCCTGCCAACAGAAGCGGGGAGAGCAATGTTTCGCTGCGCGTTGGTGCAGGCTGCAGGGAAACCAACCTTCAAGCAGTGCCTGCGCAGATGCATCGGCGATTGGAACTGTGGTGCGACCGAGACATGCGCCTCCGCAGAAGGTCGTTCATCGAGCGGCTCCGGTGTGTGCAGACCGAAGTCGGGCAAGGCGAAGTGTCGAGCGTGGTCGGTGGTGAATAGCTCGATAGGACGCTGTCATCGAGCGAACGTCCACGGTTCCTGCGAAGGCAGCGCACACTGCACGACGGTTGGTGAGCTCCCCACCTGCGACGCCCCCGAGCCCGCCTCCGAAACCTGCGGCCCAGCCGGCACCGGCGACGGCATCGACCAAGACTGCGACGGCGAGACCGACGAGGGGTGCGGACCATGATCCGCTCCTGGACGCCGAAACAGCGCCTGCAGCGCCTCCGCGACCTCTTCGGCCCAGCCGAGGCCCTCGCCACCTTCGTCGGCGACGCGGCCGGCCCCGGTGGCCTGCCGTCCTGGCTCGCGACCGATCCGACCAACGCCGCGGCCGTCGTCGAGCACTTCCTGAACGCAGAGAAGTTGCACTTCGACTGGCGCTTCGCGCCGTTCTGGCAGGACGAGCAGCACGACGAGAACTGGCCCTTCGTCGGCGGGAGAGTTGCGACGAGCCTGCCGAAGCGATCGCTGCCCAAGAGCGCGCCGTTCGGCGGCTTCGGCGGATTCGACGAGTTCGAGGGGCTCCCCGAGGTTGCGCCAACGCCGCAGCCGGCGAGCAGCTTGCCGGCAGGCGCCGTCGAGCCCGATGCCGTGTCGGTGACCTCGCTGCTCTGGACCGAGCTCGCCCGACGCGGCAAGGGCACGGCGTGGCTGTGGGCGTATCGGCCCTACTTCTTCGCGGAAGTCGGCAAGCCGGCGCTGCTCGAGGGCGTCATCAAGCCCGATGAGCTCGAACACGCCGGCGAGATGACGCTCCTGGCCGAGGGCGGCCGCAAGGCCAACGCCTTCGCTGCGACGCTCGCCATCGCGATCCAACACCTCGAATCCACACCAATGGAGGTGCACACCGCGCCGCCGGTCGGCTACCCGAGCCAATGGATCGACCCGCTGCCGTCGACGGCGAATTGGATCTCGCCGCTGCACGGCGACCAACGCTTCTGGGATGAGTTCGACGCGCCGCCGGTCGACCAGCGAGGGCAGCCGGATTGGGCCGGATCGAAGCGCTTTGTGCTCTATGGCCTCTCGTCGGTCGAAGCTTCGCGGGTGTGGGCGCGGCGGGTCGCGATCTCGCTTTGGGTGGACCGCCAGCAGATGTGGCCGACGAGGTTGGCGATGCTGTCGGTTGCGCAGCGTCGACGCTTGCTCGGATGGGATCCGCTGGATCCCCGGGCGGCGGATCCGAACCGCTGTTGGGCGACCACTGCCGCGGCGGGTCCGGGCTACGGCTGCGTGCGTCCGGGCGACGCCCTGACCGCCGACGTCTTCGGCTTCGACTTTCGCGCGCTTTATTGGACCGACGGCTCTGGCGCGCCAGTTCAACACCGGCCGCACCCCGACGGCGGTCCTTGCGTGCTGCCCTACTCGGTGTGGGCGACCAATGCCTACCTTGCGTGGCGAGTCGCTTGGCACGAGATCCGGCCCTGGCAAGCTGCAGCTTCGAGCCCCGGGACCTGGGTCAGCGCGTGGCTCCATCGGCGCGGATTCTCGCATCGATTTGGCCTGCTTGCGCGGCCAATGGCGGCGGAGTTTGGCCCATCTGCGGAGGGGCCTCACGCGGTGCCGTCGCCGCGAGACGCCCGATCGTGGTGCGTAGCGATGAACAACAGCTTCGGCGCAAAAATCGTTGATCCGGGGCTGCCGAATTCCGAGTGGTGGAATGCCAATGCGGCGTTCACGGGTTCGCTCCCCGAGGTGCTAGACGCCAACTTCGGTGGTTGTCATATGAGCGCGGTGGTCTGCAAGGAGATCCTCGCGGCGATGAACGCCCCCGCGGTCTTGAGCGATGCTGGCTACGCATCTCGATTGGGTGCCGCCGGCGAAGCACCCGGCGTGAACCTTCCGGCCAAGGGCTGGCCCAGGGCGGCAGCCTTTGGGCCGAACGCTTGCCGATGGGCCGATACGAACAGGTTCGCCCACGCGAGTCTGGTCGTCGACGGTTCCACCGGACGCTACGTGACGTTCCACAATGATCGACTCGTAGGTTGGTCGGGTTGGCGGTTCTGCAACGCGGCCCTGCCGTGGACTCCGATGCCGGAGTGGATGCTGCTATCGGCGTGTCGAGCGATCTTCCCTGGCCAACCACTCCCTGACAACGTCACAACTTGGACGCAGTTGCTGTGGTCGAAGTACGAGGCTGAAACGAGTCGCTCCGCAATCCTGGCAATGGCGGCCGAGATCAGCACCGTCGTGGCTGCCGATGCTGCGTACGACGCTGCGATGGAGGCTACGAAGCTCCCGGTTCCGCCCTTTGCCACGCGGCGAGGCGCCTACGTCGCTTCGCTCGTGCGGAGTGTCAACGCGAAGCGCGGCGAGGGCGCCCAAGACGCCCTTCACGTCGTGGCTCCGCAATCCTATGCACAGCAGATGACCAACCGCCTCCTCGGACGAGAGTCGAAGATCTCGCATGCTTCCGCGACCCACCACTCACAGCTTCCGCTGCCTGCGCTGGTGAAATGGTACACCGGCGGGCCAAAGGGTGTGCTGCCTACGATCGAGGCGAACTCAGGGGAGGCAATGCTCGCGTTGCGGCGTGCCTGTGCCTGCTGTCTCGGCGCGGACTCCGGAAGCGCACAACTGATTGCCGAGAAGCTATTGGTCAATTACGAATCTCCTCCACCCAATTGGAATAACCATGCGATCATTCCGTGGCAGCTTGAGACGGCAGGTCACCATCAAACTGGCGATCCGTTGATAGAGAATCGCGCCGACGTGACAGCCAACTGGGGAGACCTGCCCCTGAATTGGATCGAACCCAGCCCGGACGCCTCGGCCGCCCCGCTGAGCGATGATGCGGAAATCGTCGCGGCGGTATCTTGGCTCCTTCTGGCCCTGGACAACTCGTGAGATGACGCAGCAGCATTTTCCATCACGGGAAGTTGGTAGATCTTTCGCACGAGCGTGCGGCTTCGTTGCGCTGTCGATGTTCGCACTGACCGCGTGTGGTCCGACTGAGATTCGCCGGCCAGCCGACGTGGTCGGCGCCGACTCTGATAGTATCTCGCCAGATGTAACCAACAACGACTCATGGACCCCGAGCGACGGCGACACTGTCGGCACCAAGGTCCACATCGATCCAGCCTGCCCCACCATACCCGGCCAGATTTTCGATGACCTCAACTTCGAGTGGCAAGGGGAGTCGATCCAAGATTTCTCCAACCTGGTTTGGTTCAAGGAATGGAGCGGCAGCCTACATGTCGGAGGCTGGTGGGCTTGGCCGGAGCGCTTCTACATGTGCGAATGCTACTTCTGGCCGCTGCCACTGCCGCCAAAGCGTCCGTGGCGCGGAGTGACCTACATGGGTCCGTGGGCCTTCGACATGTCGCTGCTGGACGGCGTCCCCTGTCGGAACGACGACGACTGCCGCCTGCTCAGCGTCCGCATGTCGAGCAAACAATTTCTCGCTCCAGCGGAAACCCATCCCGTAGATGCGTCGCTCACCCGCCTGGAGAGCTTCCGCTGCCTGCCAATCGGACCAGACGGAAGCTCGCTCTGCGCCGTCCCTGACGAAATCGGCGACGCCGGCACAGAGCCCTCCGAACCCTACACATGCACCCGACACTCCGTGCGTCACCACCGCATCTCCGGCTGCCGGCGCACCCACCCCGACCTCCCGCCATGCGAAGGAACCCTGCGCTGCCTGCTCGAACGCGACCCACCCCACTGCGACGCCCCAATTCCCAGCGCCGAAGGCTGCGTCGGCCGCACGCCGCCGCCGATGCCACCCGCCATGTGCACGATCACGGTCGACGACTTCCCGGATGACGGTGGCTACTACGACCCCAACCTCCAACCATGCCCCCCCTGGCCCACGACCAACACGCCCTGCGGCGCCGACGAGCCCGCCTGCGCCAAAGGCCAGCTCTGCATCCCCCTGCACCAAGGCCGCAGGTGTATCGACGTCTTCACCAAAGCCGCACAGGCCCTCGCCCCCAAGCACGGCTGCTGGCCGCACATGCCCAGCAGCGCGCAAGCCGGCGGCGATTGGTTCGACCTGCCCGGAACCCTCCCCGACGCCAACACCCCCACCGACGCCCTGCAGTCCTACGACTTCCGCCTCGACTGGCAAGCCGCCCGCGGCGTGCCCTGCCGCGACGACGACGACTGCAAGCTCCCCGTCACCTCGCCCTTCGGCAAGACCGTCTGGCTCCAGGGCGCTACCCGCTGCGCCGAGGACGTTCCCGGCCAAGGCGGCGTCTGCCTCAAGCCCTGCGATATCCCCACCCACGGCCTCTGCCACGAGGGCACCGCCTGCAGGCAGGGCCCGGGCGGGTGGCGCTGGTGCATGCCGGAGGTGCTCGGCGATGCGAAAGACGCCGAGGCGATGCGCCAGTTGCCCTGCAGCCCGCTGGCGGCCGAGGTCTCCGCTGAATTCGGGGTCGGCCAGCGCGCGTGCAGCAGGACCAACACGCACGGCACCTGTGACGGCCAGGCTGTCTGCGACGTCGTGGGCAAGGCGCCGGTCTGCGACGCGGCCGAGCCGGCGGCGGAGATCTGCGGCGACGGCATCGACCAAGACTGCGACGGCGAGACCGACGAGGGGTGCGCACCGTAGGCAGCGCCAACGCGCCCACGAAGACCGACGATCCGCCCTTCTCACCCCCGCCGACTCGACAACCGACCCAGGCTCCAGCATCCTTGCGCCCCTTCGCGGCGCCAGCCCCAGAACCCGGCGCTGCGCACGAGGCAGAAGCGCGATGGCCGACCTTCCGCAGCAGCTCTCGACCGAGAGCGTCCCCTTCGTCGAGGCCCTCTACGCCGCTTGGCAGCGCGACCCAAACGCGGTCTCGGCCGATTGGCAGGCGTATTTCCGGGCGCTCGACGCCGAGACGCCGGGTCCACGCAACGGCCAGGTCCGACTCGGCCCGAGTTTTGCGCCTTCGAGCGTGTTCAATCCGCCGGGCGCGACCGCCGGCCAGCGCGCGGCGCCGGTCCTGCGCAGCGGCGGCGTGCCGGCGCCGAGCGACAAGGCGGCGGTGGCACGGCGGCGCCCCTTCCTCGAGAAGCTGCAGCTCTTCCGCGACCTGCCCTCGACCGAGCTCGACCTGGTCGCCGATATCGCCACCGAGGTCGACGTCCCAGCCGGTTCGGTGCTCTTCCGCACCGGTGACGCGGGCGACGGCCTCTACATCGTCGTCTCGGGCCGGATGCGGGTCGAGCGCGGCGGGCAGGAGATCGCTGTGCTGGGTCGCGGCGAGGTCGTCGGCGAGCTCGCGATCATGGACCATCAGCCGCGCTCGGCGGACGCGGTCGCGGTCGAGCAATCGGTGCTGCTGAAGCTGCACAGCACCGCGCTCGACGAGCTGCTCGACCGCCACGGCGCGTTGGCGCGGAACCTCTTCCACGTCGTCACCCGCCGGCTGCGCGAGACCAACCAGCGGCAGGAGCGCGTCGACCAGTTGGTACGCGCGTACCGCGTGCGTGGCCACGCGATCGCCGACCTCGATCCCCTGGGCCGCGGCCGCAAGCAGCACCCCGAGCTCGACCTCTCGTTCTACGGCCTCTCCGAGGACGACCTCGACCTGCCGTTCTCTTCGCGCACGATCCACGGCGCCAAGGTCCTGACGCTGCGCCGGATCATCCAGCGCCTGCACAATACCTACTGCAAGCATATCGGCGTGCAATACATGCACATCGACGACCTGCAGGTGCAGGCCTGGCTGCAGGCGCGGATGGAGGATACCGAGAACCGCCGGGTGCTGACGGCCGACGAGCAGCGTCGGATCTTGCGCAAGCTGACCGAGGCGGAGTTCTTCGAGACCTTCATCCACAAGAAGTACCTCGGCGCCAAGCGCTTCTCGCTCGAAGGCGCCGAGAGCCTGCTGCCGCTGGTCGATCTCGCGATCGAAGAGGCGGCAAGGCACGGCGTGCACCACGTCGTGATCGGCATGGCGCACCGCGGCCGGCTCAACGTGCTCTCGAATATCCTCGGCAAGAAGCCCGAGCAGATCTTCGAGGAGTTCGAGGACAAGGACCCGCACGCCTTCATCGGCCGCGGCGACGTGAAATACCACGCCGGCTTCGACTCGGTGCGCAAGACCGAGACCGGCCGCGACATGCACCTCTCGCTGGCCTTCAACCCGAGCCACCTCGAATTCGTCACGCCGGTGGTGCAGGGGCGCGTCCGCGGCAAGCAGGATCGGCACGGCGACGAGACCCGCTCCGGCGTGCTCGGCCTGGTCATCCACGGCGACGCAGCCTTCGCCGGCCAGGGCGTGGTGCAGGAATCGCTGAATATGTCGCAGCTCACGGGCTACGCGACCGGCGGCACCATCCACGTCATCGTCAACAACCAGGTCGGCTTCACCACGCCGCCGGAGTCGTCGCGCAGCTCGGCCTACGCCACGGACGTCGCGAAGATGCTGGAAATTCCGGTCTTCCACGTCAACGGCGAGCATCCCGACGCGGTGGCGCAGGCGGTCCAGGTGGCGACGGAATTCCGCACCCGCTTCAAGCGGGACGTCGTCATCGATATGTATTGCTACCGTCGCCACGGTCACAACGAGGGCGACGAGCCGCGCTTCACCCAGCCGGTGATGTACCAATGGGTCGATCGGCAGCGCACCGTGCGCGAGAACTACGTCAAGAACCTGCTCGAGCTCGGCCAGCTCTCGGCCGCCGAGGCGGAGCAGATCGCCGAGGAGTGCAAGGATCGCCTGGAGACGGGCCTCACACGCGCCCGCGACGACCAGAACGGCAGCAGCCGCAGCTTCGACTTCAGCCTCGAGCTCGACGCGATCTGGAAGCATTACCACGGCGGCTATTGGCGCCTCGCCGAGGCCGCGCCGACCGGCGTCGCCAAGCCGCGGCTGCTCCGCTTGCTGAAGCAGATCACCGAGGTCCCGCCGGGCTTTGCGATCAACGCCAAGCTCAAGCGCATCGTCGGCCAGCGGGCCGAGATGGCCGCGGGCGACAGGTTGCTCGATTGGGGCGCCGGTGAGGCCCTCGCCTTCGCCTCGCTGGTCGAGGACGGCGTGCCCGTCCGCCTCTCGGGGCAAGACGCCGGCCGCGGCACCTTCGCCCACCGCCACTCGGTCTGGCACGACCAGAAGACCGGTGAGGCGTATGTCCCGCTCGACCACGTGCACGAGAAGACGCGCTTTCGGGTCTTCGATTCGCCGCTCTCGGAGTGCAGCGTGCTCGGCTTCGACTACGGCTACAGCCTGGAGTGGCCCGACGCGCTGGTGATCTGGGAGGCGCAGTTCGGCGATTTTGCCAACGGCGCGCAGGTCATCATCGACCAATTCCTGACCACGTCCGAGGACAAGTGGAATCGCCTGACCGGCCTGGTCCTGCTGCTGCCGCACGGTTTCGAGGGGCAGGGGCCGGAGCACAGCTCGGCGCGGCTGGAGCGCTTCCTCAACCTGGCGGCCGAGGACAATATCCAGGTGATGAACCTGAGCACGCCGGCGCAGCTCTTCCACGCGCTGCGGCAGCAACAGGTCCGCAAGCTGCGCAAGCCGCTGGTCATCATGACGCCGAAGAGCCTGCTGCGGCATCCGCAGGCGGTCTCGACGCTCGACGAGCTGGCCTCGGGCCGCTTCGAGCCGGTCATCGACGACGCCGTGGCCGAGCCGGAGAAGGTGCGCCGGGTCCTGCTCTGCTCGGGCAAGGTCTACTACGACCTGCTGGCGGAGCGGGATGCGCGCGGCGCGACGGACCACGCCATCGTCCGGCTCGAGCAGCTCTACCCGATCGCCGACGACGAGCTGGGCGCCATCCTCGACCGCTACCCGAACGCCGAAGAGGCGCGTTGGGTGCAGGAAGAGCCGGTGAATATGGGCGCCTGGGTCTTCGTGCGGTTCCGCTTCGGCGGCAAGATCTGCGGTCGCCTGCGTCTGTCGCGCGTGACCCGGCCCGAGTCGGCAAGCCCGGCGACCGGCAGCAAGGCCAGCCACGAGATCGAGCAGCGCCACGTCGTCGAGGGCGCGTTCTCGGACAACCCCATCGCGTGCGTGCATTAGGCAACAAGGAGCACAGGATATGAGCGGAGAGATCGTCGTCCCGTCGGTCGGTGAGTCGATTACCGAAGTCATCATCGCCGAATGGCTCAAGCCCGTCGGGGCCTGGGTCGAGGTAGACGAGCCCGTGGTGTCGATCGACACCGACAAGGTCAGCGCCGAGATCCCCTCGCCGATCGCCGGTTTTCTGCGCCGGATCGACAAGGAGGACGGCGACACGGCCGAGGTCGGCGACGTGATCGGCATGGTCGAGGCTGGCGACAAGCCGGCGGACGCAAAGCCCGAAGCTGCCGCGCCGGCCGCTGCTCCGGCCGCCGCTGCTCCAGCCGCTGCCGCTGCTCCGGCCGCTGCCGCCGCAGTCATGCCCGCAGCCGCGCGCGTCCTCGGCGAGGCAGGCGTCTCGGCCGACGGCGTCGCCGGCTCCGGCAAGGGCGGTCGCGTGCTGAAGGAGGACGCCGAGCGCGCCGTCGCCAGCAAGGCCGCCAGCGCTGCGGTCTCCGGCGGTCAAGCCACGGCGGCCCCCAAGGTGAGCGCGGGCGCGCGCGACGAAGAGGTCGTGCCGATGACCAGCCTGCGCCGCCGCATCGCCGCGCGCCTGGTCGAGAGCCAGCAGTCGACCGCGACCCTGACGACCTTCAACGAGGTCGACATGAGCGCCATCATCGCGCTGCGGAAGAAGCATCAGGACGCCTTCGTGGCGAAATACGGCATCAAGCTCGGCTTCATGTCGTTCTTCGTCAAAGCCGCGGTCGACGCGCTGCGCTTGGTCCCGGAGATCAACGCCGAGATCCGTGGCAACGACATCGTCTACAAGAACTACTGCGATATCGGCGTCGCGATCGGCGGCGGCAAGGGCCTGGTCGTCCCGGTGATCCGCAACGCCGAGCGGCTCTCCTTCGCCGAGATCGAGGCCACCATCGCCGATTACGGCAAGCGCGCGATGGCCAACAAGCTCAGCCTCGACGAGCTGACCGGCGGCACGTTCACCGTGAGCAACGGCGGCGTCTACGGCTCGCTGATGTCGACGCCGATCTTGAACCCGCCGCAGTCGGGCATCCTCGGGATGCACAATATCGTCGAGCGTCCGATGGCGGTGAACGGACAGGTCGAGATCCGGCCGATGATGTACATCGCCCTCTCGTACGACCACCGCATCGTCGACGGCAAGGGCTCGGTGACCTTCCTCAAGCGCATCAAGGAGTGCTGCGAGGCGCCCGAGCGGATGCTGCTGGAGATCTGAGATGAGCACCCACTTCGACGTCGTCGTCATCGGCGGCGGCCCCGGCGGCTATATCGCCGCCATCCGCGCCGCGCAGCTCGGCTTCTCGGTCGCCTGCGTGGAGCTGGAGAAGCTGCTCGGCGGCACCTGCCTGCGCGTCGGCTGCATCCCCAGCAAGGCGATGCTCGAGAGCTCGGAGCATTTCGAGTTCGCCAGCGGCCACGCCAAGGACCACGGCGTCGTCATCGGCGAGGTCGGCCTGGACCTCGGCGCGATGATGAAGCGCAAGGACCGCGTCGTGAAGACGATGGCCGGCGGCATCGACGGGCTGTTCAAGAAGAACGGCGTCACCCGGCTGCTCGGCAAGGGTCGGCTCGACGGCCGCGACGACCAGGGTCAGGTGCGGGTGGTGGTCGACGGCGCCGACGGCGAGAGCGTCGTCACCGCGCGCAACGTGATCTTGGCTACCGGTTCGGAGGTCGCCTCGCTCCCCGGCTTGCAGCTCGACGGCGACCGCATCGGCGGCTCGACCGAGGCGCTGTCGTGGCCGGAGGTGCCCAAGCGGCTCTGTGTCATCGGCGCCGGCGTGATCGGGCTCGAGCTCGGCTCGGTCTGGCGCCGGCTCGGCTCCGAGGTCACGGTGCTCGAATACGCCGACGCACCGCTGCCCGGGATGGACGGAGAGATCCGCAAGACCGCCGCGAAGATCTTCAAGAAGCAGGGCATGAAGCTGCAATTCGGGGTCAAGGTGCAGGGCGCCAGCCTCGATGGCGACGAGGTCGTGGTCACCGCCGAGGGCAAGGACCCGATGCGTTTCGACCGCGTGCTGGTCGCGATCGGCCGCCGCCCCTACAGCGCCGGTCTGGGCCTTCAGACGCTGGGGATCGAGACCGACGCCCGCGGCCGCGTGCCGACCGACGCCCACCTCGCCACCTCGGCGCAGGGCGTCTACGCCATCGGCGACCTCATCGCCGGCCCGATGCTCGCGCACAAGGCCGAGGAAGAGGGCGTGGCGGTGGCTGAGTACCTCTCGACCGGCTACGGCCACGTCGACTACGACCTGATCCCCGGCGTGGTCTACACCGATCCGGAGATCGCCTCGGTCGGCAAGACGCAGGAAGAGCTCGAGGCGGCGGGCGTCGCCTTCCGCGCCGGCAGCTTCCCCTTCGTCGCCAACGGCCGCGCCCGCGGCATGGGCAGCACCGACGGCTTCGTCAAGGTGCTCGCCGACGCCGAGACCGACCGCGTCCTCGGCGTGCACATGATCGGACCGCGGGTCGGTGAGTTGGTCGCCGAGGCCGCGATGGCGATGGCGTTCGCCGCGTCGGCCGAGGACATCTCGCGGATCTGCCACGCCCACCCGACCCTCTCCGAGGTGACCAAGGAGGCCGCGCTGGCCTCGCTGGGCCGGGCGTTGAACATCTGATGCGACCGGGCGGCGCGGATCCCCGCGACAGCGTCGCCCTCTTCCAACGCTTCCCCGCGCTAGACGGGCGCGTGCCGTGGTTCGTCCTCGGCGACTACCCCTCGCCCGTGCGCCTGCTGCCGCTGCACGGCGCGGCGGTCCCGGTCTACCAGAAGCGCGAAGACCTGAGCTCGCCGCTCTACGGCGGCAACAAGGTCCGCACCATCGAGGGTCATATCGGCCGTGCCGTCGCGCTCGGACGTGAGCAGATCTGGGCCACCGGCGCCTGGGGCAGCAACCACGCCCTCGCCACCGCCGTCCACGCGCCGCGCGCCGGTCTGCGCGTCGGCGCCGCGCTGGTCGAGCAGCCGCCCTCGCTGCCGGCCCACGCCAACCTGCGCGCCCTGGCCGCCACCGGCGCCACCGTCACCGACGCCATCGGCTGGCTCGGCCGCCCGCTCGCCGCGCTGCAGCTGCTCCGTGACCCGAAGCAGGTCGTGATGACGCCGGGTGGCGCAGTGCCGATCGGCTCGCTCGGCCACGTCAGCGCGGCGCTCGAGCTGATGACCCAGGTCGAGGCGGGCCTGCTTCCGGCGCCGGCGCATGTCGTCGTCACCGTCGGCAGCACCGCGACCACGGCCGGCCTGCTGGTCGGCTTCGCCCTCGCCGCCGGGCTCGGCATCGGCAGCGCGCGCGCACCGCGGCTGCACGCGGTCCGCGTCGCGCCCTGGCCGGTGACCTCGCATGCGGCCATCACCTGGCTCGCACGCCGCACCCTCGCCCAGCTCGAGCGCCTGCTCGGCCGCACCCTGCCCGTCGAGCGACGCGCCCTCGCCGCCGCGTTGGAGGTCGACGGGGCGCAGAACGGCCGCGGCTACGGCTATCCGACCGAGAGCGGCGACCACGCCAAGCGCGCCTTCGCCGCCGCGGGCTCCACTCCGCTCGACACGGTCTATACCGCGCGCTCCGGCGCCGGATTGCTCGCGCTGCTGCCGCGCGCCGAGGGGCCCGTGGTGCATTGGATGACCAAATCGTCGGCGCCGCTGGCGGAGCCGAGCGAGGCGCAGCTCGCGGCGTTGCCGCCGAAGCTGCGGGCGTGGTTGCGGCGCGCGCCGATGGATTCCGACAGTTCACGACGAGAAAGAGGGCCTTGACTTGGATGGCGCGTCAGTTGGAAGAAGGTGCGGCGCTGGCGCCATTGCTCGACGGCGTGCTCGATGCGTTGGAGCACGGGAGCGGCGCGGCGGTCGAAGCGGAGCATATGGCGGCTTGGCAGACTCGCGCTCGAGGCCGACGACGCATTGCCCGGCACAGCCCCGCGGCACGGGAGCGTAGAGCGAAGATGCAGTGGATCATCGCGATCGTGGTCGCCTTCGTCGCGTGGCGGCTCTACGTCCGGGTGCGCAAGCAATTCGTGGCGCAGCCGCTGCGGCCGCGCAAGCACATCCGGCGCATCGTGCTCTTGTTGGTCAGCGGGACGGTGCTGGCGCGGATGTTCGTGCATGAAGCGGCGGACGGCTGGGCCCTCGGCGGGGCGGCGGTCCTCGGGCTGCTGCTCGGCGCGATCGGGGCCAAGCTGGCGACGGTCACGCCGGCGGCAGAGGGCAGCGAGGCGACGTACACACCGAACGTGTGGATCGGCGCGACGTTGACGGCGCTGCTGCTCGGCCGCGTGGCCTATCGCCTGGGCAAGCTGGCGTTCGGTGATGGGATCGCGGCGGCGCAGGCCGATGCGCTGCCGCGTGGCGTCGACCTGATGCAGCGATCGCCTTGGACGTTGGCGCTGATCGGGTTGCTCATCGGCTACAACGTCGCGCTGCAGGCGGGGCTGGTGGTGCGGGGGCGGCGGCTCGGCACGGCGACCGACGACAAGCCCTCTGCGCACGGCTAGTTCGCATTCGACCTCGGCCTCCGCCGCTGCTATCGTTTCGACACGATCGATCGGGGGCAACGATGCAAAGCGCGAAGTCGGGTCAGCGGGGCCACGGGCGGCAAACCTTCTGGGCACCCGCCCTTTGCGCGCTGGCCCTGGCAGCGTGCGGCTCGCCGACGGAGCAGAACGGGGTCGTCGGCGACGGCGTCGCGGTCGACGTGCTCGTCGACGCCCTGCCGGACACCGCGCAGCTCGACGTCGGCGGCTGCAGCTCGGACCAAGATTGCGACCACAGCGGCGACACGCTCTGCCTCGCGACGCGCTGCGACGCCGCGTCGAGGGCTTGCATCACCCGGCCGCAGAACAACACCGCCGCCTGCGAAGACGGCGACCCGTGCACGATCGGCGACGCCTGCAAGGACGGCGCCTGCGTCGCAGGTCCGGGCAACGCCTGCGCCTGCAAGGCCGACGCAGACTGCGAAGACGACGGCGATCCGTGCACTGGTGAGGCCACCTGCGACAAATCGACCTGGCCCTGGTCCTGCGCGACCACGCCCGCGCCCACATGCGACGCCGACTTGGGCCCGTGCCAGATCGGCGCCTGCGACAGCAAGACCGGTGGCTGCGTCGCCGAGAGCGCCCCCGACGGCACCTCCTGCGACGACGGCGACGCCTGCACCGTCGGCGACGCCTGCGCGGCCGGCCAATGCGCGGCGGGGAGCACCAACGTCTGCACCTGCAGCACCGACGCCGACTGCAAAGATGACGGCGACCTCTGCAACGGTGCGCCCTATTGCGACAAATCCGACCCCGGCAAGCCAGTGTGCAAGCCGAACCCGGGCACCGTCGTCAGCTGCCCCGCCGACGCCGGCAAGCCCTGCCAAGCCTTCCAATGCCAACCAACAACCGGCCTGTGTGTGCTGGTGGCGACCGACCAGGGCAAGGCCTGCGACGACGGCGACGCCTGCAGCAAGGGCGAGGTCTGCCAGGGCGGCCTCTGCGGTGGCGGCGCCGACATCTGCACCTGCAGCAAGGACGCCGACTGCGCCGGCAAAGACGACGGTGACCTCTGCAACGGCACACCCTTCTGCAACCTGCAGACCGGCTCTTGCGAGACCAACCCGAAGACCAAGGTCGTCTGCCCGACCGTCGGCGACACCGCGTGCAGCAAGAACGCCTGCATCCCGGCGACCGGTGCGTGCAGCCCGCTGCCGACCGAGAAGGCCGAGCTGGTCTGCGACCTCGGTGACGCGGACACGTGCCGCTGGGCCGCCAAGCCGGTCGGCGCACCCAAGGGCGCGACACCCGCCTGCGACGACGGCGACCCCTGCACCGCGAGCGACGGCTGCCAAGGCGGGGCCTGCACCGGCGGCACCTTCGTCTGCTCCTGCAACTCCGACGCCGATTGCGCCGGCCAGGACGACGGCAACCTCTGCAACGGCGTGCCCTATTGCGACAAGAACGACCCGCAGGGCCCAACCTGCAAGCCCAACCCGGCGAGCGTAGTGACCTGCCCGTCGGTCGACGACACGGACTGCTTGGTCGCGCAATGCCAGCCCAAATCCGGGCTCTGCGCGCCGGCGCCGCAGCCGGTCGGCACGCCGTGCGAAGACGGCAACGCCTGCACCAAATCCGACTTCTGCAGCGGCGGGCAATGCCTCGCCGGCGTGCAGACCTGCGCCTGCCAGAGCAACGCCGACTGCCTCGGCGAAGACGACGGCGACCTATGCAACGGCGTGCCCTATTGCGACAAATCCGACCCGGCCAAACCGGTCTGCAAGGAGAACCCGGCGTCGGCAGTCTTCTGTCCGCCGGCGGCACAGGCCTGCGTCACCAGCGCGTGTGATCCGAAGACCGGCAGCTGCCAGCTCGGGCCGGCCAAGGCCGGGACCGCATGCGACGATGGCGACGCCTGCACCAGCGGCGACGTCTGCCAGGGCGGGTTGTGCAGCGGCAAGGACAAGGGCTGCGACGACGGCAACCTCTGCACCATCGACAGCTGCGACGCCAAGGGCAATTGCGTCCACGTCGCCGGCAACTGCGACGACGGCAACGCCTGCACCGTCGACACCTGCGACGGCAAGACCGGCGACTGCGCCTTCGCGACCGCGGCGCTCCAGGGCAAGCCGTGCTTCGGCGACGACGACGGCTGCACGGTGGCGCAGAGCTGCGACGCCGGGGCCTGCAAGGGCGGCAAGACCGTCGCCTGCGTGCTGCCGACCGGGGCCTGCGAGGCGGCGCAATGCGTCTCGACCGGCGCGCAGAGCTTCCAATGCGTCGTGCTCGGCGCTCCCGACGGCGCGCCCTGCGACGACGGCGACCCGTGCAGCCTCGGCGATAGCTGCGCCGGCGGGAGCTGTAGCGCCGGGTCCGGCACGCCGCTCTATGCGCAGGTGCTCCCCGACCTGGCGACGCCGACCGCGCTGCACGACGCCGCGCCGCTCAGCGGCGGAGCCTACGCCGTCGCCGGGCAATTCGGCACCGCGAGCGCGGGCTACGGCTGGGTGATCAGCCGACGCAACCGGTCCGGCGAGGTCGCGTGGACCCGCACCGTCGCCGACGCCCCGCTCGACGCGGAGAGTCGGCCCGCCGGCGTCTGGGGCGGCAAGGGCGACGCGGTGATCGTGGCGGGCGCGTGGGGCAAGGGCGTCTCGCGCAAGGCGCGGGTGCTGCGGCTCTCGGCCGACGGCAAGCTGATCACCGCCGACCACGTCGTCGGCAAGGCGGGCAGCGAGGAGCGGGTGCATGCCGCCCGCGACGACGACGAGGGCGGCGCGTGGCTCGCGGGCGCGCGGTCGACCAGCGGCGCCTCAACGGGGCGGCTGCTGCACGTCAACGCCGACGGGCTGCTGGTCGGCGACTTCGCGGTCGGCGCGGGCCCAGTCGACGTCGCCGCGGCCTACGATCGCGCCATCGACGGCGCCCACCTGCTCGGCACCGTGCGACACACGCCGAGCAGCACCTCGAACGAATGCCGGCTGGTGGTGCTGGAGGCTGCTGGCTCGACCCGGCTGATCACGCCTGCGCTGCCGCTGCACAACCTGCGCGCGGTGGCCGCGGCCGGCAGCGACACCTTTGCCGTCGGCGATACCTTCGGCACCGCGGGCAAGCAGGCGGTGCTGCGGCTCGACGCGAAAGGCAAGGCGCGCTGGTCGCGGCAGCTGCAGGTGGGCAGCCTCATGGCTGCGGTCGCGGTGCCGGGCGTCGGCCTCGCGGTCGCCGGCTACGACGGCAGCTGGGATTCGCCGACCGCGAAGGTCGTGGCGCTCGGCGGTTTGGGCTCGCTGGCGTGGCAACGCGCGATCGGAAGCCCGAGCGGCGGCGCGCTGCTGGCGCTGCGCACGGACGCGGCAGGCTCGTTGCTCGCGGTCGGCATGCGGCGCAGCGGCACCGGAGCGCAGGCCACCACGCAGGCGCTGGCCGTTCGGCTCTCGGCGTTTGGCCATATCGACTGCGGCGCCGCCGGCGTCTGCCTCGACAAGTCCGCTGGCGCCTGCAGCGACGGCAACCCCTGCACCGACGGGCTCTGCGGCGCCAAGGCCGGCTGCGTCCAGCTCAGCCACACGATGGCCTGCGACGACGGCGACGCCTGCAGCAAGGGCGAGAGCTGCGCCGACGGCAGCTGCGGCGGCGCCATCCCCGTCACCTGCCCCGACGCCGCCATCTGCACCACCGTCGCCTGCGAGAAGGGCAAAGGCTGCGTGACCAAGCTCGATCCGGCCGGCACCAGCTGCGACGACGCCGAGCCCTGCACCGAGGCTGACGCCTGCGACGGCAAGGGTGGCTGCAAGGGCAAGGCCGCGAGCTGCGACGACGGCCTGCTCTGCACGGACGACGCCTGCCTGCCCGGCAAGGGCTGCAGCTACGTCGCCAAGGACGCGGCTTGCGACGACGGCGAGCCGTGCACGGTCGACACCTGTACGCCTGGGGCTTCGACCGCCGACGCGAAGGGCTGCACGCTCGCGCCGATCGAGGTGGTGAAAGGCAGCGCGGTGGCCTGTGACGACGGCGTGGCGTGCACCGTCGGCGCGACGTGCAAGGGCGGCAGCTGTGCGGCAGGCCAGCCCGGCAAGCTGTGGGAGCTCGACGCGGGCGAGACCACCGGCGTCGGCACGCTCAAGGGCTTCGATATCCACGCCGAGGCCGTGGTGGCATGGGGTGACGGTGGCGCGGCGGTGGCGGCGACGCTGCAGACGGTGCACGGCGCCTATTCGCGCTTCGGCTTCGCTGGCCCGACCTTCTCCAACGGCAAGCCGGCAGCGACGGCGGCGCGTGCGCGGGTGGTCCGGGTGGGGCCGACGGGGCAGGAGCTCTGGGACCGGACCATCGGTGACGCGCAGAAGCAGGGCGGCGACGAGGCCGTGCGGGCGTTGGTCCGCGACAAGGCAGGCGTGGTGGCCTTTGGCTACGGCAGCACCGCGAGCAAGGGCGGCGACGACGGCTTCGCCGAGGCGCTCGACGCGGCGGACGGCGGCCGGCGCTGGATCTTCCGCTACGGAAGCGCCGCCGACGAGCGGCTCTTCGCCGCGACCGCGACACCCGAGGGCTTCCTCGCGGTCGGAACAGGCGACAGCGCCGCCACCAAAGGCTGGGACGCGTGGTTGCTGCGCGTCAGCCCGCTCGGCTTCCAGACCGAAAGCGTGATGGTCAACGGCGGCGCCAACGAGCGGGCCAACGCTGTGCTGCGCTATGTCGACAAGGACGGTAGCGAGCGGATCGCGTTGGCCGGCACCCGCAGCGGCGACGACGACGACGCATGGCTGGCGGTGGTCGACGGCAAGGGCGCGCTGCTCTGGCAGCGGGTGAGTGCGGTGGTGGGACTGCACGACTTCGCGACGGCGCTGCACCGTGACGCGGCGGGATCGTTCTACGTCGTGGGAGCGGCGTTCTCGACGGTCGAAGCGGAGCCGTCGCTGGCGCCGCTGCTCTGGAGCCTCGACGCAGCCGGCGCGGCGCGGTGGCGGATCGTCGAGGAGACCGACGCCTGGTCGAGCACCCGACACGTCGTGCCGATCGGCGCGTCAGGGCTCACCGCCGACGGTTCCGAGCTGCTGCTGCACGGCACGCGGAGCAGCAAGGGCGGGCGGCACCTGCGTCGTCGACGCGCGCAGGACGGCATCGCCACCTTCGCCGCGGCGCAGCCGAGCAACGGGTTTGCACTCGGCAGCATGCAACCCGAGGCCGGCGTCGTGACCCCGGACGACGGCCTGCTCTCCGCCGGCCACCGCACGGGCGTCTTCAGCCACCAACTGCACCTCGCGCGCAGCGATGCCTGGGGGGCCGTCGCCTGTTCGGCCTCGGGGAGCTGCGCCGACAAGAAGGCCGCGCAATGCGATGACGGCAGCGCCTGTTCGCTGCGCGACTGCGCTGCTGGCACGTGCGCCTTCTCGCCGCACGTCGGCCGGCCTTGCCAGGGCGAGGCCTTCTGCGCCGGCGCGATGGCCTGCGACGCCGGTGGCAAATGCAGCAAGACAGCGGATCGGCTGTGGCAGAAGGTCGAGAACCTCGACGAGGGGTCCACCGTGTCCAAGCGGACCGAGTACCGCGCCTCGGTCGCTGCCACCAGCGATGGCGGCTTCGTGCAGGTCGGCGGCGTCCAGTACGTCAAGGATCCCAAGTGCTACTCGGTGTATTGCCTGGGCGTCTACGACGCCGTCATCCGGCGCTACGACGCCGCGGGGACGCTGCGCTGGCAAGATCGCCTCGAGCACACCGGCTACGCGGGAGAGTACCTGCAGTGGATCTACCGCGACGTCGCGGTCGGCGGCGACGGCACCGTCGTCGCGACCGGCTACCGCAACGACCACCCGCTCTATGGCCAGGCCTACCAGTCCGACAAGCGCTACGGGATCTTCGCCGTCTACAGCCCGTGGGGCGATCGGCGCGCGGCGTATCTCGACCGCATCCGGCCCGGTGGCTTCCAGGGCGGGCTGGACACCCGCGCCCTCTACGGTGTGGCCGCCGCCGGCGACGGCCTCTTCGTCGCGGCCGGATACGACGGCGTGGTCTCCGCGGGCACCGGCGACGCGCGCTATGTCTGGCTCTATGCGATGCAGGTCGATGCCTCGATCGTGCAGGCCTACAACATCAAGTCGAGCAAGAAGGGCATCGCCTACGACGTCGCCGTCACGACCGTCGGCGAGGCCGCCGTCGTCGTCGCCAACGCCTCGGTCGGCTACTACGACGCCAAGACCGGCAAGGATTTGGGCTGGGTCCAGCCGCCCACCACCACCGGCAAGGTGCTGACCAACCTCGTCGCGCGGCCCGAGGGCGGCGTGGTCGCTGTCGGCTACGTCAAGGCTTCCGGGCTGCTCAGCGGCCAGGCGAGCTACCTCAGCGCCTGGGACAAGGACCGCAAGCTGCTCTGGGAGGCGACGCCCGATATCGCCGGGGCCGACGCGGCGACCGGAGTCGCCGCGCTGGGCGCCGGCCGCGTGGTTGCGGTCGGCAACGGCTGGGTCGACGGCCAGGGCCAACAACTGCGCGCCGTCTTCCTCGGGGCAGACGGCAGCACCCTCGCCGAGGCGATGGTCGGGACCGCAGCCACCGACAGCCCAGGGGCCGGCGGCGTCGCGACGCTCGCGAGCGGCGCGGTCGTCGTCGGAGGCATTGCTGGCACCGGCACCGCGGCAGATGGCTTCGCCGCGACGATCTCGGCGTTTGGCCCGAGCTCGTGCGTCACCGCCGGTTTCTGCGCCGACCTGAGCCAGGCCGCCTGCGACGACGGTGACGCCTGCACGGCTGATGCCTGCGCGCCGGCCAAGGGCTGTACGCACGCGGCGGTCCCGGGC
>JACKFC010000021.1 GCA_020632665.1 Deltaproteobacteria bacterium
GAAAATGCAGTTTCGCATTTTCTGGCCGAGTCTCTCTTCTGTTCTCTGGGGGGGCTGGGCGCCCCCAGGTCGCGAGAAGCGTGGTTCTCGCGAACCTTCCCCCTCCACGAGCTGCGATCATGGGTCCCGATCGCCGATGGGCGACGGGAGGTGAGGCGATGCAGGTCTGGCTGGCCGACGACGGCGCGATTCACGCCGATTGGCTCGCGCACTACGCGCTGCGCTTCGCGCGTCGCTCGGGCGACCGCCGCCTGCGCGTGGTGCATGCCGCCGAGCCCGGAGCGCTCGCCGCCGAGGTCGTCGAGCGTCGGCAGCGGCTCGCCAAGCGCTATGGCGTCGAGGTCGAGGTGGTCGAGACCGGCCGCGGCGGCAGCGTCGCAGACCGCCTCGTCGACGCCGTGCCGGCCGCGGCCGATCAGCTCCTGGTCGTCGGCATGCGGGCGCGCGCCGGTCAGCGCGGCGTACTCAGCGGCACGGTGGCGGCGAACCTGCTGGCCCGCGGCGACCGACAAGTCTTGGCGATCCGCGTCGTCCGCCCCGGTTCGCTCGGCCTGCCCGGCCACGCCGCGGTCGCCCTCTCCGAGAGTGCCGGATTGCTCGACCGACTCGGGCCGGGCCTCGGCGCGCTGCTGCCCGACCTGCACCGGCTCACGCTGATCCGGGTGATGGCGACCGAGGCGCGGCTGCTGGCGCGGCTCTCCGGGGCCGCGCACGCCGAGCAGCTGCAGCAGGCGTTGATCTGGCTCGACGGCGTCGCGGCGAACCTGCGGCGGACGTGTGGCGCCGCCGCGCCGACCATCGACACCCGCGCCGCGGTCGCCAGCGATTGGGCCAGCCAGGTGCTGATCGAGGCGGCGCGGTGTCGCGCCAACCTGCTGCTGCTCGGCACCTCGCCACGCACCACGGGCCCGGCGTCGGTGCCGCTGCGCTACGACGCCAGCCACCCGCTCGAGCGGCTGGTGCGCGACGCCCCCTGCGACGTCGCGCTCTGCGCCGGAGGCGGCCAATGAGCGCGGTCCACGGCGCGATTCATACCCTGCCGGCCGAAGACGTCCTCGACGTCCTCGGCACCGATCCCGCCGGGCTCTCCCCGGCGCAAGTCCGTGACCGCCTGGCGCAGGACGGCCCCAACCTGCTCTCGCAGCCCGACCGCCACGCCTGGCTGCGCGCGCTGGTGAAGCAGATCATCAACTTCTTCACGATCTTGCTGGTCGCCGCCGCCGCCATCTGCTTCGTCGCCGACCGGATGCAGCCGGGCGAGAGCATGGACGTCATGGGCTACGCCCTGGTCGGCGTCGCGGTGCTCAACGCCATCTTCAGCTTCGTGCAGGAATACCGCGCCGAGCGGGCGATGGAGGCGCTGCGGGCCTTTCTGCCGGCGCAGGTGACGGTGGTCCGCGGCGGCGAAGAGGTGCAGGTCCTCGCCGCCGAGGTCGTGGCGGGCGATATCGTCCTGCTCGCCGAGGGCGACCAAGTCCCGGCCGACGCCCGCGTCGTCGAGAGCCACGGTCTGCTGGTCAACAACGCGCCGCTGACCGGCGAATCCCGACCGCTGGCGATCGGCCCCGACGCCAGCGCCGCGGATCGCATGGTCGAGGCCGAGAACCTCGTCTTCGCCGGCTGCGCGGTGCAGAAAGGCAGCGCCCGCGCCGTCGTCTTCGCCACCGGTCCACGGACCGAATTCGGCCGCATCGCCGAGCTCTCCGGCGAGGTGAAGCGCGCGCCTTCGCCGCTGGAGCGCGACACAGCGAAGATGGTTCGGGTCCTGACGGCCATCGCGATCGGCCTCGGCGTCTCGTTCTTCGCCTACGGCATGTTCACCGGCCGGCCGCTGCTGACCAACCTCGTCTTCATGATGGGCATCATCGTCGCCAACGTCCCCGAGGGCCTGCTGCCGACCTTCACCCTGGCGCTGGCGATGGGCTCGATGCGGATGGCCAAGCGCAACGTGCTGGTCAAGGGCCTCAACGCGGTCGAGGCGATCGGCGCAGTGCACGTCATCTGCACCGACAAGACCGGCACCCTGACCCGCAACGCGCTGCAGCTGCAGCGGGTGGTCGACCCATTGGGCGGGGGCGAGGGCGAGGGCAGCCTCGACGGGGCATCTTCGACCGCGGTCCTGCACGACGCGCTGCTGGCCAGTGAAGTCCACGTCCGCGACGGCGCGCTGGCCGGCGATCCGCTGGACGTCGAGATCGCCGTCCGCCTCGGCCAAGACGCCGAATCGCTCGCCACCCTCGAACAAGATCGGCGCTGGCTGTGGCCCTTCGACGTCGACCTGCGCAGCGCAGCCGGGGCCTCGGCCGAACGCTTCGCGGTCAAGGGCGCCTGGGAGTCGCTGCGGCCGCGGCTGCGGAGCGTGCGGGGCCAGCCCGTCGACGCGGCGCTGCTGGCCCGGGTCGACGCGACGGTCGCCGCCACGGCGCGGCGCGGCGCGCGGGTCATCGCCATCGCCGCGCGGCCACTGCAGGCGGCCGAGTGGGAGGCCGCCGGGACCGACGATCCGCGCCGCGCGTTCGAGTCGGGCCTCGATCTGGTCGGCCTGCTCGCCTTGGTCGACCCCTTGCGCGAGGAGGTCCCGCCGGCGGTCGCCAAGGCCCGTGGCGCCGGCATCGACGTCGTCCTGATCACCGGCGACCACCCCGACACCGCCGTCGCCGTCGCGCGCGAGGCCGGCATCGTCGACCCTCACGTCGAGGCGGCCGAGGTCGCGTTGACCGGCAGCGACCTCGAGGCCCTGCCGACCAGCGCGCTGATCGCCCGGCTGGGCAGCGGCGTGCGGGTCTTCGCGCGCAGCACGCCCGAGCAGAAGATGAAGATCGTCCAGGCGTTGCAGGCGATGAACAAGGTCGTCGCGATGACCGGCGACGGGGTCAACGACGCCCCGGCGCTCAAGGCCGCCGACGTCGGCATCGCGATGGGCAAGCAGGGCACCGACGTCGCCCGCGAGGCGGCGCAGATCGTCTTGCTGGACGACAATTTCGCCTCGATCGTCGCCGGCATCGAGGAGGGCCGCACGGTCTTCGCCAATATCCGCAAGTTCACCAACTACGTCTTGGTCAGCAACGGCCCGGAGATCTTGCCCTACCTGCTCTACATCCTGCTGCCGATCCCGCTGGCGCTGACGGTGATCCAGATCCTCTCGATCGACTTGGGCACCGATATCGTCCCTTCGATGGCGCTCGGCCGCGAGCCACCCGAACCCGAGACGATGCAGACGCCGCCGCGCGACCGCGACGCCGGGCTGCTGCGCTGGCGGCTGATCGCCCACAGCTACGGCTTCCTCGGCCTGCTCGAGGCGTTGTGGAGCTTCGCGCTCTTCTTCCTCGTCCTGCGCCACGGCGGCTGGCATGACGGCGACCCGATCCCGCCGACCTCCGATCCGACCTACCAATCCGCCACCGGCGCCGCGCTGGCGACCATCTTGCTGATGCAGATCGGCAACCTCATCGGCCGCCGCTCGGCCCGCCGCCTCGGCCTGGACGCAGGCCTATTCCGCAACCGCCTGCTCCTGGCCGGCATCGTGATCCAGGTCGCCTTCTCCTGGGCCGTGCTCTACGCCCCGGCGGTGCAGCACGTCCTGGCGACCGGCCCAATCCCGCTCGCCTATTACGCCCTGTGCTGGCTCGGCGTGCCGCTCATCTTCGGGGCCGACGCGCTGCGCAAGAAGCTCGGCTGGCTGGTCGACGACGGCCAACGCGCGGGCTGACGAGGGCGCCGGGCACCCCGGCTACCTGCGCAGAACAGCGGCGCTCGCTGCTTCCGGGTCGATCGGCCACGGGACGGCGAGCGTCGCCGCTTCGCGCTGCAGCGGCCCGAGGCCCCAGAGACGCACCGTGCCGTCCCAGCTCGCCGAGACGAGCGTCGGGCTCCCGTCTCCGGGATCGCCGAACGCGAGCGCCGCGACCCGGGCGCGGTGGTCGTCCATCCGCGCCAGCAGCCGACCATCGCTGCGGCGGCGCAGCTGCACCGCGCCGTCGAGGTGGGCGGTCACCACCAGCGCGCCGCTCGGGTCGAGCGCGAGGCGCTGCACCTTGGCGCCCGTCGTCGCGATTTGCCACAGCCGCGCGCCGGCGCGGTCGGCGGTCGAGAGCGCGGTCGGTGTGGCCAGCGCGCCACCGGCGTCGTCACAATCGACGGCCATCGCCGCTGGGGCGGGAGCGAGGGCCCGCGGCTTCGGCCCGGCTTCGTCGTCGTCGAGGCTCCAGAGCTGGCCGCGCCCGCCGGCGAACCAGGCGTGGCGGCCACCGCGGCAGGTCGCGCCGTCGAGGAAGCCCGGTCCCTCGACCCGCAGCGGCGCCGGGGCGCGGTCGGGACCGGGCGCTGGGTCGACGAGCAGCGCCTGCGCGTTGGAGAGGACCCAGCGGGCGCCCGAGCGCAGGCCGCCGGCGCGTCGTCCGGGCTGGCCAGGAGGCTGTGCGTCGGCGGGGGCGAGGTCGTCCCAGCGCAGCAGGCGGACGCCGGGGTCGCGGCTGCACGTCGTCGCGACGCGCTGGCGATCTGGCAGCAGCCGCAGGTCCTTCACCGGCCCGGGGCAGAGCGAGGCGGTGGCGCTGCGCCGGCCGGTGCGCAGGTCGTATTTCTCGGCGACGCCGTTGCCGCGGCCGAGCCAGATCTCGGCGCCGTTGGCGACCAGGGCGGAGATGCCGGCGCCGCCGCCGAGGCGCAGCGGCCGGGCGGCGCCGTCGAGTCGATAGTCCTGCCGTTGCCGTCCGAGCAGCGCCACGCCGGTGAGCGTGGCCTCGTCGCTGCTGGCACGCAGCGCGACGTCGCCACGCGCCGGCAGCCGCGCCAGCAGCGCGCCGTCGTCGAGCCGGCGGACCGCGCCGCCACCGTGGGCGCCGTGCAGCAAGACCCGCGCCGCGTCGCCGCTGCCCGTGACGACCAAGCCGTCGACCTCGCCGAGGGCGTCGCGTTCGAGCGGCGCGTCCGCCGCGAGGTCGAGGTTGCCGCCGAGGCTGCGGGTCGCGCCCTGCGCGAGGTCGACGGCGAGCATGCTGCCGTCCAGGCCGGCGACCACCAGGGTCTGGCCGCTGCGGTCGAGCGCCGCCGCGGAGGCGCCGCGGGCCGGCAGCGCCGCGCCGACGAAGCGGGCCTCTGCGCCGTCCCAGAGCAGCACGCCGGCGCCGCTGCCGGGGTGGGCGCAGACGGCGACGGCGCGGTCGGCTGCGTCGGCCACCGACACCGCAGAGATCCCCGCGCCGCTCTGCCCCTGCGCCGGGCAGCGCAGCGTCTGCACCACGCGATCCGGCCGGAAGACCACGGCCGCGTGGCGGGCGTTGCGGATCGCCAGGCCAGCCGGGTTGGCGAGAAGGACCTCGCCGCCCGAGACGCCGAGCCGCCGCAGCTCCGCGCCGCTGCGCAGGTCGTGGACGGCGACCGTCTCGACCCCGCGGCCGACGTAAAGCACGCCCGCCGTGGCAGCGACGGCCGCACCGAGCACCGGCCCCGCGATCACCACGGGCTCGCAATTGCCGAGCTGGGCCCGCAACGCCTCGCCGTCGGTGCAGATCCAGCTGCCGACCTGTGGCCCGACGATCGGCCGCTCGCAAGGCGCGAAGGGCAGCGCCGCCGCGGCCTGCGGGGCCGGGCTCGCGGCGAACGCCAGCAGCGCGCCGCGGGCCGCCGGGCTCTCCTCCGCGCGCAGGCTGGCGACGCCGAGAACCTCGGCCTCGGCGCGGGCGCCCTGGCGGACGGCGAGCACGGCCTGCTCGGCGTGGAGACGACCCAGCCGGCTCCGCGCCTGTCGTTCGGCCCGTTCGGCCCGGTCGCGCTGCGCCACGGTCGAGGTGAAGCCGACCGCCGTCGCCACCGCCGCGACCAGGATGGCCGCGCCGACGGCCACGATCGGTCCGCGGAACTGCCGCCAGAAGCGCGCCGCGAGCTCCAGCGGGGTGTAGTCGTGGGCCTGCACCAGGCGGCCGTCGAGGAAGGCGTCGAGGTCTGCCGCGAGCGCCTCGGCGTCGGCGTAGCGCTCGGCCGGCTCCGTCGCGCAGGCGCGCTGCACGATGGCCAGCAGCTCGCCCGGTACGCCCTGCGGCGCTGTAACGCTGCGGGGATCGAGGCCGAGGACCGCGCCGAGGCTCGCGCCGAGGCTGTAGACGTCGGCCCGCGTGCTGCCCGGGCCCCCCGCGACCACCTCGGGCGCGCAGAAGCCGCGGGTGCCCACGGCGCGGGCCAGGGCCTGCTCGTCGCTCAGCCGCGCGGCGAGGCCCCAATCGGCGACCTGCGTCTCACCGAGCTCGCCGATCAGCAGGTTCGCCGGCTTGATGTCGCGGTGCACCACGCCGAGGCGGTGGGCGAAGGCGACCGCGCGCGCGGCGTCGAGGACGTGGCGGACCAGGCGCAGTCGGCCAGGGGCCGCCTCCTCGGAGCGGGCGATGGCGTCGGCCAGGCTCATCCCGCGGACGACACGCATCACGTAGAAGGGCGTGCCGTCGATGCGCTCGCCGGCGTCGTAGATCGGCACCACCGCGGCGTGTTCCAGCAGCGCCGTGGTCTCGGCCTCGGCGAGCAAGCCGATCGCCGCGGCGCCGCCGGCGCGCGCCCACTTCACCGCGACCTGTCGGCCGAGGACGGCGTCTTCCGCCAGGACGACCTCGCCCATGCCGCCGCGGCCCAGGGTGGAAAGCACCCGGTAGCGGCCGGCCGCGTCGATGGTCTCGCCCGAGCTCAGCGGCCGCGTGGCGGGAGGGGCGTCGTCGTCTGCGAGGTCGAAGACCGGGCCCGAGAGGACGGGGCCGGACTCAACTCTGCTCATCGACGCGGTCGCCCGGGCGCAGGTAGAGCTCGCACAGGCCGATGCCGGCGGCGCGGACCAGATCGCTGCGCAGGCCGGCCGTTCGCAACCGACGGCGGATCCGCGAGAGGCTGACGTCCCAACGCGAGCGCAGCGCGAAGCGGTCTTCCTCCTTCGGCCAGATGCTCTGCGCCACGCCTTCCCATTCGACCGGCGCGCCGATGCTCGCCAGCTCCGAGAGGATGCGCGCCAGCAGGCCGTCGAAGTGCAGCTCGACGCCGTCGGCGAAGACGTGGACGACGTCGTAGCGGGCGACGATGGTCAGCGTCTGCGGGTCGGACACGGCGCCGCGGGTGTCGTCGCGACCGGCCTGATCGAGCGCCTCGGCGACCGCCGCGTAGTGCGTGCCGCCGGCTTCGAAGCTGTCGCCGGCCGAGAGGGGCAGCGCATCACCGCGGCCGATGCGGACCCGCCAGCCGTCGCCGACCGGCCAGACCCAGGCGTCGGCGTCACCGACGTAGCGCTCGATCGCCGTCGGCCGCGGCCGGCTGACCAGCGACGTCGTGCCCGAGAGCACCTGCCGCGGCAGACCGGGCGCCTGCAGCGCGAGCACCTCGGGCGGCATCCGCACCTCGGCGACGGTGAGCTCCAGCCCGGGCGCGGGCTCGATCAGCAGGCCCTCTTCCAAGACGGCCTCGGTGCAGACCTTGCCGTCGACGATCAGCCGCCCACGCAGGCTGAGCAGCTTCAGCTCGCGGCCGCGCAGGCTGACCAAGGCGTGTGCCTCGGAGACCCGCTCGTCCTCGAGGAAGAGCGCCGCGCTGGGCAGCCGTCCGATGATGTCGCCGGGCGAGACGGCGTGCAGCTTGCCGTCGGGGAGCAGCAGGGTCGCGAAGGCTCGCATCTGGCTCCGTGCGCCGAGGGGGAAGGAAATCCGGGGCGCCGCGGCCCGCGTGGCCCCGAGTCTGGCGGTCGCCCTCGCCGCCGGTCAAGCGCCGGTTGCGGGGCTCAGGCGCTGCCGAGTGCGTCCAAGATCCCGAGCCGTTCGGGCAGGTCAGAGCGATAGAGCGCGGCGCGGAAGGCGTCGTCGAGCTCGGGTTGTTGTGCCCGCAAGCCGTCGAGCAGGGCGCCGAGTTGGGCCCGTCGGGCGTCGCCGAGTGGGTCGCAGACCGGGCAGGGCACGACGGGCACGGCGTGCTGGCTGGCCCAACCGCGGATCTTGCCCTCTTCGACCAGCAGCAGCGGGCGGATCACCGCGACTTCGGTGCGGTCGCCGCGGCGCAGCGGGGTCATCGGCTCGAGTCGGCGGCCGAAGAGCAGGTTCATCAGCGTCGTCTCGATCGCGTCCTGTAGGTGGTGGCCCAGGGCGAGCTTGTCCATGCCCTGCTCTTCGCACCAGCGGTTCAGCACGCCGCGCCGCATGCGGCTGCACAGCGCGCACGGGATCTGCCCCGGCCGCAGCTTCGCCTCGACCACGCTCCAGGTATCTTCCGAGACGGTGACGCACGGCGCCTCGAAGGCCGCGCAGGCCGCCTCGAAACCGTCCCGGTCAAAACCAGGCTGGTGTTGGTCGAGGTGGACCGGGACCAGCTCGCAGTCGATCCGCCGCTCAGCGCGCAGCGCCAGCAGCACCGACCAGAGCTGCCAGCTGTCCTTGCCACCGGAGAGCGCGACGGCGACGCGGTCTCCCGCCGCGATCAGGCCGAAGCGCTCGATGCATTCGGCGGTGAGGTCGCGGACGGCGCGGCTCGGCGGGGCGTAGGAGCGCTTCTGGTCGGCAGGCTGCGTCGTCATCGGCCACCCTCCGCGGCGGGTCGCGGTCGGCGATCTCCCGGCTCGTAGATCCGTCGCCACAGCTGCAGCGTGACCGGATCGCCATTCGCCCGGAGGTGACCGGTCTCGCCTTCGTCGTAGACGCGCGCGCGGAACCGCGCCGCGGTGATCGACTCCCAACGGCCCGACTGCAAGATTTGCTCACATAGCGGCCGCCTTCCCGCGAGCCACGGGCCCGGTGCGCAGGCGACGCCCTCGTAGAAGATCTGGCAGCGCGAATGCTCCGCCAACGCGGCACGCCCGGCTTCGTCGAGCGCGGTCGCAGTTCCATCCAGCACCACCACGCGCCAGGGCTTGTGGACCGGCCGGATACCGCGGATCTTGTGCTGCATTTGCTCGAGTCGGCCGATCTTCATGTTGCTCTCCGCGGTCGCCACCTCGATGAGTTGACATCCGCTCGGCATCATCGCTCTCGATCGGCGCAAGAACGCTCGCTCTTGCGCGATCACGTAGTCGACGTCGGCGATCGCCGCACGGTGCAGCCACGGCGCCGCCAGCACCAAGATCACGGCAAACGCGGCGGCCAGACGCAGCGCGCCCCGTTCACGCCCGAGCGCCCACAACCCGGTCAGGCCGACGCCGCCGAGCATCGCCATCGCCGGCAAGCTGTGCAGCTGGTAGCGGGCGTTGTTCATCGGCTCGTTGACGACGACCACGCCGTGCAGCGCGATATAGCCGAAGAGCCAGCCGCAGAGCCAAAGCCCGCGGAGGCGCACGATCCGCTGCGGCAGCGCGGGCTCGTCGTCGGAGCGCAGCATCGCTTCGGCCGGGCGCAGCAGCATCAGTGCAGCGCCGAATAGGATCAGCGGCAACCAAATCGGAGGCGTCAGGCGAAAGTAGAGCAGCGGATCATAGTCGGGGCGGAAGATCAGGGTCGCCATGTCGATCATGACCCGGGTCGAGAGCACTCCCCCCACGGCGTCGCTGCTCTCGCTGATCAGCCCCCAGCCCGCGATCGCCGCCGACGCCACAATCGGGGAGGCGACCGTCCAGCGCCACCAGCGCGGCGCCTGCTGCGCAGCCATCGCCAAGGCGAGGAGCATCAGCGGTGCGTAGGCGATGTTGAGCGGCCGGGCAGTGAGCGAGAGCGCGAGCAGCGGCACCAGCCCGAGGAGATGCAGCGCGCGGCTGAGTGGATGCCGCGCCTCCAAGGTCTCGTAGAGCCACAGGAACGCCGCCGATGACCACAGCATCGAAGGGATGAACTGCACGTCCGCGGCGGAAAAACGCAGGTGGTGGGGTGAAACGATCAGCAGCAGCGCCGCTCCGACGGCGGGCCACTTCGCGCCGAAGAGCTTGCGGCTGTGGCCCAGCACCGCGAGTGGCGAGAAGATCGAAGTGATCCGCAGCAATTCCGACTGCACCTTGTAGGCGTCGACGCCGCCGAGCTCGTCGAGCAACATCCCGAGCAACGCAGAATCGTCGGCGAACGAGTAGATCCGGGTCCATCGCGACCAGGCCCATGCCGTCATCGGCGCTTCGACCGGCAAGGCGTACCGCAGCGCGGCCGAGAGCGCGAGCAGCCCGAGCGCCCAACTCCAGCCGCCACCCGGCATCCCGCGCATCGAGCGTGCCGCGGCGAGCAGCAGCCAAAGAAGCAGTGCCGGCAGCCAGACCAACAAGTCGTCCGGACTCGGGAGCAGCCGATCTTCGATATGCTTCGCGTAGATGCGGTTCCACAGCCCACTCAGCGCCCCGCCCTCGGCGTTGGCGGTGACCCGCGCAGCCACCGCGTCGAGCAAGGCCTCCGAGGCGGCGTCCGCCGGACGAGGCCGCATCAGCACCGCGCTGGCCAAGGCGGGCAACGGGCGGATCGGCACGCCCCGGAACTCGGCGGTCCCGTCGTGCGCCGCGAGGCAGATCTCTGCCTCGACGTCGGCTGGGCCACGAAAGAGGTAGCAGGCGACGAAGCGGTCGATCCGCGCACCCTCCCAGCGGAAACCCTGAACCTCGCTCCCCTCCTGCCAGGGCGCGAGCAACTTCATCACCTGCGCTTCGTGGCCAGGGAAGATCAGCCAGCGCGACGTCGGCAGCTGACCGTCGATCGCGAACGCTGTGCCGCTACCGAAGCCGGTCCAGGCCAGCGCCAGACAGATCCCGAATCGGACGATGGTGTGGCGACGCAGCAGCACTCCCTCCTCGGCGCCGAGCGCCGCGCGGCCGGTAGCTTGCCGCAATCCTGCCCCTCGGCAAGGGGCCAGGGCTGGCTTGGCGATCTGGTCCGGCCTGGCGCAGACTCGGGCCGCGCGCGGCGTCGACCCGGCGCCCGCGCAACCCGCGACGCACAACCACGCCTGAGGAGCTCCCATGTCGATCGCCCGTTGGACCATCGCAGCCGCTGCCTGTTCCGCCCTGCTGCTCGCCGGCTGCGGCGGCGCCGAGACCCGCGCCGACGCCGCCCCCGCTTCCGCAGCTTCGACCGCCGCATCGACCGCCGAGGCGCTGCCGGAGAAGGCGGTCTGCCCGGTGATGAAGCACGAATTCAAGCCGACGTCCGAGACCGTGACGGCCGAATACAAGGGCAAGACGTATTATTTCTGCTGCCCGGGCTGCGACGAGAAGTTCGCCGCCGATCCGGAAAAATACGTTTCAGAATAGTCGACTAGCCAGCACGCCTTGCGCCGTGCCGCGGTCGATCGCCAAGCTCCCTGCATCGCGTCGCGCCCTCCCCTCCGGGCGCGACAACCTCGGGAGGGGCGATGGCAGGCAGCACAGGACAGCTTCGCGGCGTGCTCCACGGCAATGAGCCGATCGGAACCGACCGCGGGCCAGCCGTGGTGGCCGTTTCGGCGTGTTTGCTCGGTTTGCCGTGCCGCTACGACGGCGACGAAGGCGGCAGCGACGCGCTCCGACGCCGGCTCGAGGCGCTGGCGCGCATCGGCCTCGACGTCCGCGGCGTCTGCCCCGAGCAGTTGGGTGGGCTACCGACTCCGCGTGCCTCGGCGAGCCTGCACGGCGGCGACGGCAAGGCGGTCCTGCTCGGCAAGGCGCAGGTGCAGCGCAACCAGGATGGCGGCGACGTCACCGACGCCTTCGTCCGCGGCGCACGGCAGGCCCGCGCCGCGCTGGGTGAGCACGCGCCGGTGCTGGCGGTGCTCAAGGCGCGCAGCCCTTCGTGTGGCGTCCGCCGCGCCTGGCAAGACGGTGAGGTGCGCGACGGAGACGGTGTTTTCGCCGCCCTTTTGCGCAAAGAAGGCGTTCCGTTGCACGATGACGAGGGCTTCCTCGCGACGGCGGCGGCTGGTGCGCTGGCGGGCGACGACGAGGCCACGACCGAGGCCGGATGAGACGATGGTTGTTGGCCCCGCTGCTCGCCCTGCTGGTGGCGGGGGCCGGGTGTGCGAGTGACGACGGTGGCGGTGGCGAGACCGGCCCTGCCTTGCGGATGAACCAGATCCAAGTCGTCGGGACGCACAACTCCTACCACAAGCGACCCAAGACCGGCGGCCCGAAGGATTGGCAATACGACCACGCGCCGCTCGACGTGCAGGCTGGTGATCTCGGTGTGCGCCAGTTCGAGCTCGACGTGCATTGGAACGCCGAGGCGGGCAAGTTCGAGGTCCACCACGTCACGCTGCTCGACGCCGAGACGACCTGCGCCACCCTGCAGGCCTGCCTCTCTGCGCTGCGCAGCTTCTCGGACGCCAACCCGTCGCACGTCCCGCTCTGGGTCTGGATCGAGAGCAAGGACGCCAACGACACGATCATCGACGGCAACTTGCTCGACAAGCTCGAGGCCGAGATCGCGGCGATCTGGCCGGCCGAGCGGCGCGTCGATCCCGATGACGTCCGCGGCGACGCGCCCGACTTGATGACGGCGGTGCAGAATGAGGGCTGGCCTCTGCTCTCGGAGGTGCGCGGCCGGGCGATGTTTTCCCTGCTCGACGGCGACAAGGTCCGCGATGCGTACGTCGCTGCGCATCCCAAGCTGGAAGGTCGGATCTTGTTCGCCGAGGGCAAGCCGACCGACCCTTGGGCCGCCGCCAGCAAGATCGACGATCCCTTCGCTGCGCAGGCCATCGCCGACGCGCTGGCCGCCGGGCAGCTGATCCGCACCCGCGCCGACAGCACCGACGAGCCGTGGGCCGGCGACACCAAGCGCCGCGAGCAGGCCCTCGCCAGCGGCGCCCAAGCCTGCTCGACCGATTTCCCGCAAGAAGTCGCCGAGCCCGCCGGCTATAGCGTGACGCTGCCCGGCGGCGTCGCTGCCCGCTGCAACCCGGTGACGGCGCCTGCTGGTTGCCGCGACGCCGACATCGAGAAGTAGCGACTCCCTCGCCGCCGACGCGGTCGGGTTGTTCCCCCTGATCGCCCGGGCTGGGGATTGTTCCAGCGCGGCGGGACGTTGTCGGTCCGCGGCCTTGAAGTCTGCCCTTCGCTTCGTATGCTCGGGCGGCACCCACCCGCGCGGCCCCCCGCTCCGCGCCAGCGAGTTCGTCCCATGACCTTCCGCCGCCCCGTACCGCATGGACCCTTCGACAGCGCCGAGGGCGCCGAGCCGCCGCGCCGGCCGGCCGCGCGCGTCAGCCTCGACCGCCTCGACGCCAAGGCGCGGGCCGAGATCGAGACCCGGCGGCAAGAGCTCGAGGACCAGATGCGGGCCGAGCTCGACCTGCTCGCCAAGGGTGAGCGCGAGGCGCTCGGGCTGCAGGACCTCGACGCCTTCCGCGATCCGGACCGCGGCGCCTTCAGCAAGGCCGAGCGCCCGACGATCACCATCCTCACCGGTGGCCTGACGATCTCGCACGATCAGCTGATCTCGGCCGGCCTGCGCGGCATCGGCTACCGCGTCAAGCCGCTCGATCCGCCGGACCTGGCCGCCCTGCGCGTCGGCAAGGAGTTCGGCAACCGCGGCCAGTGCAACCCGACCTGGTTCACCGTCGGCAACCTGGTCAAGTTCGCCCTGCACCTGCGCGACGTCGAGGGCATCCCGACCGAGGAGATCGAAAAGAACTACGTCTTCCTCACCGCCGACGCCTGCGGCCCCTGCCGCTTCGGCTCGTACAAGACCGAATACCGCAAGGCGCTCGCCGACGCCGGCTTCCCGAATTTCCGCGTCATGGTCTTCCAGCAGAAGGGCGGCCTGAACCAGGACGCCGGCGGCGACGAGGCGGCCCCGGGCCTGGAGATGAACCCGGCGTTCTTCCTCCGCATCGTGCTCGGCATCGTGGTCGGCGACGTGATCAACGCGCTCTCGTACCGCATCCGCCCCTACGAGACGGAGAAGGGCGCCACCGACCGCGCGCTCGCCGACGCCCGCGCCCGGCTGATCCAGACCTTCGAGACGCCCGGTTCGCTCAAGCGCCTGCCGCTCGACATCCTCGCCATCCGCCGCGCGTTCGGCGCGATCCCGGTCGACCGCAGCGAGCTCAAGCCGAAGGTCGCGATCATCGGCGAGTTCTGGGCGATGACGACCGAGGGCGACGGCAACTACCGCATGCCGCAATTCCTCGAGTCCGAGGGCGCCGAGGTCGAGGTGCAGCTCGTCACCGCGTGGCTGCTCTACAACCTGTGGGAGGTCCGCTGGGACACCGCGCGCCGCATGCAGCTCGACGGCGTCGACGGCGGCCGCTGGGGCCTCGACGGCGTCGACGGCCGCACCCGCGTCATCGCGATGCGCTTCGCGGACAAGGCGATGCGCGTGGTCTTCCACACCTTCGCCCACGCCCTCGGCCTGCACGGCTACCACCTGCCCGATATGGACGAGGTCGCCCGCGTCGCCGGCGAGCTCTACCACCTCGAGAGCCGTGGCGGTGAGGGTCATATGGAAGTGGCCAAGCTGATCCTGCACACGGTGCACAAGAAGGCGACGATGACGCTCTCGGTAAAGCCCTTCGGCTGCATGCCGAGCTCGGCGGTCAGCGACGGCGTGCAGGCCAAGGTCCTCTCGGACCACCCCGACGCCCTCTACCTGCCGATCGAGACCACCGGCGACGGCGAGGTCAACGTCAAGAGCCGCGTGCAGATGGCGCTGGGCCGGGCGCGCGAGATCGCCAAGACCGAGCTCGAGAAGCGCGCCGCCGAGGCGGGTGTGCGCGATTGGAAGGCGGCCATCGGCAAGCGCTGGGGCGCCACGCACGCGCTCTACTGGCCGAAGTACGGCGTCGCCGGCTCGACCACTGCGTCGCTGCTCTAGTTGAGAGGCTGGCAGGAATGACAGTGTTCAGCCAAGCCGAGCTTGAGTACCGGTGCAGGATCGTTGCGAACGATCTGGAGGAACTGCGCAATCGCGATGCGGTCTTGCAGTGGATGGGGGCGTGGGACAAGGACCTCAAGGCGCCGCTCAAAACACAGATGGGGAACGCGCAGAGGTATCTCGACACTGGCGATTGGCCAAAGACGTGTCGCAACACACGACGGCTAGCTGGCATTCCGATACACAAAGCGTTGCTGGAGCGCGGACAGGTTTCGGATCCTCCGCCATTTGCCGAACCGTGGCACATCTTCTGCCGCGCTTGCGGTGTCGCATTGGCAGAAGCGCTGAGGAAGCAAGGCGAGGTCGTGCCGGGCGAAGGTGAACCTCCCGTCGGGTACGATCCGCCTCGCGATCCACACGAGGCTTCGGTCTTCCCAGCAGGGAGCCATTCCCGAGAAGAGGTCGGAGACGCAGGTTGGCAGGACAAGTCGGAAGTCGGGCGCAAGGGGGAGAGTCTCGTCGCGCAGCATCTCGCCGTTGCGGTGTCTAGGGGACACTACGACAGCTATGACTGGGTCTCGAAGCGAGACCCAACATCCGACCACGACTTCATGGCAGTAAAGGGACAGAAGCGCTTGATGATTGAGGTGAAGTCCGCGGCGCAGGAGTTCGATCGGCCGTTCCACATGTCGATGCGCGAGGTCGAAGCGCTGGCCGACAGGTCGAGGGCCACGCACGCGGCGATCTGGCGCATCGCGAACATTGCTGGCGAGGCTCCGACGATGCTGCAGCTCAAGAACGACGATCTCCGTGCGTGGACAGCCTCGATCATCGACTGGTCAAAGTCGCTGCCGGCCGGCGTCAACGCGACCGGCTTCAAGGTCGTTCCCAACTGTATCGTCTCTGAAGGCGCGGTTGGCCGAGTCTCGCCCTGGAAGACAGCGACACTTTTTCTGGGAGACATGCCCGACTGATCGACCGTGGCGTGTTGCCCGCGCGCCCCGTCGGCACGACTTCCTGCCTACCGCTTCGTCTCGGGGTCTGCAGCGCTCGCGCGTCGCGGCCTGCTTGGTGCCGCGCTGCCGGCGGCAACCTGCGCCTCGGACGCGACGGCCGCATCGTGCCAAGCCGCGAAGCGGCGGCGGGAAGTAGCCTGGGGTGATAACCCCAGGACACCGATCGCCCCAGTAGCAAGCCGCGAAGCGGCGGCGGGAAGTCGGGTGGGGAGAAAAGCCCCGGTTTGGTCAGCCCAAGAGGAACCGGTCTTCGAATTCGACGCCATGATCGTCGAGAAACGCCACGAGCTCATCGCGGAAGCTCGCTACCGCATGATGCTCTCGCTGCGATGCGATGTATCGTCGGACTCGAGTCGCGTGGGCTGCACTCACCGAGAACGCGCTGTAGCCCCGTTGCCAATCGAAGCGAGCTGAGGCCTTGCCGTTTTCGTTCACCCACTTGCTGCTTTGCGCCTTGATCCGGCCGACGACGGTTGAAAGCGGCATGCTCGCCTTGCACTCGAGCAGCAGATGAACGTGGTCTTCGATGCCGCCCGCGCATCGCAGACTGCCGCCCTCCGAGCGCGCGATTCCGCCCATGTAGGCGTAGAGGTCGTCGCTCCAGATCTCGGATATCAACGGCTGCCGGTCCTTGGTCGAGAAGACGACGTGGAAGAGTAGAGCTGTGAACGTGCCGGCCATGGGGCTTCCCTGGTGCTTCTCGATGCGCGGACTCCGGACTGCGACCCGGCGCCGCTTCGCGGCTTCGCGTAATTCTCCACCCGGATCCTGGGGTTGGCACCCCAGGCTACTGCCCAGCGCCGCTTCGCGGCTGCAAAGCAGTTGGTCCGTCGGGCCCTCTGTATTATCAGGCGATACCAGAAAACTGGTTCGGATCCGTTTCGAGCGTCAACGATCGAGGAAGCCCTTCCCGGCCAGAATCTTCGGCACGCACGCCTGCGCCCGGCGCTCGCGCGTCGTGGCCTGCTTGGCGCCGCCGACCTGGAGGATATGGCTGCGTTGGCGGCCCGGCGTCAACGCGTCCCAGGCGGCTTGCAGCTTCGGGTCGGCGTCGAGCGCGGCCTGCAATTCGTCCGGCATCTGCTCGGCGTCCTGTGGCTTCGCGATGCTGACGCCGGCTTTGTGCGCGGCGATCGAGCGCGCGACGTAGTCGGCGAGCTGGGCTGTGCGGGTGCCGGCGTCGGCGTCTTCGCGGAAGCGCACGATGCGGGCGTAGTGGCTGTTGGGGCCCGGCTTTTCGAGCACATCGTCGGGATCGTCGAGGGCGGCGCCGTTGAGCAGCGAGAGGCGGTAGTCGTCGTTGAAGGCGCCGATCATGATCAGGTTCTTGCCTTCGATGGTGTAGGTCGGCGAGCCCCACTTCATCGTCTCTTCCAACTCGGTCTGCTGCAGCACGGAACGGAGCGCGCGCAGCCCCGCCGGCCAGCGGTGGACCTTGCACTCGGGGGTGCGGAAGCGGTCGCAGCGGCCGCAGCCGATCTCCAGGTAGGAGTCGACGCTCTCGTTGTTGATCGCGCGGGGTGGTTGCTCGCTCATCGACTCTCCTCCGTCTGAGATCGTGCGCGCTCTGCGTAGTGCATCCCGCGCGCGAGGATGCGTTCGCCGTCGCTGACCCAGGCGAGGTTGGGCTCGCCGTCGGCCTCGCTGGCGACGTCGTCGGCATAGGCGATGGCGTCGCGCAGGGCGTCGGCCGGGCGGGCCGGATCGACGACGAAATCGTGGTGCCAATCGGCGCCGCCGCCGCCCCGGCAGTAGACGCGCAAATGACCCGGCGTCCACGGCGCGATGGCACGCAGCCGGGCGATGAGTTGCAGCTCTCGCGTGGCGACGCCGAGCGTTTGGTGGCTCAGGGCGCGGGCGGCGTCGAGGTGTGTGGCGCAGAACCAGCCTTGGTGCGGCGGGTGGCCGACGAAGAGCGGGTCCTCGGCGCGGCGGTACCAATCGGCACGGGCCGGATCGCGGGCGAAATCGACCAGAGCACCGCCCTCGCGGGGGTCGAAACGCTCGTCGCAGACCTCGCAGCAGGGTGGTCGCATCGCGCAGAGGGTGCCGGGGATTGCGGGCGCCTGCAAAGGGGCCCCTCGACAAGTCGGCCGAGAACGCATGGAATAGCGGACCCATGGGGCGAGACGGAGCGGAGGCGATTTGAGCACGGGACCCGGCCAGGGCGGAACCAGCAAGCGCGGCGCGTTGCTCGGCCAAGTGCTCGTCGATCGCTACGAGATCGAGGATTGCCTCGGACGTGGCTCGGCCGGCGAGGTCTACCGCGCGCTGGACCGCACGACCGGCCAGAACGTCGCCGTCAAGACGCTGCTGCACGAGGGACCCGACGCCATCGAGTGGGTGCGCCGCTTCCGCCGCGAGGCCCGCGTCCTGGCCCAGCTCGACCACCCGAACAACGTGAAGATGGTCGACTTCGGCCATACCGCCGAGGGCATGGTCTACCTGGTCATGGAATACCTCGACGGCGACGACCTCTTCCACGTGCTGCGCCGTCGCGGCCGGATGTCGCTGCAGGGCGCGGTCGAGATCGCGGTGCAGGCGCTCGGCGGGCTGCACGACGCGCACAGCAAGGGCATCGTCCACCGCGACCTGAAGCCCTCGAATATCTACCTGCTGCGGCCCGACAGCCCGCGGCCCGAGGCGAAGGTCATCGACTACGGCCTCGCCAAGCCCGACGTCGCCGTCACCGTCGAGTCGCTGACCCGCGAGGGGGCGCTGGTCGGCACGCCGCAATATATGGCGCCCGAGCAATGCCTGGGGCAGCCGTTGACGCCGGCCGCAGACCTCTACGCGATCGGGGTGATCTTCTACGAGATGCTGGTCGGCCGGCCGCCCTTCGAGTCGAAGAACCCGATGGATCTGCTGACCTCGCACCTCTACATGAAGGTGCCGAACCTCGCCGAGTTGCGCTCCGATCTCGCCGACCCGGACGCGGTGCACGACGTCGTCAGCAAGCTCATGGCGAAGAAGGCCGAAGACCGCCCGCCGACCGCGCTCGCATCGATCATGCTGCTCGAAGGCCTGCTCAGCCGTGAGGGCGACGCCGCGATGCAGCACGAGAGCACCGCGCTCGGCATCCCGGCCATGATCGACGACGACACCCCGCCCGACGGCGAGGACGTGCCCTTCGAGGCGCTCGAAGAGCTCGACGACGAGGTCCTGCCGCCGCTGCCAGGCGACGATCTCGCCGAGCTCGGGGCAGCCTTGGTCGCCAGCAAGGGCCTGCCGCCGAACGTGCCCACCGCGCCGCAACGGCACGCTCCGACGCCGCCGCCCTCGATCGTGCCATGGCTCGCCGAAGCGCCGCCTGCGAGTCCGCCGCCTGCGAGTCCGCCGCCCGCGAGTCCGCCGCAAGCACCGTCTCCGCGTCGGTCCAGCACGCCGCAGCCGATGGCGCGTCCGGTCGATGCGCCGCCGCGGCGGCCAACGCCGTCGGGCGTCCATGGGCCCGCGTCGCAAGCCGGTCGCCGGATGCCGCGTGGACGCGTGGCGGTCGCGGCGGTGACGACGCGGCTTCGGGTCGAGGTCGAGCTCGCCGACGGCATCCAACCGGTCGACGCCGCCGACGCCACGCTCGAGGTGCGCGCCTCGCTGGTGCCGGGTCCGGGGCGGCCGGCGCTGCCGCTCTCGTTGCAGCGTCGGGGGGTGCGCTTTCGTGGCGCCGCCGAGCTGGCCCGCCCGACCTCGGAGGGGATCGAGCTGCGGCTGCACATCACCGCGCCGGCCGGCTTGGTCTGGAGCGCGCGCGTGACCTCGGAGAAGCCGCGGCCGCACGCGGTGGGCGCCGACTCCGGCGAGACCTCGGGCGCGGCGACGCGCGCCAAGCTGATCCTCGGCGGGTAGGGGTGACGGTGGCGGATGCACGACGCGCGGGCGCTGTGGTCTGGCTGACCGGGTTGCCCTGTGCCGGCAAGACGACGCTCTGTGAGGCGGTCGCTGCGCAGCTCGTGGCGCGTGGTGAGCGGCCGGTGCTGCTCGACGGCGACGCGCTGCGGCGTGGCATCTCGGCCGACCTCGGCTTCTCGCCGGCAGATCGCGCGACGCAGGCGGCGCGGGTCGCCTTCGTCGCCCGTTGCGTGGCACAGGCCGGCGGCGTCGCCCTGGTCGGCTTGGTCAGCCCCTACGATGCCGATCGCAAGGCGGCGCGGGCGGCCGTCGCGCGCTTTCTGTTGGTCCACGTCGCGACGCCGCTTTCGCGTTGCGAGGCGCGAGACGTCAAAGGCCACTACGGCCGCGCCCGGGCCGGAGAGATCGCCGGCTTCACCGGCGTCTCCGCGCCCTACGAGGCGCCCGACGACGCCGAGGTCACCCTGCGCACCGAGGCCAGCCCGGAGCAGGACGCGGCCGCCATCGTCGCCGCCTTGGCGCAGCGGGGCTGGCTGGGTCCTGCATGAGCGAAAGCGCCGCGGGGCCACAGCTGCTCCCCCTGCTCTGCACAAGCTACAGCGGCAGCACGCTCGTTGGGTTGCTGGCGTCCGCCTCACCGCAGCTCTGCTTCACCAGCCAACTGAGCGACCTCTCGCTCGACGCACGCAGCGGGGCGCACCCCTGCGGCTGTGGTGCGCCGATCGCGCAGTGCGGGTTCTGGCGCGAGGTGGCCGTTCGTGCCGGCGCCGCCGATCCCGCCGCCTGGATCGCGACGGCCGTGACCCATCCCGCTGCAGCGAGCCGCACGCCGGAGTCGGGCATCGGTCGCCTGGCGCGACTGGCGGCGGGCCTCGCTCCGCGGCTGGGGTTGATCGGAGCGGCTGCCGGGCGCGCGTCGCCTCGTCACGCGGCGTTGCTACGCGCGGCGGCGGAGATTCGTCGTGTCGCGGAATGCGCAGGTGAGGTCGCCGGAGCCCGCGTCGTGCTCGACGCGACGAAATACCCCGAGATCGTCGGTGCCCACATCGGCGCGGTGGCCGACCTGCGCCTCGTCTACCTGGTCCGCGATCCACGCGGCGTCGTCGCCTCGCGGATGCGCCGGCGCGGCGAGACGGCCGAGCAGGCGGCGCGCGTCGTCCTCGGCCATGCGCTGCGCCACCGGGCCCTGCTCGCGGCACTGCCCGAGGACCGCAGGCTCGTGCTGCGCTACGAGGCCGTCTGTGCCGCCCCGGAGCGAGAGATCAACCGGCTGCTCGCCTTCGCCGGGCTCGATCCGCTGCCCGCAGGCGCGCTGCGGAGGGTGCGCAAGGGCGAAGCGCACGTCGTCGGTGGCAACCCGATGCGCTTCGACCTCGAGCAAGATCGCGTCGCCCTCGACCAGCGCTGGCGCGAGCAGCTCACCGCCGCCGACCTCGCCACGATCCGCCGCTGGCTGCCCGAACGCATCTGGCTTGCTGCGGCGCGGTCGGATGCCTAGGCTCCCGACGGCGACCTCGCCGTGACCGTCGCCACGACCCCGGAGCGCAGACCATGACCCTACACACCGATCTCGAGACCTTCCGATTCGACCCGGCCCTGCGCCGAGGTGTCGAGGGCAAGCGCGTGCTGATCACCGGCTCGGGCAAGGACGGTGGCATCGGCCAGGCGCTCGCCCTGGCTGCGGCGCTCAACGGCGCAGCGGCCGTCGGTGTGCACTACCACCGCAGCTACTCCGACGGCATCGCGACGGTGGAGGCCATCAACGCCGCGGGCGGCAACGCCTTCCCGGTGCAGGCCGACGTCACCAATACCAGCGACGTCTGGGCCAGCCGCTCGTATGTGATCCGCCACCTCGGAGGGCCGCCGGACCTGCTGATCTGCAACTCCGGCCTCTCGGAGAAGGGCTACCTCCTCGGCCGCGCGCCGCGCGAGAAGGAGGGCGAGAGCCCCTCGTTGCGCCGGGCCCGTGCGCGCAAGGCCTTCGTCGAGAACCTCGCCGACTCGACGGCCGTGGTGAACACCAAAGTCGACGGCTTCCTCTACCTGACCCACCTCTGGGCCGGCGAGGCGCTGCACGCCGGGACGGAGCTGCAGATCGTCTACGTCTCCTCGCGCCAGGCGGTCGATCCGGGCGCCGGCGTGCCGGGCTATGTCCTGGCCAATTTCGGCGTGCTCTCGCTGCCGACGGTGCTGCGCATCAACCTCGGGCGGCAATCCGACAAGGTCAGCGCGTTCTCGGTCGCGCTGCCCTTCGTCCGCACCGGGATGACCGACGCCTACGCCGAAGACGCGCGGGTCTGGGGCCGCTGGCAGCCGCGGATGCTCGAGCCACACGAGCTCGCGGCGGCCTTTCTGCAGCTGCTCGGGCGACCGGCGGCCGAGCTGAGCGAGCAGATCTTGCAGCTCGACGTCGAAGCGGCCGAAGCCGGGACCCAGCTCTGCTGGTCGTCGATCGCGCTGCAGCCGCAGCGGCAGGAACTGCGCTGGAGCCGCGAGCAGCCGCTCGTGGTGAGCGAGGAGGGTGTGCGATGACCTGGACCATCGGCCAGCGCGCCAGTCAGCGCCGCGTCGTCAGTGACGCCGACGTGCGCCACTTCGCCGACGCCACGGGCGACCACAACCCGATCCACCTCGACGAGGAATTCGCCCGCAGCACGCGCTTCGGCGGTCGGATCGCGCACGGCATGCTCTCGGCCTCGCAAATCTCGAGCCTGCTCGCGAGCGAGCTGCCCGGCCCCGGCACCGTCTACCTCGGCCAATCGCTGCGCTTCCTCGCGCCGGTGCGGATCGGCGACGAGGTCGAGACGACGCTGGAGATCCGCGAGATCGACCCCACCCGGCGTCGGATGAAGCTGCACACCCGCTGCGCCGTCGGCGAGACGGTCGTCATCGAAGGCGAGGCCGAGGTGATGTTCCCGAAGTAGGAGGGCTCAGGCCCACTTCTCGCGGTCGAACGACGTCAGCCAGAATCCCCAGGAATGCCGGGCCGGGTCGCCGTGTCGGATCTTGATCCGCTTGTCCTTCAAGCCCGCGCCGAGGTTCTTCTCCACCGCGAAGACGAAGTTGGCGAAGTCGGCGTCGACGTCCTCGAAGGGGAAGGCGACGTCGAGCGAGAACTGCGGCTTGGCGCCGACGTGGAGCCAGAGCGTATTGGCCTCGTCCCATTGGGTCGGCAGCGGCGCACCGGTCGCCGGATCTTTCCAGCGGACCTTCCAATACGCGGTCAGCGTGAGCGCTGGGTCGTGGCGCTTCGGGTCGTCGCGGTCCTCCCAATAGCGCACCACCTTCGGCGCGCCGAAATGGGCGTCGGCGAAGTCGAAGATCGCGGCGGAGTCAGCGGCGAAGCCCTCGCGCTCGGGCCAGGTCGTCCAGCGCGTGATCCACATATCGCCGGTCCAGCCGCTGCCGAAGACGCGGCGCTCACCGGGCCCCAAGATCGCCTCGGCTTGCCGCGCCAGCTCCGGCTGCTGCTGCCCGGAAGCGGCATAGGCGGCGGCGCTGTCAGGGTCGGGATCGCCGGCGCGGGTCCGGGTCGCACGCATCAGCGCCTCGGTCTGCGTCTCGTTGACGCTGAGCTCGATCCGCTCCGGCGTGGCGTCGAGGGCCATCGCGGCGAGGAAGCGCTCGATCCGGTCGAGGGCTTGGCGCACGGTCTTGACGCCCTTGAAGCTCTGCGGGCTGTCGGGCGGGTGGTAGCAGAGGTTGTGCATGGCGGCGCTCCGATCCAGGGGTCGGTGCAGCCTACGCCGCAGCGAGGCCGGCTGGCAAAGGCCGGCCGGATCGGGTCAGCGCCGCGGCGCCTCGACATGCGCGACGTCCTTGAATTTCTTCCAATCGCCACCCCAGATCAGGCCCTGCGCGCGGGCCGCGACCCCGAGGTCGTTCCAGAACTGGAAGCTCGTATTCGCCGCCGGGCCGCCCCAGGCGTAGCGCCGGTCGACGATATCGGCGCCGAGGCCGAGCAGGTGGGCGCTGTTCATCGTCTTGGAGTAGCCCAGGCGGACCTTCTCGGCCTGTTGCGCGCGGGTCCGCAGGCCCTCGGCGACCACCGGCTTCCAGCCCTTGCCGGCCAGCTCCTTGAGGATGTTCACGACCTTGGCGCGAAAGTCGGCGTTGAGTCCGTCGAGGTTGCGCATCGGCACGCTGACCTCGGTCGGGCTGTTGCCGGGCGAGGCCGTGGTGCGGTTGCCGGATTGGTTCTGCGCCTGTGGTTTCGGCTTGCGTGGACCGCCGCCGCGCAGGGCGCCGAAGGTCTGGTCGCCGGCCAAGCCATCCACCTTGATGCCGCGCTCTTGTTGGTAGGCGCGCACGGCGCGGTCGGTGGCGGGGCCGAAGTCGCCGTCGATCTTCAGCGGCGGCTGGGCGCCGTGCTCGTTGAGCAGCTGCTGCAGCTCGCTGACGCTGCTTCCCTTCGAGCCCTTCTTCAACAGCATGGTCGTCTCCGCCTCGCAGTGCCGAGAGTCGCTAATGACCGCACTCGGTCTCCGGATCGAGCACGATGAGTTCGAGGGCTTCGGCGGCGTCGGTGCCGAGCAGCTCGGTCAATCCGCCGGGCAGGCAGCGACCGCTGACCTTCTTGCCGCTGGCAGAGCGGACTTCGTATTGCACGTCGTCGAGCTCGACGCCGGTGATCTCGCAGACGAGCTTGAAGCCGCCCTCGAACCGGCAGCCGGTCGGCTCGGGCTTGGCGTTGCCGCCTTTGCCGCCGCCGCCTTCGTCGCCGACGATGACGTTCGGGCTGCCCTCGATCATCTTGCCGGTGCCGCCGCAGTGGGTGTCGACGTCGCCGAGGCGGTGGGCCTTGCGGCCGTTGATGTAGACCGCGGGCGCGCCGGTCTTGGCGACCCAGGTATTCGGGCCGCAGCAGGCCGCGTGCACGCCTGGATCGCCGATCCGCAGCGCCGGCTTGTCGTTGACCATCACGTCGGGCGAGCCGGCGACGGCCGGTCCGACGCAGGTATGCGGGCAGGCCGGGCAACCGTGCGCATCCGCCGGCACCATCGACTTGTCTCCGAGGCGACCCTGTTGCGGCATCCGAGCCTCCGGCCCGGGCGTCCCCACCAACTCCGAGCCCCGGCGTTCTACTCGCAGGACTGCGAGGCCGTCCAGCGAAAGCGACTACCCCCCGGGGGTGATGTCACATTTCTTGCCACCCGGGCCGGTGAACGCGCCGTCGCCGTCGCCATCCCAGACGATCGGGTTGGTCACCACGCGCGGCACCTTCGCCGCGTTCATCGGCTCGAGGCCCTTCGGCATCGGCTGCTTGCCGAACGCGAGCACGACGATATGCGCGTCCTTGCCCTGCCAATCGGCCACCGGGACCTGCACCGTCGTGTCGAGCTTGATGGCGCCGGTCGGGTCGGTCGCCGCGATCTCGAGCGCCGTATCGCAGTTGACCAGGACCAGCACGCGGGTCACGTCGATCTCGGGGATCGCCACCACCTTCAGCTTCAGCGTCAGCTTGCCCTCGACCGCGGCCGACTGCGGCGCCATCTCGCCCGGACCCTTGCCGGCGATCTCGACCCGCGCGAAGGCACCGGCGCTGACCTGGGTCTGGCCCTTCTTCACCGCGTCGATCAGCCAAGCGTCCTCGAAGGCGCCGAGGTCGTCATTCGGCACCCGGAAGAAGGTGCGCGGCGCCCCCGGCGAACCGAGGCCGTGGACGTCGGTCACGCCCAGCGCAGCGATCCGATAACCGGCGTTCCAGAAGCTCAGCCAATCCTCGAAGGTGCCGGTTCGCTCGGGCTTTTCCGGGTCGATGAAGATCGTCGTGTCGGAGCCGTTGAGCAGCTCGACCGCCTCGAAATCCCACGACCAGAGCGTCGCGCCGGCGGGCAGACCGACGGCGGTGGGGTCTTGCAGCGTCGGCGCCAGCTTCTCGCGGTCCCAGCCGATGACGCAGAGCCAGTTGCAGCCCTTGCGCGGGTGGTTCAGCGCGCGGAAGCCGGCGCCGCGGGCCTTCTCGGCGGCCCAGATCTGCTGCAGGTCCAAGCCGTGCCACTTCACCGGTGCGCCGCGGCGGTGGTTCGGATCCGGCGCGACCCCGACCATATTCGTATGCTCGGGCAGCGTCGCAGTGACCTCTTCGCCCGTCACCCCGCGGACCCAGGCGGCGACGCCGGAGGCCTGCCGCTCGGGCTCGCTGTCGACGATGATCTCGTGCTCGGAGTGGACGATGACCTCGAGCCCCTCGGCCGCCGCGTGCTGGTAGCGATCCTGCAACGGGACCCGGCTGTCCGGGCTCGGCTGGCTGTGGACGTGGCCGTCGAAGGCCATCCAGCCCGCGGTGTCGACCACGCGCGGCAGCGTCACCGCGATCGGCGTCGTCTGCCCCGCCGTGATGGTCAAAGCGCCGCTCCAGGGGCGGTGGTGGTAGCCGCGCGTCACGACCAGCGTGTAGTCGCCCGGCGGGACCGGGACGCTGCCCTGGCCTCCGGTGGCGAAGAAGAGCCCCGTCTCGCCGCCGCTCGCGTCGTAGAGCGTCAGCCGCGCCGGGATCGCCTTGCCCTGCTCGTCTTTGACCTCGTGGCCCAACGCGCCGGCCGGACCGAGCAGCAGGTCGACGCCGCTGGCGGCTCCCTCGCCTGCGGGCGGCAGGATCGGCTCAGCCAGGGCGCGCCCCGGCGCCACGGCGCGGATGCGGAGGTCGCCGGCCTTGCCGACCAGCGGCAGGCGGAGCGTGTAGCTGCCGTCGCTGGCGGTGTGGGTCGTCAGCAGGAGCGCGAAGCTGCCGTCGTTGCGCTTGCGCTCGACCACGACGCGGGCGTCGGCGATCCCGGCGCCACTGCCGGCGGCCTCGCCCTTCTCCCGGACCACGCCGGAGATGTCGCGCCCGGTCCAGCTCTTGCCGCCGATGCTCAGGCCCTCCAGCGTGGCCACCGCGGTGTCGCTGTCGCCGCGGCCGACGCCGATCCAGAAGGTCCGCATGTCGCTGTCGCCGGCCGGGTCGCCTTCGGGCCCGAGGCGCAGCGGCTCGGCCAGCTGGTCCACCGGCAGCAACGCGTCGACGCCGGCGAAATGCGCCGTCGCCAGGTTGCTCGCGTCGACCGCGATGACCACCGCGCCTTCCGCCGCGCTGCCGGCGACCCACGGCAGGCCCGTCGCCAGCTTCATCCCGCCGAGCGAGAGCGTGCTCGCCGACCAGAGCTGCTGCTCGACCGAGTCGTCCATGAAGCTCGCCGCGCCGAGGTTCAGCTCCTTGGCGTCGGCTTCGGTGTTGATCGCGACCAGGTCGACGCGGATCGCGGCGCGGTCGGGCGCGAGCGTGTAGTCCAGCGCCAACTTCACCCCGAGCGGGCCGCTGCGCGGCTTGGGCTTGCCGCCGAGGAAGGCGTTCTTCACCAGCTCGAGCTCGACCAGCCAGAACCAATCGTCCTGCCCCCAGACGCGCAGCTTCGCCGGGCCGCCGTCGCTGCCGTCGGCCAGCACCTCGGCCGAGACGCCGCGGAACGACCGCAGCGTCGAGTGCGGGATGCTGGCGATGTCGAGCGCGCCGATCAGGAAGGGCAGCTCGCCGAAGCGCTCCGGCGCCGCCTGGCTGCAGCCGTCCACGGCCACCGCGTCGACCAACAAGCCGCCGTAATAGGCGTAGGTATGCTCGTTCTCGGTCGGCGCCTTGATGACGAAGGCCGCCTTGTCGTTGGCCAGCAGCCAATCGCCCTTCGCCGCCAGCGACGCCGGGCCCTCGAAGCGCTCGCTGTCCGACTGCAGCTGCCGCACCAGCGCGCGCCCGGCCACGGGACAACCCTGCGCGAAGGCCGGGCTCTTCGGCCCAGAGGTCGTGTCGCTCGTGACGTCGCCCGCCGCGTCGGCGTCGCCCGTGGCGCTGCCGTCTGCCGTGGCGTCGAGCTGCGTCGAGGCGTCTGCGGTGCCCTTGTCGTCGCCCTCGCCGTCGTCGCTGCAGCCCAGAAAAAGGCCGAGCGCAGCCACCAGCAGCCAGCGCCGGGTTACCATTTGAGGTACGCCGTGCCGATGTCGAAGTTGCTGTTCTTGGTGCTGTCCCGCCACGCGACGCCGATGACGCAGCCCTTGTCGACCGCGATCGCCGGGTTCATCTCGTCCTCGGCGAGGTCGCTGGCCACGGCCTCGTTCTTGCTCCAGGTCAGGCCGCCGTCGGTCGAGCGCGCGATGTAGACGTCGTAGCTCTTCTTGCTGCGGAAGTCCTGCCAGACGGCGTAGACCGCGCCCTTGCAGCCGGCGCCGAAGCCCACCGCCATCGACGGGTCTTGTTGGTAGCGGGCGTCGTTGTCGTTGACCTGCACGTCGGCGCCCCAGGTCAGGCCGTCGGCCGAGGAGTCGGCGAAGACGTCGTTCTCGTTGCCGCTCTTCTGCTTGCGCTCGTCGCTCCACATGACCACGACGCGATCGTCCGGGGTCACGACCAGGAAGGTCGCCTTGCCGACGTTGGCCTTGCCCTTGACGTCGTTGATCTGCACGCCGGGGGTCCAGGTCTTGCCGCCGTCGGTCGATTTGCTGGTGAAGATATCGCCGTCGAAGGTCTGCCAGGCGTAGTAGAGGTTGCCCTTGCTGTCCTCGCCGATGGCGACCTGGTCGTCCTGCGCGTCGGTGTCGGCCAGCGGCACGCCGGCGGTGAATTTGCCGGTGTTGAGCAGGTCGGTCGAGGTCGCGAAGTAGGGGTCGTATTGCTTCTTGGTCGGGTGGTGGCCGCGCCACGCGGCGTGGACCTTGCCGGGCTCGGAGACCCACAGCGCCGGGTCCTGGCCGTTGGTGCTGGTGCTGACGACCTCGAGCGGCAGGCTGAAGTCCTTGCCCGTCGTCGACCACGCCAGGGAGATCTCCGCGTTCTTGGTCTGCGACTCCCAGACGGCGTAGAAGTTGCCGGCCTTGTCCGAGACGACCGCGATCCCGCCCCAATAGTAGACGTCGCCCGGCGTCTTGTTCACCTGCAGCGGTCCCACCGTCGACTTGCAGCTGGTCGGCGACTCCCAGGTCAGCATCAAATCGCCGCCCTTCTGCACCCAGCTGACGTAGAACTGCCCGTCGCGCGCCGGGCTGATGTACGGGTTCACCGTGCCGTCGGTGTTGCTGTTGACGAACTTCTTGCAGCCCAGCGGCGTGTAGGGCCCCCAGGTCGGCGTCCCGCCGGCGTCGGTGGTCGTCGAGTCGGTGGTCGCGTCGGCCGTCGCGTCGGTGGTCGCCGTGTCGGTGGTCGCGTCGGCCACGGCGGTGTCGGTCACGGCCGTATCGGTCACGGCCGTATCGGTCACGGCCGTATCGGTCACGGCGGTGTCGGTCACCGTCGTATCGGTCACGTTCGTATCGGTCACGTTCGTATCGGCCACGGCGGTGTCGGTCACGGCGGTGTCGGTCACGGCCGTATCGGTCACGGTGCTGTCGCCGGTGCTGTCGCCGGTGCTGTCGCCGCCGCTGCCGCTGTCGCTGCCACTGTCGCTGCCGCTGTCGCCGCCGCTGTCGCCGGCGCTGCCGCTGTCGCTGTCGCCGGCACTGTCGCTCCCGCCGCTATCCCCGCCGCCACCACCGGCATCGAAGATCGCCGCGTCGAAGCCTCCAGAGCTATCCGGCAAGGTCAACCCGCCGCCACCGCTGCTGCCGCTGTCGCTGCACCCAGCCATCGCCGCCAACGCCGCTATCGCCGCCACCGCGACCCACGCGCTCCACGTGAAACGTCCCGAACCTGCCGTCGTCTTCGCTCGCATCCTCGCCTCCGTCACCGAATCGTCACGCGACGATCGCGATGCCGGGCGCTGCGGTCAAGCCGAAGCCTGCAATCAGGGCGCCGGCAGCGGCGGAGGCGGGGCCTGTTCGCCCTTCTCGTCGCTCTGCGGGCCGCGCAGCGCCTTGGCGAGGTCCGCCACGTCGGCGCGCCAGCGCTCCAGGGCATCGGAAAACGCGCTGGCCTGCGTGTTGGCGTTCGGGTGCTTGGCGAACGACTCGAGCTTCTTGGCCGCATCGACGCCGGAGCCGGCGACCCGTGCGAGCTCACGGAAGAGCTGCGCCGGCGGACCCGCGAGCGCTTTCTGGCTGGCGAGGCCGCTCCACGTGGTCGCCAGCATCCCCAGGTTCTTGCCGATATCGCGGGCGACGACGGCGGTGTCTTCGGTCGGCATGCCGCCCTTGTGCATCGCTTGGCCGGCGGCGCCGAGGGCGTACATCGAGTGCAGCAGCGTGGTGAAGGCGCCCTCGATGACGCCCATCATCATCGCACCGGCGAGGTCCGAGGGCTCACCGCGGCGGCTGGCGCCGGCCATCTCGGTGCGCAGGCCCGACAAGATCGCCGCGCCGCTGCAGGCGCCGCCGGGCGTCGCCGCGCCCGCGTTCGCGGTGCCCGAGCCTTTGGCCGGGGCCTTGGTGGAGGCGGCTTTGGCCTTGCCCTTCTTCGAGGCGGCGAGGGCCGGCGCGCCGGCCAACACGAGAGCGATGCCGAGGATGGCGATGGGCGACGACGTGACGCGAGGGAACATGGAGCCTCCCGGGGTTGCTGCGCTCAGGCTAGCCGGCAGCGAGATCCACCGCTACCGTCGAGCCGCACCCACGTCGGCACAACGCCCGGAGGCTCGATTTCATGCGCCAGCAACCCGTCTTTCAGCTTCCCAGCGTCGCCATCGCCCTCGGACTCGCGCTCACGCCCGCGTTCGCGGCCTGCGGCGGCGCCCAGCCTGCGCCCGCTGCCCCTGCTGCTGCCCCTGCTGCTGCTGCCCCTGCTGCCGACCCCGCCGCAGACCCCATCGCCGCCGCCGTCGCCCACCCCGACCGCTGGGGCGAGGACCGCGCCCGCGACGCCGATCGCAAGCCGGCAGAGGTCCTGCGCTTCTTCGGCCTCGCCAGCGGCCAGAAGGTCGCCGAGATGATGGCCGGGCGTGGCTACTACGCCGAACTGCTCTCCCGCGTGGTCGGCCCGCAGGGTCGGGTCTACGTGCAGAACAACGCCTTCGTCCTGCAGAAATTCGCCGCGGCGCCGCTGGCCGAGCGGCTCGGGCGCGGCGGCTTCGGCAACGTCGTCCGCCTCGACAACGAGCTCGAAGCGCCCGGCCTGCCCACCGGCGAGCTCGACGCGGTGCTGATGATCCTCTTCTATCACGACACCTTCTGGATGCAGGCCGATCGCCCGAAGATGTTGGCCGCGATCTTTGCCTCGCTGCGTCCCGGCGGCGTCTTCGGTGTCGTCGATCACCGCGCGGCGAAGGGCCACGCGGCGGACGACGTCAAGACGCTGCACCGGATCGAGGAGGACGTCGTCGTGCGTGAGATCACCGCCGCCGGCTTCGTCCTCGACGGCCGCAGCGACGTCCTCGCGCACTCCGCAGACGACGGCAGCAAGAGCGTCTTCGACCCCGCGATCCGTGGCCGCACCGACCGCTTCGTGCTGCGCTTCCGCAAGCCTGCGCGGCCCTGACACAACCTGACCTATCCCCCTGCCATACGACCACCCATGCGAATTCTCCACACCTCAGATTGGCATATCGGCAAGCTCTTCGAGGGGCATCACCTCACCGAAGACCAGGCCTTCACCCTCGACGGCTTCGTCGCCTTGGCGGAGGAGCTGCGGCCGGACGTGATCGTCATCGCCGGCGACCTCTACGACCGCGCGGTCCCGCCCCCGGAAGCGGTGGAGCTGCTCGACCGGACGCTGCGTCGGCTGGTGTTGCAGCTGAAGCTGCCGACCGTCGCCATCGCCGGCAACCACGACAGCGCCGAGCGGATCGGCTTCGGCAGCGCGCTGCTCGAGTCGGCGGGCCTGCTCTTGGCGGGCGATCCGATCGGCCGCCGCAGCCTCACGCTGCGCGACGAGCACGGCGAGGTCGACATCGTGCCGATCCCCTTCGCCACGCCCGAGGCGCTGCGCTCTGCGCTCCGTGGCGCCGACGCCGACGCTGACGTGCAGGGCTTCGCCGCGGCGATGCAGCGGCAGGTCCAGGCGGTGACGGCCGGGCCGCCGAGCGGGCGACGCCGGGTCGCGGTGGCGCATGCCTTCGTCAAGGGCGGCTCGACCTCGGAGTCCGAGCGTGCGCTGCAGGTCGGCGGAACGGGCGATGTGCCGGCGGAGGCGTTCGACGGCATCGACGGCGCAGCTGGGTTCGACTACGTGGCGCTCGGCCACCTGCACCGGCCGCAGCAGGTCGACGCTGCGCGGCGCGGGCTCTCGATGCGTTACTCCGGCTCGCTGCTGCCCTACAGCTTCTCCGAGATCGACCACGAGAAGTCGGTCTCGCTGGTGACCCTCGGCGCTCCCGGCGCGTTCGGCGCGCGCTGCGAGCTGGCGATCGAGACCTTCGCGCTGCCGCAGCGGCGGCGGATGCGCAAGATCGAGGGGACCCTCGACGCCTTGCTCGACGCGGGGCAGCAGGAGAGCGAGTCCGCGCGGCAGGACTATGTCTGGGCGGCGCTGACCGACGACGGCTTGGTGCACGATGCGATGCCGCGGCTGCGGCGGGTCTACCCGAACGCGGTGAAGATCTCCCGGCCGGTCTGGGAGGCGGCGGCCGTCCAATCCGAGCGCCGTGACCACCGCAAGGTCGATCCGGTCGAGATCTTCTCCGACTTCTGGGCGGCGCTCGGCCACACCGAGGGCTTGGACGACGCGCGGCGGGAGGTCGTCACGCAGGCCGTGCAGCAGGCCATGGGCAAGGAGGTGGCGCGATGAAGCCGCTTCGCTTGGTCCTGCAGGCCTTCGGCCCCTACGCGGGCACCACCGAGCTCGACCTCCGTCCGCTCGACGGCCAACCGCTCTTCCTCATCCACGGCCCGACCGGCGGCGGCAAGACGGCGCTGCTCGACGCGATGTGCTTCGCCCTCTTCGGCACGACCTCCGGCGCCGAGCGGACCGGCAGCGACCTGCGCAGCGCCTTCGCCGCGCCGGAGGTCTTGACCCGGGTCACCTTCGATTTCGCCCATGGCAGCCGCCGGCTGCGTGTGGTCCGCGAGCCGCAGCAGGAGCGGCCGAAGAGCCGCGGCGAGGGGATGACCAACCACAGCGCGACGGCGTGGCTCTGGGATCGCAGCGCGGTCGATCCGGCCGACGACGCGGCCGAAGGGGTCTTGTTGGCCGAGAAGGTCAGCGCCGTCGGTGAGGAGGTGACCCGGATCTTGGGCTTCTCCGACGCGCAATTCCGCCAGATCGTGGTCTTGCCGCAGGGCCGGTTCCGTGAGTTCCTGACCGCGAAATCCGACGAGAAGCAGCAGATCCTCGAGGCGCTCTTCGACACCACGCTCTACAAGCGGATCGAGGACCTGCTCAGCCGGCGCGAGCTCGACCTCACTCACGCCCTTCGCGACGACTTGGCCAAGCTCGCGGGCATCCTCGAAGGCGTCGGCGTCAGCGACCAGCCGATGCTGCAGCAGGCGTTGCAGCAGGCGGCCGAGGCGTTGCTGACGCAGGAGGACGCGCAACCCGCCCTGCAGGCGGCGGCCAACGCCGCAGCGGTCGCCCACCAGGCCGCCGTCGAAGGCAATCGCTTGGTCGAGGCGCACGAGCGCGCGGTGGAGCAGCACGCCCGGCTCGCGCAGGCCAGCGCTGCGATCGACCAGCTCCGCGCGCGCCTCGTGGTGGCGGGCAAGGCGCGCGCGTTGCCGGCGTTGCAGCAGACGCAGCAGGAGCGGACGCGGCTCGCCCGCCGGGCCGCCGAGTCGGCCGAACAGGCCCAGCGTCGGCTGGCCGACGCCACAGAAGCCGAGAGCCAGGCCCGCAGCCGCCTCGCGACCGAGCAATCCGCCGAGCGGGAGCAGGCCCGTGCCGACGCCGTGCGCCAGGTGCACGAACTCGAGGCCCTGCAGCAGCCGGTCAGCGCGTTGGCCGGGTTGGTGGCCGCGTCGAACGAGGCCGCTGCTCAGCGAGAGCAGGCGGCGCGTCGGAAGCAGGAGGCGGTCGCCGCCGTCGAGGGATTGGAGCAGCGCGAGGCCACGCTCGCGGCGAAGCACGGTGAGCTGCAGGACGCGGCGGCGGCGCACGAGCGGTCCAAGGCGGCCGTGGAGCGCGCCCAGCAGCGCTTGGACCGGGCGATGGCGCGCGATACGGCGCGCGGCGCGGCGTCGCAGCACGAACGCGAGGCCGAGGAGGCGGCGGCCCGGGTCGAGAAGCAGGAAGAGGCGGCAGATGCAGCCCGCCGCGCTGAGAAGTCGCTGCGCGTGCGCTGGCACACCGGCCAGGCGGCGATCCTCGCGCGCGAGCTGGAAGATGGCCTGCCCTGTGCGGTCTGTGGCAGCGTCGAGCACCCCTCGCCGGCGCAGGCGCCCGAAGATCTGCCGACGCCGGAGGCGCTCGAGGCCGCCGAGCGGGTGGTCGCAGAGTCGGAGCGGCTGCTCGCGCAGCTGCGGACCCAGCACGTGCGGTTGACCGACATGGCCAGCGGCTGCAGCACCAAGGCGGCGGAGATCGCTGCCGAGCTCGGCGACGACGGCGAACTCCCCTTCGACCGCTTCCGCCAAGCGCACGCCTCCGCCAAAGAAGAGCTGAAGGCCTGCGCCGCGCGGGCTGCAGAGGCCACGACGGTAGGCACCGCGTTGCAGCAGGTCCGCGCCGCGCTCCCCGCCGGCCGCGCCGAGCGCGACGCGGCGCAGCAGGCGACCGCCTCCGCAGAGCAACAGGCCGCGCTGGCGCAAGCGGCGGCCGAGCAGGCCCTGCAGCGGGTCCCCGAAGCGCTGCGGCCGGCCGGCGCGTGGCAGCGCGCCGTGGCCGAGGCCAGGACGCGGCGAGATCAGGCGCACGGTGCGCTGCAGCAGGCGCAGGACGCGGCCTCGACCGCGGCGCAGGCGCTGGCGCAGGCAAGCGAGGCGGCCCGGGCGGCTCTCGCACAGCGCACCGAACGCGCGGCCGAGGCCGACGCGGCGGCCTCGAGCTTCGATGCGGAGCGCGCCAACGCTGGCCTGCAGGACGACGCCGCGCTGGCGCAGGCCCTCGCCGACCTCGCCGCCGAGGCGTCGCTGCAGGAGAAAGTGCGCCGGCACGACGCCGAGTTGGCCGAGGCCAAGGGCGCGGTCGCGGCGACGGAAGCGGCACGCGGAGATCGCCAAGCGGTCGCCTTGGACGCTCTGGCGGATGCTGTGCGTGACGCCGAGGCCGCGCGTTCGCGGGGCGAGGCCGCGGTGGCCAGCGCGCGGTCGCGGCGCGAGCAGCTCGCCGACGCCAAGCGGCGTCACGACGCGCTGGCCGAGCAGATCGCCGAGACGCGCGCGACCTACGCCATGGTCGCCGACGTGGCGCGGGCCGCCAAGGGACAGAACGGCCTGCGCATCTCGTTGCAGCGCTTCGTCCTCGCGGCCTTGCTCGACGACGTCTTGCGCTACGCCTCCGAGCGCCTCGGCAAGATGAGCAGCGGACGGTACCGCTTGGTGCGGCGCGAGGACGCGGCGAACAAGGTCTCGGCCGGAGGGCTCGATCTGCTGGTCGAGGACGCCTACAGCGGCGACAGCCGCTCGGTCGCGACGCTCTCCGGTGGCGAGAGCTTCATGGCGGCGCTGGCGCTCTCGTTGGGGCTCTCCGACGTCGTCCAGGCGCTCTCGGGCGGGGTGCGGATCGACGCGCTCTTCGTCGACGAAGGCTTCGGCACGCTCGACGGTGAGGCGCTCGAGCGGGCGCTCGACCAGCTGCTCGGCCTGCGCGATGGCGGGCGCATGGTCGGGATCATCTCGCACGTCAGCGAGCTGCGGCAGCGCATCGGCAGCCGGGTCGAGGTCTTGCCGAGCGAGCGCGGTAGCGCGGTGCGGGTGCATGTCGGGGATGGTGCGTGACGGAGTTTCGAGCACCGAGCCTCTGATCGGCGACGCAGCGATTGGGGTCGGCAATCGGACATTGACTGCCGAATCGCACGCGTGGCACGTTGAAACGACCAACGAGACCGTCCCGATCCGCGGACCAATTGCCCGCGCGTACCGGACGTTCCGACCGCGGCGAACGCCGTACACGAGCCGAGGAGAGGGTGCAGGAGCGCTTCTGCCCGCGCTGCGACGTCGACCTCGATTTGCCGCGTTGTCCGGCGGACGGGGTGGTCACGCTTCGCCTCGTGCCTGCAGAGCATTGCGTCCGGCTCGGCGCCGGCGACAAGGTCGGTGGGTTCACGCTCTTGCGGCAGCTCGGTGCCGGAGGTCACGGTGCGGTCTGGGCGGCGCGGCCGGCGTCGGGGATCGGCGAAGTCGCAGTCAAGGTGCTGCATCCCGATGGCGCCGACCGCGACGCGTTACGGCGCTTCTTCCGCGAGGCGGAGATTGGCGCCCGGTTGCGCCATCCATCGACGGTGCGGGTCTTCGAGGCCGGCCAGCACGCCGGCGGCGCGGTCTGGCTCGCGATGGAGCTCCTGCACGGCCATACGCTCGAGGCCGAGCTGGGACGCCTGGCGGACGTCGGCGGCGTGCTCGGGCCCGATCGTGCCGTCGCGCTTTTCGGCGGTGTGCTCGCCGCCTTGGCCGAGGCCCACGCGCTCGGCGTGATCCATCGTGATGTGAAGACGCGGAACCTCATGCTCGTCGGCGAAGGTGGGGAGGAGCGGCTGAAGCTGCTCGACTTCGGCGTGGCGCGGCTGGTCGACCTGACGATGACCGACGCCGGCAAGGTCATCGGCACCGCCGCGACGATGAGTCCGGAGCAGTGCCGTGGTGAAGAGGTCGACGCGCGGAGCGATCTCTACGCCGTCGGCGTGGTGCTCTTCCGTAGCTTGGCGGGGCGGTGGCCGTTCGGCGGGGCCGACCCCTTGACGACGATGTACGGCCATGTGAACGCGCCCGCGCCAGATCTGCAGGTTGCGGCGCTCCAGCCGATATCTCCGGAGTTGGCCGCCGTGGTGATGCGGTCGCTGGCGAAGGACCCGGCTGCTCGCTTCGCCGGCGCGGAGGCGATGCGGTCGGCGCTCGAAAGCGCGAATCTCGCGTCGGGGCAAAGCCCTTCGACCGTCAAGAACCTACGCGCGCCAAGGCCCGAGACGCCTCGATTCGGAGCGCGTCGCCGTCGCGCCTGGGCTTGGGCGACCGTCGGCGCGGCCGTCGCCACGGCCGCCGTCGCCACGTTCGGGCCCTCCGAGCCGGACGCCGCCTCGGGAGGTGGCGTACAGTCGTTGGCGGAGCCGCATGCGACGACGGCGCGCCGCGCCGCGCCCTCGGTGCCGGCCGTGCCGACCCCTGCTGTCGCTGCTCCAGTCGCCGCTGCTGTCGCCGCCCCAGTCGCCGCTGCAGTCGCCGCTCCAGTCGCTGCTCCGGTCGCCGCCGCCGCACGAGCGCCCGAGCCTCGGCACGCCCCGCCGTCGAAGCGGCGACGCTTGGCACGCAACCTGCAATCCCGAGAAGCAAACGAGCGCGCGGGTGGGGCGGCGGCTGAGCCACTTCCTTCCGCGGCCCTGCGTGCTGCTTCGCCGACCCCCACTGCCCCCAAGTTGCCGTCGGAGGCGACCAAGGCAACAGCGACCGAGGTGATTGAGATGGAACTGCCGGATGATTGAGGTTGGCGGGTACAGGTGGCTGGCAGTCGCTGTGGCGATTGGCGCGGCGATGACGACGTCGACCGGCCGCGTGCACGAGGCGACGGCGCAGACGCCCGCAGCCGGCCGATCTGCGGCATTGGGCGCGGCGCTCTCCCATCGCGCTACGGTCGCCTATCGCGAAGGGAGGTACGCCGAGGCGGCGAAGCTGTACCGCGCGGCCTATGCAGCGGCTCCAGCGCATATCGACCTGCTCTACGGCGTTGGACGCGCCGAGCAACGGGCCGGCAACTGCGATGAGGCCCTGGCTGCGATCACGCGCCTCGAGGCTGCGTTGCCCGTCGTGCACAAGCTTCGGGCCCGCTGTGCCAGGGTACGCATGGCCTGCGGAGGTTCGGCCGGAGGCATCGCGCTCCCGAGCGCGGTCACCGGCCACGATGACGACGACCACGTCCTCGGCATCCACTCCGTCGTCGATCGTGCCGTAGCTCCGGGCGGCTCGGCCCCCCCGGGGTGGGCATTGCCGACGACGATCGGACTCGCAGCGACCGGGGCCGGCGCATGGATCTGGGCGGCGATCCGCACCGTCGAGCTCGACGCCCAGGTCGGACGGCTCGATGGAGCTACGGCGGCACGGAAGCAGCGGGACATCAACGTCATCTCCGGCGTTGCCGTCGGCACGCTCAGCCTCGCGGCTTCGGGCGTGATCTGGATGCTCCTGTCAGGAGGCGGTTGATGCAGACGACGCCGAAGATGTCTGTGCAGCCCGAGCTGCTCCGCGGTCAGCACGGCCTGGACTGGCGGCTGCACATCGTCCGCTCGGGCGATCCGCATCAGGTCGGCCGCGTGCTCAACCTCCGCAACGAGGAGCATGCCTGGCTGATCGGCCGCGCCTATGACGAGGACGTCCCGGGGCTGCGCTTCCACGACGGCATGATGTCACGCGAGCATCTCCGCTTGCTCGTGCGTGGCGGCGCGAGCGAGACGGTCGGCATCGAAGACCTCGCGAGCACCAACGGCACCTGGTGCGATGGCCGCACGGCGGTGCGGTGCGAAGCGCGCAGCGGGACCGTGCTCCGCTTTGGCGAGACGCTCACGGTCCTGGAGGCCGACGCCGGCCGGGCGGTCGAGTATGCCGCCCCGACGGTAGAGATCCCCGGCCGCAGCGAGTGCGCGCGACGGGTCCGGCTCGCCCTCGCCAACGCCGCCGCGGCGGTGGCCTCGACGCAGGCGCCGCTCGCGGTCCTCATCGTCGGCGAGACCGGCGTCGGCAAAGAGTTCGCCGCGAGCGAGTTCCACCGCCGCACAGGACGCAGCGGCCCGCTGATCCGGGTCAACGTCGCCGCGCTGCCCGACACCCTCTTCGAGGCCGAGCTCTTCGGTGCTGCAGCCGGCGCCTACACCGGCGCGCAGAAGCCACGGCGCGGCCGCATCTTGGAGGCCGATGGCGGCACGCTGGTGCTCGACGAGGTCGGCGAGCTTCCACTACAGCAACAGGCCAAGCTGCTCCGGGTGCTGGAGGAGGCGCGCATCCGGCCGCTCGGCGCGACGACCGACAGCCGTGTCGATGTCCGTTTCGTCGCTTCGACCAACGCAGATCTGGACGCGCTCTGCGCCGCCGGCCGCTTTCGCGCCGACCTGCTCGCCCGCCTGCGTGGTGCCGAGGTGGTGCTGCCACCGCTGCGCGAACGACGTGCCGACCTCTTCGATCTCGCCGACGCCCTGGTTCCGCTCGCTCCGACGCTCGCGCCCGCCCGAAACGCCGAGGCGAAGACGTCCTCCTGGCGTGACGCCCTCCCGGTCGAGCTGGCCGAGGCGATGTTGTTGCGTCCCTGGCGCTTCAACCTCCGCGAGCTGCGCGCGGTGCTGCTCGAGCTGCAGCGCCTGCTCGGCGACGACGAGGCCTTGCACCGTTGGCTCGAGAGTTGGCGCGGCGAAGATCGCCTCGCCGGCGAGTCTTCTCTGTCGCCCGTCGGATCTGGAGCCCAACCCCGCGCCCTGTCGCCCCTCGGCGTGCGCGCGACGGCACCAGATTCGAGCTGGCCGCCACGCCGCCGCCGTGCCCCGCCGGCCCACCGTATGCGCGCCCTGCTGCAAGAGAGCGGTGGCAACGTCGAGGAGATGGCCCGCCGCCTCGACTGCGCGCGGCGGCAGGTCTACCGCTGGCTCGAGGCAGCCGGGATCGAACATGCGGAGCTCGAAGCGGCCCGCAATGAGGAGCCGTGATGCGAAGCGTCCGTTGGTCGATTGGCTCGACCCTCGCCCTCTGTGTCCTCTTCGTCTCGGCGTGTTTCCGCGACCCCGATGACGTCGGCGATCGCTTCTCCGACGCCCTGGGCGACGGCAAGGCCGGCATCCTCGGTCCGCAGGAATGCGAGGACGACAACCCCTGCACCGAAGACCGCTCCGCGGCCGGGGTCGGCTGCCTGCACCTGCCCGTCGCGGCGACGCCGTGCGCCGACGCCCAGCCTTGCATGTGGCAGCCGAGCTGTGTCGACGGGGAATGCAAGGGGACTCCCCGCCTCTTCGACAAATCACTCGCGCTCTCCAGCAAGGTCGACACCGTCGCCGCCGCCGCCGAGCTGCCGAACGGCGACTTGTTGCTGGTCGGGCACGCGCACATGGAGGGCATCGCCGGTGGCTACAACCGCCCCTTCCTGCTGCACGAGCACGGCGACGGCGAGCAGGCCGATCCGAAGCAGAAGTTCGGCCTCTCCTGGCTCGACAACGGCACCAGCCCCGAGGTGGCGCTGAACGTGCAGGTCTACGGTCTGGTGCAGATGCCGAGCGTGCCGGGCGGCCCGGTCTGGGCGACGGTCGGAGACACCCGCGAGGTCCTCGAGGGCGCGAAGATGCACGCCTACCTTCGCACGTTCACCGTCGAGGCGGGCGTCAAGAGCCACGTCGAACCCTCGGGCATCGGCGACAATACGACGTTCTTCGCCGCGGCGACGGCCTCGACCGGCGCGGTGCTCGCGGTCGGCTTCCGCGATCAGAGCGCGACGGACAAACCCGACATGACGGCGCTGGCCTGCCGCTTCTTCCCCGACGCCACGTTCAACAACTGCCTGCTGGTGCCGCCGAGCGAAGCCGCCGGCGGGGCCGACTTCGTTCACGGCCAGCTGCACGCGGTGGTCGCGGTGCCGGGCCCAACCGAGCGCTGGGTCGTGGGTGGGACGCGCGCGAAGACCGAGAGCTTCGAATACTGGGACGGCAAGCCGAATCCGCACGTCGGCATCGGCAGCGCCGGCGGGCTGTGGCTCGCCGCGATCGACGGTCCGCCGGCGAAGCTGGCGTGGCAGAAGCTGATCAAGCCGGCCGGCGAATGGCCCGCCGCCAACGTCCGCAACCTGACGATGCTCGACGACCAGACCGTGCTGGTCTACGGCGTCCTCGGCAAGCCGGACCACCTCTCCGGCCAGGGTTGGCGTGCGCCCTACGGCGGTGAGGGCGAGAACTGGCTGCTGCGGGTGCGCGTGAGCGACGGAGCGGTGCTCGCCGAGCGTCGCATCCAGTTCCCCGGTTGGTCCGGGCGCGCGACCGTCCTCGGCGATCGCATCGTGGTGCACCAGAACCAGAGCGTCGAGAACGGCGACGCGCAGCTCTACTTCTTCGACAAGGGCTTCGAATTGCTCGGTAGCGCCTCGCTGCCGACCTGCGTGCCCGAGGCGATGGTGCCCCTCGCCAACGGCGACCTCTTGCTCGCCGGACGACGCCCGAGCAGCGGCTCCGACCCGGGCGACGCCCAGTGGGTCCGCGTCGATCCCCTCGGCTCGCTGGTCTGCGAGCCTGGCAGCAAATGCCCGCTCAACAGCCTGCTCGGCTGCGACGACGGCGATCCGTGCACCGTCGATGTGTGCGACGCTGCCGCTGGCTGCCAGCACGACAAGCAGCCCGACGGCGTCGTCTGCGCCCCTGGCAAGGTTTGCGGAGCCGCAGGCTGCGCGACGAAGTCGTCGCCATGAGCCGGGATCTCCGCCATCGCGTTGCGGCCGCGATCGCCACCGTGGCGCTCCTGGGCTGTGACTGCGGCCAAGTCGCCAGCGTCGACGACGCAACCGCTGGCCACGATGACGTCCTGGCGAGCGCCCTGAGCTCGGTCTGCGACGACGGCAACGTCTGCACCATCGACGCGTTGCAGGACGGCGCTTGCGTCCACATCAACCAGACCCAAGACGACCCCTGCGACGACGGCGACCCCTGTACCTACGCCGACAACTGCTTCGACGGTCGCTGCAAGGGCTACAACGTCGACTGTGCCGACGGCCACCCCTGCACTTGGGACCGTTGCATCGAGGGCGCCTGCACCCACGAGCACAACCACCGTTGGAACTGCACCCCGTCGGTGCGCGTCGACGCGCCGTCGCGCGCCGCCCGCTTGCAGGGCAACGAGGCGTCGGTGCTGGTCAAGGGGCAGGTGTTGCCCGCCGACGCCGCGCTCGCGGTGGTGCGGGTTGCCGGGCAGGTGGTGACGCCCGCGGCCGACGGCAGCTTCGAGGTCGCGGTCCCGCTCGACCACGGCGCGAACTTGCTGACCATCGAGACCGAAGACGTCCTCGGCGGCAAGCGGCGTGACGTGCGGGGCGTACGCTGGTCGCCGGTGTGGATGGGCGCCGACGCGGTGGTCGCCGCGGGCGCGTATTGGCCCGCCACCGGGGTCGTGCCCGGCGATTGGGTCGCTGCCAACGCAGCTGGGCTCGCAGCTCAAGTCGTCACGATCCAGCCGCTCGCGCCGGCGCCTGACGGCAGCGCCTCGTCACGGCGTCCGCAGGTCGAGCCGGCGCAGGTGGCGCTGCACCTGTTGGCCGCAGCGGACGTCCGCCAAGGCATCGCCCCAGTCGCGCTCGCGCTCCGCCCGGAGGCGCTTCCGAACGTGACGCTCCCCGCCGCGCTCGCCGCCGAAGCGACGGCGACGATGGCGTTGCCGGCAGCGCAGGGCTGCGCCGCGCCCCCGTCGCCGGGCGTCATGTCGCAGTCACCGGAGGCTTGGCTCGGCGTCGACGGTTGGAACGCGTTGCTCGCCGCCGCCTGGAGGGCCGGTGCGGTGCGCGGTGACCTCAGCGCCTTCGTGCTCGACGCCTGCAAGGGCTGGGACGTGCCGGGCTGCGCGGTGACGGTCTACGGCGAGTCCCCGTGGCTGCTCGACGCCTGTGAAGCGGCTGGCGAGGCCACCGCGCCGCGGTTGAGCCTCTCGGACCTGCGCATCGACGTGCGGCTCGGCAACGACCTCTATGCCCTGCGGCTCTACGCAGCGATCGAGGGCACGGCGGCATTCGTCCTGGCAGGCGACGCGGTCGAGCTGCGGCTGGGCCCCGACGCGAAGACGATGGTCGATGTGACCTGGGTCGCTCCCGGACCGCTGACTGGGCACGCATTCTTCTTCGAGGCGGTGGAGCCGATGGTGCGCGCGAAGGCGCTGCCGCTGCTCGTGCAGCGGGCGCAGGGGCAGGCGTTGGCGCGGTGGCCGGTTGGGGAGCTTGGGATCGGGGTTGTGGGGGCTTGGGTTGGAGGGGTTTGGTTGGGGTCGAAGTAGTTGGATGTCCTGGGATGCAACGGGACGTATCGGAACAAAGATCCGCATTCGACAAACCGATTCCTCGCCATGGGTGGCAAGTATCGACGCGAGTTCTCGCTGAATATCCATGAAATTCAGTCGAAATTCTTCTCGGCGGGCGATTGGCACGCTCGCTGCACAGCACGAGTAGCGGAAACGGACCTCCCGCTTGAGCTAGGCAGACGCCTACGCTCCGTGCGTCGAGGCAGCGTGTCGTTCTGCGACGATCTCCGGACGTGGGGCGTCGCAGTTGCGGGCGAGCCAAGGGCCCGGAATATGGAGGCACTCCAATGTCGAGCTTCATCATCAGCCGTCCCGGCTATGCGGCTCTTCTGGTTATAAGCGTTTGCTTTGTAGGCGCTTTTTCAGGGTGTTCCGACCCTGGCGGCGCTCAACGTGACCAGGAGAGCTCGCTTGGGTGCTTGACCTCGGCCGACTGCCCGGGCGCTCAGGTCTGCTCGACTGGTGAATGTGTCGACCCTGATAACGTGGACAGCGATGCTGAAGCGCACACGGACGTTGGCATGCCATCAGACGGCGGAACCGAATTAGTCGACGGTGGCACCAGTGCACGGACCGAAGACGTCGCAGGCGACACATCGAGGGGTGCCGACGGCCAAAGCTGTGTAGGCAGGTGCGGCGATGGCGATCTCGACGCGATCTGCAAATGCGACACGCTCTGCCAGCAGTATGGCGATTGCTGCGCCGACTACGACCAGGTCTGCGAAGGTTGCACTACCGACGGCGACTGCGATGACGAAGATGTCTGCACGTTGGATCTCTGCGGCGAAGACGGGAGCTGTACGCATCCTCTGGACCCGGTCTGCGATAGCGACGTTTCCAGCGCAGATGCGGCCAATCTGGACACAGTTGACAATGACGCGGCCACCTCCGACGCGTCGCCGGACGACGATGTTGTGAGCCAGGACGGCGGCTCGCCTGTCGACGCGGTTGTGTCGTGCAGCCCAGTCGACTGTGATGATGGGAATCCCTGTACGACGGATACTTGTGCCGATGGCACCTGCACTCATGCTGCGGCGGAGGATGGTGCAGCGTGCGGTTCCGGCCAGATCTGTAAATCCAGCACATGCTCGAAGTTGAGCGTCGTTACCAAAATCTATAGCACGCCGGGCGACTTCGAGCTTCAGTTGCCTCCGTACGTTAAGAAGCTCAAGAACTTCGAGATCAAAGGAGCGGGCGGCGGTGGTGGCGGTGCCTACAAGCCGTCCGGCAAAGCCCATCGGTCCGGAGGCACGGGAGGCCAAGGCGAGTTTATCGCGTGGGACAACATCGACCTGCCCTCGGCAGGACTGAAGATCAAGATCCACGTCGGAAAGCCGGGCGGTCCGGGCGCAAGCTGTACCGACACGAAACAGTCCAAGCTGGCGGGCGGAAAGGCGGGCGGTGGCAACGCCGGGAATGGCGGCAAGAGCGCGGGCTGTGCCGGCGGCGGAGGCGGTGGTGGCGACCATAGCCGGATCGAGGTTGGCGGCATCGTGTACGACGCGGGCGGTGGCGGCGGTGGCGGTGGCGCTGGGGACGACGCCAACGGGATGCCCGGCAGCAACAGCGCAACCAGTGGCGGCAGTGCCAATGGCAAGGACGGCTCAGGAACGCTGCAAGGCGGCGGAGGCGGCGGAGGCGGCGGCAAGGCCGGCCCAGGCTCAGGGGGCGGAACCACGGGTAAAGTCGGCAACGGCGGCAAGCGTGGAAGCAAGAACTATGTAACCAACTGGACTTCGGTGCAGGACGGGGTGCCAGGGGGCACGAGTGGCAATCCGGGCCAGCCCGGGAACGTCCGGGTGTCGTTCGAGCAGTAGGCAGACGAGAGAGACTGCAATCGGCACTTTGCGGGCTTCGACCGGTGCTGCACGGCGGCGCATTCCGGATGCAACACCACAGGGGGGCGCCTAGTGCGATCGGTCAGCCGATCCGGAGATTCCCCCGCTTGCGACAGTCGCGCAGCAACCATCATTCGTACGCCAAGTGGAGCGGTGTCATGGAGCAATCGCCAATCAACGGCTGAAAAGTACCAATAATACAGCCACGAGTAGGAGGGAAAATGAATGACCGATGGATGGGACCGACCGCACTGCCCGCACTGCTGCTCGTCGCCATTGCAGGGTGTATCGTCGTGGATGACTCAAACAGCGGATGCGTATGCCTTCCAGAAGGCGCGGCCTGTAGTGACAGCTTGGACTGCGAGGGAGCGCTGCTGTGTACCAACGGAAGGTGCACCGCCAGCACCACTACGTGTGCCAGTGCAGGCAGTGCGTGCGTCAACAGCAATCAGTGCTGTGGTAGCGCAATTTGTATCAGCGACACGGGACGGTGCCACGACTCGTGTTCATCCGGGGAGGACTGCCATTCGGGATGCTGCGTGTCCACGCAGCAAGGCAGCTTCGTCTGCGCGGCTTCGTCGAACTGCAACTGACTCTGACGAGCCCCCAAGGACCGGTCCAAGTGCCATTGAGGCCCGATAGCGCCTCCAGATAGTGTAGAGCCTGTTCGTCGGCATTCCGGAGGGTATCCCGCGTGCGCCGACCAAGAGGCGGCTGTCTCGGGGGGACAACTCCCGCATCGCCTGACTGACGGTGACTCGGGCCTGATCAGCGGGGTGGCTGCGCAGCTACCCAAGGTCATGCGGCAGCGTTGCGCCGTGCACACGGTCAGAAACGTGAGGGCGTGGCAACTACAACCGGCCCGACCTTGATCGCGAGACTTGGTCCCCCGCCCAAGCCGGCCGCGGCACCTCCGCGGACCGGCCCAAGCGTCTCCGCATCGCGCTGCGATGCCCCTGCGCACGCCGCTACTTCTCGCGTCGTTGTCGCTTCAGCGCATCATGCAGCCGCAGTGAGTCGGTGCCTGTCTCGATGATGTCCGCCCGGTGCGTGAGCCGGTCCACGATGGCTCGGCACAGCGGCCGCGGGTCCGGAAGCATCGAGGTCCATGCGCTGAACCGCAGGTTGGTGGTGACTACCACGTTCCGCAACTCGTTGCGTTCGCCCAGCACGCGGAACGGCAATTCGCCGTCGCTTCGCGAGAGCGGCACGTAGCCGACCTCGTCGAAGATCAACACGTCGACATTGCCTTGGCGCACAACCACGCGGTCGAGCTCGTGCGCGTCGCGCGCCTCGACCGGCTGGGTTGCCGGGCGCGCCGCCGTCACGATTCGCACCCGATAGCGCCGCTCGGCGAATAGCACGCGAGTGGAACCCAGTCGGGCAAAGGGGCTCGGGGGCTCGAGGATGGCAAGGAAGGGGACACCCCCACGACGGTTGGACCGAAATCGCGGAGTGCGTCACCTCAGTGAGCGCCGTCAAATTCGATAGTTTAGTCCGAGACTCACACCAGCGAAGCCACTACCGAGGAACGAATATTGCGCCTCCAGCACTATCCCGAGGTTCCTGCTGAACATCCAGCCCCCCCTCGACAGCACCATTGGAGAAAGGGTTCCCGCGACCACACCCACCCCCAAGGCAGATGTACCCGCACGGCCCCAGATCGAGTAGCCGAAGCCCAAAATCGTGTTGAAGCTCGTGCCATCCACAGAACTGGCATTCACGAGCAGGGCAGGACCAGAGTAGCGATATGCCTTTCGTCGCGTCGGAAGGTAGGCAGCAGTGGCACTTAGTGCAGCCACCACGCCATTCGTGCCACCGGATGTCCCGAAGCCGACTCCACCGAAGACCTCGATGCTAAATCGCGTTCTTTCTTCACATGTTACAGGGAAGTGAGTCGTGCCGTGAGCGGATGTCACGCTGTCAGTCCGGTTTCGAGCGCGAACTTCATCCCAGTGGGTCACCTGGTGGACGACTCCAGCACTGACGGCTACACGCATCTCCTGGCCTGGCGAAACGGTCTTGGACTCGCCATCGACTGAGACCATCGCCACGCAATCGCGCGCCTTGTTGACGAGCACCAGATTCACGGTCCTTCGCGCCTCACTGGCGGGCGCATCCTGGGGCGTGACTGCCGCTGGGGTTGGAACGATGCCCTCGTGGGGATCGCGCTGCTGCCGTTGCTCTCGATAGTCCCGACCAGACCCAGGCGCGACGCACCGTCCGTCTGTACAAATGCGGTCTCCCTTGCAGTCCATGTCCTTTTCGCAGCCCGACGCGGTCGCGTCTGTCGCGTAGCATACCAAGGCAAATGCAAGAACGCTTCGCAGTCGCAACATTCATCACTCCTTCTTCAAGCGTCGGCGAACCACTCGCCGGACACCGCGGGGTTGCATGGATTCCACTCTGCCGTGCACTGGCCCTGCTACTGTCGGCTCCGACTGTGTGTTCAATCTTCAGTTGACTTCTGTTGCCGTCTCATCCGCGCCGGGCTCACGCGATCAGCCCCCCGCCCCCTCAAACACACACTGATAGAAGTACCCCCCATTCCCCTTGCACTGATCAGGCGTCAAACTCTTGTACCAGCACTTCTGATCCTTACTGCACTCCGCCACCTTCCCGACCGTGTTCGCGTTGCATTTCTCCGGCCAAGGCGTCCATTCGTTCGTCTCCGCGACGTCCGACCCGTTGCAGCCGCCGTTTCCGATCCGCTTCCACCGGTACTCCTTCTCGACCGGCAGCACGCAGTGGACAGCGCCGTCGGTGGAGGCCTTCTTGAATGAACCGAGCGTCCCGTTCAGCACCATCGTGGCGTAATCACCGGCGCCGCAGGACCCCTGGTTCCCCATCGCGCGCACTGCCCACTGCCCGGGCTCCTCGCCGAGCTCTGCGTGGCCACCGGCCAGGCCGACGACGCCTTCGAACGAGCGGTCGAGCGCTGGCGTCTTGGTCACGTCATAGCCGCTGTCGCAGGTCACGATATTCGGACAGGTCGTGCTGTTGTAGCCGTACGCACACGTCGTGCACGCGTCGCTCGGCGGCTCCTCGTTGCCCCAGACGTAGCGGTAGCCGTAGGGGCCGCGGCGGGCGCGCTGGAGCTCAGCGGGCGTCGGGGGCCGCATGCCGAGCGCGTAGCAGACGTGCGCCCAATTCGAGAACGCGTGTCCCCACGCCTGATTGTCGCTGCAACTCGCGTTCGCTGGCGGACAGACGTTCGCGTAGGCACAATTCCAGTCGCCGGCGGTCCCTTCGTACTTGCGCATGAAGTACGGCTTCAGGCCTTGCACCGGCGCAGGCAAGAATTCGTAGCTGAACTTTCCGTCGCTGTTGCACGCCCCATCCAGCGGCGGGTAGCAGCTCAGGTCGAGCTGCGGCAGCGGATCGATTCGCACCATTCCCGGCGGCGCACAGTGATGCTCCTCGCTCCAGACCCAGTTCTTACCCGACCCGCAGGGCTTGCCGATCGCCGCGGTCCAGTCGTGCGTACATCCTTTGGCCTTGTCACAAGCGTCGACCGTCTCAGCGATGCCGTCATCGCAGAGCAGTGGGCTGTTGACGCACCCCTTCGCCGCGGCACAGGCGTCGGTGGTGCACGCATCGCCGTCGTCGCAGCTCGGAGCCGAAACGACAGCGCAGGCGCCGGAGCTGCTGCATGCCGTGTTGCCCCAGCCGTCGAGACGCCAGAGCCACGCCCCGGTCTTCGCGCCTGGCGCCAAAGCGCGATGGCCGACGAGCGCGAGGCTGCCGTCTGCGAGCAGCGTACCGGCCATCACGGTATTGCCGGTCGCGTCGAAGCTCGCCGAGGCCTGCCACAAGGTTTGGCCGTCGCGGTCCAGTCGTAGGGCCCATCCTTCCATGCAGGTTCCCTTGCAGCCCGAATGGTTGCCCGCGGCGACGGCACCGAGGAAGGTGCCGTCCTTCCAGATGGGCAGCAGAACCCGGAGCTCGTCGACTTTGTCGTCGCCGAGGCTCTTTTCCCAGAGCAGCTTGCCGGTGGCGTCGACCGCGAGCAGCCAGCCGTCAGTTGCGCCGTGGCTTCGGGAACCAATCGCGCCAGCCGCCCAGATTGCGCTACCCGTGTCGATCACAGCGTCGAGGCGATCTGCGGCCCGGCCGCCGAATTGGACCGCATACGCGCTGCCGACCTTGCCGTCACTGCCGGGCCAGCCCGGCTTCAGGTTCGCATCGAACCGTTGCAGCACGCCGTCGATCGAGCTCGCGAACGGGGCCGGTCGTCGGGCTGTGCCGACCGCGACGTAGCCGCCAGCAGAAAGGCTCGCCACGGCCAGGAGCGCATCGGCCGCGTCGCCGGAATAGACACTCGACGCGCCTCCGAAGCTGATCGGCGTCCCGATCGCCTTGAGCGACCCATCGATCCGCAGCACCCACGCATCGTCGGTCGCGCCGGGCTGGGTGCGCCCGACCACGACGAACTCACCCGCCGCTCCCGACGTGATGGCGTCGAGCCGATCCGGCTTGGTGACGCTGCCGAAGTTGGCGGCGTTCATCACTTTGCCATCGGAAGCCGAGAGGATCGCGACGACGCCGTCGCCGGCGTTGTTGGAACTGTAGCCGGACGCCATAATCGAGCCGTTGGTCTGCAACACCGCGCCCGTGAAGCCCGAGCTTTGGCCGCCCGCATTGGCAAATAGCTTCTCGAGCGCATGGGTCTGCTGGAAGGCGATCGCCCCGGCCGCATCGAATCCGACCACGAGCGCCGGAGCAGGGCCCCCGCCCGATCCGTGCTCCTCGCCGAGTGCAACGACGCCGCCCTTGCTGCCCTCGACGACCGCATGCAGCGCCTGGATCTCGGCGGTCGAGAGCGTGAACGAGCCCAAGCGCGGCTTGCCCACGCATGTCCCCTTGCCGTCGCACGCATCGAGCGCCGTGCAAGCAGCCGCGTCGTCACAGGTCACGCCCGACTTGCTGTTCGGATACACGCAGCCCTTGACGGCGTCGCAGCCATCGTCGGTACACGCATTGCCGTCGGCGCACGCCAGCGGCGTTGTGCCGATGCACGCTCCTTTGCCGTCACAGCCATCGACTTGCGTGCAGACATCGGCGTCCGAGCAGGTCGCCCCGCCAGCCAGCGCGACGTGCGAGCACTGACCATCCGCTGCCGTGCAGGCATCCATCGTACAGCCGTTGCCGTCGTCGCAGTTCTTCTGTGCCCCCGGTTGGCACGTGCCCGCAGCGCAGCCATCCCCGACCGTGCAAGCGGCACCGTCATCGCAAGGACCATCGGTCGACACATGACTGCAGCCGGTCTCTGCCGCGCAGCCGTCGGTCGTGCAGGGATTGCCGTCGTCGCAGTCGGTGGGGGCACCACCGCCACAGCTGCCGCCCTTGCAGCCTTCGCCGACACTGCACGCGTCGCCATCATCGCAGGGTGTGGCAGCGACCGGCGCGTGGACGCAATCCGTCGTCTTGCCGCAACTGTCGGTGGTGCAACTGTTGTCGTCGTTGCAGTCCTTGTCCTTGCCGGCGCAGAGCCCGTCGAGGCAGAGCGTTTCGACCGTACATGGGTTCTCGTCGTCGCACGGCTTGGCGACCATAGCCGCAATCGGCTTGACCGCGCATAGCCCAGTTGCCGGCACGCAAGTGTTCTTCGCGCACACGGTGTCTTGCAGAACCGAACATACAACTGCCGATTGTGGCTTGGGCTTGCACTCCCAATGCGGCGCAGGCTGCGATTTGTCACAGTAGGCGACTCCGTTGCATTTGTCGCCGTCGTCGATGCCCTTGGGACCGTTGCAGTATTCGTCATCGAAGCAGCACGCGATGGTTCCTGGCGCGCAGTTGCCTTTCGCGTCACACGCGTCGCCGAGGGTACAGGCGTTGTCGTCCGAACACGGACCGTTGAGGTTGACGGGAACCATGCCGCACTTGCCCGTCGTCGGATTGCAGACGTTCTTCTGGCAGTTGGTGTCGCCGCCGGGCGCGCATACGACAGGTGCCTTCGAGACGCATTTGTTCTGTACGTTGTCGCAGTAGAACTGGAAGCAGAGGTTGGTCGCGCCGAGCGTGTCGACACAGTCCTGATCACTCTTGCATTCGACGACCACCGCTCCTGACTTGCACGTGCCTGCGTCGCACCAGTCGGCCTTGGTCGTGGGGTCTCCGTCGTCGCAGGCCTGCCCCTGGTTGCGGGGCGTGATGCCGCACTTCCCGGTCGTGGGCTCACAGACATTGTGGCTACAGGTCGTGTCTGCGACGCTCGGGCAGACGACGACGGTCGCCGGATTGACCGCGCACTTGCCGCTCGCCTTCTCGCAGTACATCACTCCGTTGCAGAGGTTTCCGTCGTCATATTTGCCGCAGTCCTGGTCGCTCTTGCACTCGCAGGTGTCCGAACTGGGGCTGCCGACGCACTTGCCGTCCTGGCACGTGTCGGACTGCGTACACGGATCGCCATCGTCACAGCCGGTCACGGCCTTCGGTAGCACGAGTTGGCAAGCGCCTGTCGAAGGGTCGCAAACATTCTTCGCACAGACCGAGTCGTTCGCGCTCGGGCAGTCGACGACCGTGTTCGGGTTGACCTTGCATGAGTTGGATTGCTTGTCGCAGTAGAGTGTTCCGTTGCAGGCGTCCCCGTCCTCGTGCACCGCACAGTCGGCGGTCGACGTGCACTGACACGCCATCGCGAGCGAGGCCGTGCAGTCGCCCTTCTCGCATACCTCGTCGGAGGTACACTTGATGCCGTCGTCGCACGCTCCCCCCTCGTTGACCGGAATCAGTTCGCATTTCCCGACTTTCGGGTTGCAGACGGTCTTCCTGCAGGCGCCGTCGGAGACGGTCGGACAGGTGACGATCGTCGCCGGATTGATCACGCAGCTGCCCTCCGGAAGCTTGCAGTACAGGGTCCCGTTGCATGCATCGCCGTCTTCCTTCGCTTGGCACTGCTCGTCGGAGGTGCAGGGACACACCCAGACTCCGCCCTGACACGTTCCGCTCTTGCACGTGTCGCTGTCCGTACACTTGTTGCCGTCGTCGCAGCTCTGACCTTCGGCTTGCGGGGTCATGCCGCAGGTGCCGACCGCAGGGTCGCAGAGATTCTTGAGGCATGTGGTGTCTTGGCTGCTGTCGCACACGACCCCGCTCGACGGGTTGAGCTTGCAGGCTCCACTCGGGAGATCGCAGTAGTGCTTCGGCAGGCAGGCATTGCCGGAGTCGTACTTCAGGCATTTGCTGCTGGAGTCGCACGGACAGACGGTGGGATCGAAGGCGCACGAACCGCTCTTGCACCGCCAGACGTCGCAACCTTCCCCATTGCCCTTGCAGATCTCGCCTGCGTTGGCATCTGCGACCACGCAGGTTCCGTTGGAACACACCTCCTGCTGGCACGGGCTCTCGCCGACCAGCAGTTTGCCCGCGCAGTCGGTGTCGACCTTGCAGGCAGGAGTGACCACTGCGTCGGCGTTGCTGTCGCTATCGCTATCGCTTGAGCCGCCGTCGCTGGTTGCGTCGACGACAAGCGCGTCGGGCCCCGTGTCAGCGAGCACGTCCGTCGGTCCGGCGTCATCCACGCCGGAATCGACATCGACGTCGACAGCAGCGGCGTCCCCCGTCTGGCTCGCGTCGTCCTTGTCGGAACTATCTTCCGCGCTGCTTCCGGCGTCCCCGACGTCCGATCCGGCGTCCCCGACGTCCGATCCGGCGACCACGGCATCGGCGCCGTCTCCTGCGGCGGTCCCTTCTGCCTGTGTACTCGTGCTCGTCTTCGCTTCGTCGCCGCTGCACGCAGTCGTCCACATGCTGAGCGACATGAGGAGAAGGAACGGAGCATGGAGACGTTCGGACATGGACGAGACCTCCCTCTGTGTGGTGCACGGGCGCCACAAGTGGAGTCTTCGAACTCGGCAACAGGCCGGTGCGCGTGCCTGCAGACTGCACCCAGCGTGCCAACCCGCGCGCAGGACCTTGTCGAGTCAGCTTTGTCTCGCCATCGCGTGAACTTGTAGGCGTCCTTGGCAGGCCCTCCGGAGTCCGTTCCCGAATGGCGGCTGCATTGCGGTCCCGGGACGTCCTGGAGCGTACCAGGACAACAACCTTGCCCCAGGACTGCGGCAAAACGACACCAGCTGTCGCCTGCCTTTCGTACCTTCCTCTCTGTCAGACGCCGCCCATGCGCCGCGTCTCACCCAGCACCCGCCGCCGCGGAGAGGAGGTTCCGATGCCTGCATCCATCTCGAGTTCTTCGACCCGTGGCCCCCATCGCTCTCCGGCGCCCTACCACCCGCCTGCGCACGTGCTGCCGCTCTTGCGCAGCCCGTGGCTGAGCGAACGCCTCTTGTTGAGCGCCGACCTGCACGCGGTCGAGGGCGCAGTCGAGGCGTTGCTCACGGTCTTCGAATCCGTGCCGCCACGTAGTGCGCGCCGCGACAGCCACGCGTCGCGCCTCGCGCGGCTGCGCGACCAGGTGCAGCGGCACGAGGTCCAGTGCGCCGAGCTCATCGCTTTGGTCGAGGCGAGCCGCAAGGCGAAGTTCGGCAACCCCTGGGGGCGTCAGGCCTGGGTCGCCCGCGTCGCCTCGCCGCGTTGGTTCGAGCTTGCGCGCGATCAGATCCCGCCGCTGATCGCGGCCCGGGCGAAGGGTTACCACGACGCGGCCGCCGTGGCGTACGCCTGCCAAGAGCTGCGGCGCATGACCGTCGGTGACCTGCGTCGTTGGCCCGGGCTGGCCGAGGCTGTCGGTGAATTCCTCGGCGATGGCAGCCGCGGAGAAGGGATGACGTTCTTGCTCAAGATGTACATCGGCGAGAGTGAGGTGTTCGAGGTCGGCCAGCGCGCGCACGGCAACCGCCTCTTGCTGCGCATGACCGACCTGGACGCGTGCGTGGATCTGGAGGCGGATCGCGCCCGCGCTGCACTGGCGGGCGGACCGCTCGACGCCGAACCTCGTGGCCCCGCACCCGCGCCCGTTGTGCCGACGCCCGCTGACCCCGAGGACGAGTTCGGCCTCGGCGAGGTCGACCCCGACGCGCCGCCGCTGGACATCCTCGAGTTGGTGCGGCCGGCCCGCCGCGAGACGCCGCAACACTTCGTGAAGAGCAAGGTGGACGCGGCGATGGCTGGCCTGATCGGCCTGAAAGAGGTGCGCCGCTTCTTCACGGAGTTGTGCTGGGAGCACCTCGGCAACCGCGCGCACGTCGCCGCAGGTGGCCCGAAGCCCCGGCCGTCGGCACTGCACCTCTCGTTGGTCGGCCCCCCCGGAGTGGGCAAGACGACGGTCGCCAAGCGCTATGCCGAGTTGTTGCACGAGCTCGGGTTGATCCGCCGCAACCACGTCGAGGTGGTCGGCGCGCGCGACCTGATCGGCAAGTACATCGGCAGCACGCACCCCCGCGTGCTGGCCAAGGCCAAAGAGGCCAAGGGCGGCGTGCTCTTCGTCGACGAGGCCTATGCCCTGGTCGGCGGCGGCGAAAAGGACTACGGCCACGAGGCGATCGCGGCGCTGATGCAGGCGATGGACACCTACGGCGACGACCTGGTCGTGGTCCTGGCCGGCTACCAGAGGCCGCTGCAGCGGATGCTGAACACCAACCCAGGCTTCGCCTCGCGCATGGGTACGACCCTGCGCCTGCGTCCGCTCGACCCGCAGCAGGCCGGCCGCCTGCTCATCGCCATCGCGAGGCTCGACGGCGTCGAGATCGAGCGCGGCGTCCTGACCAGCTGGCTCGACCTCGGCATGGTCCGTGAGCTTCCCTCGGACGGGCGCGCCATCGATTTGCTCTGGCAGCGCCTGCGTCGCCGCGTCATCGCGCCCCGTGCCGCGCGTCGTGACGAACGCATGAGGCTCCGTGTGCGTGATTTGGCCGGGTTGCGCCTGCCGCCGCGTCGCGACGCCGTCGACCCGCGCTGGGTCGCGCGCGTCGGGCCGGACGACGAAGCGCCCAACTGAGACGCTCGTCGCGGCCGCGATCGGGCGAGCCGCAGCCCTCAGCCGGCGACGTCGAAGATCAGCACCTCGGCTCCCCCACGGGTGCCCGCCAACCGCAGGGTGGTCGGCTCCCCGGGCTCCAGCAGCACGCCGACGCCGTCGCCCTCGTCGAGGTCTTCGCCGTCGAGCGCGACGTGGCCGGTCACGACCTGCACCCACACGCCACGGCCCTGTGGCACGTCGAAGGTCGTGACCTCATCGTCGGCCAAGATCGCCCCGTAGAGCCGCGCGTCGGCGTGCATCGAGACCACGCCGCCCTCGCCTTCGGGCCCCGCCAGTAGCGCGAAGCGGCCACGGCGGGCGTTCTCGTCGATGCTGGCCTGGGCGTAGCTCGGCTGCAGGCCGAGCGTCGTCGGTGGGAACCAGAGCTGCAGAAAGCGCACCGAACCGCCTGGCGTGGCGTTGTATTCGGAGTGGCGCACGCCCGTGCCGGCGCTCATCCGCTGCACCTCGCCACGACGGATCGTGGTGCCGTTGCCCATGCTGTCCTTGTGCGCCAACGCGCCTTCGACGACGTAGCTGACGATCTCCATGTCGCGGTGCCCGTGCGTCGCGAATCCGCCCTGAGGCGCGACGACGTCGTCGTTCAGCACCAGCAGCGTGCCGAAGCCGCGCCACTTCGGGTCGAAATGGTGACCGAAAGAGAAGGTGTGGCGGGAATTCAACCACGAAATCTCGGTGTGAAAGCGCTCGGCGCTGCGGCGGAGGATGCGCATCGGAGTTCTCCTTGCGGCGGAGCGACCCAGCGCCCCGCCCGACGCATCCACAGTAGGTCCGCACCGCGCCTCCCGGTACCCCGTGGCGACCGGATGCAACGTTTCCTCAGTGCAACAATCGTCATGACGTTGCGCCAGGGCGCTTACGAACGCGACTCCGCCCAGGTCACGGCCTGGACCATCGCCGGCAACGCCTCGCCGGCGCCCTTTCGAACGTGGGCGCCGCCCGTCTGCCGCGCAAGCGCCGCGAAGGGCGAATCGTCGGGGTTCACGTCGACCACCAAGCCGCCGTTGCGGGCCACGATCTGCGCCACCAGGTTCGGCAGGTTGGTCGAGCCGGAGGAGCCGACGACCCAGAGCGCGTCCGCCTCCGCGGCCGCCCGCAGGCTGCTGTCCCAGCGGAAGTGGCGCTCGTTGTAGGTCTCGTCGAACCAGAGCACGTGGGGTCGGAGCCTCTCGCCGCAGCGCGGGCAGCGCAGCCGGGCGGCGGTGGCGTCGTCGAGCGTGTCGTCGCGGCCGAAGGGGCGCAGGTCGAGCGGCAGCGGGTACGTCGCCGGCGTGCAGTCCACGGAGCAGCGGGCGTAGTCGATATTGCCATGGATCTCGTAGGTCCGTGCGGCCGGCGAGCCGGCGCGGAGGTGCAGGCCGTCGACGTTCTGCGTCAACAGCGTCATCCGCTCGCGCAAGACCTCCGCCAGCGCCGCCAGCGCCCGATGCGCCGCGTTCGGCTCGGCGGCGCGGCAGACGCCCCTGCGGTAGAGGTACCAAGGCCAGACGACGTCCGGCACCCGCCGGAACGCCGCCGCCGTCGCCAGCTCGGTCGGCTGGTAGTTGCGCGAACCGACCCGCCAATAGCCCTCTTCACCGCGGAAGGTCGGAATCCCGCTGTCGGCCGAGAGGCCCGCGCCGGTCACGACCACCAGGTGGCCTCCGTCGGCCAGCGCCGCGGCGCTGCGTTCGGCCGCCACCATCGCGTCGTCGCTTTGCATCATCGCTCTCCACCGCCGCCGATCGCGGTGAGGACGCGCAACGGCAGGTCGTTGTAGTCGTCCGTCCAGGCCCGGTCCGCGGCGGTCGGCGTCGTCCAGCCGCGTCGCCCGCGCAGGGCGTCGAGGTCTTCGCTCCGCCGCGCGATCGCGATCCAGCGTGACGGCTCCACCCCAGGCACCTCCGCGCCGACCCGGCGGTCGTCCCGCGCCACCGCCACCAACCCCGCGGCTCCGGCGGCCGCCGCGGCGATGGCGACCACGTCGACGTAGCGGTTGCTCGCGTGCACCGCCAGCACGCCGCCCGGCTGCAGGCGCGTGGCATAGCCGGCGAAGGCTTCGCGGGTCAGCAGGTGCACCGGCACCGCGTCGGACGAGAAGACGTCCAGCGCGATCAGGTCGAAGCGCTCACCACCTCCGCCTGGACCGCCCGCGGCGCCGGCCAGATCCAAGCGCCCGTCCGCCACCACGGCCTCGGTCGGCACCGCCGCGCCCGCCGCGTCCGGACAGGACCAGAAGCCGAAATGCCGCCGCGAGATGTCGAAGGTCGCCGCGTCGATTTCGACCACGCGCCAGCGGTCGCCCGCCTGCCGATAGCTCAACATCGCCCCCGCGCCGAGGCCGACCATCGCCACGCGCAGCGGCCTCTGGGCACCCTCCGCGCCACCGCGCGCCGCCGCCACCACGTCGCCCAGCGGTCCGCTCGGGTGGTAGTAGGCCAGCGGGGTGCAGCGCTGCGCCGGGTCGAGGTGCTGCCTGCCGTGCAGGGTGTGGCCGTGCACGACCTCGTGGAAGCGGCCGTCGGGGCTCTGCGTCACCCGCTGCACGCCGAAGAAGCTGCGGTCGCGGTGCAGGACCGCGCCGTGGACGCCGGGCTGCAGCGGCGCCGCCAGCAGCAGCGCCGCCACCGCGAGGCCGAAGCGCACCCGCTCGCGACCCAAGAGGTACGCTGCGAGCACGGGCAGGCCGAAGACCGCGATGGTGCGGACCGGACCGGGCGGCAGGCCGAGCGCGTCGGCCCCGGCGCCGAGCAGCAGCACCGCCGCGCCCACGCCGAGCGCGGCGCCGAGGTCGGTCCACTGCGGTCGGCGCACGCCCGGCAGCAGCAAGAGCGCGGCGACGAGCGCCGCCGGGTATTCCCAAAGGTCTGGCAGCACGGCAGGCGCGACGAGGGCGTTCAGCGCGCCGCCGAAGACGCCACCGGTCGAGGTCAGCAGGTAGAAGCGGGTCAGGTAGGCCGGCGCCGGTCGATCGGCGGCGAGGCGGCCATGACACGCCAGTGCGGCGAGGCCGAAGGTGCCGAGGTGGAAGAGCCCGAGCGCCCAGGCCGGCTCGGTCGCCTCCATCAGGTGCAGCAAGAGCCACGCGACGACCGCGATCGGCAGCGCCCGCGCCGTCGCCTCCGGCGAGAGCCAAGGTCGCCGGGCGAAGGCACCGATCCAGGTCAGCAGGTACAAGCCCAGCGGCACGACCCAGAGCATCGGCGCCGCGGCGAGGTCGGTGGTGAGGAAGGCCGTCACGCCGAGCAGCAGGCTCGAGGGGACCAGCGCCAGCAGCAGCCACCGCAGCTGACGCGTCGCGGTCGGCGCGGCCGGACGCGACGCCGCGTCGCCCGGCCCCGCGGCGTCGCCCGTCGCCGCGCCGTCGCTGCCGCCGCGGCGCAGCGCGTACCAGCCGGTGCCGAGGATGGCCGGCACTGCGATGCCGAGGCCGCCGAGCCATGCCAGTTGCTGCGCCTGTAGGCCGAGCAGCGGTTCGATCACGAAGGGATAGCCGAGCAGGCCGAGGAAGCTACCGACGTTGCTGGCGGCGTAGAGGAAGTAGGGGTCTGCGGCGTCGTTGTGGCCGGTTCGGCTGTACCAATGCTGGACCAGCGGCCCGGTCGCTGCGAGCGCGAGGAAGGCGGGCCCCCAGTCGGTGCCGAGCGCGCGCAGGGTCCACGCGATCGGCGATTGCACCGCCGCGGCGTTGGCCTCGGCCGGGTCGCCACCCAGCCCGGTCCAGGCGATCGCCGCCGCGAGCAGCACGCCGTGCAGCAAGAGGCCACGGCGCGGCGTGACGCGCGTCGCCAGCAGGTGGGCCCAGCCGTAGCCGGCCAGCAGCGCGGCCTGAAAGAAGACCAGGCACGTGCTCCAGACCGCCGGCGAGCCACCGAGGGTCGGCAGCAGCGCCCTGCCCGCCATCGGCTGAACCGAGAACGAGAGCGCGGCGCTGAGCGCGAGTGTGGTGGCGAAGGCGCGGCGGGCGGCGGTCTCCCTCATCGGAAGGCCAGCCTGCCCCGCCGCGCCCCGGGCGACAACCCGCGCGACCACTCGCGGGTGTCGCCGCGTCCTCTTCATGGCTAGTGGACGTCGAGCAGCGCGCCGTCCTCGTCCTGCGGCACCAGGGGGATGCGCTCGAGGCTGGCGACGCCGAGGTCCGCCAACGCGGCAACGACCGCGTCGATGTAGGACTCCTCGCAGCTGCGCAGCCAGATCTCGCCGTCGTCCAGGTTCATGTCGGCCATCGGGCCGGCGCGCTCGCCCTCGACCGGCAGCATCACGAACACGCTGCTGTCGTCCCACGTCTCGCACATGCGCGCCTCGACCGCGGCGAGGGCGAGGGCGTCGGGGTCGTCGCAGCGCAGCAGGGTGAGGTAGGGCATGGAATCGATGATCCAGCCCTCCGAGAGGCCCAGGCGCTCGCGGCGGTTGGCCTCCGCCTCGCGCGCCAGGCTGCGCTCGGCAGCCAGGGCGAAGAGCGCGGGCAGCGCGGCGTCGGCGTCGCGCGAGGAACCGCCGGCGGCGTGCAGCGTCTCCAGCATGGCCGTGCGGTCCGTGGGGTCGAAGCCGATCGGCGCGCCGAGGAAGGTCGGAACGGGCTGGGCCTCGCCCGTCGGCATCGTCCAGGTGGGCTCGACGAGGTGGCCCACCACCAGCCCGCCGCGCTGCGCCGGCCGCACCTCGACGATGTCGGCGATGACGCGGCGGCCGCCGCCGAGCGGGACGACCCAGGCGCGGCCGGCGTTCGGGGCGCTCTGCAACTCGTAGACCCGCGCCGGCGCAGCCGCGATCTGTTCCAGCGCGTCGTAGGCCGAGGCGAGCACGGCGCGGTCGGACTCGGCGCAGCGCTCCTGGTGCGCCGCGCGTTGCTGCAGGGCGCGGTCGATGGGGCGGATGCCGTCGACGCCCGGCCGCCGGGCCGCGAGCTGGTCGACCAGGCGGGTGCGGAGCCGAACCTGGGTCTCGGTCGGCAGGCGGCGCCCGTTTCGCATCAGCGCCTCGCGCACGGCGGTCGAGCTCGTGGCGCGCGCGGACTCGTCGGTCAGCCCGGCGTCACGCAGGAGCGCGGGCACGAGCTGGGCCAAGGCGCGTCGTGGGCTCAACCCGAGGGTGGGATAGCCGCCGCCGGCGCGTGGTGGAAGGAAGTCCTTGTGCAGCAGGAGATCGGTGGCCGTCTCCGGCAGCGGCGCGAATTCGGAGTCGGTGGTCGTGGTCGGCAACATCAGATCCTCCATGCGGGCGGTGCGCCCGTGTTCATGTAGAGATCTTCCGGAGCCGGAGAATTTTGCGTCGCGCCGAAGCGGAATTTTTTCTGCGGAGCTACGGCGGCGGGCAGTAGCGCACGGCATCCGCCAAGGGAAACCGCCACTTCTCGACCGCACCCTGCTTCGCCACCAAGGTCCGGTGGGTGGTGAAGCGGCAGCGTTCGTTCTCGTGCTGCAGCTCGACCGCGAGCCTCATCTCGGCGCCGCCATCGGTCGACGCAGCGGCTCCGGGCGGCTCGCTCGCCGCCGCGGACGGGATCGTCTGCAGCGGGTTGCGCATCTCGCACAACCCGGCGCGCACGCCGTTGAGCATCACCGGCCGCGCGCCGCTCCACGTCAGCTTCTCGATCGGCAGCGCGACCGCCGTGCAGGTCGGCACGTCGACCACCGCCACCCCGCACCCCGCCGCGCGCCGCATTTGGGCGTGGATCTCCGGCCCCGGCTCGACGCCGCCGTTGTAGCGATAGGCGCTCGACCAATAGACCAAGGCTTGCCCGCCGCGATCGAAAGGATGCAGCGACACCTCGTTCGCCTCGGCAGGCACCGGCAACGCCAGCTCGCAGCGCTTCGCCCACGGTCCGCCGCCCTCGCCACCGGTCGGGAGTACGAAGGTCACAGCCATCGACTTCGGCGTCGCCGCAGCCGTCACCGCCAGGCCCGCGCCGACCCGCCACAGCATCCCGCCACGCACATCGGCGAGCCGCCACCGCTCGGCCCCGCTCGCGAGGTCCAACGCGACCAAGGCGTCGTCGAGCGCGTAGACCACGCCCGCGCCGCGGTCGGTCAGCACCGTCCAATCCGTGCGCTCGAGCGGCAACCGCGGCGAAGGCGGCTCCGCAGCGATGACCTCTGCGAAGGCCTTGACCCGCGCCGCCGCGCGCTCGCGGCAGGTTTGGGTGCTGTTGCAGGGCGTATCGGGCTCGACCCAGCGCACGCGCACCGCCGGTTCTGCAGGCCCCGCCTCGGGCGCCGAGCAGCCGAGCAGCCCGACCGCCAACGCCCGACCGATCCACCGGAACCCGCCACCCCGAGCCATCAACGCGCCTCCCGCCTGCGCCGCCAGCCCCACAGGCCCGCCAGCACCGCGGCCAACGACGCGCCAGCCGGCCCCGGATTCGAGCCGATCGGCCGCGCGCCGCATCCCCCCGCCGACTTGCGTGGCGCCGAAGCCGTCACATCCTGCGTCACGCCATCCACGGCGGCGTCGACGGCGACCGCGCCATCCTGCTCTGCGCCGTCGCTCGGAATGACGTCGCCAGGCGCTCCGTCACCGCTCTCTGCGCCTCCCGCTCCGTCGGTCGTGGCGTCGGACGCAGCGTCCGCACCGCCGCCGGCGTCGGCATCGACCGGCCCCTCGACGAGCGCGACCTCGACCGCGCGCCAGGGCGAGAAGGTCTCCGCCGCCGGCGGCGTGGTCGCCTTCTTCGCCGCAAAGCAGAGGCGCGCCTGCAGAACCAGCGAAGGCGGTGGGCCCTCGGCGTGGCCCGCCGCGACCCAGGCCTGTTGCAGCGCCTCGGCGTCGATCGGCAGCGCGTAGGCGAGCTGCGTCGTCGGCACCGGGTTCGCTTCGGAGGCGGCGTCCTTCTGCCGCAGGTTCTGCAGCGGCCAGCTCGTCAGGACGACGCCGTCGCCGTCCACCAGGCGAAACGCGACCTGCTTGTCCTGGTCACCGAAGGGCTCGAGCGGTGCCAGTATCACGTTCAGCTCCGCCGCCGCTGCCTGCAGCTCGAGCTTCGCCGCGAGCGGGACCGGAGCGACCAGCACCGGCAGATCGAGGACGTCGCGGCCGCCTCCGACCACCACCACGCTGCGGCCGGGTGTGCCGTCGGGGGTCGAGATCGCAGACGGCGTCAGGGCCGCGGGCAGCGCCAACGCCGCGTCCGCAGCCGTCGGCTCCAACGCCACGAGGTAGTTGCCCGGCGCGAAGCCCTCGAGCAGGACGCGACCGGGCGCGCTCTGCGGCAACGTGGCGACAGCCTTGCCGGCTTGGAAGACCTTGGCGCGGACGCCCGAGAGCAGGTTGCCCGCAGGCGCATCGACGATCCGCAGCAGCAACGAGCCCACCTGCTGGCTCGGGTGCTCCGGCGGCAGCTGTGGCAGCGCCAGCGCCGGCATCACCGCGCCGCTGCCGGCACCCTTCGGCAGGGTCTGCTGCCAGGGATGGTACGGGGCCGAATGAACATCGAGCACGCCGTGTGCCGCGTAGGGCTCGAGCCGCCCGAACGCGATCGCCTTGGCTGCCGAGGCCGGTGCATTCGACGCTCCGCGGGCCAGCACGGCGTAGAGCGCGAACGTCTTGCCGGCAGCGCTCGAGGGGTCGACGTCGACCTCGATCCAGGGCCGCGGCACGTCCTCGGCCTGCATCGGGTCGAAGGCGATGACGGCGCTCGTCTCGGTCACCAGTTCGCCGAGGTCGAGGGCGAAGCCGGGTGGCGCACGGCGAACCTGCAGCACCACCCGATAGCTCGCAGCCGCGCTGCCGAAGAGGCGCACGCGCAGGCGGACCGGGCCGTCGCCGCCCTTCCAGGCCGCGATCTGCGGACCGAGCGCGCCCCCGGTCCCGTCGGGGAGCGACCGCCACTCGACCTTGTCGAAGAGGACCTCGGTCTGCCCGAGCAGCAGGTCGGCCGGCATGCCGTGGGCCAGCGAGAGGCGGATTCCCGCCGCCATCAGCCAGCCGTTCCAGCCGGGAAAATCGGCCTCGACGTGGTGGCCGGCGATGCGGCGCAGCGTCCAATGTGGGCCCAGCTCGGCGAGCGGCGCGTAGACGCCCGGGAGGAAGGCGGCATCGGCGAAATACGGCAGCCGCGCGTGGTGGCGGAAATGCGCCGGGTCGAGGGCGGCGGCACCGTCGATGCCGCTCATCCCGATCGCCGCGAGCGCGTCGCCGATCGGCAGCGCCGCGAGTAGCGCCAGGTTCTCGGCCCCGGTGCGGTCCTTCATCAGCGTCAACATCGTCTGCACGGTGTCGGCGCCCAGCGGACCGGCCTTGGCGCCGGCCTTGGCCAGCAGCGCCTGCAGGCTCGCCAACGTCTGCGCCTTGTCTCCATTTGGTTTGGCCCCGAACTTCACCAGCTGGTCGTGGTACCAACCGAGGACACCCTGCCAGGCGAGAGGCGGCGCGGTGCCGGCAGGCGTGAAGACGCCGAGGTCCTTCAGCAGGGCCATCAGCAGGTCGCTGCGGCCGTTCGGGAACTCGCCCAAGATCTCGGTCATCAGCTCGCACTCGGCGCGCAGGCCGTCTTCGACGCCGGGGAGGACGTCGGGGGCACCGAGCAGGGCCTTCGCCGTGGCGACTGCGGCGAAGACGCTCTCGGCACCGTCGCTGGCCTGGTGCGCCATCGCGCCGATCGCGAACGCCACCGCGCCTGCTGGTGCGCCCGGTTGTTGCGCCGCGGCGAGCAGGAAGGTGGCGAAGGTCGGCGCGTGGGTCGGCGTGCCCTCGAGCTCGGGCACCGCCTGCCGCAAGTCCGGCGCGATACAGCCCAGCCGCAGCCACGCCGCGTCCACCGGGCCGACCGCCGATGCCAGCGGGTGCTGCTCGGCGACCATCCGCTCGGCGACCCGGGCGCATTCGCGGAGGTGGACGCCGGGCCCCCATCCGAGCACGGGAGCGGCCGGCAAGAGCAGCGCGCTGCTGAGCAGACGCAGGAGCAGGCGACGACGGTCCATGGCTGGCTCCGGCGGTGTGGGGGGCAGCGCGCCTCCCCGTCGGTGGCAGACCGTGGCAGACGACCGGGGGGCCGGCAAGCGCGGTGGGGATGACGATGGCCGCGGGGGCTGGCAGGCTCTCGGTCGCGCCACCGCCGCGGCGCGACGAGGCCCCCGTCCATGATCGATCCGACCCCGCCGCAGTCGAACGCGCCGAGCGCAGCGCAGCTCGCCGTCAGCTATTTCTTCGACCACGACGCGCCAGCGATCGCCGCGATCGCCGACGCCGTCCTGCCCGACTCCGACGACCCGATCGCCGTCGCCCGCGCGCTCTACCTCGAAGTACGCGACGGGCTGCGCTATTCGCCGTGGAACGTCGCGACGGCGCCGGAGGGTTTTCGCGCCAGCGTGGTGGCGGCGCGCAGCTTCGCCGAGGGCGGCCACTGCATCGACAAGGCCGTCTTGCTCGGTGCCTGCGCCCGCCGTCGCGGCATCCCTGCCCGGCTGCACTTCGCCAATGTCCGTAACCATATCGGCACCGAGGAGCTCGAGCGCCAGCTCGGCACCGACCTGCTCGTCTTTCACGGCTACGTCGAGCTCTGGCTCGGCGGGCGCTGGGTGGCAGCGACGCCGGCGTTCAACCGCGGGCTCTGCGACAAGCTCGGCGTGGCGCCGCTGGAATTCGACGGCGTCCACGACAGCATCTTCCAGGCCTACGACCGCAAGGCAGGCCGCTTCATGGAGTACGTCCACGACTACGGTTCGTACGACGAGATCCCCTTCGAGCTGATGGTCGGCGAGTGGCGCCGCTACTACCCCAAGTTCGCCGCGCTCGGCGCGTGGCCCAAGCCCGGCGCGAACGGCACTAGCGTTTGAGCGAGAGGCCGAGGCATTCGCGTGCCGCGGCGACATCGTCGAAGGCCTCGCTCATGATCAGGCCCTTGCTGTTCTTCCGCATGTCGCTGAGCGTCGCCGGATCGATGCGGAGCAGGCGGGCCGTCGCTTCGGCGTGGGCCATGCAGGGGCCGCTGCGCGCCGCGACGACCTTCGCGCGGAGGTCCTTCACCTCGCGTCGCGCGGCGCGGCGGACCAGCTTCAGCGTGTTGAACGCGATCTGCTCCCAGGCGTCGCCGTCGACCTCGCCGTTGCTCGGTGGGGCCGGACGCGCCGCACGGACGCCGAGCGAAGGGTGCGCGTCGTGGCGGACGCTGAGCGCCCGGGCGGTGATCTTGCCTTTGACCCGGATCGGCTTGCCCTCCGCCGCGACGAGCTGGATCGCGCCCTGCAACGTGCGCTCGGCGATCTGCGTCTGCGTCGGGTAGCTGCGCTTCTCCATCACCGCTTCCTTGCTGGTCGGCGGCAGCGACGCACACCGCTTGGCGGTTCGATCGACGTCCTGCTGCGCGCTGCGCAGCGCCTGACCACGCGCCGCACGGGCCTGACTCGACGCGTTGCGCGCCGCCCGCAGTGCGCTCATCTCCCGATCGACCTTGCGCTTGGCGTCCGCCAGGCTGCCCTCGCACGAGGTCAGCGCCGGGTTGCGCACCACCTTGGTGCCGACCTGCACCTCCGCCGTGCCGCTCCCCTGCTCGACGCGCCGGGTGATCGGCCCCCACTCCAAGTCGACCTCCAGCCGCCACGGCCCACCCACGTCGAAGCGCAGATTCGCGGCCTCGGCACTCGGCTGCAGCGCGCGCACCAGCTTCGGATCGACGCCCTCGGGCTTGACCCGCACCGAGACCGAGCCGGCCTCGCCCTCACAGCGATCCGGCAGCTTCAGCTCCAGCTTGACGCCGCCGCTGCCGATCGCGCCGTCGCGGATGAACTGCGCCGCCGAGGGGGCGCCTTGCTCACAGGCCCGCAGCGCCATCTTGCCGCGGCCACCGGCGCCGTCGGCGCGGACGGCGTCCCGCCACGAACGCAGCTGCTGCATCATCGCGGTCTCCTGCGACGGCGACCAATAGCGACGGATGCCGCGCGCCGCGTCGAGGACCTCGATGGCGGCGGCAGGTCGGCCGCTCGACGCGAGGCGCTCGGCGTGTGCCGGGAGGTCGCGGATCGCCGCGCCGATCGCGTTGTCGAGGTCCCAGAGCAGGTCCGGCCCGATCCGACGCGCCCCGGCGTGGGCGATCTCTGCCCGCGAGAGGCCATAGCGCGCGACCTCGACGATTTGGTGCGCGTGGCTGACGGCGTCTCCGGCAGCGGCGGCCGGCAATCCCGCCTTCCAACCCTGCACCTCCGCGATGCGCTTGCCGATATCCGCCTCCATCGCGCGTCGATCCGCCTGCTGCGCCGCGGTGAGCGACGGCGTCGCCGGGCGCGGATCTTTCAGCACCGCACCCATGCCGCCGCAGCAGACCGGGCCGAGTGAGAGCGCGATTGCGAGCAGCCGCGTGGCGACGCCGCGATGGATCGTGAACATGGAGCCTCCCGCAGCGGCCAAACCCGGCGCCGCGGCAGCAACGTGGCGGATCTCGGTACGCCCGCCATCTGGCCTTGATCTGAAAGCGGAACCAGCTAGCTCTTGCGTGCCGGACCCGGGCCGGCGAGGTCCCACGCCAACGCCCGCCGCTCCCCGATCGCCGCGACCGCCAACTGCACGGCTTCCTCTGCGCTCGAGGCGCGCAGGATCGCGTCCTCCCGGCGATGGTCGAGCTGCAGCCCAGCGAGCTTGGCGCTCCAGCCTTCGCCGACGTCGAGCGCGACGATCGGCTTGCCGAATTGCCAGGCGTAGGCGACCTCGCTCAGCGTCCCGCTGCCGCCGCCGACCGCGATGACCACGTCGCCTGCGGCCGCCACCAGCGCGTTGCGGGCCAAACCGATCCCGGTCGGGATCACGATATCGGCCCATTCGTTTGCTTCCGAAGCATCGAGGCCGGGCAGGAGCGCGATGATGCAGCCGTCGAAGGCGTCGGGTGCGGTGCGCGCGCCCCGCGAGACCGCCTCCATCACCCCGGTGCGGCCGCCGGTCAGCACCCGGCAGCCGGCCTGGACCAAGCCGCGGCCGATTGCCTCGGCGTGGGGCAGGAGCGACACGGGCGGCGACGCCGCGCCGAAGACGGTCACCAGCGGGCGGCGATGCGGGGGTTGGGGGGGCGACGTCATCTCGGCTCCTCTCGGCGGTCGTCGTCTTCGGCGTCGACCAACTCGGCGACGAAGGCGTTGGCGGGGGCAGCGCGAAGGGCGTCGAGGTCGCCGCGTTGCACCACCCGCCCATCCTGCAAGACCACGATCTCGGGATCGATCGCGCGGAGGTCGCGCAGCTCGTGGGTGACCAACAGCGCCGGCCGCCCGAGCGCGCGCAATCGCTGCGCCAAGAGTACGCGCAGGGCACGGCGCGCCGCGACATCGACCGCGGCGAGGGGCTCGTCGAGCAAGAGCAAGGCCGGCTGCAGGACCAGCGCGCGCGCCAGGGCGACGCGTTGACGCTCGCCGCCGGAGAGCGCCGCCGGCATGCGCGCCGCGACGTGCGCCACGCCGAGCTCGGTGAGCGCCGCCAGGGCGCGGGCTCGTCGGCGCTTCGGCGCGAGGTCGAAGAGGCCGAAGGCGACGTTGTCGAGCGCGCTGAGGTGGGGGAAGAGCCCGTGGCTCTGCGGCACGTAGCCGACGTTGCGCGCCTCGGGCGGGAGGTTGATGCCGCGCTCGCTGTCGAGCAGCGCCCGACCGTCGAGGGTGATGCTGCCGGTCGCGGCGATCGGCGCGCCGGCGAGCAGGCGGAGCAGCGTCGACTTGCCGCTGCCGTTCGGGCCGACGATGGCGACCGGCCGTTCGCCCGCCTGCAACGCGACGCGCAACCGCAACGCCCCGAGCTCGGCCTCCACGTTCAGGGAAAGGTTCGGTGCCGTATCATCCGACATCGAAGGCACCTCCCGACCGACGCCGCAGCAGCGCAGGAAGCCCGCGCAGCCCGAGCAGCAGCAGGGTCCCGACGCCGCCGAGGACCAAGGCCAACGCCACCGCCACGCGCACGTCCTGCTCCAGCGCGGCGTAGATGGCGAGCGGGAGCGTCTGCGTGCGCCCGACGAGGTTGCCGGCGAAGAGCAGCGTCGCGCCGAATTCGCCGAGCGCGCGTGCCCACGCCAGCCCCGCCCCAGCGATCAGCCCAGGCGCCGCCGCCGGCAACGCGACCCGGAGCATCGCGTGCTCCGCCGAGGCGCCCAAGGTCCGCGCGACCAGCAGCGCGTCCGGGTCGACCTGGCGGAAGGCCGCGATCGCCGATTGGACGAAGAAGGGCGCGGCGACCACGGTCTGTGCCAGCACGACCGCCGCCTCGGAGAACGCCACCTGCACGCCGAGCGCCTCCAGCCCGCCACCGAAGAGCCCCTGCCGGCCGAAGGCGGCGAGCAGGCCGACGCCGAGGACGGCGGGCGGCAGCACGACCGGCAGGTCGACCAGGCGCTCGACCCAACGCACGCTGGGTCGCTCGCTCCGCGCGACGGCGTAGGCCAACGGCGTTCCGCCGGCGATGACCGCGGCGAGGCTCCATAATGAGGTGCGCAGCGAGAGCCCGAGGGCGGGGAAAAAGCTCGGGTCGTGCAGCCCGGCTGCGAGCTCGTCCGTGCCGGTCGAGAGCGCCAGCGCCAGGAGCGGCAGGACCAGCGCGAGCAGCAACGCCGTCGCCGCGGCGCCGCCGAGCCAGCGCAGCAGGCCGCCGGTGCGTGACGTTGCCACCCTGCCCACCGCCCTGCCTGCTGGTTCCGCCTCGTCTGCTCCGACCCCGCGCATCCGGACTCCCGGTCCCCGCAGCCCCGCGGGGCCGCGAGCCTAGCCTGCCGTGGCCAGCCCGGCGAGTCCCTCCGCCACCGTGCGCTGGGGCGACCAGCCGAGTTCGTCGCGCGCCCGCTCGGTCCGCACCGTGATGCTCGCCGACATCATCGCCGCCTCGAAGGGCGAGAGCGGGGGCGGCGTCCGGCGTCCGAGCGCGCGCCAGAGCAGGTCGAGCGCCCCTGCGAGCGCCCGCGCCAGCCAGCCCGGCAGCGAGCGCTCCGGCAGCTGCAGACCGCGCGCTTCGGCCATCGCGCCGAGGAATTCGTGCATCGTCCGCTCGCCCTCGTCGGCGACGAAATACGCCTTGCCGCCGACGTCCGCCTGCAACGCCGCGACGATCGCGCCGCATAGGTTGTCGACGTGACAGGTCGAGGTCCGCGCCCGCCCGCCGTCGAGCCAGACCCAGCTCCCGTCCGCAGCCATCCGCTCGATCGCCGCGCCCACCGAGGTGTCGCGCGGCCCCCAGACCAGCCGCGGCCGCAGCACGATGGTCCGCATCGCCTCCACGCCGTCCGCCTGCAGCACCAAGCGCTCGGCCGCCGCCTTGCTCGCGCTGTAGGGGTAGCGCTGCCGCTGCGGGTAGGGGGCGCTCTCGTCGATATCGATCAGCGAGTCACCGGCGAAGAGCGCGGCCTCGGTCCCGATGTGGACGAAGCGCCGCACGCCCGCGTGCTGCGCCGCCTCCAGCAGCTGCCGGGTGCCCTCGACGTTGATCTGTTCGAAGACGTCCCACGGTCCCCACGCCTCGACGTGCGCCGCCGCATGTACCACCGCGTCGCAGCCCGCCAGCGACTCCGCAGCGATCGCCCCGAGCTCGCCCGCGACCGGCTCGGCGCCGAAGCCGCGAACGATGGCCGCGCTGCGCTCCGACCGCGCCAAGGCCAGCACCTCGCTTCCCGCGGCCCGCAACGCCTCGATCACATGCCCACCGACAAAGCCCGAACCACCCGTGACGAAGACCCGCATCGCACCCTCCTGCGCCGCACCGTGCCCCGCTCTTCGCGGGCGTCGGCGGCGAGGCAGAAGCTAGACGGAGGCATTGTATCAATACAATCGAATGATATGATTCGTCCATGCACGAGATCAATCTGGCGTCGATCGACCTCAACCTGCTCGTGGCACTGGACGCCCTGCTGCGGGAGCGCAGCGTGACGCGCGCCGCGCGCCGGGTCGGGCTCGGACAGCCGGCGATGAGCCACGCGCTCGGCCGCCTCCGCGAGCTGCTCGGCGATCCGATCTTGGTTCGCAGCGGCCGCGCCATGGTCGCGACGCCGCGGGCCGAGGCGCTGCAGCAGCCGCTCACCGACGCCCTGCTCGCGGTCCGGCGCGTGCTGCGGACCGAGCCCGACTTCGACCCCGCGACCACCCGCCGCCGCTTCGTCCTCGCCTGCCCCGACCTGGTCGGCCCGGTCCTGCCGGCCCTGCTCGCGGCGGTGCGTGGCGCCGCACCCGGCGTCGACCTCGCGGTCGTTCGGCCCGAAGCGGGGATGGTCGCCGCCCTGGAGCGGCAAGGTGCAGACGTCGCGCTCGGGGCAGATCGCGAGCCGGCCGCCGGCGTCGACAGCGAGCGCCTCGGCGAGGCCGCGTGGGCGACGCTCTGTCGACCCGACCACCCCTTCGCGACCGACCGCAGCCTCGGCAGCTGGGCGGGTCACGGCCATATCCAGATCGCCACGGGAGGCGGCGGCGAGAGCTTGGTCGACCGATTGCTCCGCGTCCAAGGCCACGAGCGCGCCGTGGTCCTGACCCTACCGACGTTCTTGCTCGCGCCGCGGGCAGTCGCCGAGACGGACCTGCTCTACACCGGCCCCGAGCCCTTCCTGCGCCCTCTGGCCGAGGAGCTGGGCCTGCTCGTGCTGCCGCCGCCGCTCGCGTTGCCACCGGCGCCGGTGATGATGGCCTGGCCGTCGCGGCTGACCGCCGACAAGGGAGCGCGGTGGTTTCGCGATCGCGTCGCCGGCGTGGTCGCGGCGCGGCTGCTGCTTCAGCCTTCGAGCGACGCCGCGATGTCGCGGACGGCACGGCGCACCTCGACCCGCAGCCGCTCGCGGCGATAGTCGGCGTCGTAGGGCACGTTCGGCAGCGGTCGGCTGCGGTCGAAGGCGAGGTCGCCGAGCTGCAGCGCCAGCGCTTCGTCGATGCTGGCGCCGGCGAAGCGGTCGAGCGGCAGCTGCCGGGGCCGTGGACCCAAGACGCCGACCACGATGCGCCCGCCCGTGAGCACCGGCGCCGCCGGGTCGAGGTCGAGGCGGACGGCGACGGCGACCAGCGGGAAGTCGATGCTCTTGCGGACGGCCCACTTTCGGTTGCGGACGTGAGTCGACGCGGCGGGCACAGGCACGCGGACGCGGACCACGATCTCTCCGGGGCGCAGGTCGGTGTGGGCGAGGCCGTCGGTCGAGTAGAAGCGACCGAGCGGGACGCTGCGGGGACCGTCGGGGCCGAGCAGGTCCAGCTCCGCACCCAGCGCGATCAGCAGGGGCGCCGTATCGGTCGAGAGCGCCGCGACGCAGCCCTGTCCACCCGGAACGACGTGACATTCCTTTCCGTGAGACTTCAAACAACCGCCCAACGCGTCGCGGAAGAGCTGGCTCTGGTTGATGTAGCGGCAGCGCGTGTCGAGGCAGAGGTTGCCGCCGAGGGTCGCCATGTTGCGGACCTGCGGGCTGGCAACGCGGCCGGCGGCGTCGGCAAGGGACGGTACGAGGCTTCGCACGACCGGATCGGCCGCCAACGTCGACAGGCGCGTCGCCGCGCCGAGGTGCAGGGTGCTCCCGCCGTCGTCGTCGACCGCTTCGATGCCGCGCAGCTCGGCCACATCCGCGAGCGCGATGAGCACTTGCGCGTCGACTTGCAGCAGCTTCAGGTTGGGCAGCAGGTCGGTGCCGCCGGCGAAGTAGGTGGCGTCGGTGCCGTATTCGGACTTCAGCGCGATGGCCTCGGCGAGCGAGGTCGGGCGGTGCAGCGTGAGCGGGCGGAGGCGGAGCATGGTTCAGCGCGCCTCGGTGCGGGCGCGCAGCGCGGCGAGGACCTTCTCGGGGGTGATCGGCAGCGCGTCGATCCGCACCCCGACCGCGTCGAAGATCGCGTTGGCGATGGCAGGGATCGCGGGATGCAGCGGCCCTTCGCCCGCTTCTTTGGCTCCGTACGGACCGTTCGGATCGGGATGCTCGACGATGATCGCGGTGATGTCCGGCGTGTCGAGCGCGGTCGGGATGCGGTAGTCGAGCAACGAGCTGTTGGCGAGCAATCCGGCGACGCCGGGGCCAGGATCGCGCCGCTTGCCGTCAGCGCGCAGTCCGGACGGCATCGTGTGGTGGTGCTCCATCACCGCTTCGGCGGCGCCCATATAGACCGAGCCTTCGATCTGCGCCTTGACCAGGGTCGGCGAGAGCGCTCGGCCGCAGTCGTGGGCGGCCCAGATCTGCAGGACCTGGACCTCGCCGGTCTCTTCGTCGACTTCGACTTCGGCCACGTGGGCGGTGAACGAATAGGCCGGCGAGGCGCCGATGGTCGCGCCGCGGTAGTCGCCGTGCACGCCCTCCCGCGGCGTCTGGTAGCTGCCGGTGGCGCCGAGCGTGCCGAATTCGACCTCGGCCAAGACGAAGGCCTCCGCGATCGGCATCGCCGTCTCGGGCGCGCTCAGCCGCATCGCCTGGCCCTCGGCGAGGACGACGTCGCTCCGGTCACAATCCCACGCCGTCGCGACCGCGCTGCGAACCTTGAAGGCGAGGTCTTTGGCGGCGCGCTGGCAGGCGTGGCCGGCCATCAGCGTGATGCGGGAGCTGTAGGCGCCGAGGTCGACGGGCGTCAGGTCGGTGTCGGCGGCGAGGACGCGGACGTCTTCGAGCGCGACGCCGAGCTCTTCTGCGGCGACGGCGGCCAGCATCGTCGAGCTGCCTTGGCCGATGTCGGAGGTGCCGGAAAAGACGCGGACGCGACCGCTGCGGTCGAGGCAGATCTGCACCCCCGACTGCGGCAGGTCGGTCGGATAGATGCAGTAGTTCGTCCCCGAAATATAGGTGCTGCCCGCGACGCCGAGGCCACGACCGCGCGGGAGCTTGCCGCGGCGCTCGGTCCAACCCGAGGCGCGCTCGACCTCGGCGAGGCAGTCGAGGAAGCCGTAGGAGCCGATCGCGAATTCGTTGATCGTCCGCTCGCCGACGGTGAGCGCGTTGCGCCGGCGCAGCTCGATCGGGTCGATGCCCAGGGCGACCGCGGCCTTGTCGAGCTGGACCTCGATGGCGAAGCGCGGCTGCACCGAGCCGTGGCCGCGCTTCGGGCCACACGCCGGCTTGTTGGTGTAGGCGCGCCGGCTGTCGAAGCGGTAGGCGCCGAAGCGGTAGGGCGAACAGAGGAGCTGACCGGAGTAGTAGGTCGTGACCAGGCCGAACGAGCTGTAGGCGCCGCCGTCGAGCACGGTGCGGGCGTCGACGCCGCGGATGGTGCCGTCGCGGTCGAAGGCGGTGCGGTAGTGCATGTCGAAGGGGTGCCGGCCGCGGTGGGCGAGGAAGACCTCTTCCCGGGTGTAGAGGCATTTGACCGGTCGGCCGGTCCGCAACGAGAGCAGCGCGGCGCAGAATTCCAGGTCGAAGGGCTCCGACTTGCCGCCGAACGCGCCGCCGAGCGCCGGCTGGATCACCCGGATTCGATTGCGCGGCAGGCCGAGGACCTTCGCCAGCTCGCGGTGCAGATAGTGCGGCACCTGCGTCGCCGACCAGATGGTGAGGATCCCGCGCGCGTCGGCATGCGCCAGCGCGCAATGCGGCTCGATCGGCGTGTGCGTGGTGCCGTGGAAGCGATAGTCGGCCTCGACCACCAGCTCGGCGTCGGCGAAGGCCGCGTCGAGGTCGCCGAAGCTCAACTCGACCCGCTTGCTGATATTGTTCGTGACCAAACTGCCGTCTGGCTTGCGGCGTTCGTGGATCAGCGTCGCGTGGTCGGCGAGCGCGGCGTGCGGGTCGTCGAGGACCGGCAACTTCTCGTAGCGCACCTCGATGGCGGCGACGGCGGCGTTGGCGGTCTCTTCGTCGACGGCAGCGACCGCGGCGACGGCATCGCCGACGTACCGCACCTTGTCGAAGCAGAGCGCGTGCTCGTCGGGTGTCCACGGGATGATCCCGTAGGGCGTCGGCAGGTCCGCGCCGGTGATCACGGCCTCGACGCCGGGGATGGCGAGGGCGGCGCTGGTGTCGATGCCGAGGATGCGACCGTGCGCGATCGGCGCGCGCAAGATCTTGCAATGCAGCATCCGCGGCAGCGTCAGGTCGTCGGTGTAGCGCTCGACGCCGGTCATGCGGTCCATCGCGTCGATCTTGCGATGGTGTCGGCCGAGGACGCGGAATTCGCTCACCGCTCCCCTCCCCCGCCGAGCTCACGTTGCGCCTGCTCCACGGCGTCGAGGATGCGGACGTAGCCGGTGCAGCGGCAGAGGTTGCCGCCGAGACCGGCGGCGATCTCCATCCGGCTCAGGGTCCGCCCCGCCGCTCGCGCTTGGTCGAGCATCGCCGCCGCGCTCATCAGCATCCCGGGCGTACAGAAGCCGCATTGCGCCGCGCCACAATCGTCGAAGGCACGCTGCAGCGGGTGGGGACGGCCGACGCCGAGGCCTTCGACCGTCTCGACCCTGCGACCCGCGGCCATCACCGCCAGGGTGAGGCAAGAGAGCACGGCCTCGCCGTCGACGCGCACCGTGCAAGCGCCGCAGTCGCCCTTGTCGCAGCCCTGCTTGGTGCCGATCAGGCCCAGGCGGTAGCGCAACGCTTCGAGCAGGGTCCAATGCGCCGGCGCGGCGACCTGGACCGACTCACCGTTGAGCGTGAACGCGACGACCCGCACGTCCCGGGCTTCGGAGCGCGCTTGCTGTCCTGCAGCGGCGCCCAGGCGGTGGCGGAGCACGTTCGGATCGTTGTCGGGCATCGTCGCTCGCTCTCGCGGCCCCACGCGGGCCCTCGCCGAAGCTAGTTTCCTGCCGCCTGGGGTCAAGCGCCGGCGGCGCGTCGCATCAGATTCGGCCTCGCGCCAGCCAGCGGTCGAGCGCCCCGGCGAATCTCTGCGTTTCCTTGTTGCCGTAGGGCGGCGGACCGCCGGTCACCACTCCGCTGCCGCGCAACGAGTCGAGGAAATCGCGCATCCCGAGGTGCTCGCGGACGTTCTCCTCGGTGATCGGCTCGCCGCGGAAGCGCAGCACCGTCGCGCCCTTCTCCAGCGCCCGCGCGGCCAGCGGCAGGTCGTCGGTCACCACGAGGTCGCGCTCACCGCAGCGCTCGGCGATGGCGTCGTCGGCCTGATCGGGGCCACCGGGCACCTGCAGCATCGAGACGAGCTCGAGCCGCGGCAGCGCGTGGTGGCGGTTGGCGACGAGGACGGCGGGCGTGCGGGTGCGGGCGGCGGCCTTGAAGATGGTCTCTTTGCAGGCGCGGGGGGCGGCGTCGCCGTCGATCCAGATGGTTCGGGTGGTGGATTGGGGATCGGTCATGCGGCGGACTCCGTTGGGCGCGGTGGTGAGGGTAGCGCGGGATGGCTACGCCCGACCAGTCGCGGCCGCGCACCGCTGTGGGCCCCCGCGGAGGGCGGCAATGCGACGCCGCGGAAGTGCGTGGCGCCGTCGTCCGGTGAGAGAAGCAGGAGCAGGTCTTCGATCGAGCTCGTCGATGTGCCGGGCGCGCCTTCGAGCATCGCCTCGGCCGGCGCGTGCTTGGTCGCCTGCAACGCCAGGACGCCGTCCTCGACCGTCGCCACCGATACCAGCTGGAAGATCGTCACTGGCTGGGATTGGCCGATGCGATAGACGCGGTCGTGGGCCTGCTGCTCGACCGCAGGGTTCCACCATGGATCGAGCATGATCACCGCGCTCGCAGCCGTCAGGTTGAGTCCGGTTCCGCCAGCTTTGAGCGAGACCAGCATCACGTCCGCGTCGCCGGCTTGGAACGCGTCGGCGACGTGCGCCTCACGCGCTGGCTCGAACTGGCGGACGACTTGCAAGAAGACCAGGGCCTCACATCGACGGTCCCTTGACGTCGCATGGCCGACGGGTCGAAGCTTTCAGTCGCGCGATCAACAGATCGAGGGGCACGGTGCAGGCGCTCTGGGGGAACAACCCTTCTGCTTCTCGATATGTCCTCCGCGCTCGATCGCGGGGCAACCGTGCCAACGAGGCGAATACATGACGAGCAGCCCTGATGTGGTTGAGCCGGTCCGGCTCGAGGTGACGTTGGCACCACGAGTGAACTTGGCGTTTCACCAAAACGCGGTGCCTTTCGTCGCCGACTTGGCCGTGGTCAATGAGAGTGAGCAGCGTCTCGATGACGTCACGGTCGAGCTTGCCTGCGAGCCAGAGTTCATGCGACCCAAGCGCTGGCGCATTGACAGCGTCGGCCCCGCCGAGCGCTACCGCGTACCAAGTCTGAGCGTCGAGCTCGACGCTGGAATGCTCGCGCGCTTGACCGAGGCCGAACACGCAAGCGTGCGCATCATCTCGCTGGTGGACGGTATCGAGCTTGCTCGCTCGCACCGCGATGTCGAACTCCTCCCGCGCAATCATTGGAGCGGCATCGGCCACATGCCGGAGATGGTCGCCGCCTTTGTCCAGCCGAACGATCCGGCGATCGACCGAATCCTGAAAAGCGCGAGCGAGATCTTGCGTGCCAACGGGCGCGACGCAGCCATCACGGGCTACGAGGGTGGTGCGCGGAGGACGTGGGAGGTTGCCTCGGCGATCTGGACCGCCATCGGCTCGCTTGGTCTCGACTACGCACTTCCCCCGGCCAGTTTCGAGTATGCCGGTCAGAAAGTTCGATCGGCGAGTCAACTCGTTGACGCTCGGGTCGCAACCTGCCTGGACACAACACTTCTCTTCTGTGCATGTCTCGAGCAGTGCCAACTCCATCCAATCATCGTCTTTACCCGCGGCCATGCGTTTGCGGGAGTCTGGCTCAGGCGTGAGGGATTCTCGTTGTCGGTGGTCGATGATCCCGCAGCGCTTCGCAAGAGACTGCAACTCAATGAGCTGGTTCTGGTCGAGACAACGTTGTTGACGCAGCGCCCACTCCCCGCGTTCAGCAGGGCGGTCGAGCAGGGAGCCGACAGACTCAGGAGCGACGACGACGCTTTCGAGATGGCGGTGGACGTCCTTGCCGCGCGGCGCGATCGCATCAAGCCGCTCGCGTCCGGCCTCGTTCTGCTGGAGCCAGAACCAGTTCCACATGACCTGAGCGAGCCGATGTTCGAACCCGCTCCGGACCTGCCAGACGAGTTCGAGCCGGAGGCCGTGGAGCAGCCCAAGACACCCGAGGGTCGACTCGACCGTTGGCAGCGCAAACTCCTCGACCTCTCACTTCGCAACAGCATGCTCAACTTTCGCGCGACCGTGCGGGTCATTCCACTCGACACCCCCGACCCGGGTGCACTCGAAGATCTGCTCGCGGATTCGCAACGGATCAAGCTACAGCCTCGCCCCGACCTCATGCGCGGGGTCGATCCCCGAAACGCGAACCTGTTCAAGGAGAAGTACGACGAGGATGCACGACGCGGCCATGCCCTCGACGCACTTCAGCGACGGGAAGTCCTCGTTGGGCTTGGCACGAGCGAACTGGAGCGGCGTCTCGTGGAAATCTATCGCCAAGCTCGCGGCAACATGCAGGAAGGCGGGGCGAACACGCTATTCCTCGCGTTCGGCTTTCTGCTCTGGAAGCGCGAGAAGGACGAGAGAACCTACAAGGCTCCCCTGGTACTGATCCCGGTGACGCTCGAGCGAAAAAGCGTTCGCTCCGGCTTCACACTGATGCTCCACGAGGACGAGCCGCGGTTCAATCCAACGCTCCTCGAGATGCTGCGGCAGGACTTCGGACTCGTTCTGCCCTATCTCGACCAGGAGATGCCGAAAGACGACCACGGGCTCGACATTGACGGAATCTGGCGAGAAGTCGCACGAGCGATCAAGGATATTCCCGGTTGGGAGGTCCTCCAGGAAGTCGCTCTGGCGACATTCTCGTTCGCAAAGTTCCTGATGTGGAAGGACCTCGTCGACCGAACAGATGACCTCAAGAACAGCCCGGTTGTCCGCCATCTCCTCGAGACGCCGCGCGACCCGTACGGGGAATCCAGCGATTTCGTAGACCCGCGTAGGCTCGACCGCGACCACGCTCCCGAGCAGACCTTCTGCCCGCTGCCTGCAGACTCGTCTCAGCTCTCAGCCGTCCTTGCCGCTGCGCGCGGCAAGGACTTCGTCCTGATCGGACCACCTGGAACCGGCAAGAGTCAGACGATCGCAAACCTGATCGCGCAGTGTCTCGCGGAACAGAAGACGGTCCTCTTCGTTTCCGAGAAGACGGCCGCTCTTGACGTGGTCTATCGACGCCTGCGTGAAGTCGGGCTCGGCGAGTTCTGCCTCGAGTTGCACTCGAACAAGGCGCGCAAGCTCGACGTGCTGGACCAGTTTCGGCAGGCGTGGGAGGCACGGGGAGAGGTCGATGAAGCCGAGTGGCGGCGCGAAGCCGCCGCGCTGCAGAAGCTGCGCGGTGAACTCAACGACTATGTCGAGCACCTCCATCAGAAGCACCGCAACGGTCTCTCTGTGTTCGACGCAATCGCACGTCTCGCCGCCGCCGACGGTGAGCAACAGGTAAGACTCTCCTGGCCGGTCCCTGACGTTCATGATGCCGACAACTATCGTGGCCTCTGCGGGTTGGCCGATCGCCTCGCGATCAACGCAGGTGCCCTTGGCGACCTCGTCCACAGCCCGCTCGCGCTTGTCGCGACGACAGAGTGGTCACCCAGTTGGCAGGACGCATTGGTTGAAGCTGCGGGCCACGCCCCAAGCGTCGTCGAGGCGCTCGAGTCGGCATATGAGGCCCTTTGCGCCACCACGGGAGTGCCCGCGGTTGTGCTGACAAAGCGATCGCTCGATGGTTTGGCGCGACTTGCAGAGTGCCTGCCCGACGCAGCCGGATCAGATTGGCGCTTCGTGCTCCGACCCGATGCACGGCTGGTCTGCTCTCAGCTCCGCGACGGCATGAAACTCGTCGCTGAACACAGGGAGCTCCATGACAACCTGCCGCAGTCGTGGCCTGTCGCTCTCCGAAAGGACTTGGAAGCCACGATCGAGTTGGTTGCTCTGCACGCTGAGGCGAGCGGTCAGCTTTCGACTGCCTACGAGGAGGAGTTCAGGGCGCTCGATCTGCGTGCGCTCAAGGCCGAGTGGGATGCGGCGCAGGCCACTTGGTTCCTGCCGAAATTCTTTGGCACGAGGCGCGTCACGAAACAACTGCGCGCGTTCGTGCCGGAGGGAAGTCAGCCCGATATTGGTTCCGACCTCGAGACATTGCTCGGCATGGTCGACCTCGAGATCAAGCTCGATGCCCTCGCTCCGTCGATCGCAACGCAGGGCTTTGAACGGGGCGACACAGCGGAAATTGCCGCCGCATTGCGCTTTCAGCGGTCGCTCGATGCTGCACGCTCGCTGCAGGCGTGGGCAGACGAAGGACTGGACCTGGTCGAAGAGGGTCGCTGCGGTGCTGAGATGCAGGCCACGCTGCAAGTCATCCGCCGCATGCGGAAGCTACGGCAAGATCTCGATGCTCTGCGTCCGCTGGCCGGACGGACCGACGATACATGGGCTGACTTGCAGACGGATCTCGAGCGAGTTGCCGCCGCAATCCAATACCACTCTGACGTCACATCGGCGCTCGCGAGAGCCGCTGCAACTACGGAGGAACTACAGGGTATGCATCGTGCACTGGATCTCGTGCTCGGTGACGGCAATTCGCTCCTCGAGCCCGGAGGGGCGGTGGCGACGGCGTGCAGACGTTTCTGCGACGCAGGTACCGCATACACCGAAGCCAGGGAGAGAGTTCGCGCATGCTGTGGACAGTCCGCTGCCGAGTTCGAGGCTGTCGTACATGAGGAGCCAAGCCGGCTCGCGCGCAGATGCCGTGAGATCGTACCGCTCGAGGCCAAGCTCCGTGGTTGGTGTGCGTGGCGCAAGGCGAAGGTTCAGGCCACATCTGTGGGGCTCGGTGCTCTGGTGGCGGGTGTCGAAACGGGGGCAGTGGCCGTCGGCACGGTCTTGCGGACGTTTGAGCGAAGCTACGCTGCTTGGTGGCTCCGCGCTGTCGTCGATCGTGATCCAGTACTTCGGGGGTTCGTCGCCGCAGAACACGAAAACCGCATCGAGACTTTCAAGAAGGTTGACGACCGGTTCAACGAACTCACCCGGCGCATGGTACGCGCGCGCCTCTACAGCGAACTGCCGACGCAAGCTGGCGTATCGCGGAGTTCGGGTTGGGGCCTTCTCAAGCGAGAAATTCAGAAGAAGCGTGCACATCTGGCTCTACGTGTCCTCATCGAGGGGATCTCTGACGCGCTGCCGAAACTCACCCCATGCCTGCTCATGAGCCCGCTCTCGATCGCGCAGTACTTGCCCACGGGCCAGCCGAAGTTCGACCTGGTCGTCTTCGATGAAGCGTCGCAGATCCCCGTGTGGGACGCCGTCGGTGCGATCGCGCGGGGACAGCGCGTCGTAATGGTTGGTGATCCGAAGCAGCTACCACCGACCAACTTCTTCGAGAGAGCGGAAGAGGACGCCGATGAGGACATCACGATCGAGTCCGACATGGAGTCTATCCTCGACGAGTGCATCGCAGCCAACTTGGTGACGCGCACCCTGGATTGGCACTATCGCTCGCGCCACGAGAGCCTCATCGCCTTCTCCAATCACCGATACTACGAGGGCCGCCTCGTGACCTTCCCTGCACCGGTGACCGACGACAGGGCCGTGCGGTTTCACTACGTCGCCGATGGCATCTACGAAAAGGGAGGCGGACGGATCAACAAGCCCGAGGCAAAGGCACTTGTGGCAGATATCGTTGCTCGCCTTCGTGATCCGTGTTTCGTCGAGAGTGGCCGCACCATCGGCGTCGTGACGTTCAACAGCCAGCAGCAGAAGTTGATCGAAGACCTGCTGGATGAAGAACGGCGCGCCGATCCGTCCATCGAGCAGCATTTCTCCGAGGATCGCCTCGAGCCCGTTTTCGTCAAGAACCTCGAGAACGTCCAGGGTGATGAGCGCGATGTCATGTACTTCTCGATTACCTTCGGCCCCGACATCACTGGGGCTATCTCGATGAACTTCGGTGCGATGAACAGGCCGGGAGGACACCGCCGACTGAACGTTGCCGTCACGCGGTCGCGCTGCGAACTCTTGGTGTACTCGAGTTTTACGTCAGAAAAGATCGACCTCTCCCGCACGAAGGCCGACGGCATGAGGGATTTGAAGCACTTTCTCGACTTCGCCGAGCGGGGGCCTTGCGCGTTGGCAGAGGCCTTCGCGGGATCG
>JACKFC010000022.1 GCA_020632665.1 Deltaproteobacteria bacterium
GACGGTGGCGATGTCGAGGGCCTCGCGGGTGAAGAGGTTCACCACGTTGTCGTTGCCCAGGTAGATGACGCCGAGCAGCTCGCCACGGACCATCAGCGGCACGCAGAGCACGCTCGCGAGCTTGAAGTCGAGCACCGAGCGGGCGGCCGAAAAGACCGTATCGTTGAGCGCGTCGCGCACGATCTCCGGCATCTTCGTCGCGCAGACCCGTGCCACGATGGTGTCGGAGATCGGGAACTCGCCGCGCGTCGGCTTGCGCCCTGCCTCGCGCGCGGCGCGCTGCTGCGGCTTGCCGTCGACCAGGAGCAGGACGGCGCCGCGGGCGGCGTCGGTGATCTCGATCATCTCGTCGAGCATCGTCGCGAGCAGCTCATCGACTTGGTAGGTGCCGGCGAGCGCCTCGGAGAAGCGCGCCGCCGAGCCGAGCATCGCCTTGAGCGAGCCCGTGGCAGCAGCGGTCGGCCCCGTCTCCTCGCGGGTTTCCTTGATCTTCATGTCGAAGCGCAGGCGGACGGCGCCGAGGTCGACGACGTCGCCCGGCTGCAGCGAGCGGCTGTCGGTGCGCTTGCCGTTGACGACGAGGCGCTCGCCGCCAACGGCCTCGATCCGCACGCCGTCTGCGCCGACCCGGACCTGCGCGTGGACGGGCGCCACGCCGCGCCCGCGCAGGCGGATATCGCTGTGCTTGTCCGTGCCGATGCTGCAGACCAGTTTCTCGATCGGGTGGGACGCGCGGACGCTGCCGCCGCCGTCGATCTCGTGCAGGAAGGCCGTGGGCATCATCGCGCGACTCCGGGTCTCGACCGGGCTTGCCGAGGGGCGTGAGGATGGCCGAGGGCGGGGTCCGCTGCAAGGCGGGGGGCGGCCCGCGCCGTCCGCGCTATTGCGCCTGCGGGGCCTTGAGCCGCTGCCGCGCCGCGGCGACCAGATCCGAGCGGACCACGATGGCGTCGACGATACCCCAGGCCGTCACAGCCCAGAACAGGCCGCCGCTGACGACCTGCGCCGTCCGCCACGGCGTGCTGGAGCGACCCGATAGGCCCTCGTCGCGGTTGTAGAGGTACATGGCCACGCTGCCGCCGCCGAGCACCGCTTCGGTCCCCAGGAATGCGAAACCCTTGCCGGTCTGGCCGTTGGCGAACTGGCCGACGCCGAGCGGGAAGAGGGTCAGCATCAGCGGCGGCTCGAAGCTCGTCGCGCGGGGCCGCTCCGGCCGCGGCTTCTGCCCGGGACGCAAGACGCCGAGGCGGACGAGGTTGCTCCGCAGCGTCTCGAAGTCCTTGATGATCTGGGGCGGATACGAAGCCGGGTCGAGGCGCGCGGTCGGGTTGCGCACCAGCAGCGCGGTGAATTCGTCGAGCGCCTCGGCCTTCTTGCCGGACCACCAGAGCGCGGCGCCGAGGAATTCGCGGGCCTTCCACTCGCGGGCGCGCTCGAGTCGAACCTTGGGATAGAGCAGGGCCCGCAGCCGCGGGATGGCGTAGTCGAAGTCCTGGTAGCGAAACGCGTTGACCGCGTCCTGCCAATCCGAGAGGGGCGCGATCTCGGGTTGCTCGTCGCCGTCTGCAGCACCTTGGCCGTCACCGCCGTTGACGGCCTCGCCGGCCTTCGGTGCGGCGCTGGTCCCGGCGACTTTGGGGCTCGGCGTCTGGGCCGCGGCGACGGCCACCAGCGTGCAGAGCAGCAATGCGACGAGCGTCGCCGTGCCGCCGACCTTCCGCGTGGCGCGGAGCGCGATGTCGATGGAATCGTGGCGGCGTCGCAGCATCACAGCGCGGAGGCTAACCCGCACCGAGCGCGGCGTCGATCTCCGGCGCACCTGCGGCGGCGCGGTCCAAACGGCGCAAGAGGCGCTCGCCGACCATCGTCGCGGCGTCGGGGTCGTGTGGGGCCAGCATCGCTAGAACGCCGGCGTCGAGGTCGGTCCGACTCGCGGCGACCAAGGTCGGCAGGACCTGCCGCTCCGCGTCCCGCAGCGGCCGCACCGAGGTGTAGCCGTCGATGATCGCGCGCCCGATCGCGCGTCGCAATTCGACCGGATCTGCGGCCTCCGCGGGCCAATGCAGCGCCGCCCGATCGAGCGTCCGGGCCAGGTCCCACGCCGCCACGTCGAGCTCGCAGAGATCCCAATCCAGGACGCTGACACTGCCGTCCTCGGCGCACAGGACGTTGCCGGCGCCGAAATCGCCATGGCAGAGCGCCGGCCGCAACCCGGGCAGCCAGGGCTGCAGCCGCGCCGCCACCGCGCCGAGGCGGCCCTGCAACGCGCTCCGCAGGCCGCTGCGCTCGTACCAGAGCGCCGCCTCGCGGCTCGTCGCGACGCGCATTTCGAACGCCGCGCCCGGCGACGGACTGCGCAACAAGCGCGTTCCGACCCGCAGCCCGCCCGCTGGTCGAGCGCCGCCGGCGGCCAAGTCGGCGAGCCCGTCGTGCAAGCGGGCGAGCGTGACGCCGAGCAGCGTGGCCTCGTCGGTGCGGAGATCGTCGTCGCCGACGGTGCGGCCGGGGCGCGCGTCGTAGAGGGCGAGGACATCCGCACCGAAGACCAAGAGGTCGTCGCCGCCCGCGTCGCCGAGGGGGATCGGGGCGCCGAGGCCGACGGCCCGTGCCGCGCGCTGGACCCGGTGGGCGAAGGCGACCGCCGCGGCGCTGCGGCTCGCGCCGTGGTAGCGCTTGGCGAAGTAGACGCCCTGGTCGGTCTCGACCCGCGCCGTCGGGCCGTGCGCCCCCAGCGCCAGCCAGCCGATGCTGCGCACGTCGCCCAGTCGGCCGCGGCGGGTTCGGACCAGCGTGGTGATCGCCTCGGCCGTCGTGTCCAGCTCGCGCAGGGCCAGGCCCCAGAGCCGGGCTTCCGGCTCGGCGCGCACCAGGCGTTGCTCTGCCCGCGCGGCCAGGTCCATCGCGCCGATGCCGAGCGCACGGACCAGCGCCGACTGCAGCGTGGCGGCGTCGTGGCCGCGCTCGCGCAACAGCGCGTCGAGGGCCTCGCGCTCCGCGGCGCGGAATTCCGGGTCGGCGAGCTGCGACGCCGCGTCGAGCGGTCGGCCGCGCGGTCGCCGCGGTGTCTCGAGCGCGTCACGGACGAAGCGGAGCACCGGATCGTCCTGCAGCACCTCGTCGAAGACCGCGATCGCTGCCAATCCGGCCGCGTGCGGCTCTGCGCCCGCGTCGTCCACGCCCCCGTCCTCGACGCCACCGTCTTCCGCCGCCTGTTTGGCCGCGTCGGCGCGGGCCAAGAGTTGCGCCACGGTGCTATCGGGCGCCGGTTCCCGCTGCGTCGAGGCCCATTCGATCGCGTCGGGAGGCGCACCCTGCGCCTCGGCCAGCAGCTGCAGCGCGCGCAAGCCGACGCGGGCGCGGTCGGCGTCCGGATCGACCCGCACCGCGTCCTGCAAGGCGGCGCACGCGGCGTCTGCGTCGCCGCGCTCGAGTTGAACGGCGGCGCGGGCCCAATGCACCGCGCCGAGCTCGGGGAGCCACGCGGCGGCGCGACGGTAGCGTTGTTCGGCGAGGCCGAGTCGGCCCTGCCCGTGCGCGCCGCGGCCGGCGCGGAAGGCGGCTTCGGCCCTGATCTCGGCCATCGTCTCGCGCGCCGCGAGTGCGGCGAGGCGGTCCGCGGCGATGCCCTTGGCGCCGGCCACCCGCGCTCCGTCGAGGGTCGCGCCCTCGAGGTCGGCGCCCTCGAGATCGGCTTCGCGCAGATCGGCCCCTTCGAGCAGGGCGCCGCGCAGGTCAGCGTTGCGGAGGTCGGCGGCGCGCAGGTCGGCGAGGCTCAGATCAGCGCCCTGGAGACGGCTGCCACGCAAATTCGCCCCACCCAGGCGCGCCATGCAGAGGTCGGCGTGGCGGAGGTCGGCGTCCTGCAAGGCCGCGGCCTCGAAGAGGCCCTCGTGCAAGCGGGCCTCACGCAGGTCGAGGGCCTCGTGCTGCTCCACCGCGACGCTCAAAGGCAGACGACTCCGAATTGGCACTTCTTCCCAGCCGGACAGCTTCCGCCGGGGCCGCACAGGGTCGGCAAGCCGCCGCCGCCGCCGCCACCACCGCCACCGCCGGGCAGCTGGAAGGGCAGGCAGATGCTCTGGAAGCAGGTGTTGCCTTGCTTGCAGTCGGCCGAGGTCTTGCACTGACCGGGCTGCGGCACCTGCTGGTCGCTGTCGAGGCAGAAGCCGAAGGTGCACGACTTGCCGTCCGGGCAATCGGCCGAGGTATCGCACGCCTTGTTGGTGCAGACCGCGACCAGGCATTGCTGGTTGGCGCCGCAATCGTCGTCGGTGGTGCAGAGCGGCGGAATGCCCGGCACCTGCGGCACGCAGACCCCCGCGGCACAGGTCAGTTTCAAGCCGCCGATCGGGATCTTCGGGCAATCCGAGGCCTGTTTGCACTCGACCGTCGGCACGATCGCGGGGATGCAGATGCCCTTGAAGCACTTCTCGTTGCTCTTGCACTCGAGGTTGTTCTCGCAGAGCTTCGGCACGCAGAGCTGGGCGACGCATTGCTGCTTCGGCGGGCATTGCTCGTCGACTTCACAGCCGGAGACCGGGATCTGGCCGGGCAGGCACTCGCCATAGAGGCATTTCTTGCCCTGGCTGCAGTCGGCGTTGGTCTTGCAGTTGTCCGGCGTGCAGCTGGAGAGCTGGCAGACGAAGCCGCTCGGGCACGTCGCCGAATCGGTGCAGAAATTCGAGGGCACCACCTGCGGCGGAACGCACAGGCCCTGGTAGCAGAAGGTCCCGGTCTGGCAATCGGCCTGGCTGCTGCACTTGCTCGGTTGCAGGCAGAGCGGCGCGAAGCAGAGTTGGCCGGCCGGACAATCGGCGCCCGTCTTGCACAGCGCCTCGTCGTCGCAGGCGTCGCCCTTGCCGTCGCCGTCGGTGTCGGTCTGCTTCGGGTTCGGCGTGAACGGGCAGTTGTCGAAGGCGTTCTTGTAGCCGTCGCCGTCGACGTCGCTGTCGCAGGCGTCACCCTCGCCGTCGCCGTCGGTATCGGTCTGGTCGGCGTTGAAGACCTTGGGGCAGTTGTCCTTCTCGTCGCCGATGCCGTCGCCGTCGGCGTCGTCGTCGAGGTCGCAGGCGTCACCGACGCCGTCGCCGTCCTTGTCCGCTTGATCCTTGTTGGCCAGCAGCGGGCAGTTGTCGCTCTGGTTCGGCACGCCGTCGCCGTCGACGTCGTCGTCGCAGGCGTCGCCCTTGCCGTCGCCGTCTTTGTCGGCCTGGGTCGGATTCGCCTTCTGCGGGCAGTTGTCGGCGCTGTCGATGACGCCGTCCTTGTCCGTGTCCTTGACGCTCGAGTCGATCGGGTCACAGGCGTCGCCGGTGCCATCGCCGTCCGAGTCGGCCTGGTCGAAGTTCGCCACCAGCGGGCAGTTGTCCTTGTTGTTGATGATCTTGTCGCCGTCGGCGTCCTTGTCGCAGGCGTCGCCGAGGCCGTCACCGTCGACGTCGCTCTGGTCCGGGTTCGGATCCTCGTAGCAGTTGTCGGTGTCGTTGCCGACGCCATCGCCGTCGAGATCGGCGTCGCATTTGTCGCCGAGGCCGTCGCCGTCGCTGTCGAGCTGGTTGCTGTTCTTCTTGAACGGGCAGTTGTCGAGGTAGTCGGCGACGCCGTCGGCGTCACTGTCCTTGTAGATATCGACCGGCTCGGAGTCGGCCGTGTCGATGCTGTCGAAGCTCGGACCGCTGTCGTCGCCGGCGTCGGGCGCCGTGTCCGGAGCCGTATCCGCTGCCGTATCGGCCGCGACGATATCGGGCGCGACGATGATGTCCGGCAGCACCGGGACGTCGATGGGCCCGGCGTCTTCACCGGCGTCGGCGACGACGTCGGCGGGGCCGACCGCATCGGAGGGGCCGGCGTCCTGCGGCACGCGCCACGGCGGCAGGTTCTCGCCGGGCTCCTCGCCGTCGAGCAGCACGCGGAAGGTGTGGTAGCGCGGCGGCTCGGCGGTGGCGTCGTCCGGGTGGGTGGCGACTTCTCCGTCCGGGCTGCCGGCCCAGACGAAGTAGAAGATCCGCGTACCCTTGGGATGCGCCGGGATCGCGGCGCGGAAGGTATCGTCCTCGCCCTTCATCTCGATGGCGCGAAAATCGGCCTCGTCCTGCCGGGCGTAGTAGAGGCGCACGTTGGCCACGTCCGGCTGGCCGTAGACGGTGGCCCAGACCTCGTAGGGCGCGTCGTCGCGCGGCGTGTCGCCGAGGACGGTGACCTGCTCGATGCGCGGCGCTCCGGGGGTGCCGGAGCAGCCCCCGACCAGCGCGGCGAGCAAGACCCACATCGAGGCGGCGAGCAACGCCCGCGGTGTGGCCGTCCGCGACGCGCGTCGCGCCGGGGCCGGCGGGGTCTGAACGAGGGCTGGGCGGCTACGGGTCATCGCGTCCTCCGAGGCCGGAGAGGATAGCACAAGCCTTCCCGCCGACGCACCGGCTTTCACGCATGTTGACGGCGTTGTTGCTGCTCCAGCAGCGCACGCGCGTGCTGCAGCGCGGTGGCGCTGGCGGCATCTGCGGTCCCGAGCATCCGCGCCAGCTCGCGCACGCGGCCGTCGACCTCGAGGTGGTCCACCGCGCTCTCGGTGCGGGCCTCCGATGCGTCCTCTCGGACCTCCTTGCGGACGTGCAGGTGGTGGTCGGCCGCGGCGGCGACCTGCGGCAGGTGGCTGACCACGACGAGCTGCTGGCCGGCGGCGATCTCGGCCAGGAAGCGGCCCAGGGCGATGCCGGTGCTGCCGGAGAGGCCGGCGTCGATCTCGTCGTAGATCGCCGTCGGAGCGCTGCCGACCCGCGCCGCGGCTCGCTCGAGGCCGAGCAGCACGCGCGAGAGCTCTCCACCCGAGGCGACCTGGGTGAGGTCTTGCGCCGGCTCGCCGGGGTTGCCCTGCAACTCGAAGGTGACGCGGTCGCGGCCGTCGGGCCCGAGCCCGTCCGTGGCGCTGTTCGCTTCGCCAGCGCCGGCGTCGACCTCGGCGAAGCGACAGAAGAAGCGCGCCCGCTCCATGCCGAGCCCGGCGATCACCGACTCGACCTCGGCGGCAAGGCGGTCCGCGGCCGCGCGGCGGGCCTGCGAGAGCGCGTCGGCGGCTTGCACGGCGGCGCGGCGCAAGGGCGGCAGGCCCCGCTCGAGCTCCTCGAGTCGACGCTCGCCGGTGGTCTCGGCCGCGAGCTCCTCGGCGATGGCCTGCTGTCGCTGCAGCAGGGCGTCCTCGCTGCCGCCGTATTTGCGGCACAGGCCCAAGATCAGCGAGAGCCGGGCCTCGGCCTCTCCGAGGCGCTGCGGGTCGAGCTGGACGCGCTCGGCGTAGCGCTCGAGGTCGGCGGCGAGGTCGTCGCAGAGGGCCAGGATGTCTTCGATCCGCCCGGAAAAATCGGCCAGGCCGGCGTCGTCGCGGCGGGTGCGCTCCAGCTCGCGCGGTAGGCCGGAGAGGGCGTCGCGCGCCCCGCCGTCACCGGTCAGCGCCTCGGCGGCACGCGCCGCCGTCTGCAGCAACGATTCCGCGGCGCGTAGGCGACGGACTTCGGCCTCGAGCGCCTCGGTCTCGCCCGCTTCGATCGCGGCCTCGTCGAGCTCGGCTTCGCAGAAGCGCAGGTAGTCGCGCCGCTCGGCCGCCTGCTGCAGGCGCTGGGCCAGGGCGTCGCGCTCGCTCTGCGCCGCACGCAGGGCGGCGTAGGCGGTGCGGTAGGCCGCCAGCTCGGCGCCGGTGTCGGCAGCGCGGTCGAGGATCGCGAGGTGGTTACGGCGGTCGAGCAGGCGGTTCTGTTGGTGCTGGGTGGAGAGGTCGACCAGCGGCCCGACGACGGCACGCAGATCCGCGCCGGTCGCCATGCGGCCGTTCAGCCAGGCCCGGCGCTTGCCGTCGCGGGCCACGACCCGGCGCACGATCAGCGCGCCGTCCTCGAGCGAGATGCCGCGCTCCTCGGCTGCGGCGAGGCATTCCGGATCCTGCACGTCGACGAACAGCGCCTGCAGCTCGGCGGCCTCGGCTCCGGAGCGGACCACGCGTTCGGCGCTGCGGCCGCCGAGGATCAGCGAGAGCGCGTCGACCAGGATCGACTTGCCGGCGCCGGTCTCGCCGGTGACGACGTTCAGCCCCGCGCCCAAACGCAGCGTGACGTCGGCGGCGATGGCGAAATTGTGCAGTTGCAGCTCGGCGAGCATCGCTCAGGCTCCGTATGCCGCGGCGGCGGCGGCGAGGCGCGCGGCGATTCGCTCGCGCAGCGCGGCAGGGGCGAGGACGCGGGCGCCGTCGCCGAACGAGAGCAGCCAGCTCTCCAGGTCCGGGGTCAGGGGGATCGTCCAGCGCAGCTCGCAGCCGCCGTCGGCGTGGTCGACCACACCCTGGCTGCGATGCCAGCGCCGCTCGCGGGCGTAGCGCGCTGGCCCCGGCTCGAAGCGGACCCGCACCGTGGTGGGTTCGCCGCCGGTGAACAGGCCGAAGCTCGAGGAGAAATACTCTTCGGGGTGGTAGTTCGCCGGGATCTCCGCCGGCTCGTTGCGCAGCCAGCGGGCCTCGGTGGCGCGGTGCAGCGCGTAGGGCCGGATCGCGCCGCCCGCGACGTTGCGCGCGACCAAATAGAGCCGGCCGCGGAAGTAGACCAGCGTCAGCGGATCGAGCAGCAAGGTCTCGGCCTGCTCCTCGCCGGCTCCGCTCGGCGGATAGTCGAGCTCCAGCCGTCGCTCGCGCAGCAGCGCGGTGAGCACGTCGTTGAGCACGTCGCCGAAGCGCTCGGTGCCGGCGAGGACCGGCGGCGCGTCGGGCAGGGCGTAGAGCTTGCGGTCGAGATCGCCGTCGTCTCCGCCCAGCCGCGAGGTGACCTTGTCGAAGGCCTCCTTCATGTCGCCGCCGAGCTCGGTCTGTTCGAGGAAGGCCAGCATCGACCGACCGAGCTGCAGCGCGGCCAGCTCGCCGCGGGTGAAGGAGACGGTCGACGAAGGACCCGCCGGCAGCAGCTTCCACCGCTTGCGGCCGCGGTCGTCGACCTCCGGCGCGTCGATCAGATAATCCTGCTGCAGCAGCGCCAGGTCACGGTTGAGCGTGCGCCGGGTGACGCCGGTCTTATCCTCGAGTTCGGCGATGGTCAGGCCGCCACGCGCGTTCGCCAGGGCGCCGTAGATCTGCAAGATCCGCGTGGCCTGGCTGTACTTTCGGCGGTTGCGGTCGATCAGCTCGGTCATCCGGCGTCACCTCCTCCACACCGATTATCGGCCGGCGCAGACTTATTCGTCGTCGTCGTCCCAATCGTCCTCGTCGCCACCCCAGGCGTCGTCGTCGTCGTCGTCGGCTTCGGAGGGCCAGGCGCCGTCGAGTTCGCCCAAGGCGTCGTCGTCGAGCCAGCTCTCGGGGGAGTCGCCCTCGCCCAGCGGGTTCTCGTAGAGGTCGACGACCTGCACCATGTCGGGCCGAAGACCGGCGTCCACGTTCGAGGCGCGGCGCTCGCGGCGACGGACGAAGGTCATGCGGATCGGGCTGCCGCCGAGGTCGAAGCGGTCGCGCAGCTGGTTGAGCAGGAAGCGCTGGTAGCTCGGCATCACGGTCGGCGCGTTGACCTGGATCTCGATCCGCGGCGGCCGGGTCGCCGTCTGCGCCGCGAAGTAGAGCTTCAGCCGCTTGTTCTTGTAGACCGGCGGCTGCCGAATCTTCTGTACGTCGGCGAGCCAGCGGTTCAGCGCCGAGGTCACGATGATCCGGTTGAAGGCCTGATAGGCAGCGAGCGCGGTGCCCATCACCTGCGCGACGCGCTGGCCAGTCTTCGCCGAGATGAAGACCTTCGGCGCCGCGCCGAGGAAGGGCAGCCGCTCAGCGAGGTCCTTCTCGTAGGCCTTCATCGTGTGGGTGTCTTTCTCCAGCGCGTCCCATTTGTTGACGATGATGCAGCAGGCGCGGTTGCGTCGCTCGACCAGGTTGGCGATCCGGGCGTCCTGGTCGGCGAGCGATTCGGTCGCGTCCAACACCAACATGGCGACGTGGCAGCGCTCGATCGCGCCGACGGTGCGGCCGACCGAGTGGGCTTCGACCTTCTCGACCACGCGGCTGCGGCGGCGCATGCCGGCGGTATCGACCAGCGTGTAGACCGTGCCTTCGAATTCGAGGTCGACGTCGATGGCGTCGCGCGTGGTGCCGGCGATCTCGGTCGCGAGCAGGCGCGATTCGCCGAGCAGCGCGTTGATCAGGGTCGACTTGCCGACGTTCGGCCGGCCGACCACGGCGATTCGGATCCGCTCGACCAAGCCGCCACGCTGCTGCTTCAGCTCGAGGCGCTCGTCGTCGGTGAGCTGCACGTCCTCGGCGGTGTCGTCTTCGCCTTCGAAGGCTCCGCGGGCGATGAGCTGCTCGTAGAGCGTGTCGAGCGCTTCGCCGAGGCCGCGGCCGTGCTCGGCCGAGACCGGGAAGAGGAACTCGAAGCCGAGGCTGTAGTGCGCCATCGCCTCGGTGTCGAGCCGGTCGCTGTCGCATTTGTTGACGAGCACGATCACGGGCTTGTCGGTCCGGCGCAGCAGCGCGCCGACCTCTTCGTCGGCGCCGGTGACGTCGTCGCGGACGCTGGTCAGCCACAGCACGGCGTCGGCCTCGGCGATGCCACGCGCGGCCGAATCACGGATCGCCGCCAGCATCAGGTCGTCCTCGCCCGGCACGAAGCCGCCGGTGTCGACCAGCCGCACCTGGCGGTCGATCAGCTCGAATTCGCCGTATTGCCGGTCGCGGGTGACGCCCGGCATGTCGTGGGTGATCGCCCGCCGTGAATGGGTCAGGCGGTTGAAGAGCGTCGACTTGCCGACGTTCGGGCGGCCGACGACGGCCACCAGCGGCTTGCGCATGGGGAATCTCCTTGGCGGATCGGCGCTAGTGCGCGCCGTCGCCTGCGTAACCGAAGCGACGCAACGTCTCGACCCGCTCGGTCCAGCGCGGCAGCGTGCGCACGTGGACCTCGAGGTAGACGCGACGGCCGAGCATCGCGGCCATCTCCTTGCGCGCCGCCGTGGCGACATCGCGCATCTTGCTGCCGCCCTTGCCGAGCAGGATTCCCCGTTGGGAGGGGCGCTCGACGAAGACGGCGGCGAGGATATTGCAGAGCCCGACCTGCTCCTCGAAGACCTCGATCTGCACCGCGACGCGGTACGGCACCTCGGCCTCGAGGCGGTGGAAGAGCGCCTCGCGCAGCAACTCGGCGCAGAGGAAGCGCTCGCTGCGGTCGGTCAGCAGCTCCGGGTCGACCAGCCGCGGCCCGAGGGGCAGCTGCTGGCGGACCAAATCGAGCAGCACGTCCGTGCCTTCGCCGGTCCGCGCGCTGATCGGCACGACGTCGATGACGCCGGGCAGCGCCGCGTAGACCGCCATCAGCGGCAGCACCTGCGCCGGCCGAAGTTTGTCGCGCTTGTTCAGGACCACGATGGTCTTGGCCTCGTGGTGCTGCAGCCGCTCGACGATGCGGCGGTCGCCGCGGTGGCAGAGGCGCATCGCCATCGCCGTGTCGATCGGCAAGATCTGCCCGGCCTTGTCCTTCGGCAACAGGATCTCGCCGAGCGTCGCGACGGTGCGCGGCGCGTCGACCACCAGCAGCGCGACGTCCACCTGGTCCAGCGCCTCGACTGCCATGCCGACCATCGCACGGTTCAGCAGCGCGCCCTTCTTCGGCTCGTGGAAGCCGGGCGTATCGACCAAAATCGCCTGCATATCGTCACGGCTGAGGTAGCCGCGGATCAGGTCGCGGGTCGTCTGCGGCTTCGGGCTGGTGATCGCCAGCTTCTCGCCGAGCAAGCGGTTGATCAGGGTCGACTTGCCGGCGTTGGGGCGGCCGATCAGGGTGACGAAGCCGGCGCGGTGGCCCTCGGGGACGTCGCCGAAGATGGTGCCTTCGCCGTCCGCGCCGCCGACCGCGACCAGCATCGGGCCGTCGTCGTCGTCGAATTCCTCGCCGTCGTCGTCGAATTCCTCGTCGACTTCGTCGTCGAAGTCGTCGTCGGTCTCGAAGGTATCGTCGTGCTCAGCCATGGGGTCTCTCGAGGGCGGCGGAGTAGAAGCCATCCGGGCCGATCTGCGCAAGGGGCCCGTGTGCGAGCCATTCCGGATTCGAGGGGCCGATCCGCTGCTCGGCGACCAGCTTCCAGCCCAATTCTTCGGCCAGGGCGTGGGCCACGGCCTCGTTCTCTGCCGGCATCAGCGAGCACGTGGCGTAGACCAGGCGCCCGCCGGGGCGAACCCGCGCCGCGGCGCGCAACGCGATGGCGCGCTGCTGCTCGGGGAAGCGCTGCAGCCAGGCCGCGTCGGTATGCCAGCGCAGCTCGGGCGTGCGGCGCAGCGCGCCGGTGCTGCTGCACGGCGCGTCGACCAGCACCACGTCGAAGTCGCCCAGGCGGGCATCGGCTTCGGCGTCGTCGGCATGTCGCTCGATGCGGACCAAATCCTGCACGCCGGCTCGGCCAACGCGTCGTTGGGCCTCGCGCAGCCGGCCGTCGTGGACGTCGAGCGCGACGACCTCGCCTTCGCCCTGCAGCGCGTCGGCGAGCGCGAGCGTCTTGCCACCCGCTCCGGCGCACCAATCGGCGACCCGCATCCCCGGCTGCACCGCCGCCATCGTGCAGATCTGCTGCGAGCCGGCGTCCTGCATCTCGAAATCGCCGCGGTGGAAGGCCTCGGTCACGGTGATGCGCGCGGTCGAGAGCAGCGCCACCGCGCCGGGCGGCTCGGGCAGCCGCACGGTCCGCGCGCCGAGGCGGGAGATCTCGCGCAGCACCTCGTCGGCGTCGGCGTCGCGGGTCAGGCGCAGCGTCGGCGGGCCCTGCTCGGCGAGGTAGTCGAGGACGCGGCTGGCGCTGGCCGCGCCGAACGCCTCCACCAGCGCAGCGTAGAGCTCGGGGTGCGCACCGGCAGCGATCGCCGCGCCGTCGTCGCCCGGGAGCTGATCGAGCGCGTGCGTCGCGGTGCGCAGCGCTTTGTCGATCTTGCTCGCCGGCGCAGGCAGGTGGCCGATCAGGTTGGTGTGGCGCTCGAGCAGGCCCGTCAGCGCCGAACGCTCGCCCGGTCCGCGGTGCGGCAGGCGATGTCCCTTCTCGTCGACGTCGGCCAGCGTCAGTACGGCCAGCACGCCCGCGTCGCGCGGCCGCAAGCGGCGTGGATCCGGGGTCTGCAGCGCCTCACCGAGCAGCGCGCCGGCGGCCAGCTGCAGCACGCCGAGGCGGCGCAGGGCGTGGATGTGCAGCGCGGCGACGGCCGCGCGCTCCTTCGCGCCGAGGCCCGGCCGCTCGCTCAGCGCGCTCTCCAGGCCGCGGACGGCATAGCGCAGGCCGCCACCGATGGTCTCGGCCAGCGCGTGGACCAGCGCCTCGAGCCCGAGCGGCCGCAAGAAGAGCGGGGCAGACGGCGCTTCGTCGCGCGCACGCAGCGCGGTCAACGCCGGCAGCAGCGCGGCGAAGGCGCGACCACGATGGCTGACGCTGTGCTTCTCCGCCGCGCTGGCGCTGGCGAAGGTGCAGCCGAGGTCGTCGGAGAGAAAGACCGGGTCGTAGCCGAAGCCGCCCTCGCCGTCGCGCTCGCGCAAGATGCGACCGAAGCTGCGGCTGAAGAAGGCCCGGTACGGCACGCCCTCGTCGCTGTGCAGGGCGCCCGGGCCATCGGCGAGCGGCCCGGCCAGCACCAACGCACAGGCGAAGTGCGCGCCGCGGGCGTCGTCCGGCGTCTCCTCCAGTGCATCGAGCAGCTTCTCGATATTGCGGGCGTCGTCCGCGGCCCGATCGCCGGTCGGTGGGCCACCGTAGCGCGCGCTGAGCACGCCGGGCGCGCCGTCGAGCGCATCGACCAGCAGTCCGGAATCGTCGGCCAGCGCGCTGAGGCCGGTCTGTAGCACCGCGGCGACCGCCTTTTTCCGGGCGTTCTCGACGAAGGTCGCGCCGTCTTCGACGACCTCGGGCAGGTCGGTGCCGTCGCGGATGGTCAGCCCGGTCGGCTCGGCCAACTCACGCAGTTCCGCGAGCTTTTTCGCGTTTCCGGTGGCGAAGAGCAGCTCCAGCGGCGGCAGCGGCTGCGGCGTCCGGTCCGGCGGCGGCCGGCGAGGGCGCTGCGGGCGCTGCTCGAAGCCGCGCGCGTCGCCGCCCCAGCGCGGGCCGCTGCCGTCGCCGCCACGCCCGGGACCGTTGCCCCACCGGGGGCCACCGCCACCTCCGCCCAGTCGTCCGCCCTGTCGTCCGCCCTGTCGTCCGCCCTGCCGCTGCATCGTCGCTCCCACCGCCTGTGCGCCACCCCCGGGGGTCGCGTCGGCGCGGGGTTGTAGCCGAATTGGCCGGATCTGGCGAGGACCGATTGCGGCGCAAGGCGGCAGTCGGTCAATCGTCCTCGGCGACGTCGAAGGCGTCGAGCAGCGGGTAGACGCCGCCGCCGTTGTAGGCCTCGGCCACGCCGTTCTGCCGCAGCCAACGCGTCGCCTGGTCGCTGCGGGCGCCCGAGAGGCAATAGCAGATGACGGTGTCGTCCGGCTTGACGTGCTCGAAGATCTTCAGCGGCAGCAGGTGCAACGGCACGTGGATCGCGCCAGGCACCGCGACTTGCGCGAATTCCGGCTCCGAACGGACGTCGATCAGCTTGGCGCCCGCTTGCACGCGCTCGTAGACGGTCTCGGCGTCGATGAAGAGGTCTTGCATGGGCTCCTCCCTGCCGCGCGCGTCAGGCGCTCTGCGGCCGGCGCGGACGGTCGCGCAAGCCGCGGGCCGGCGCAAGCGGCGACCGGCAACCCTACGCCGCCGTTGCGCCTTGTGCGCGTTCGCCGAGGAGCGCGGCGAATGCTTCGGCGAAGCCCTGTGCGTCTCCTGGCCAGCGCGCCGTCAGCAGGTTGCCGTCGCGGACCACGAAGGGAGCGGCGTAGCGGGCCAGCAGCGGTCCGCGCACGAAGGTGCCGTCCTCGCCGACCGCAGCGCGCAGCTCCGCTTCGACCCACGTCGGGTAGGTCCGGTAGTAGTCGCCGAGCTTCCATGCCGTCAGCATCCAGGCGATCTGCTCCAGCGGCCGGGTCAACGCGGTGAGCGTGCGGCCGGCGACGACGGACCGCCCGTCTGCGGCGAGGCTGCGCGCGAGCACGACCGGGCCGTGGCAGATCGCGCCGACCGGCTTGTCGGCGGCGAAGAATTCCGCGACCAGGGCGTGCAGCGCGCTCGCCTCGAGGTATTGCCGCATCCCCTTGGCATGGCCGCCCGGTAGCACCAGCCCGGCGAAGTCCTCCACCCGCAGGTCTTGCCAGCGCCGCGGCGCCGCGAACGCCGGATCGGCGGTCATCGCCTCGTAGAGCGCGACGTTCTCCGGCAGGGCGCCGAGCAGGCCGAAGAGCGGCCCGACCAGCACGAGCGGATCGCAGCTGCCCGGGGCGCCGTCCTCGGTCGCGAAGACGACGTCGTAGCCGGCGTCGGTCAGCACACGCCAGGGCACCGCGACCTCGGTCGGGTCGAAGTCCAGGCTCGGCAGCGGGATCAAGACGGAATGTCGCATCGGGCGCAGCGTAGGCACGTGCCCGCGCTCCCGCAAGCGCGCCAGTCCGCTTCCACGGCGCCGCATTGCGACCCAGCCAGGGGGCGGCTAGCCTATCGCCGCCACTGCCCCGGAGGTTCGCCATGCACCGCTCGGTACTGTTCTGCGCGTCGCTGCTCCTCTTGCCGGCTTGTTCGCCTGAAAGCTCCCCGGGCTCCCCGCCCGACTCGGTGGCCGATGGAGCCGCGGTCGACGTCGGAGCGGTCGGCGTCGACACGGGCGCGTCGGCGGACGCTCCTTCCTCTCCCGACGCTGGCGGCATCACCGCGCACGGTTGTTCGGTCGACTCGGACTGCACGACCGCCGATGCCTGTGCCGGCAAGCTCTTCTGTGACACCTCGGGCCCGGTCCGGCTCTGCCGATTCGTCTCCGGCAGCGCGGTCGTGTGCGACGATTCCAACGACACGGTCTGCCTCCGCAACCGCTGCGATCCCGGTACCGGTAGCTGCGCGATGCGGCCGACCGCGAAGGGAACGCCGTGCACCGACGACGACCCGTGTACCGTCGCTGCGGCCTGCGACGGCGGCGCTTGCGTCGCTGGGCCGGCCTCGTGGTGCGCATGCCAGCAAGACGCCGACTGTGCCGCCAAGCCGGGCTGGAACCTGTGCAGCGGCGCGCCCTATTGCGACAAGGCGAGCTTCCCTTACCACTGCGAGATCAACGAGACCGCGGCCGTCGCCTGCAAGCCGGTCGACGCGCCCTGCATGGTCAACCTCTGCGATCCGGCCGACGGCGCCTGCAAGATCGCCCCGGCGAGCGACGGCGTGCCGTGCGACGACGGGGATCCGGACACCGTTGGCGAGCGCTGCAAGGGCGGCCTCTGTGTGCCCGGAGCCGACCTCACCTCGTGCCAGAACAACGCCGATTGCGATGCCTACGAAGACGGCGACGTCTGCAACGGCACGCTCTACTGCGACGTCGCGAGCGGCAGCTGCAAGGTCAACCCCGCCACCGCCATCGCGTGTCCGGATGCCAACGACACCGCCTGCATCCACAACCTCTGCGACCCGAAGACCGGCGCCTGCGAACTCACCGCGCTGAAGAACGGCACCGCCTGCGACGATGGCGACCCCTGCACGGCGGGCGATTTGTGCAAGGTCGGCGCCTGCGTCGCCGGAGCGACCTTCACCTGCCCGTGCGCCACCGACGCCGAATGTGTCGACAAGGATGACGGCAACCTCTGCAACGGCAGCTTCTTCTGCAACGCGGCGAGCAAGGTCTGCCAATACCTGCCGACCAGCATCGTCTTCTGCCCCTCGGTCGACGACACCGCGTGTAGCAAGAACGCATGCCAGCCCAAGACCGGTGGCTGCGTCGCCACACCCGCCGGCGAGACGCGCGAGCGCTGCGAGGTCTACAACGGCGCGCTGCTCTGCCACCTCGAGGTGAAGGCGCCCGGCGAGGCGACCCAGACCAACCTGCCGTGCGACGACGGCGACGCCTGCACCGCGGGGGATCTCTGCGACGGCGCGGTGTGCAAGGGCGGCACCGACACCTGCCCGTGCAAGGTGCACGCCGACTGCCTGATCGAGGACGACGGCGACCGCTGCAACGGCGTGCCACTCTGCGACAAAGCGACCGGCAAATGCACCGAGAAGCAGGACTATTTCGCCGTGGTCTGCCCGAAGAACGGCGACACCGCCTGCCTCGCCAATACCTGCCTTCCCCTGGACGGGAGCTGCAGCGTGGTCCCGGTCAACGACGGCAAGCCCTGTGACGACGGCAAGGTCTGCACCGTGGGCGAGAGCTGCGCAGTGGGCTCCTGTAGCGGCGGCAACCTCAACCCCTGCGACGATGGCAAGACCTGCACGCAAGACAGCTGCGACCCGCTGCTCGGCTGCCAGCACCCCTCGATCTGCGACGACGGCAACGCGTGCACGGTCGACGCCTGCGACCCGAAGACGGGTGGCTGCACCTTCGACGCCAAGATCACCGAGGGCGTCGGCTGCGACGCCGACAGCAACGGTTGCACCGTGCAGGACACCTGCTCCGCGGGAACGTGCACCGCCGGCACCGCGGTCACCTGCTCGATCGTGGTCGGTGCCTGTCAGGTGGGTGCCTGCTCCTCGACCAGTCCGAGCACCTTCGTCTGCCTCGCCAAGGCCGCCACCGACGGCACCGCCTGCGACGACGGCGACGCCTGCAGCTTGGGCGACGCCTGCAAGGGTGGCAGCTGCGGCAAGGGCGCGGTCGCGGCCCTCGGAGAGGTTGTCGACACCGCCGGAGCGCCGCACGGCTGGTGGTCGGGCGCGGTGCGTGGCAATGATGCGCGCATCCTGCTGTTCGGCGTGCAGAGCGACGCCGCCCCTGGGACGCCGCCGAAGACTCGCCGTTGGCAGCTACAGCGTGGCTGGACCCTTGGTCCTGCCGAGGCCGCCACCACCGTCGACGCGGTCGGCAGCAGCGTGCACGTCGCGCCGGCGGGAGCGCTGCTCCGGAGTGATGGTCGGGTCGTGGTGGTCGGCACCGTCCATGTCGGCGGGCTGCACCGGGTCCGCGCACTCGGGCTGGAGGCGAACCTCGCGACGCCCTTCGCGACCCTCGACGTCGCCAACCAAGGCGCGGACATGCGGGCCGTTGCCTCCGCGATCACCGGCGGCGAGCTGCTCGTCGCGGCGCGGCGCGCGGCCTCCGGGCCCACGGAGATCGCGTTGCTGCGGATCACCGACAAGCCGGCCGCCGCGGTGCTCCACACCCTCTCCAGCGCTGCCTCACTCGAGCCCTACGGCGTCGTCGGCCTCGGTTCGGGCGGCGTCCTGGTCGCCGGTGCCGCGACCACGGCGACGAGTTCGCTGCCCTACCTGGCGCGGGTCGACGCCGGCGTGAAGGCCTGGAGCGTCACCCCCGACGGCATCGGGGCGGCTCTGGTCGGTGTCGCCCCCGCCGGCGACGGCGTGCTCGTGGCGGCGACCGCTGCTGACGTCGCCCTCGCGCCGAAGCTCTGTCGCTTCAGCCTCGCCGGCGACGCGCAATGGTGTGAGCCGCTCGCCGGATTCGCCGCGATCGACGGCGTCGTCGCCCGCAGCAAGGACGGCGTCTGGGTCGTCGGGCGACAAGACGTCGGTGGCGCGCTGCTGCCCCGGCTCGTGGCGACGACCGAACGCGGCGTGGCCGTGTCGGATCTGCTGCTGCAGGGCGGCGGCCAACGGTTCCACGGCCTGCTCGCCTCGCCTGGCGGTACCTTGACGCTGCTCGGCGAGGCGAGCACCGGCGGCGTCGCCAAGCCCTTGCGGCGGCAGATCGATGGATGGGGCGCGGCGAGCTGTGCGCTCTCGGGAGGATGCATCGGCAAGGCCGTCGCCGATTGTGCCGACGCCGCGGCGTGTACCGCCGACCTCTGCTCGGCCGGCAAGTGCAGCTCACTGCCGATCTCGGCGGCGTGCGACGACGGCGACGCCTGCACCGCGGGCGACGGCTGTGTCGGCGGCAGCTGCAAGCCGGGCGGCTTGGCCGACTGCGACGACGACTTGCCCTGCACCAAGGACGCCTGCCACGTCGCGCTGGGCTGCCAACACGTCTTCTCCGGGGCGCAGACCGCGTGTGACGACGGCGATGCGTGCACCGAAGGCGACGGCTGCACCAGCAACGGGTGCGTCGGCAAGAAGAAGAACTGCGACGACGGCAATCCTTGCACGACCGACTCGTGTGCCTCGGCGTCCGGCTGCGTCCACGCCCACACCGACGCCGGTTGCGACGACGGCGACATCTGCACCGATGACCTCTGCAACGAGGCCAGCAAGGCCTGCGAACACCCGCACAACACCAGGCCGTGCGACGACGGTGTAGCTTGCTCGGCCGGTGCCGTCTGCGCCGATGGCAAATGTCAGGCCGGCGTGCCGGGCAAGAAGCTTTTCAATCGTGATTTCGAAAAGCTCGGGCTCGACGGCGGCTTGCCGCGTGCGCTGGAGAACGCACCCGACGGTGGCCTCTACGTCTTCGGCTACGCCTACCGCGCCAACGATACGCACTACCGCAGCCACGCCTATCGCCTGTCTCCGTCGGGGGCCACCGTGTGGCACGGCCAATATGGCGACGCGTACAAGACCAATACGGGGCGCGACTACTTCATCGGCGCCACGGTCGACGCCAAGGGTGCGGTCGGCTGTGGCGGCAGCGACCACGCGTCGGCCGGCGCGCGCGACGGGCTGATTGTCGCAGTCGACGGCTCCGACGGCAGCGAGCGCTGGCTCTACCGCTACGGCACGGCGGACGACGAGCACCTGCTCGACATCGCCCGGGTCGACGCTGGCTACATCGCGGTCGGCACCGCCTTCGCCACCGGCGCCAACGGGCAGCAGGGCTGGATCCTGCGCGTCGGCCCGCAAGGCTTCCAGCTCTCCAGCCAGCAATTCGGTGGCACCGGCTTCGAAGTTGCCCACGCCGTGGTCGGGGTCGGCACCGATGCGGTGGTGGCGACCGAGCAGCCCGGATACTCCGGTGCCAGCGACACGGTGGTGATGCGCGTCGACCCGTCCGGAAAGACCATCTGGCAGCGGCGCTATGCCGAGCTCGGCAAGGAACGGCCGCGCTCGATGGTCGGCACGGCCGACGGTGGCTTCGCCCTCGCTATCGACCACAGCACGGCATCCAGGCGCGGCGTCGCGATCCTCAAGCTCGCCGCGGACGGTAGCCTGCGCTGGCGCTCGGCGCCCGATATCGCCTCATGGTCGGCACCGGATACCGACTTCGAGCCCGTCTGGGCCGTCGCCGAAGACAGCGCCGGTCGCATCGTCGCTGGCGGCTTCGAACAGGCGACCTTCACCGGGGCGGTGCGCCATCCGCGTGTCGCGACCTTCGATGGCGCGACGGGGCGTATCCTGCGCGCGACCGACCTCGACGGCGGCAAGAACAACGAGCCGTTGTCGCACGGCATCATCTACACGCTGGCCGCGACCTCGGACGGCGTTGCGCTCGGATTGGCTTACGGGACGAATTTCATGGTCCAGCGCATCGACGATTTCCACCACACCGACTGCTCCGCTGCCGGTGCTTGCGCCGATGCGCGTGACGGTGGCTGCGACGACGGCAAGGCATGCACCGCGGCCGCGTGCACTGCAGGAAAGTGCAGCTTTCCGCTGGAGCCGACGGGTGTGACCTGCGCCGGCGACGAGATCTGCGTGGCAGCCTGGGCGTGCAACAACAAGGGCGGCTGCGCGGCTGCAGCCAACCTGTTGGGCGGCAGCCTGGTAGACCTGGGCGCCGACGACGAATACACCGCCGTGATTGCGAGCCGGCTCGGCGGCGACCTGCGCGCCGGACGCACGGTCGATAGCAAGACTGGTGGCGTTCGCCCCCTGCTCATCCGCCACGACGCAGCCGGCGACAGCGACGGCTTCGACATGCCCACCGACGAGGCGGCGCGCCTCGACGACATGGTCGAACTCCCCGATGGCCGAATCGTCACGGTGGGTCGCTTCGAGGGTGTCGACGACAAGCGCGCCCGCATCCGCATCCATCAGCCCACCACGGTGCCGCTCGGTGCGCCGTTGTTGCTGAAGACCACCGATGCAGGGGCGGACGAATGGCACGTGTTGGCAAGCGTGGTGGAGTCGGCGTTCGACCACGTCGTCGCGTCCGGCAGCGCGTGCGCCGGAACGACCTGTGCGCCGTGGCTCGTGCGCGTGCGCGTCGACGGCAGCGCGACGGCGACCCACAACGTCCGATTGCCGGTCGCCGGTCGCCACCTCGGGCTGATCCGTCACGGCAGCGGCTTGGTGGCGGTCGGCGACAGCCCTGGCGGCGCGGTGGTCCGTGGCCTCGGCGAGACCGGCACCATCGGCTGGACGACGGTACTGCCCGGCGACGTCGCGGCGCAGGCCAACGCCGTGGCGCGGACCAGCAGCGGTGAGCTCGTGGTGGTCGGCACACGCACCGCGTCTGGCGCCGCGCAGGGCTTTGTCGCCCAGCTGGGCCCGGGTGGCGCGCTCGGCTGGAGCAAGGCGGTCACGGTCGGCGGCACCCTCGACTTGCGTGGCGTCGCACTGCTCGCGGACGGCCGCATCGGCGTCGCGGGAAGCGCGGCGGGAGAGGGCTCCGACGGCCTCGTCGCGATGCTGACCGCGACCGGGATCGCGCTCTGGCATCGGAGCTACGACAAGGGCAAAGCCGATGCCTTGGTCGGCCTGATCGCGTACCCGGACGGTGGCCTCTTCGCGGTCGGACGCGTCGGGGACCTCGGCAAGGGCGACTTCCACCGCGTTCGAACCGACGCCTGGGGCAACGACAGCTGTGCAGTTGCCGGCTATTGCGCGGGAACCTCGCCAGCCGATTGCGATGACGGTGACGCCTGCACCGCAGACAGCTGCTCCCCCGGAATCGGCTGCGTCCATACGCCCACCGCATGTCCGTGACCTGGACCGAGAGAAGACGCAACCCGATGCGAATGTTGACCCACAACCGGCGTGCCGATACCGTCCTTGCGCGGCCCGTGCCGTCACGGCGGAGCCGCACGCCGAATCCAACGAGACGAGGATCCATGACTTTTGCTGCCCCAATCCGCACGTTCCGCCCGCTCGCTGCCGCGCTCACGCTGCTCCTGCTCGGCCTAGCGTGTAGCGGACAGCACCTCAAGGACCCCGACGGCGACGGCGATCGCAACAGCGCGCGTCCCTTCTCCAAGCTTGGCCCGACCGAAGACCGCCTCAGCCCGCGGATCGGCGACAAAGAAGATTGGCGCTTCGTGCAGCCCGACAAAGCGGGCGATATGGAGATGCGGATCTCGGTCGGCAAGTGGAAGGAGTCGACCCTGGTCGGCTTCGTCACGATCTACACCGAGGTCGGCGATCGCATCGCCGAGAAGCCCCTGCCAGAGGGCAGCGGCACGCTGAAGTTCAAGTTCTCGGTCGAGCCGACGATGCGCTACCTCGTCCGCTTCCGCGCCACCAAGGGCGAGGGGGAGTACGCGGTCGAGGTCGATTGGGGCGAGAACCCCTGCGACTCGTGCAAGGACGACGAGGAGTGCGTCGAAGACAAATGCGTCGAGAAGCCCAAGGCATCGACGCCGACGCCGACGCCGCGCCCGCGTCCGACGCATACGCGGCCCAAGCCAGAGCCGAAGTCGTCGGGCATCACCTGCACCATCATCGACGCCCGCGTCGCTGGTGGGGGCTCGGTTCTGATCCTCAGCGCCGGCGACAACAAGGGCGTCAAGTCCGGGATGAAGGGCTCGATCAAGGGCCTGAAGGGCGGCAGCTTCAAGGTCATCGCCGTCTACCCGAGCCGCAGCAAAGCGACCTGCTCGCTGCCGCCGGCGAAGATTTACGGCCACCCCAACGCGGTCATCCACGATTGATCCGATGATGCCTCGCGTGCCGCTGCGGGCGGTCGCTGCCTTCTCGCTGCTCCTGCTGCTCGGATGCGGCCGCAAGGAAGCGCCCGCCCCGACCCCTGCGGCGCCACCGAGCCCGCCGCCCTCCAACGTGGCCGAAGACACTGCTGCTGCTCCGGTCGCCTTGCCCGCCGAAGCGACGGGTCTGCTCGCCCTGCCGCACGTCACGCTCGCGGCGCTCTCGGATTGGTCCTCCGTCCTCAAGCCCTGCGGCTGCACCGAAGAGCTGCAGCGCGGCGGGATCGAGCGGATCGCGCATTGGATCGCGGTCGAGCGACGCCGCGACCCGGCCTTGATGCTCCTCCACGCCGGCAACCTGCTGGTCGAGGACGAGGCGCCACCGGCGAATCAGGTCGCGCAACGGGCGCTCCGCCAGCAGACCTTCGTCCAGCTCCTCGCCGGGCTGCCGGTCGCCGGCGTCGCGCTCTCCAGCGTCGACCTCGAGCGGGGCGGCGAAAAAGCCCGCGAGCTCCTCGCCGCGGCCAAGCTGCCGCTGCTCGCCGATGGCTGGGAGCACGGCGTGGCTGGTGTGCTGCCACGGCGCGTCGTGACGCTGCCCGGTGGCGTGCGCCTTGGCGTCTTCGCCCTCGACCCGGCCGCGGGTGAGCTCGATCGGCAACAGGAGCTCGCTGTCGCGCACGAGAAGGCCCTGCGCGCGGAGGGGGCGACCGTCGTCGCCGCGCTCTCCAACCTCGGACTGCGCAACAGCCGGCGCCTCGCCCGACGCGTGCCGGCGCTCGATGCCGTCGTGGTCGGCGCGGTGCCCGAGCGGCTCGAACCGATCGAGGAGCCCGATCGCGAAGAGGGTGGCTGGTTGCTCGCCGCGCCTCGGCACGGCGCCTACCTCGCAGTGCTGACGCTGGCCGACGTCCGTGGCAAGGCGACGCCGCCGCCGGTAGATCCGGAGCAGCAGCCGGCCTGGATCGACGCGACGCCCTGGCTGCCGGGCGCGGCCGACGCCCTGCAAGCACGCCTGGACGAAGTGGACGCCGACCTCGCTCGCGTCGCCAAGGGGCCGCAGACGGCAGCGACCTCGTTGACCCTGCCGTTCTGGCGTCGCCAGCGCGCCGACCTGGCGCAACGCCTCACGCGCACCCGCGAGCGGGCGAAACAGCCCCTGCCCGTGGGCCGGCTCGGCGCCTACCGCTCGGTCGGCCTTGCCTGGACGTCTCCGGTCGAGCCGACCGTCGCGGCCGCGGTCGCGCGCTACGACGCCGCCGCAGCCAAGATCAGCGAGGCGACCGCCTCCGCTCCGGTGCCCGCGAAAGAAGGCGTGGCCAGCTACGTCGGCCAGCAGACCTGCCTCGGCTGCCACAAGAGCGCGGCCGACTTCGCCCGCGACGACCTGCACGCCCACGCTTGGGAGACCCTGGAGAAGGCCGGCAAAACGCGCGATCTCGATTGCGTCGGCTGCCACTCGACGGGTTGGCAGCGGCCCGGCGGCGCCGGCTTCGCGAATATCGAGCGCTTCGCCGACGTGCAATGCGAGGCTTGCCACGGCCCGGGATCGGCGCACGTCGCAGCCGCCGAAAAGAATGGCGGCGCCGGCCTCGACCATCCGCGGCCCGACGGCAGCGTCTGCTCTGGATGCCACACACCGGAGCACGCACCGCGCTTCGACTTCGACATCTACAGCCCTCGACTGCGCCGCCCGGGCCACGGCCTGCCCGCGCAATGAGATCGTGCGTCGCCCTCGCGCCTCGTACCAATGGAGCTCCCATGCCAACCAAGAAGAAAAGCGCCGACGGCGAAACCCAGGCGGTGCCCGCGGCGAAAAAGGCGCCGCGCAGCAAGAAGTCCGCCGCCGCGAAGCCGGCGGTCAGCGAATCGAAGGCCGCTGCCGGCAAGAAGGCGCCGCGGAGTCGCAAGGCGCCGGCCAAGGCGGAGCCTGCGCCCGTCGCGATGCCGATCGAAGTGCCGGTCGAGATTCCGGCCGAAACGCCCGTCGAAGCGGCTGCCGCTGTGACCGCTTCCGCGGCGCCGTCCGAGCCCCCTGCGGCCACGCCGGAGAGCCTCGACGGCGCGCTCGCTCGGGTCGCCGAGCTCGAGGCGCGGCTGGAGCGCGGCCTGCGCTTCGTCCACGTCGTCATCGACCGCAACCAGCGCGCGATCGAGGCCCACGCGGCCCTGCTGCATGGCCTCGGCGACGCGTCGGTGCGTCGCGCCGGCGTCCTCGCGGAAGAGGTCGCCGCTGCCCGCGACGCCTATTTGCGCAGCGCGCCGCCGCCGGCGTTTCGGGTTCGAGTCGCGCCGGACGTCGACAAATATGCCGTTCCCGCCGCCGAGGTCGACTGCGCCGCACGCCTGCACCTGTGCAAAGCCGCCTGCTGCCGCAAGCCGTTCGCGCTCGGCACACAGGACCTCGAGGAGGGCGTGTTGAAGTGGGATTGGGCCGATCCCTACGTCAACCGGCGCGACGCCGAGGGCGATTGCGTCCACCACGGCCGCGACGACGGCTGCACCGTCTACGCCCAGCGACCGCTGCGTTGCCGGCGCTACGATTGCCGCGATGACGCGAGCGTGTGGATCGACTTCGACCGCGCCATCCCGCACCCGGATCTCGCCGCATTGCCGACCCCGACGATGCCGAGCGCCAGCGGGGCCTAGGCGCTCAATCTTCGCAATCCTCGTCCTCTGCCGGGCAACGGAAGCGGACGTGGAAGTGGTCGGCGTGGCCGGAGGCGTGGCGGATGATGCCACGCCGCGCGCCGCGCCCGTGGGGATATTGGAAAATTCGACCCAGCGTCGCGTCGTCGACGCCCTCGCGCTCGAGGTAGCGGTGCAGGGCCGCCTGCAGCCGATAGTCCATGAAGATGTACTGCACCTGACCGGTGTGCAGCATGGCGCCCAGAAGGGTCCAGGTCCGCTCGATGTCCAGGTCCGCCGCGCTCATCTGGACGAAGCGCGAGAGTGCGCCGTCTTCGTGCAGGTAGCCGACGTCGATATCGCGGCCGCTCTGATGGCTCTTGTGCCCCTTGAGCTTGCCACCGCCTTCGCGGGAGAGCGCTCCGACCACGACCGGGGGGGCACTCGGGTGCAGGCGGTGCAGCTCGCCGGCGGCCCACTGCAGGATCGCGACGATCTTCCGCGCTCCGAAGCGGGCGTGGTGGCTGCAGCGGTAGCCCGGTCCCGAGCGCGGCAGCTCGCAGCCGTCGTCGAGGCTGCCGTCGGTGGCCCGCCCCACCGAGTGGCCGTCGACGTCGCCGTTGGCACAGCGTGCCTGCAGGCCGTCGTCGCTGCTGCGTGCGGCTCGTTTGGGCTCGGACCTTTCCTGGGGGCGGCTGCGCGGCGGCGGGCGCGGAATGCGTCGACGATCCCGGACCGCGGGCTCGACCGCGTCGTCTTCGACCTCGCCGTCGTCGACGAAGACCATCTTCGAGACCGTCTTCCGCCGCTGCTGCGGCGGGCCGCCACATGCCGCCAGCGTCGCGGTGCAGAGCAGGGCGAGTGCGATGCTGGGCCAAAGGCACGCCCGCCTCGGCGCGAAGCCGGATAGCGGGGGGCTGCGGTGGTCGGGCGACGCGCGCATCCTGTGAGGATGCCGCTGCCCGGGCGCGCATCAACTTCTGGCGGCGAACCGGACGGCCGGCAGCAGCCGTGGCGTCATCGAGAGTTCGCGCAGCCCCAGCTCGATGAGCTCGTGGGTCAGGCTCGGATCCGAGGCGATCTCGCCGCAAAGCGAGACGGGGACGTCGTGTCGGGCGCCGGCTTCGACGATCATCGCGATCGCCGTGCGCAACGCAGGCGGCAAGCCACGGGTGGCGCTCGGATCGTCGCGCGAGCGGGCCAGCAGCAGGGCGCCGAGGTCGTTGCTGCCGATGGCGAAGAAGTCGGCCAATGCGGCGAGCGCGTCGAGCTGCAGCAGCGCCGATGGGACCTCGATCATCGCGCCGACGGCCGGGATCGGCAGCCCTTCGGCCGCCGCGATCTCGGCGAGCAGGCCGCGAATTTGCCGCAGCTCGTCCACCTCGCTGACGAAGGGCACCAGGATGCGCAGCGCTCCCGCCGGCGCGGCCCGGACCAGGGCTCGTAGCTGCGATTGGATCACGTTGGGGCGATGCCGCAACAGGCGGACGCCGCGACAATCCGGCAGGCCACGCAGCGCGATCGGCAGCTCGTGGTCGGCGAAGGGGCCCGAGAGGTCGAGCAGGCGGACGGCGACCGGTTCGGGCGCGAAATCGGCCAGGACCGAGCGGAAGATCGCCTCGAGCTCGGCCTCCTCCGGCAGCTTGCTGCGTCCGAGGTAGAGGTAGAACGTCCGCCAGAGCCCGACGCCGCTGGCGCCGTGGGCGCGTGCCCGTCCGGCGTCGAGGTCGAGATCGAGGTTGGCACGCAGGCAGAGGTTCTCGTCGCCGCGTGCGGCATCGAGCGCCGCAGCGGGCACCGGCGGCGGCTCGGCGGGCGGCGCCACGTCGGCAGCGTCGACCCGCTGCACCACGCCGGCGTCACCGTCGATGCGCAGTGGCGCCTCGTCCTTGATCGCCCGCAGCGCGCCCTCGACGCCCGTCACCGCGGGCAATCCAGCGCTGCGGCAGAGCACCGCGACGTGGGAGGTGAGCGAGCCCTCTTCCAGCACCAAGCCCGCCGCTCCTGCGCTGACCAGATCGATGACGTCGCGCACCGTCACCGCGCCAGCGACCAGGATATCGCCCGGGTCGACCCCGAGCAGGCGCTGCTCCCCCTCGCGGAGCTGGGCGAGCAGCGCCGCGCCGAGCCCTTCGACGTCGCGCCAGAGCTCGCGGAAGGCGACGTTGCCGAGGCGGGCGAAGCGCTGCTCGAGGGCGCGCAGGCTGCGCTCGAGCGCGCGTTCGGCGCCGAGGCCGCCCTCCTCGATCGCGCGGATTGTCGGCGCGACGAGCTGCGGATCGCGCAGGATCGCGCGTTGGCTGATCAGCAGCGCGCGGGCGATGCCGCTGGCCTCGTCGTCGCCGAGTGAGGTGGCGCTCTGCTCCAGCGCGGCCTCCGTCGTCGCTACGGCAGCTTCGAGGCGGGCCCGCTCGGCCGCGCGCTCGGCGGCGGGGACCCGGCGCCGGCCGCCGACCACGGCGCGGCGCACCAGGACGTGCGCGGGGCCAATCGCCACGCCGGGAGCGCTGGCGATGCCCCGCAGGGTCAAACTCGGTTCGCTCATCCCCGCGCCCCGCGGCCGTCGTAGGATTCGGCTTCCTCGAAGCCGGCGGCACAGAGCGCTTCGAGCGCGTCGAGCACCGACTCGGCGTCAGGGCCGCTGGCGACCACCTCGAGTTCGGTGCCGACCACCGCTTCGAGCATCAGCAGCGAGAGGATGCTGCTGCCGTCGACCTCGTCGCCTCGGCAGCGGACCCGGACCCGCGCGTCGTGGGATTCGACGACCGCGACGAAGCGACCGGCGGGCCGCGCGTGCAGGCCCATCGGGTTCCGGATCTTCAGCTTGCGCCGGATCATGCCCGGCTGCCCCGTGCCGCGTCGCGGTGGGTGACCACGACCCGGCCGACGCGCAGCGCGCGCAGATGGATCGAGAGCGCCTCGATCAGCGCGACCGAGCGGTGCCGGCCGCCGGTGCAGCCGATGGCGACGCTGACGATCGCGCGGCCTTCGTCGCGGTGCATCGGCAGGCTGTAGTCGAGCAGTGCCTCGATGCGCTGCAGCAGGGCGTCGCCGCCGGCGGTCTCGAAGACGTATCGTGCGACCGGCTCGTCCATGCCCGTCAGCGGCCGCAGTGCATCGACGAAATGTGGGTTGGCCAGCGCACGGACGTCGAAGACGTAATCCGCGTCACGGGGCACGCCATGCTTGAAGCCGAAGCTGGTCAGGGCGATGACCATGCGCGTCTCGGCGGCGTCCTTCTCCTCGAAGAGCTCGGTGATTCGGGCCTTGAGCTGGTGCACCGTCAGGTCACTGGTGTCGATGTTGAGCGTGGTGCGCTCGCGGATCTCGAGCATCAGCTGGCGTTCGCGGGCGATCGCCTGGGCGATTGTCCGTTCGCTCAGCACCGGATGCTTGCGGCGGGTCTCGGCGAAGCGGCGCACCAGGACGTCGTCGGAGCAGTCGAGGAAGAGCAGGCCGACGGCGTGGCCCCGTTCGCGGATCGCTGCCGCGCTCGCGTCGAGGTCGAGCACCAACGCGCCGGCGCGGATGTCGAGGCCGACCGCCACCGGGCGGGTATCGCCCCGCGACGAAAGTTCTTCCTGCAGCGCCGGCAGCAAGCGCGCCGGGAGGTTGTCGACGCAGAACCAGCCGAGGTCTTCCAGTGCGCGCAGGCAGGTGGTGCGACCCGAGCCGCTGATTCCGGTGACGATGAGCCACTGCGGCGGGCCGGTGTCGATCCGCACGGGCTCCCACGCACCGGACGTCGTGGCGGCCGCGGCAGCGGCGCGGCGGCGCTCCCAGGCGCTCTCGCCAGGGGCTCCGCTCATGATCGCCCCGCTTCGTATTCGTTGATGATCGCGAAGGCCTCCGCGGCGGTCTCGGCGGCGTAGAGGCCGCGCCGAATCTGCTCCGAGCGCACCAGCCGCGCGATCCGCGCGAGCAGGCGGAGGTGCAGCGCCTGCGCGTTCTTCGGCGCCAGTACGACCATCACCAGGCGCACCGGCTGCGCGTCGACGGCGTCGAAGTCGACCGGGCCAGCGGTCCGGAGCAGGCCCAGCCGCGGCGCCTGCAGCGCTTCGCAGGTGGCGTGCGGGATGGCGATGCCTTCGCCGACGCCGGTCGAGGCGACGCGCTCGCGCGCGCTCAGCAGGTCGGTGATGGTCTCGGCCGGCAACCCCGGGAGCACCCGCGCCATGCACGCGCCGGCGACGCGCAGCAGCTCCGCCTTGTCGGCGGCAGCGACGTCGAGCTGCACCGAGTCGACGTCGAGGTAGGACGTGAGCTGCACCATCGGCCCCTCCTCCCGCGCGTCAGATCAACGACCGACGCCGCGACGAGGACGGTATGTTCATGGCCTCGCGGTATTTCGCAACCGTTCGGCGCGCAATCGACAGCGTCTTCTGCGGTAGTAGGCCGGAGAGTTCACCTTCTTCCACGTCCAAACGGGCGAGCAGCCGGGCCCGATCCCACTGACCCTGCAGAATCTCGGCGATCTCCTGATCAGAGAGCGGAGAGCGCCCCGGCTCGTGGTCGATCAGCTTCTTGATCGCGAACTTCACCGCCTCGCTGGCCAGGTCCGGCCCGGTGTCCGAGGTGATGCGGCTGTTGAAGAAGTACTTCAGCTCGAAGATGCCTTGTGGCGTATGGACGTATTTCGACGTCGTCACGCGGGATACGGTCGATTCGTGCAGTCCGACATCCTCGGCCACCTCACGCAGCACCAGCGGTCGCAGGTGGGCGACACCCTTCTCGAGGAAGGGGCGCTGGAAGCGCATGATCGACTCGGTCACCTTCTGGATCGTGCTCTGCCGCTGGTGGATGCTGCGGATCATCCAGATCGCCTGCCGCATCTTCTCGCTGAGGTATTCCTTTGCGTCGCCGGCGCCGCCACCGCCGCTTTCTTGTAGCGCGCGGCGGTAGAAGGCCGAGACCCGCAGCTTCGGCAGGCCGTCCTCGTTGACCACGACGGTGTAGTCGTCGCCGACCTTGTGCACGTAGACGTCCGGCGTGATGTAGCGGGCGCTCTCGCCGGAGTAGCGCCGCCCCGGGCGCGGCTCCAGCGTCGCGAGCAGGGCGAGGAGCTCGCGGACCTCGTCTTCGCTGGCCTTGAGATCGCGAAGGATCGGCCCGTGCTTGCGCGCCTCGAGGTTGCTGAGATGGCGCTCGATCAGGCGGTGCAGCTTGTTGTTCTCTGGGTGCAGGGCGCGCGCTTGCAGCAGCAGGCACTCGCGCAGATCGCGCGCCGCGACGCCGATCGGATCGCAACGCTGCACCGCCTCCAGGACCTGATGCACCTGGGCCGGTGCGACGTCGTATTGCGCCGCGATCCGCCGGGTCGAGTTGCCGGCGACGAGCCGACCCCTCATGCCCCGACCCTCGCCGTCGTGGGTCCACGCGTCGGCCTCTTCGTCGCTGAGCCAGAGCAGATCCAGCCCGCCGCCACACTCCTCGCTCTCGATGCCGCCGATATCGGCCTTGCGCCGCAGCAGCCGGCGGCCAGCGTCGGTGCCCCCGCGCAGCTCCAGCCGACTCGGGCGGAAATAGCCGTCGTCGTCGAGGTTGCCGACGATCTCCTCGGCGATCGTCAGCTCGGTCTGGTCGAGCCCGGTCAGGCCGAGCTGCTCGAAGAGTTCTTCGTCGAGCGTCGCTTCGCGGGTCAGGGTTGCCGAGAGCGGCGGCAATTCCTCGTCGCGCGAGGCGTAGCCCGAGGGGCCGGCGGTCGGGCCGCGGGCCAGGTCGGCGAAATACTCCTGCCAATCGATCTCGGAGGAGGCTTTTTCGCGGCCTTCGCTCGCGTCGAGGTGGGTGACCTCGCCTTCGCCGCTCGTCACCGCGCTCGAAGTTGCGGCGTCCGAGCGCTGCGGCGATTCTTCCAGCAGTGGGTTCTCGTTCAGCGTCTCGCGGACCTGCTCGACCAGCTCCTGCCGCGAGAGGGCCAGCAACCGGATCGCCTGCTGCAGCTGCTGGGTCATGACCAGCCGCTGCTCCAGCCGCGTTCCGATGTGCAGACCCTGCTTGAACTCCATTCCGACACCAGTTTGGGCAAGTTGGCGCGACCCGTGCATGCACAGCCTAGCCTGCTGCGGCCACCGCGACAAGGCGAGGCCACCGGCCCGCCGAACCTTGACACGAAAGCCTCCGCTCCATTTCCTGCCGCCGCGCCGAGCCGTCGACGACGGCGGCCACGGGGGACGGGAGCACGATGAGCAAGCGGGATTATTACGAAGTACTCGGGGTCGGCCGCGACGCCGGTGCCGCCGAGGTGAAGAAGGCGTTCCGCCAGCTCGCGATGCGCTACCACCCCGATCGCAATCCGGACGACCCCGACGCCGAGGAGCGCTTCAAGGAGGCCGCAGAGGCCTACGACGTGCTCGGCGACGACGAAAAGCGCCAGCGCTACGATCGCTTCGGTCACAGCGCCTTCGACGGTGGCGCCGGGCGCACCCAATCCGCCGAGGACATCTTCAGTCATTTCGGCGATATCTTCGGCGATCTCTTCGGTGGCGGGCGGCGCGCCCGCAATCGGCCGGCCCGGGGCAGCGATCTTCGCTACGACCTCGAGATTGGCCTCGGCGAGGCCGTTTCGGGCGCCAAGCGCGAGATCGTGATCCCGCGCATCGTCGATTGCGCCGATTGCTCCGGCAGCGGACTGCGGGACGGGGCATCGCCGACCACGTGCACCCACTGCGGCGGCAACGGCCAGGTCGGCCGGCAGCAAGGTCCCTTCCTCTTCTCGATGACCTGTCCGCATTGCCAGGGCGCGGGCCGCAGCGTCGCCGAGAAGGATCGCTGCAGCGGATGCGGCGGCGCCGGCAAGACCCGGATCGAGCGCAAGGTGACGATCAAGGTCCCTCCGGGGGTCGACACCGGGACACGGATGCGGATCGCCGGCGAGGGCGAGGCCGGCGAGCGAGGCGGACCGGCCGGTGATCTCTACGTCGTGCTGGTCGTGCAGAGCGACGAGCGATTCGAGCGCGACGGCGACGATCTGCACACCGAGATCGAGGTCGATCTGCTCCGCGCCGTGCTCGGCGGTGAGGCCGACGTGCCCTTGGTCGACGGCGGCACCGAGCGGGTTCGGTTGCCCGCAGGCGTGCAGCCCGGCGAGCGCGTCCGGTTGCGCGACAAGGGCGTGCCGCACCTCGGCGCTGCCGGCCGCGGCGATCTCTACGCGCACGTCAAGGTGAGCGTGCCGACGCGGCTGACCAAAGAGCAGCGCAAGCTCTTCGAGCAGCTCGTGGACACGGGACCGATGCGCTGAAAACGCCGACTTCGCGTTGACACCCCGAGCCGGATGTGCATGATCCGGCCCCCTCGCGCCGGCCTGCAGCCTCGGGTTGTACGGCCAGGACGACGGCGAATCCCCGCATCCCGCGGCGTTCGCATCGTCCCACGGAGCGACCGACCAGGCCCGACGCGGCCTCGGAGAGTACGAGATGAACACGATCGCGATTGATGTCCGTCCGCGCGCCCTCACCGGCACCGGAGTTGCGAAGAAGATCCGCCGCGCCGGCCTGGTTCCGGGCGTGGTCTACGGCCACGGCGTGGAAGGCAACGTCAACGTCGCCTTCGACCCCCGCTCGGTGGTCAAGGGCCTCTCGGGCGCCTACGGCCGCAACCAGCTCTTCACCTTCGAGATCGACGGCAAGCAGCATCTCGCGATCTGCCGTCAGGTCGAGGTCCATCCGGTCTCGCGGAAGCTGTCGCACGTCGACTTCTTCGCGGTGCAGCCGGACACCCGCATCAAGGTGACGCTGCCGATCCGGCTCACCGGTCGTTCGGCTGGCCAGAAGGCCGGTGGTCGCCTCGACGTGACCGCGCGTTTCGTGAACGTGCACACCACGCCGGCACACCTGCCGACGAGCATCGACGTCCGCCTCGAGCCGTACAAGAACGGCCAGCTGCTGGGTGTCGAGGCGCTGCCCTTCCCGGAGGGGGTCACCCCGGTCTTCCGCCAGGCCTTCAAGGTCTTCGAGCTCGTCGCGCCGAAGGTCGTCAAGGTCGAGGAAGTCGATCCCAAGGCCAAGAAGAAGAAGTAGTCGGCCCGGCCGCTACACCCGCGCACCGCACCACAGCGCTGCCTCGCGCGGGCAGCGTCATGCGGTCGCGCCTGACAACTCGGACCCGCAACGCCAGGAGCAGCCAAGGTGGCAGCGTCGTCGGCAGAGCCGCAGATTCGCGCCGTGGTCGGCCTCGGAAATCCGGGGTCGCGCTACGCCGAGACGCGTCACAACGTCGGCTTCATGGTCACCACCGAGCTTGCTCGGCGGGCCTCCGCTTCCTGGCAGAGCAAGTTCAAGGGCCGCTACGCCAAGGTCTTCCTCGGCGGGCGTGAGGTCTGGTTGCTCGAACCCGAGACGTTCATGAACCTCTCGGGCGAGAGCGTGCAGCCCTTCGCGGCGTTCTTTCGGATCGCTCCGGAAGAGATCTTGGTCGTCCACGACGATCTGGACCTGCCCTTCGCCACCTTGCGCCTCAAGCGCGGCGGCGGCCATGGCGGCCACAACGGCCTCCGGTCGCTGGTCGATCGGCTCGGATCCCGGGATTTCGCCCGGCTCCGCGTCGGCATCGGCCGACCGCAGAAAGGCGACGTCAGCGGCTTCGTCCTCGCACCCTTCGCGGCGCAGGAGCGCGAATGGCTGCCGGGACTGGTCAGAGACGCCGCAGACGCGGCGCTCGGCTGCGTCTCTGACGGGCTGCTCGCGACGCAGCAGCGGGTCCACACGACGAGCGACGGCTAGCCGTCGCCCGCGGGAGCTTCTGGACGGTCCAGGAGCCCCATCACTCCTCGCCTCGACACAGTGTCGGGGCGAACGCAGCGAGAAGCTGCGGAGCCAAGGGGAGAATACCGCGATGATCATGGCACGGTCTTACGAGACCATCATCATCACGCGGCCGGATTACGAGACCGACTCTGTCGAGAAGCTGCACGAGCGTCTGCTCAAGGCTATCGACGAGAAGGGTGGCGTCGAGCTCAAGCTCGTCGACTGGGGCCGGCGCAAGCTTGCCTACCCGATCTCCGGCCATCGCAAGGGCAACTACTACTACTGGGGCTTCATCGCCTCGCCGGACTGCCTCTCGGAAGTGCACCGCTTCCTGAAGCTTTCCAGCGACGTCATCCGCTTCCAGACGATCACGCTCAGCGACGCCAAGCCGCTCGGCGCTTTCGACATCGTCAAGGAAAAGGAGCGCGTCGAGGCTCTCACGCCCGACCCGCAGGACGACGAGGATCCGATCCGCCGGGATCGCCGCGACCGCCGCCGGCGCCGCGACGATGACGAGGACGGCGACGACGACGACGACAACGACGACGACGACGACGACCAGGAGGACGCATGAGGCCGGAATTCCGCCGTCGCCGCTTCGGCCGCCGCAAGGTGTGCCCGTTCTGCGCCGACAAGACGCTCTACATCGACTACAAGACCCCGAGCATGCTGAAGCGCTTCATCACCGAGCGCGGTCGCATCGTGCCCCGCCGCATCAGTGGCGTCTGCGCGGCGCACCAGCGTCAGCTGCAGGAGGCCGTCAAGCGCGCCCGTATGGTCGCCCTGATGCCCTTCTCCATGTCGGGCATCGACTAAGGAGGCCGAGATGAGGGTCATCCTCCGTGAGAATGTGCCGAACCTCGGCAAGATCGGTGATATCGTCACCGTCGCCGACGGCTTTGGCCGCAACTATCTGCTCCCGCGCAACCTGGCCAGCCTGGCCAACGAGCGCAACGTCAAGGAGCTCGAGCACCTGCGCCGCGTTGCCGAGGTTCGCCTCGAGAAGGCCCGCGTCGAGGCGTCTTCGGTCGCCGACCGCATGAAGGGTCAGCGGATCATCGTGAAGAAGCACGCCGGTGAGGACGGTCGCCTGTTCGGCTCCGTCACGCCGCGCGAGGTCGTCGACCTGCTCGCCGAGCGCGACTTCATCGTGGACCGCCGCGATCTCAGCCTGAAGGAGCCGATCAAGACGCTCGGCTCGTTCGAGGTCTCGTGCAAGCTCCACGCCGCCGTGGCCTCGACCTTCACCCTCATCGTGGAAGCCCACGAAGAGGAGAAGGTCGAAGAGAAGGTCATCGACGACGACTACGACGACGACTACGACGATTAGTCGGACGTCGGACTCGACGCGCGTCGCCCCGTCGGCGGGCCCTGGATTTCGGTCTAGGGTCCTGCCGGCGGGGCGTCGCCGCTTTTGCCGCCGGGTGCTCCGCCGCGTCGCGTGGCCAGGCCGACGTTGCGGACGCCGAGCTTCTGCAAATCGGAGATGACCTCCATCACGCGCTCGTAGGTCAGCTTCTCGTCGGCCTCGATGCGCACCTGCAGGTTCGGGTTCTTGCCGACCTGCGCCGCGATGCGGCTGGCCAATGCCTTGCTGTCGGTCGGTTCGCCGGCCTCGTAGAGGTTGCCCTGGCGATCGACGCTGACGACGACCTCGCCCGGCGGAGCCTCCGCCGTCGAGGCGCTGCCGGACGGCAGGCTCAACTCGATCTCGCCACCGGCCGCGTCGGCCCGGCCCTGCTCGACCATCGCCGCCGACGAGACCATGAAGACGATGAGCAAGGCGAAGACCACGTCGACCAGCGACGTCAGGTTCAGCTCGACGCCTTCGTCCTCGCCGGCCTCGACCGGCCACGCATCATCCTGCCGCATGGCTCTCCCCCTCGGCAGGAGCCGCCGGTGTCGCGCCCCGCGCCTTGGCGAGGTGGTCGGCGACCTCTTCGACCAGGAGCTGCAGCTCGAGCACGACGTGGGCGAGGTGGGCCTTGAGCGTCTGGTGCAGCAAGACCACGACCACGGCCACGACGATGCCGGCGGCGGTCGTGATCAGCGCCTCGGCGACGCCGACCGCGACCACTTCGTAGCCGGCCTGGCCCTTCTCGCCGAGGTCCTTGAGCGCCGTCATGATGCCGAGCACGGTGCCGAGCAGGCCGAGGAAGGGCGACATCGTGCCCAGCGTCGCCAGCAGACCGAGCCCGCGGCGGACCCGGATCGACAGCCGGCGGGCCTCGCGCGCCATCACCGCGAAGATCTCGCCACGATCGCCGCCGCGCATCGCCGTCTCGACGCCACGGCCGAGCACCGGCGCGAGCTCGTGGCTCGCCTCGGAGCAACGCGCTAGCACCGTCGGCATATCGCCGGCCGCGGCGGCGTCGCGGACCCTGCGGCCCAATCGGCGCGCCATCGGTACCAGCCCGCGGACCGCCAACCAGCGCTCGACGAAGAGGGCGAACGCCCCGACCGCGATGGCCGCGATCGCGAACATCGTCGGCCCGCCGCGCTCGAAGAGGCCAATCAACTCGGACATCCAGCAACTCCTTCGCAGCGGCGCGCGTGGCAAGGCACCGGCAGCGCCACGCAGCGCGCCGCAGCGTAGCAGAGCAACACCGACCGCGTCGCTATTCCCATCACGGCTGCGTTGACAGCCCGCGCGCCCGCGTCCGATCGTAGGGGCCCCCGCGCTTCGCGGGGCGTTTGCCCGGAGGCCCGCTTGCCCGTCACCGCCGATCCCGCCGCCCCTTGGCTCCTCGAACGTATCCACGCCGCCGAGCGCATCGCGCTGATGACCCACGTCGATCCCGATGCAGACGGCTTGGGCAGCCAGCTCGGCTTCTTCCACGCCGCGCGTGCGGCGGGCAAAGACGTCGTGATCGTCAACGACGATCCCTGTCCGGCACGCTACCGCTGGCTGGATCCCGAGGCCGTGATCGGCGACTTCGACGGCGCCGCCGCAGATCTCGAAGGGGTCGAGCTGGGCCTCTGCTTCGACGCCAACGAGGCGAGCCGCGCCGGTCGCCCGCTCGCCGCGCTGCAGCAGGCTGGCGTCCCCGTGCTGCTCGTCGACCACCACCGCCTGCGCGACGGCAACCCCTTGCAGGGCCTGGTGGCGACGCGTTTCTCGTCGTCCGGCGAGTTGACCTACCGCTTGCTGCAGGCGCTCGGTTGGCCAGTCGGAGCCGAAGCGGCACGCGGCCTCTACGCGGCGATGAGCTTCGACACCGGCAGCTTCCGCTTCCTGCGCAACGACCCCGACACGCTGCGCGTCGCCGCCGAACTGCAGGCGACCGGCCTGGATACCAACCCGATTCAGGAGGCGCTCTTCGCCAGCCGGCCCTACGCCGAGACGGTGCTGCTCGGGCGGATCCTGGAGCGGATCCAACGCAGCGCTGACGGCCAGGTCGCCTGGGCCGTGGTCCCGCCCGAAGCGATCGCCGACCTCGACGTGCCGCGCGACGCGGTCGGTGAAGCGATCCCCTTCGTGGTCGGCATCGAGGGCGTGCGCGCCGCGGCGATGTTCAAGCCCGGCCGCAATCCCGGCGAGTGGAAGCTCTCGCTGCGCGCCAAGGCCGGCGTCGTCGTCGGCGATATCGCGACCCGGCGCGGCGGTGGCGGCCACGACCAGGCCGCGGGCGCGACGCTCACCGGCGATATCGTCGCGCTCTGCGACGAGATCCTCGGCGAGCTGCAGGCCGCGGTGGAGAGGGCCGGATGAGTCGGCAGCCGACGAACGTGCCGAAGCGGGCCGCCAGCGAAGACGATCCGATCGTCTGCTGCTGCAACGGCGTGCCGCTCTCGGAGGTCGTCGACGCGATGGAGAACGGCGCTACCACGATCTCGGAGCTCTTCGACCGCACTTGGGCCGGCTGTGGTCCCTGCGGTGGCTCGTGTCAGCCCGACCTCGAAGCCCTGCTGGAAGATTTCCACGCCCGCCGGCGCGAGGCCGGATGAGCCTGCTCGGACTCGGTGTGGAGCTCTCGCGGCTGCCTCTCGCGGCTGCGCTGGATATGTGGGCGAGCGCCCCCGCGGTCCTCGGCGCCGAGCCGGAGCGCGAGTTGGCGACCTGCCGCGTCCTCTGCGAGCGGGTCGTCCGCGGCGACGAATCCGAGCCCGGTGATCGCGCCGGCTGGCTGCTGCGGGCGGTGCTACAGCGCGGCGCCGCCGGCCTGCACGAGCCGACCCGGCGTCTGCTGACGACCACGCTGCGCGACACCAGCGACCTCCTCGCCGCGGACGACGCCGATCGCCTGGTGCAGGCCTGCGTCGGCGAGGACGAGGCGCTGGCGTCGCTGCTGGTCGAACCCGCGCTGCATCGGGCCCGGCGCGACCCGCAGGCGCGGCACCAACTCGAAGACGCTGCGCTCGCCGCCTTCGCCACGACGCCGGGGCGCTGGCGCGAGCACGCCACCGAGCCGATCCGTGACGCGTTGGTCGACGCCCTCTGCGCCATGGCCCTCGCCGCCGGTGAGGCGGAGCGGGCGTGGACGCTCGCCGAGGCGTGGCCGCCGGGACGCAGCGTGCTGGTCGACGTCGCCGCGAGCCTCGCCACCGCGCACGCACACGGCCGGCTGGAGCGCCTGCTCGGTCGCTATGCATTCGGTGGTGTGGTCCGCAGCGCCGCGGTCGACGCGCTCTGGGCCGACGCCGAACGCCGGCGCGACGATAGCCTCGCGGCTTGGCTCGCCGAGCTCGAGCCCACGGCGGAAGCGTTGGCCCGGGTGCGGGGCTGTACGCCCTCGCCGCTCTGGGCCCGTCGGCGCCAAGCGGTGCTCGAGGGCTGGGTCCGTCTCGACCCGGATTGGCTGGTCCGCGCCTGCGCCGCCGAGCCCGACGCGGCAGACGCGCTCGACGCGCTGGTGGTCGCCGCCGCGCTGCAGCAGCGGCTCGCGGCCGAGGCGATGCGGGCGTTGATCGGTGTCGATCCCGATCGCGCCGTCTCGCGCGCGACGCGGCGGCTGCGTGACGCGACACGGACCGGGATCGCCGGTCGTCGCGAGCTGGGGCGGCTGCGGCAAGATCTGCAAGACGCCGCGCAGGCCGCGGGCGAACCGGGCCTCGCCGATGGCGTCGTGGCGCTCTTGGGGCGGGAGATGGCCGGCGGCTGAACGCCAGCGGCGCGGCTACTCGAGCTCGTCGACCAAGATCGGTTCGCGCTGCTCGCTGGTCAGGAAGATATCGGAAAATTCGCCGTCGCCGTCGAAGTCGGCGCGGGCCCGAGCGACCCACCAATCTTGATTCGCGTTGATGATGTAGCCGGCGGGTGGCGCCTGCGGAGCGGCCGGGTTGCGGGCCCAGATCACGTATTGGAAGTAGACTTCCTGCTGCGAGGCGAAGCCGGCGCCGAGCGCGCACCAGCCGGGGTGATTGGCTTGATCGCCCGGCTTGTTGCAGTCGATGTCCCAGGTGCCCGCGCCGATCGCCCAGTCCATCGACTTCGGCCACCAATCGTCGAATGCGGTGCCGCTCGAAACGTAACGGTGGTAGGTCTGGTAGTACGATTCCTGCTTGATCCGGACGTCGCCGAGGAAGGCGATCGCCTCTTGGACCCGTGCGCGGCGCGCGAAGCGCTTGTAGGACGCGATCGCGGTCGTCGCGAGGATGCCGATGATCACGACCACGATCATCAGCTCGAGGAGGGTGAAGCCGGCGCGCCCCCGGTCGGCAGAAAAGTGATTGCGGATGCCCGACATGGCGACCTCCCGAGGCGCAACGCCCCACTTCATGCTGCGGCCCGCGTCCGCCTCGGTCAAGGAAGATCTGGCGCTTGCGCCATGCCGCACTGCGTCTTGAATGGCCTCCGACGAGCGCGGTACAACGCGCGCGCGGCGCTCCGATGCGGCGCAGGGAGGCATTCGATGACGGCCACCAATAGCGCGCCCAGGGTCCAGCAATTCCCAGCCGATCTCGCACCGAAGCGGGCCAGCCACCGCGATGACCGCCGGGTCGAGATGGTTCGCCGCGTCACCGAGAGCGACCTCTGGCAGGACGACCGCGAGCGCCGCACCGCTGCCTTCCTGGCGCAGAGTGTGGTCCGTCGCGCCGACGACGACTTCCTCAACCGCCACCCGGCCGAGGCGCTGCCGGGCCACGTCCGCTCTGCCATGCACGCGGTCAGCGACCGCCCTGACGACGCGATCAAGGTCGGTGTGCTGCTCCCCGAGCAGCAACGCCACGGCTACAGCCTGCCGATGGCGGTGCTCGAGACGTGCATGGGCGACCAGCCCTTCATCGTCGACACGATCAAGATGGTCCTGCGTCGGATGGACATCCGGATCCTCGGCACGATGAACATGATCTTGCCGGTCGAGCGCGACGAACAGGGCAAGATGCTGGCGATCGAGAACGACAACGCCAAGGCGAAGAACGAATCGTTCACCTGCCACTTGCTCAGCCTCGCCAGCGTGCAGGGCCGGATCGACCAGCTCCGCACCGCCATCCGCGATCACCTCGAGCGGGCGCAGCGGGTGGTCGGCGACTTCCGCGCGATGCGCAAGCTGGTCCGCGACGTCGACTCGACGCTGCATTATTGCGCCGAGTGCATGCCCGACCGTTCGCGCGAATTCCTCGAGGTCGCGTCGTTCGGCGATTGGCTGGTCAACGACAACTTCGTCTTCATGGGCGCCTACGGCTTCGACGAGCACGGCCGCCCCACCGGGCGCTTGGGCCTGGGCCGCTACGACGCCGGCGGGCGCGTCGGCGTCGAGACCGATCCGCAGCGCGCCTTCACCGGGGACGCGCCGCTGGTCTCGATCCACCAGAGCCGCCACGCCTCGCCGGTGCACCGCGACGCGCGGATGCAGGAGGTCCGCATCCGGCTCTTCGACGGCGACGGCAACCCAGACGGCGGCGTCGTCTTCCAGGGCTTGTTCACCTACGCCGCGCTCACCTGCCCGGCCTCGACCGTGCCGACGCTGCGGATGCGGCTCTCGCACATGGTCGCCGCGGAGGACCTGGTCCCGAAGTCGCACCGGATGAAGCTCTTCTTGAGCTTCTTCGACCGGCTGCCGCTGACCTACCTCTTCGCCGCGAACGACGCCGAGGTGCAGAGCGCGATCAACGAGGCGATCGACGTCGACTTCGGCGGCGACGCGCGCGTCCACGCGATGGTCAGCCCGTCCAAGACGGTCGCGCACGTCTTCGTCATCGTCGCGGCCGGCCGCTACGGCGACCAGCTCCGGATGCGCGTGCAGGAGACGCTGCGGCGGGCCTATGGCGCCGACCACGTCGCCTTCCGCCTGTTGGTCGGCAAGACCGAAGCGACGATGTGGCATTACCTGCTGCAGTCGAGCGACGAGCTGGTCACCGCCGACGTCGACGAACTCTCCACCGCGATCGAGGCGATGGTCAGCCCATGGCTCGAGCGCCTGCGCGATATGTTGCGTGAGGCTGGGCTCGCCGAGGACACCATCGACCGACTCGCGCTGCGCTTCGGCGATTGCCTGCCCGACGAGTACCGGCACCGCGTCCGCGCTGCCCACCTCGCCGAAGATCTGCGCAACTTCGAGTACGTCCTCGACGGCAAGGGCGCCCGCCTGGTGCTGCGGCAGGACGCCGACGACGAGCGCGACGGCACCGCGCGGCTGCTCTACTACACTCCGACCGACTCGGCGCTGACCGATATCTTGCCGGTGATCGACCACTTCGGGCTCCGCGTCCTGGGTGAGACGACCACGCCGATCGAGGACGCCCGCGGCGGTCGCTGCTATTTCGAGAGCTACCGCATCGACCTCTCGGCCGACCTCGGATCGGCGCTGCTCGAGCACGGCGGCGCGCTGCTCGAAGCGGTGAGCGCGGTGCTCGACGGGCGGATGAATTCCTCGTCGCTGAACCGCCTGCTACTGCCGGCCCGGCTGGATTGGCGCCAGCTGCAGGTGATGCGCGCGTTCATCGGCTACGCCCGTCAGCTCGGCGTCGCCTTTCCGCCGAACGTCGTGCAGCAGGTGCTGCAGGATCACGCGGCTGTGGCGCGGACCCTGATCGATCTCTTCGACGCCCGCTTCGCGCCGCGGCTCGGCGAAGCCAGCAGCGACGTGATCTCGGCCCACGACGAACGCCGCAGCGCCCGCATCGAGGCGGTGCAGACGCGGTTCGTCGAGCAGCTCGAAGAAGTCAGCGACGCGGTGGCTGATAAGGTGCTGCGGATCTTCTACAACCTCTTCACCGCGACGATCCGCACCAACTTCTTCCAGCGGGCCTCGGTCGCGCGCGGCCTCTCCTTCAAATTCCGTTGTGCGGACGTGGAGATGATGCGCGACCCGCGGCCGATGTACGAGATCTTCGTCTACGATCCGAAGGTCGAGGGCGTCCACCTCCGCGGCGGCCCGGTCGCCCGCGGCGGCCTGCGCTGGTCCGATCGGCTCGACGACTACCGCACCGAGATCCTCGGCCTGATGCTCACCCAGATGGTGAAGAACACCCTGATCGTCCCGGTCGGCAGCAAGGGCGGCTTCGTCATCAAGGTCAGCGAGCGCGACGACGCGGCCCGTCGCCGCCTCGCCGACGAGCTCTACAAGGTCTTCATCAACGGCCTGCTCGACGTGACCGACAATATCGTCGACGGCAAGACCGTCTTCCCCGACGACGTCGTGGTCTGGGACGAGCAGGACCCCTACCTCGTCGTCGCCGCCGACAAGGGCACCGCGCACCTCTCCGATACGGCCAACGCCATCGCGCAGGAGCGCGGCTTCTGGCTCGGCGACGCCTTCGCTTCGGGCGGCTCGCAGGGCTACGACCACAAGCGCTACGGCATCACCGCCCGCGGCGCCTGGGTCTGCGTGCAGCGCCACTTCCGCGAGATGGGCATCGACACGCAGAGCGATCGCATCACCGCCGTCGGCATCGGCGATATGAGCGGCGACGTCTTCGGCAACGGCATGTTGCTGACCCGCACGCTGCAGCTGAAGGGCGCGTTCAACCACCGCCACATCTTCCTCGACCCGGACCCGGAGCCCGAGGCCTCGTTCGTCGAGCGGCAGCGCCTCTTCGACCTGCCGCGTTCGACCTGGTCCGACTACGACCGAAGCAAGATCAGCGCCGGCGGCGGGCTCTACGACCGCGGCGCGAAGCGGATCGAGCTCACGCCCGAGGTCAAGGAGATGCTCGGCGTCGACCGCGACGAAGTCTCCGGTGAGGAGCTGGTGCGGCTGCTGCTGACGCTCGACGTGCACCTGCTCTGGAACGGCGGCATCGGCACCTACGTCAAGGCGAGCAACCAGACCCACGCCGACGTCGGCGACAAGGCCAACGACGGGGTCCGCGTCGACGCGCGGCAGCTGCGCTGCAAGGTCGTCGGCGAAGGCGGCAACCTCGGCATGACCCAGGCTGCCCGCGTCGAATTCGCCCTGCTCGGCGGCCGCATCAACACCGACGCGGTCGACAACTCCGGCGGCGTCGACCTCTCCGACCACGAGGTGAACCTCAAGATCCTCTTCGCCCCGCTGCTGCAGCAGAACAAGCTCGATATGGCGGCGCGCGACCGCGTGCTCTTCAGCGTCGACCACGCCGTCTGCGACAAAGTCCTGGCGAACAACCACCAGAATACGCTCGGACTCTCGCTGGAGCAGGCGCGCAGCGCGGGCGCGGTGCGCAGCTTCGACCCGGTCATCGCCTTCCTCGCCGACGAGCTGGGCATCGACCGTGACCTGCAGTCGCTGCCGTCGGCGACGACCCTGAACGAGCGGCAGCATGCCGGCCACGGCCTGACCCGCCCCGAGCTCTCGCGCGTCGCCGCCTTCGCCAAGATGTGGGCCTACCAGCACCTCGCGGCGGATCCGGACGCCAGCGCGTTCGTCGCCGCCGGCTACCTCGACGCGTATTTCCCCGACGAGGTGAGCCGCGATTGGCAGGACGCGATCGCTGACCACATGCTGCGGCACCAGATCGTCTGCACCGTGTGGAGCAACGAGGTCGTCGACCTCGGCGGCGCCCGGCTGTTGCCGAGCTTGGCGATGGAATACGGCCGCTCGGTCGCCGAGATGTGCAACGCCTGGGCGCTCTCGGCCGAGCTGCTCGGAGCACGCAAGCTGCGCCGTACGCTGCACGACCTCGACGGCAAGATCGCCGCGTCGCTGCAGACCGAGGCGTACCTCGCGGTCGAGTCGGCGGTCGGCAGCCTGACCCGCACCCTGCTGTCGTCGCTGCACGGTCCGGACCTGACCGACCTCTTCGCGCAGCAGGCGGTGGTCAAGGACTTCGTCGCCGCTGCGAGTGGACATCTGCTGTCGGCGCTGCCGGCGGTGACGCGGACCGAGGTGCGGGCCAAGGCGCGGTCTTGGGCGTCGCTCGGGCTGCCCTCCGAGCTCGCCGAGGAGCTGGCGCGGCTCGGCAATCTCGGCCAGATCGTGCAGGTCTATCGGCTCTCGCGGCGCACCGGCCTGCCAGCCGAGGATGCGATGGCGGTCTGGATGGTCTCGGCCCACCGAAGCGGCCTCGGGCCCCTGCTCTCCGGCGAAGATGATATCGCCGCCGACCGCTGGATCGCCGCTGCGCGCGCCAGCCTGCACCAGGACCTCACCGATTCGCTGCTGCACCTGGCGCTCGACGTCGCGGCGGCGGTGGCGCCGGCGAAGCCCCGGACCGCGACCATCGAGCGGGCGGTCGACCGCGATCCACGCCTCGCCGAGATCTGGGACATGGCCCGCGCCATCGCCGGCGAACGCGACCGCTTGCCGGCGATGGTCGTGCTGACCACCCGGCTGCGGACCCGGCTCTCGCTGACCCACGGCGGCGCCGGGGGCGACGCACCGCCGGTGATCGGCTAGCATCGCGCAGCCCAACAAGGAGGACGCATGAGCGACTTGGAGACCCGACTTCACGCAAGCAGGCGCCGGCTGCTCGAGGCTGCGGAAGATATCCGCGAGCTCCTCGCCGTCGACGTGCAGACCTATCCGGACCGCGAGCTCGAGCGGCGCTTCCTCTCCCAGCCCGAGGCGGCTGCGGCATTGGAGGACGCGACGGTCGGAGCGCTGCGCAAGGGCGCCAAACAGCTCGGCCAGACTTTGACCTTGGCCGTGCGCGCGGCGCTCGAAGACGAGGAGGCCTGGCTCGGCCTGACCTCGGCCGCGGGGTTGCCCGCCGAGAGCAAAGACCTGCGCGAGGTCGGACCGATATGGTCGACCGTCCGCGGCATCGTCGACGGGCAGTTCGAGGCGCTCGCGCAAGGCCATGGCCTCGGTGAGGACGATCGCGAGCCGAAGGGCTACGCGCCGCCGCGCCGCTTCATCGACCGCCGCTACCTGCCGGCCCTGGTCGAAGCCCTGCTGCGCGAAGTCGTCGCGCTGCGCGGCCTGGAAGCCGAGCAGGGCGCCGCTGTGGACGAGGCCCGCAAGCGTTCGCTGGCCGAACGCTGGGCTGCTGCCCGTCCGGAAGACTAGCGTTCAGTTGCATTGGTGGAGGATGCGGAGGTCGTCGATCCGGTGGAAATTCGACGCCCAGCCGGTGCTACCGGAGAAGATCACGTAGCCACCGCGGAAGTCGAGCCCGGTGACGGTCTTGCTCGCGGCGACGGCATCGTCGAGGCGGATGGTCAAGGTGTCGCCCTTCACCACGATCACGACCGTATGCCAGGCCGCATCCTCGACGTTGATCGCCGGCTTGCCGGGCTCCGGGAGCCAGAGCAGGGCGTTGCCGGCGTCGCCGTCGGTATGCACCGCGATGTGGTTGCCCTGGCCCGGGACGGCGTTGTTGCCGCTGACGCCGGGCGGGTCGGTATTCGGGTCGCCCTTGTTGATCCACGTGTCGATCTCGACGTGGAAGGCCTCGACCTTGGTGCTGCCGCAGGTGCCGCTGACACCATAGCCGAGGCAGCCGCCCTTGCCCGCCTTGGCGAGGTAGGCGTCGACGTCGGCGGGCGCCTTCGCCTCGAGGATCGTCATCGCGAAGCCGTCGGCCCCGCCGTTGACCCCGCCGCCGGTGGCGATCCGCAGCGACATCCGCACATCGCCCGGCTGCACGTAGAGCGCCTGGTTGTAGACCGCGCCGGATTTGCTCTGTGCGTTGCCCGTCAGCTCGAGGTAGCCGCCGGCGTTCCAGCTCGCGTCGCCGGTGGTCTTCCACGCGCTGCCGGCGATCGACTGCGCGAAATCGGCCTCGATCGCCGCGCCGCAGACCTGCACCTGCACCGCGCCCAGGCCCGGGCAGACCATCGCGTCGGTGCCGCTGCCGCCGAGCAGGTGCAGCGTCAACGCGTGGCTCCCGGCAGAGCTCGGCGTCACCGTCAGGCTGACCTCGGTGCTGCCGATCCCGGCGGTCGGGTTCACCACGGTGCTGCCGATGGCGCCGTCGAGGTCCGAGCGGAGCTCCAGCGTGGCGCCCGGCCCGACGACGCCGTCCACCGTGGCCTTCACCACCACCGCCTCGCCAGCCGCGAGCATCGCTTCCGCCGCCGGCACCCCGTCGACCTGGAGGATCGTCGCCACCGCCGGGCAGACCACCAGCTCGCGCGTCGCGGTCGCCGAGAGCCCGCCCGCCGCCTTGGCCACCACCTTCAGCCGTCGCACCCCGATCGCCGGCGTCAGCGTCGTGCTCGCTTTGCCGCTGCCGTCGACCACCGCGGGGGCGCTGGTCAGCGCGGTGACGTTGCCGCCGTCGGCATCTTCCAAGCTCCAGATCAGCGCGCTCGTGGCGATGGCGTCGGCAGGGCCTTGCAGCTTGACGGCGGCCTCGACGGTCGCGCCCGCCTGCAGGAGCTGGCCACCATAGGGAGCCGAGATCTGCAGCGTGTAGGGCGGCGGCGCGACGTCCGCAGCGTCGGAGTCGGGCGAGGCCGCCGTATCGCCGCCGCCGGCCGTGTCGCCCGAGGAGCCGCCGCCGTCTGGGTCGCTGTCGCCTGGGTCGCTGGCGTCGCCGAACGAGACGGCGACGTCCTGCTCGCTCGCATCGCCCGCGCTCGTCGTGTCGCCTCCGTTGCCGCCGGAGACGTCGCCGCTGCCGGCCACAGAAGCATCGCTCAAGCCGGCGGCGTCGGGCGTTCCGGTCGCGGTCGAGCCTGTCGCAGCTTGGCCGCACCCCAGCAAGAGCAGGGTGGTCGCCGCGAGCAAGCGCACGGCGAGGAGAGGTCGTTGCGGCGCCATATGCGTCTCCGAGGCGGCGAGGAGCCCGGATCTTCGGCTTTCTCGTGGTGCCCTGCAAGGCGCACTGTGGCATGCTCGCGCGTCCATCCTCCCGGAGGTCGTGATGGCCACTTCCCGCTCCGCTTGCATCGTTCGGTCCGTCGCTTCGCTGGTTGTGGTGCTCCTCGCGCTCGGGTGCGGTGAGAGGGCCGACGCAGGCGCCAGCGACGCGGCCGGCAACGACGCGCATGGCGCCGACGCGACCGCCGGCCCAATCGCCGCGGTCGCCGGTGACCGCGCCGGCTTCGCCAGCGTCGACATCACGCCGAAAGAACTGGAGTCGTATACCGACATCAATGGCAACGGGAAGTTCGACGGCTGCCTCGACGACCAGACCGGCGGGGGCAAGGGTGGCTGCGACGAGCCCTTCTTCGACGCCAACGGCAACGGCACCTTCGACACCGCCTTCATCGCCGGCTACGGCAACCAGCGGGCGGCGACCGGCGTGCACGACCCCATCACCGCCTCGGCGTTGGTCCTGGCCAACGGCGATCGCTACGTCGTCTTCGTCGGCCTCGACGTCATTGGGCTCGGCGGCGACCACGTGCAGAAGGCGCAGAAAGAACTCGAGGCCAAGGGCTACGATCCGGCGCGGATCATCGTCAGCTCCAGCCACACCCACGAGGGCCCGGACGTGCGCGGGATGTGGGGCAGCCAATCCCCGCCGAAGATCTACTCCGGCGCCAACAAGGCCTACAACGCCAAGGTGCGGGCCGCGATCGTCGAGGTCGTCGAGAAGGCGGCCGCCACGTTGGAGCCGGCGAAGCTGCGGGTCGGCAAGGTGCGGATGCGCGACCGTTCGCCCTGGTTCAACGGCGAGAGCTGGGGCGGCAGCAACCCGGAGACGCGGACCCACGGGCTGATCCGCGATATCCGTGACCCCGTCGTGGTGGCCGACCAGGTCCTCAGCATCGCCGCCGACCGCGACGACGGTAGCCGGATCGCGACCTGGGTCGGATTCGCCGGGCACCCCGAGCTGGTCGGCGACAAGAATACGCTGCTCTCGGCGGATTACGTCTGGGGCCTGCGCACCTACCTGGAGAAGAAGGTCGGCGGCGGCGTGGTCTTCATGCCCGAGTGCCTGGGTGGCATGCAGAGCGGCCTCGGCGCGCCGACGCCCTTGGTCGACGAGGCCGGCGCGTGGCAATACGAAGCGGATGGCAAGACGCCGAAGTGGGCGACCAAGGAGAGCTTCGAACACGCCTGGAGCTACGGCGTGCACCTCGGCGACGCCGCGATCGCCGCGCTCGCGAGCGGTGCGTCGTTCAGCGCCGACGACCTCCGCGTCGACCGCGCCAGCTTCCTCGCGCCGCCCGACAACTTCGAGCTCAAGCTGATGTATACGCTCGGCCTCTTCGACCTCGACCCCGAGCTCACCGTGCGCAGCACCGATTGCCCCGGCTGGACGCCGAACGACGAGACCCACCCCGGCTGCCTGCCGCAATGGGTCTACCGCGTCCGCATGGGCCCGATCGAGATGATCAGCGCGCCCGGCGAGCTCTTCCCCGAGCTCTTCTGGGGGCTGCCGACCGAGGACGACCGCTGGGCCGGCGAATCCGCCGATCCGAGCAAGCGTGGCAAGGCCCGCGGCAGCGTCTTCTTCCCGCAGCACGACGCGGATTGCGATCCCGTTTCGTGGAGCGAGACCTGCCGGCTGAAGCAGAAGGAAGGCGACTGCGACTGCATGTCGATGCACGACGTGCCCTACCGCATCGACGCCAGCGAGACCGTCGCGGTCGCAGACAAGCTGACTGGCACCTACAAATTCCTGATCGGCAACGGCGGCGAGCACCTCGGCTATATCCTGCCGGAGACCGATTTCCACCGCGCCAGCACGCAGCTCGGCGGCAACAACGGCGACCACTACGAGGAGACGGTCTCGCTCTCCTTCCAGATGGCCACGCTCTGGCGGCAGACGGTCGAGACGCTATTGGCGGCCCCGTAGGCGCGAGACGACCTCCCACACCACCAACGCGACCAGGGCTCCTGTGCAGTCCGCGAGCCAATCCCAGACGTCCTGGCTGCGGCCGGGGACGAAGCCTTGGTGCACCTCGTCGATGGCGCCCCAGATCGCGGTCGCCAGCCAGGACCAGCGGACGGCGGCGAAGCGGGGCCGGTCCGAGGCTGCCCGCAGCAACGCGGCCTGCACCCCGAAGATGACGGCGTGGACGGCCTTGTCGCGGGGCAGGGCGGCGGGCAACGCGGCGAAGAAGGCCGCGATCACGGGGCCGAAGACGCCATAGCGCGAGGGATCGAAGGCCGAAGGGCCCCAATCGCGGCTCGACGCGATGAAGATACCGAGCGCCCAAAGCGCCGCCGGCAGCCAGCGCAGCAGGCCCACGCGGTGCTGGGAGGGCTCTCGCATGGGGAGGGCGCTAGGCGACGAAGCGGTGGCGCAGCGCGGCCTCGGCGAAGGGCCCCGCCGGTCCGAGCTCGAGCAGCGAACCCGAGAGCGAGTGCCGCCCGACGTGGCTCACCCGCACCCGGCCGAGCCGACCCGGCCAATCGCGCAGCGCGTAGAAGTCGTCGGTCTCGACGTTGACCTTCAGGTTCTGCGGCGTCCGGCCCATCAACTGCGGTTTCTGACCCACGCCGCGCGCCATGGTCGCCGCCGAGTCCGGGCCGCGTGCGTGGGCGGTCGAGGCACCCTCGAAGAGGACCTCGATCTCGGCGCCTTCGAAGCCAGCCATCCACTCGGCGGTGATCTGGTTCTGCAGCGCCTGGACCGCGTGCAGCCGGCGGCGCTTCTCGACTTCGGGGATATCGTCCTCGATGCGGGCGGCGGCGGTGCCGGGACGCGGCGAATAGCCGAAGCTGAAGATGCTGGCGTAGCGGACGCGGGCGAGCAGTTGCATTGTCGCTTCGAAGTCGGCCTCGGTCTCACCGGGGAAGCCGACGATGATATCGGTCGTCATCGCGATGTCCGGCTTGGCCGCGCGCAGCCGGTCGACCCGCGCCACGTAGTCTTCGATCACCGTGCGCCGCCGCATCATCCGCAGCACGCGCTCGCTGCCGCTCTGGATCGGCAGGTGGAAGAAGGGCATCAGCTTCGGCACGTCGGCGAAGGCGTCGATCAGCGCGTCGCTGCAGTCCATCGGATGGCTGGTGGTGAAGCGGATCCGCTCGATGCCGTCGACCTCGGCCACGGCGCGGATCAGCGCGGCGAAGTCGACCTCCTCGCGTCGATCTTTGCCGTACGAGTTGACGTTCTGGCCGAGCAGCGTGACCTCGCGGACGCCGGTCTCCGCCAGCATCCGCACTTCGGCTACGACCTCGTCGCTGCGCTTGCTCACCTCGCGGCCGCGGGTGGTCGGCACGATGCAGAAGGAGCAGAACTTGTTGCAGCCCTTCATCACCGTCACGAAGGAGGTCACCCGGCCGTCGGTCGGCGGTTCGGCGCGCACGAAATCGTAGCCCTTCTTGCCGAAGAGCTCGGTGTCGACCAAGCGGGCGGGGCCGCCGTCCTGCCGCTCCCGGCGGACCTCCGCGACCAGGTCGCCGACCTTGCCGATCTGGTCCGGGCCGAGCACCAGGTCGAGCTGCGGGGCGCGCTTGAGCAGCTTCTCGCCCTCCTGCGTGGCGACGCAGCCGGAGACGGCCAGCACCAACTCGGGGTTGTGCTGCTTGAGCGCGCGCAGCTTGCCGAGCAGCGAGATCATCTTGTGCTCGGATTTGTCGCGCACCGAGCACGTGTTGATGATGATCAGGTCGGCGTTGTCGGGCCGATCCGAGCTCTCGTAGCCGGCGCGACCGAGGGACTCGAGCATCCGCTCGGAGTCGTAGACGTTCATCTGGCAGCCCATGGTCTCGACGTAGACGTGGCGACTCATGGAGCATCTCCCGCGCCGGGGCCTTCGAGCTTCGGGTTGTGGATCCGCCAGCCGGCGTCCTCGAACGCGACCACCACCTGCCGCGACGCCCCCGCAGCGTCCTTGACCGCGACGGCCGCCTCGAGCCGCCGGCCGTCGTAGCGCTGCTCCACCGGCCAGACCTCCTCGGGCACGTTGAATTCCTTCGCGCCGGGCAGGGCGAAGCGCTGCAGGGCGTCACCGACGTGGAGCTGACGCAGGCCCGGATCGGCGTCCGCCGGCAGCGGGCGCAGCAGGTCGATGCCACGGGCGCCAGCGGGTCGGGCGCGGACGCTCAACGCCAAGCGGGTCTGCTTGCTCAGGCCGTCCCACGCCATCTCCCATTGCCCCGTTTCGCACGCCCGGACGAAGCGGCGGACGCCGTCGGCGGCGGGGTGCAGGTCCTTGTAGGGCTGGGTCAGCGGCTCGGCCTGCGGTGGGTCACCGGCCAGGCGGACCAAGGGGGTCGGCGCGCAGGCGACGGTGAGCAGCGACGCCGCCACGAGCAGCAAGCGAATGCGAATCATCGATCCTCTGTCCGGAAAGAGGGCCTAAAAGCCGGCCTGACGCTCGGCGGTGAAGTCGCCCTTGAACGGCTTGCCCGGCGTATCGGCGACGATGCTGCCGGTCCAGTAGCCGTCGACCAACTTGTCGACCTTCAGGTCGCCGTCCCAATCCTTGGTGGCGTCGGCCGGCGGCAGGTCGTCGACCATCGTGCAGCCACCGTTGAGCATCAACTTGCTGTCCAGGGTCAGGCCCAAGAGCATCTGCTCGATCGGCAGTACCAATAGGCTCACGGCGCTGTCGCAGGCCGATTTCACGTTCTTTTCGGAGAGGCCAATCTTGCCGAGGATGCTGCCGCCGATGCCCTTGGCGATGCCGGCGCAGTTGACCAACTTGCTCATGGCCGCCTGGAACGTGGTCTCGCCGGTGATGGCCTTGAGCACGACGTAGGTCAGGACGTAGTAGATCAGCTTGCCGTAGTTCAGCTTGATCGTGGAGGAATCGATGGTCATCTTGGTCTGGCCCGAGATGGTGCCGGTCAACGTGCCCGCCAGCAGGTCGAGCGGGAAATTCGGGTCGGTGACCGCGTCCTTCATATCGAGCGTGATCTTGCCGCAGCTGGCGTAGTTCGGGTCGCTCTTGTCGCAGCCGAGCTTCCAATAGAGGTTCACGCCGGTGAAGTTGATCTCGCCCTTGATGAAGAAGTCGTTGCTGACCTTGAAGATCTTCAAGATGCCGAGCATCTCGAGCTTCTTCACGATCTGCAGGACGTCCTGACCGATCTGGAAGAAGTCCTGCAGCCAGCTCGGGCTCGAGTTCAGCAGCCAATCGGTGACGACCTTGGAGAGCTGCTTCTCGAAGAGCGAGAACGCCGCGTCGACGATGATCGAGGGCAGCCATTGTTTGATCAGGTTCTTGATCTGGCTGATGATGAAGGCGCCGGGATCGTAGAAGATCTGCACCGCCGTATCGAGGATCTGGCCGAGCTGGCCGGGGATCGCGCCGGTGAAGTCGAAGTGGTTCACCATATCGTACGGACCCGACGCCAGCAGCGTCAGGGTCTTGACCGTCACGGTGATTTCGGTGGTCTGCTTGTCGATGACCAGCACGCCGTCGGCGCATCCGGCCGCGACGAGGTGGTTGGTCGGATCCTTGGCGACCAGGTAGACGCCGTACTTCTTGTCCGCCGGCAGGTCCTTGAACTCGACCTTGTCGGAGAGGAAGGCCGCCTTGCTGCCGACCCAACCCGCCGGCGGGTAGACAGGCTTGAACGAGGCGCAAGTGAACGGCGAGGGCATCAGGCGCACGGTCACCTGACCGATCGGCACCTGGTTGTCGTAGTCCATCGTCACGCGGACGTGGCCCTTCGGCGTGTCGGTGACCGAGATCTGAAACTCGACAGGGTCGGCGCCGTCGCAGCTGACGCGGACCTTGTAGCTGACCGCCGGGCTCTTGTTGGCGCGGAAGACGTTGCCGGTCAGGCCCTTGTTGTCGGTGCCGGTCATCATCGAGTCGAAGCTGCCGGCGCCCTGGCCGTAGAGCCCGTTGTTCTCGATGATCTCGAAGAAGACCGCGACGCCCGAGGCGGGGCTGCCGAGCGTGTAGTCGACGACCTTGACGTTGACCGGCAGCACACCGTTCGGCGGCAGGACCTGCGGCACGTCGGTGTTGAGCAGCACGATGATCTCGCGCTTGGTCTCGGCGTCTTCGGCGCCGCTGGCGTCCTCGACGTTGCCGCCGCCGGTCGCCGCATCGGTGCTGCCGGTGTTGCCGACGTCGCTGCCGAGGAAGCCGATGCCGGCGTCTGGACCCGCGTCTTCTGCAACGACGACGATGCCTTGGACGTATTCTGTGCCGCACGCGACCGGTCCGAACGCGGTCAGCACCAGCACGGCGAACCAACGGACCCAGGTTCGGTTGGCGAGCATCGCGTCTCCCTCGCGGCCTCCTGCGGATGGGTGGCAGGTCGTCGGCGCGGCGAGAAGGATACGGGATCGCTCGACCAGCGGCAATGAAAGGTTGTGACTTGCCGGCGATCGTGCCCAGGGATAAGGTCACGGCGCACACCGCGGAACGCCCATCACACGGGGCCGCAAGGAGAGACACGCATGGCAGCCAACGACCTCTCGCACGCCGATCTGCTCAAGGCCTTCGAGGCCCGCTACGATTACCTCAGCGCGCGCACCGTGGCGGGCGAGGTGCTCACCGCGAGCGGCGTCGGCAAGAAGGACGGCTACGCAGCCGCCGAGGTCAAGTCCATCGTCGCCGCCGTGCAGGGGAGCCTCGGCGCCTCCGGTCAGTCGATCGTCGACGCGCTCGGCGCTCCGGCCCCGGCTCCGGCAGCGAAGGCCGAGCCCGCGAAGGAGGCCCCGGCCAAGGCGCCCGCGAAGGACGACGCCAAGGACGACGCCAAGGACGAGAAGGCCGCGCCCGCCAAGGCCGACGAGAAGAAGGAAGCCGCCAAGCCCGCCGCCGACGCGAAGAAGCCGGCCGGCAAGAAGTAGTCGGGCCTGCAGGGGCCGGATTTCTCGTTGTGTCGACCCCTGGGCTCTGCTAGGTAGCGCGCCCCTGTCGCGACCGGCGTCGCCGGTGCGAGCGGCCCTTTCGCCGCGCTGGCACGGCCAGACGGGACCCGCCGCGAGGAGTACGCCTTGACCACGCCGTCCATCGATCCCCACAGCCTGTTCGCTGGCCTCGCGCCCGCCGGCACCATGCCCGCAGCGCCGTCGCGGATGGAGATCCCCGACAATCCGAAGAAGCTCGAGCAGCGCATCGCCTACCACGTGACCAAGGCGAGCCACGCCTACGATATGTTGGCCGAGGGCGACAAGGTCATGGTCTGCATGTCGGGCGGCAAGGACTCGTACGCCATGCTGCACTTCTTGCAGCACGTTCAGCGGCACGCGCCGTTCCGCTTCGAGCTCGTCGCGGTCCACCTCGACCAGGGCCACCCCGGCTTCCCGCTCGACGTGCTCGAGGGCTACCTGAAGACCTGTGGCACGCCCTACGAGATCATCCACGAGCACACCTACCAGGTCGTGGTCGACAAGATCCTTCCGGGCAAGACGACCTGCTCGCTCTGCTCCCGCCTGCGTCGCGGCATCCTCTACTCGCACGCGCAGCGGCTCGGCTGCACCAAGATCGCGCTCGGCCACCACCGCGACGATATCCTCGCGACGCTGATGCTGAACCTCTTCTTCTGCGGCCAGCTCAAGGCGATGCCGCCGAAGCTGATCAGCGACGATGGCCGCAACGTGGTCATCCGGCCGCTCGCCTACGTCCCCGAGATCATGATCAAGCGCTTCGCCGCGATGCAGGGCTGGCCGCTGATCCCGTGCAGCCTCTGCAGCCGGCAGCCCGACCTGAAGCGGGCCCAGATGGAGGCGCTGCTCGAGACGATGGACGGCATCTACCCCGGGGCCCTGCCGAGCGCGCTCAACGCCCTGCAATCGGCGCACCCGCGCTTCCTACTCGACCGCAACCTCTACGATTTCAACGCGGCGCCGGGCGGCGACGACGGCAGTGACGCCGACGAGGACGCCTTCGCATGAATCAGCGCGCGGCCGGGCGCCTCGACCTCGACCGGCTGCTCGAGCTTCTCGAGCAAGCCGGGATGCTCGACCACAGCGCGGCAGTCGACGTGCAGATGAAGGCCGGCGGGCGGCTGCGGCAGCTCGAACGCCAGCGTGAGCGCGCCGGCCTCTCCGACGTCCCGGTCTCCCCCGCCGAGCTGGTCGCCAGCTTCCGCTTGCCGGCCCGCGGCGCCGGAACCGTCACCGAAGCGCGGATCCAGCAGGTCATCGCCGACGCGGCGGGCGTGCCCTACGTCGATATCGATCCGCTGAAGATCGACGCCACGCTGATCACCGGCGCGGTCAGCCAGGCCTACGCGCGACGCAACGCCGTGCTGCCGCTGGGCCACCAAGATGGGCGCTTCCTGCTCGCGGTCGACGATCCCTTCGCCGGCGACGTGGTCGAGACCATGCGGGCCCGGGTGCAGGAGCCGATCGAGGTCGTCGTCGCGCTGCGGGCCGATATCCTCCGCGTCCTCGAAGAGGTCTTTCGCTTCCGCGCCAGCCTCAAGGGCGCCATCGCCGAGCTCGGCGAGACCGGCACCGACTTCGGCAACCTCGAGCAGCTGGTCCGCCTCGGCGCCAACGCCAACCTCGACGGCGACGACAGCCACGTCGTCCGCGCGGTCGACTTCCTGCTCCGCTACGCCCTGGACCAGTCAGCGTCGGACCTGCACATCGAGCCCAAGCGGCAGCATTCGGTGGTGCGCCTGCGGATCGACGGCCTGCTGCACCCGGTGCACCAGCTGCCGAAGGTCGTCCACGCCGCGGTGACCTCGCGGATCAAGACGCTGGCGCGGATGGATATCGCGGAGAAGCGGCGGCCGCAGGACGGTCGGATCAAGATCGCCCACCGCGAGGTCGAGGTCGAGCTTCGGATCAGCTCGATGCCGACGGCATTCGGCGAGAAGTTGGTGATCCGCTTCTTCGACCCCGGCGTGCTGCTGCAGGAGGTCGACGCGCTCGGCTTCTTCGCCGACGAGCTGGAGTCGTTCCGGCGGGTGATCCGGCGGCCGAACGGCCTGGTGCTGGTCACCGGCCCCACCGGTTCGGGCAAGACGACGACGCTCTACTCCGCGTTACGGGCCATCGCCGGGCCGACGATCAACGTCGCCACGATCGAAGATCCGATCGAGATGGTGGTCGAGGACTTCAACCAGACCGCCACCAACGCCCGGCTCGGCCTCGACTTCAGCACGCTGTTGCGGACCCTGCTGCGACAAGATCCCGACGTCGTCATGGTCGGTGAGATCCGCGACCGCGAAACCGCCCAGGCCGCGGTACAGGCGGCGCTGACCGGCCACCTCGTCCTCTCGACCGTGCACACCAACGACGCCCCGGGCGCCGTCTCGCGCATGGTCGACCTCGGCGCCGAGCCCTTCTTGCTCTCGACCACGTTGCTCGGCGTCTTGGCGCAGCGGCTGCTGCGTCGCGTCTGCCTCTCCTGCCGGGAGGAGACGACCCTGAGCCCTGAGTTGGCCGCCGGCCTCGGCCTGGATCCCGGCGAGGCCCGCTCGTTCGTGGTCTGGCGTGGCCAGGGCTGCCCGGTCTGCCGTGGCACCGGCTTGAAGGGCCGGGTCGGCGTCTTCGAGTGGATGGTCCTCGACGAGCGCCTGCGCAAGATGGTCCAGGAGGGCGCCGACGCGGTCGAGATCGGCCGCGCCGCCCAACGCGCCGGCATGCGCTCGCTGCGTGAGTCGGCGCTGAAGAAACTCGCCCTCGGCCTGACCTCGGCCGAGGAGGTGATCCGCGTCACCGCCGAAGGAGGATGATGAGCGACCCCACCGAACCCGAGGGCGCTCCGCGCATTCGGTCCGCCGCCGCACAGCGCTACCTGGAGGCCCGCGAGGCCCGGCGCACGGCGAAGCCCGAGCTGCTGCCCGAGCCGCCGCCGCCGAGCGAGGACACGCTCTGGCGTGGCTTGCTGCGCGACGGCCAGATGCGGCTGATGGTCGCCCGCGCCGGACGCGCCGGCCACGCGATCTCGACCGGCCTCGACTGCCGCCCGGTGGCGGATCGCTTCGTCCGCGAGCTCGTGCTGGCGACGCAATTGGTCCGCAGCACGCTCAACCCAGACGAGACGCTGCAGCTCGCCGGCTTCCAGCAGGGTGGCGTCGGCAATTTCGTCGTCGACGTCTTCGAGGACGGTGGTGTCCGCGCCACGCTCCGCCACCCCGAGAGTACCGGACCGGCGCTGGCCGGCGGCACGCTACAGGTCACCCGGCAGCAGCGGGGCCGCGGCCAATACCGCAGCTCGGTGGCCTTCGCCGAGGGCGACCGCACCTCCGACGTGCTGATGCGCTACCTGCTCGAGAGCGAGCAGATCCTGACCCTGCTCGACGTCGACGTCGCGCCGGAGCGCGGTGACCACGGCCTCGCCGCGGTGGGCTCGATCGTGCAGTTGATGCCCGAAGGCAGCCGTGAGGACTTGGCCCGCTTGGTCCAGAACCTCGAGGCCAGCGGCAAGCCGGGCCCGGCGATGGTCGATGGCGACCCCGACGCGGTGGCCTGGGCCGAGCGCTTGCTCGATGGATTCTATTGGGATCAGGTGGCGCGACAGGATCTCGCGTTCCACTGCCCGTGCTCGGCCGAGCGCGTGGTGGCCCTGCTCGCTTCGCTGCCGCCCGACGACCTCCGCGAGGTCATCGATGGGCTCGAAGTCGTCGAGTCCACCTGCGACTATTGCCGCACGACGTACACCACGCCGGTCGACCAGCTGCAGGCCTTGCTCGGCACGCCGTCCTGACGGCCGAGCAAGACCCGAGCGTCGTCGTGGCTAGGCGTCGGCGCCGGCGGCCTGCTGCAGCAGCGGCTGCAGCTCGCCGGTCTGGAACATATCGAGGGTGATGTCGCAGCCGCCGATCAGCTCGCCCTTGACGTAGAGCTGCGGGATCGTCGGCCAGTTGCCGTAGGCCTTGATCCCTTCGCGGATCTCGGGGTCGGCCAGGACGTTGACGGCCTGGTACGGCGTGCCGATCTGCGCCAGCACCTGCGCCACGCGGGCCGAGAAGCCACACATCGGGAAGTTCGGCGTGCCCTTCATGAAGAGCACGACGGGGCTCCCCTTGACGATGCCGTCGATGCGCTCGAGCACGGGGTCGTTCTGCGTCTCGCTCATGGGATCCTCCTAGGCGTTCTGCGGCGCGCGGGTGCGCAGCGCCAATGCGTGAATTTGGCGGCCGACCGGCTCTCCGAGCGCGGCGTAGACCAGGCGATGTTGGGCGATCCGCGTGGTGCCGGCGAAGGCCGCGGCTTCGATCTCGACCTCGAAGTGGTCGTCGGTGCCCGTGGTGTCGCGGACGCTGAACGTCGCGCCCGGGAAGGCGGCGGCCAGGGTCTGCTCGATATACGCCGCGACCGAACCGGGCGCGGGGCTGTCGATGCTCATGTCGCTCCTCTTCCGCCCCCAGGGGGGACGGCGGCCGCACTCTGCGCCAGCGGGGCCGTGCCAGCAAGTGTCGCGTCGCTAGGCGGCCGATTTCCACGGGGTTGTCGACGAAGGCTCTGCTCCCGCCGATCCGCTGCGCGCGGCCATTGTCGGGCCGCCGTCGGCGCTGCTATGGTAGCAAAGCCCGCGCTCCGGCGTCGGGTGCCGGAGGCCTACGATGCGTTCTGCCCGAATCTTGCTGCTGGTCCTGCTCGCCGCGCCCCTGCTGGTCGCGTTCCGACCGTTCACGCCGGTGCAGTCGGTCTGCGACAAATGTCCGGTCAAGGGCGACCGAATCACCCTGAAGGACGGTGCGGTCGTCGTCGCCAAGGTGATCGGCAAGAACCAGGACGGCTGGATCATCGAGCTCCACGGCGAGGTCCGCTTCGCGCAGTTCCGCGAGGTCGAGCGGGTGGACTTCGTCAGCGGCGCCGAGCCCAAGGGCCTCGAGCAATACGATCAGATCCTGATCAAGAACGCCGACCAGACCGTGCTCTTCGGCACCTTGATCCAGATCGAGGCCGGCAAGCCGCTGGCGCTGCGCTCGCCGCGTGGTCAGGTCTACATGGTCTCCCCCGAGCAGGTGCTGGTCTATTACCACCGCGGCAAGCGCCGTGCGCCGGTCGCCGCGCCCGCGAACTGACGGACGCCCACGTTGCACACGTCCCGACTTCGGCTGATCGGGGTGCTCTCGGCCCCGGTCGGTACGCGCCATGACGCGCTGTTGCGCCTCTGCGAGTCGACGCTCGAGCCGCTGATCGACGCGCTCGAAGGGTCCAAGGCCTGCTTGGCGCTGCGCGTCGACGGCACCATCCTCGAATTCCTCGAAGCCCACGAAGTCGCGCTGGCCGATCGCCTGGCGCGGCTCTGCGCCGACGGTCGGGTCGAACCGGTTGGTGGCGGCTTCTACGCGCCGATCCTCGCCCTGCTGCCGTGGCGCGACGCGCTCGGCCAACTCGAGATGACCGCGGGCTTCCTCGAGCGGCGCACCGGCGTCCGACCGACCGGCGCGTGGCTCGACGAGGGTGTCTGGGAGCCGCGCTTGGCGGAGGTCCTCGAAGCCGGCGGCGCGACCTGGACCGCGATCGACGCCGGCGCGCTGCGGGCAGCGGCCATCGACGGCGAGCTCGACGGCCATTTCGTCACCGAGCACGTCGGTCGTCCGCTGGCGGTGCTGCCGATCGACGCGGCGCTGGTCCGCGCGGTCGCTGCGCACGACGGCGCCGCGGTGGTCGAGCGGGTCCGCGCGTCGGCAGAGCGGCTCGGCCGCGACGTCACGCTGACCTGGGCCGGCCCCGCTTCCGTGCTCGCCGACGGCGGCAGCGCGAGCGGGCTGCAGACCCTGCTGGACGCGCTCGACTTGGCGACCGACGTCACGCTGGCCTTGCCGGGCCCGACGGTCGAGCAGGAAGTCGGCCGCGGCCGCGTCTACCTCGCCTCCGGCGTCGCTCCTGCGATGACGGCGCAGACCATCGCGCCCTGGCGGATCGCGGGGTGGCAGCGGCGGCGGGCGATGCTGCAAGCGGCGGGCGATGGCGAGAGCGAGGCCGAGCAATGGCTGCGCGGCGGCATCTGGCAGGCCTTCCTCGCCCGCTACGGTGAGATCGACCGGCTGCACAAGCGGATGCTCGACGTCTCGCGTCGCTTCGCCGCGGTCGAGCGGGTGATGCGCAACGGCGGCTTCCGCGCGATGAGCCAACTGGTCAAGCCGCGCCGGGCGCTCTACCGCGGCCAGGTCGGCGCCGTCTTCGGCTGGGGCGCGCGCGCCGCGATGCACGACGCCGATATCCGCGCCGCCGTCCACGCCGCGCTCTGCGAGGCCGAGCGCAGCGTCGAGGGCCTGGTCCGCGGCCGCAGCGATTTCCTCGAGGTCTCGCTGCGCGACGTCTACGCCGAGCTGGAGACGGCCGTGCTGGTGCGCAGCCGTCGCCTGCGCGTGGTCGTCCGACCGCACGCCGGAGGCACGGTGGCCTGCCTCGAGCACACCGCCTCGGGCCTGGCGCTGCACGACGTGCTGACCCGCCGGCAGGAGCTCGGCCAGCCGCCAGGGATGCCCCAGGACGCCTACGAGCGCGCGCTCTTCCACGACCGCATCGCGCCGGTCGCGGCAGCCGGCTCCGAACCGCTCGACGACCCGCCGGGCGCCGGCGATCTGCTCAACGCGCGCTATCGACTCCTCGGCGCCGATACCCAGGGGCGCGGCGCTGACGAGACGGCCCGCATCACCCTCGCCGGCCGCGGCGAGGTCGTCCTCGGCGACGGCCGGACCGTCGCGGTCGAGGTGGTGAAGCGGATCGAAGTCGACGCGCGACACGAGGCGGTGCGGGTCCGTTGGGCCGTCGAACTGGCCGAGGCCGTCGCCGAACCGCTGGAATTCCTGGTCGAGTGCAACCTCAGCGCCGCGACCAGCCGCTGCGAAGAGGCCGAAGTCGCGCTCGGCGGTGGTCCTGCGCGCGCCGCTGCCGAGCCGCAGCAGGGCAACGCGTCGAGCCTCGAGCTACGGCTGCCCTTGCGTCGGGCGCGGGTTGGCCTGCACCTGCAGCGCAGCGACGCAGCGGTCGGCGCCCAGCCGATGCGGCTCGCGGTCGCACCGCTCTTCAGCCTCGCGATGCCGCATGGCGCGACGCCACGGCCCGCCTTTCAGGGCGTGACGGCATTGGCGCGGGTGCCGCTGGCAGAAGGATCGCGGCGATTGGAGTTCGAAGCGTGGCTTTCGGTCGTGGCCGAAGGCGCGGCGGACGACGTGGACTAGCGCTGCGTCGCGACGCGCGTCGACGAGGGTCGCTCAGCCTGGGTTGGGGCGACCGGAGACGGCGCCGAGCACGGCCCGGATCTTCTCCTCGGCCTCGGCGATATTCTCCTCGTCGCCACCGAGCCAGACGCGCCCGAACGCACCGAAGGTCACCATCTCGAGCACGCGGATATTGGCGTGCTTCTCGGCTTCGTTGGTCGCGAGCAGGGCGTAGCCGGCGGGGTGGACCTCGAGCACGAAGAGCGTCTCGCCAGCGCGGATCATATCGCCGTGGCGCATGCGGTTGATCAGCTGGGTCTGGTGCCCGTCGATGCCGGTGATGCGCTCGGCCGAGGTGATCCGCGGCTGCAGCCGGGCGTCCTCGTCGATGCCGTAGAAGTCGAGCAGGGCCTCGCCGGCGGCGCGGATCTGACCGCGGTCGTCGTGGTGCACCTCGAGCATGCCGAAGGCGCGCTCGACGATCTGCATGCCGGGGATCACACTCGTATTCTTGAGGATCGTGTCGGTCACGCGGTTGATGCTCATGCCCGGCGCGACCTCGACCAAGAGTGCGGCTTGCTCTTCCAGCGGAAGGAAGCCACGCGCCACGGTCGCGATGAACGAGGCAGTCTGCGGCTGCAGCGAGTCGATGATGGTGTAGGTCCGCAGCTCGATGGCTTCGCCGCTTGCGTTGCTTGCGCTCATCACCGCTCCTTCTGGCGTCTCGCCCGTTTTTCGCTCTCGCGCCGTCGTGCGCGCCCCGGGTCTCTCCGGCGCGCCATCTTCGGGCACCACGCCTGCGCTTGCAAGCGTCCGGGCCGCGCGCGATGCTGCCCGCATGGCAGGCCGGACTCCAGCGCATCGCCTCCTGCTCGCCCGTCGCCACCGCGCGTTGCGTCGCGCACGACGTCAGCGGATCGGCCTGCTGCGCAGCCTGGGACGCGACAACCGGCTCTTCCCCCGCAAATTGGCGGTGACCCGAGAGGGGCGCTGGATCATCGGCGTCGCGATCCTGCTCGGCGTCGGCGCGGTCAACACCGGCAACAACCTGCTCTACCTCGTGCTGAGCCTGCTGATCTCGATCATCTCGATCTCCGGCATCCTCTCCGAGCTCGACCTCAAGGGCGTCACCGCCGAGCGGCACTACCCGCGCGAGCTTGTGGTCGGCGAGGCGGCGACCTTGCGGGTCTCGGTCCGCAACGAGAAGAAGCGGGCGGGCCTGCACCTCGAGGTCGACGAGTTCCAAGACGTCGAGGCGCTCGACCAGCAGCCGGGCTTCGTCCTGCACCTCGCGCCGTTCGAGGTCGGCAGCGCCTTCATCGTCGCGCGGCCAAGACGTCGCGGCCCGATACGCACCGCAGGGCTGCGGCTCTCGACGACCTACCCCTTCGGCTTCGCACGCAAATCGATCATCCGCGAGGCATCGGCGCACATGCTCTCGCTGCCGGTGGTCGAGCGGGTCGACCTGCAGGTACCGGGTGGGCGCGACCGCGGCGAGCAGGAGCGCAACCCACGCGCCGGCCAGGGCACCGAGCTGCGCGGCCTGCGCGACTTCCGGCCGGGCGACGCGCCGCGCGACATGCATTGGAAGGTCAGCGCCCGACGCGGTCGCGCGATCGCGCGGGAATGGGAGAGTGAGGCGGCGCGGACGGCCTGGATCGACTTCGCCCATCTGCGGCCCGGTGGCATCCGCGCAGCGGCCGACGGCAGCGTCGACCCCATCTGCCTCGACCGCGCTTGCTCCGTCGCCGCGGGGGTCGCCGAGGCGCTGCTGCACGCCGGACTGGCCGTCGGCCTGCGCAGCTTCGGAGGCGTCGTCGAGCCGGCCGCCGATCCCGATGGCAGCGGCCAAGTCCTGCTCGGCATCCGGCGACATCTCGCGTGGCTGACGGTGGCCGACGCGCCGCCGCCGCCGCAGTGGCCGCTGGACGACGACGCCTGGGCCGACCGCCACGACGCCGCCGCGCGATTGGCGGCGACGCTCGCCGAAGGTGGGGCCGCTGCCATGGCCGGCGCCGAGGGGCGGCTCGGGCGTGAGCGGGTGCTCGTCCTCTTCGCGTCGCGCGCGGATGTGGCGCTGCGCGGCGAGGAGCCGACCATCCGCGTCTGGCTCGATGATGACGGCGCGGTCCTGCGCACCGAGCGGATCCGCCGGCGCGAGCAGGGGGCGGCGTGAACTTCGAGCGCACCTTCCTCGCCACGAGCTATGCCCTGGTCGGCGTCGCCTTCGTCGCGGTCGCTTCCAGCGGCCAGATCGGCTTGGTCGCGCCCGCCGCCTTCGTCGTCGCCTACGTCGCGAGCCTGCTCTGGAAGCGCAGCGCCGAGCCGCAACCGGGCGCCGCGCGCTTCTGGACCGGCGCGCTGATCGCGTCGTTCTTCGGCCTGGTCGTCTGGTCGATTCAGGACGACAACTGGCTGCTGCACGCCCTCGAATTCGCCTTGCTGATGACCACGAGCCGCTTGTTCCAGCGGCGCTACGCGAAGGATTGGCTGCAGCTCTACGCGCTCTCGTTCCTGCTGATCTTGGTCGCGGCGGTGATCCACCCGACCTTGGTCTTCGCGATCGCCTTCCTGATCTATGCGGTGCTGGCGATCTGGGCGCTGGTGATGCTGCACATCGTGCGCAATATTGAGATCGCCACCCGCACCCGGCCCGAAGATCTCGAGCCCGAAGCGCCGACGGTCCGCTGGCGCGACCGGCTGCCGTGGCGTCGAGCGGCGGCGGCAGCGGCGGCGGCCAAGGCGGCGGCCGAGATTCCGCTGCCGGACGGCCCGATCCCCCCCGAGACCCTGGGTTGGCGCCGCCGCAGGCTGGTCGGCGGCGGCTTCCTGCTCGGTTCCAGCCTGATGGCGCTCGCCGCGCTCGGCGCCTCGATGCTCTTCTTCTTCCTCTTTCCGCGCATCGGGATGGGCTTTTTCTTCGCCCGGACCCGCGGCGCGCAATCGGTGACGGGTTTCGCCGACGAGGTCCAACTCGGTGGCTTCGGCCTGATCAAGACCAGCGCAGAGGTCGTGATGCGGGTCCGGTACCCGGACGAGCCGGAGCGGCTGAACCGGCCGATTCGGATCCGCGGCCTCTCCTTCGATCGCTTCGACGGCCGCGGCTGGTCGCGCACCGAGGAGCCGACCTGGATGCTGCAGGCGCTCGGCCAGCGTCATGAAGTGCCGGGGACGGGCGAAGCCGAAGACGACCAGCTGGAGTGGCGCGCGCGGATCTACCTGGAGCCGCTCGACACCGAGCAGCACGTCATCTTCCACCCGCCCGGGACGCGGCTGATCGAGTTCATCGACAGCCAATACGACAGCATCCGTGGCCGCCGCAAGCGCGTCGACATCGGCATCTCGCGCGATATGACGACCAAGGTCGGCAAGGACGTCGCGCTCACCTACGTCGCCACCGTCGTCGAGCCGCGTTCGGAGTCGGCGCGGCGTGCGCGCGTCGCAGCGGCGCGTGGCCGCGTCCCGGATTGGGTCGCCGATCGCTGGACCCAGCTACCCGAGCGCCTCGATCCCCGGATCCCTGCGCTGGCCGGCAAGCTCGCGGTCGGCGCCAGCCCGCTCGACAAGGTCCTCGCGGTCGAGGCCGCGCTGCGCCGCGATTGGACCTATTCGCTCGCCGGCGACCAGGACAACAACGCGCCGCTCGAAGACTTCCTCTTCGGCATCCGCCACGGCCACTGCGAATATTTCGCCACCGCGATGGCGGTGCTGCTGCGGACGCAGGGCATCCCGGCCCGCGTGGTGAATGGCTTCATGGGCGGTGAGCGCAACGATTTCGGAGACTACGTGATGATCAAGCAGGCCGACGCGCACGCCTGGGTCGAGGTCTTCTTCCCCAAGGCGGGCTGGCTGACCTTCGATCCGACGCCGCCCGCCGGCCAGCTCGCGCCTGTGGTCGACAACGCCGCCGCCGCCTTGCGGCGACTCGCCGACGGCGCGGCGCTGCTCTGGTACACCTGGGTCGTCGAATACGACCTCGAGCGCCAGGTCGAAGTCTTCCGCAAGATCGGTCGCACGCTGCGCCGGCTCGGCGGTGGGCTCGAGCTGCCGAAGAGCCGTGGCGCCCGCCGTGTCGACCGCCAACCGGACGAACCCGAGCAGCCCGACGCGGCCGACGGTGGCGAGCGCGAGCTGCCGCTCGGGGCGTGGTTGGCGCTGTTGGCAGCGGTCGTCGCCGGCCTGCTCTGGTGGTGGCGCCGCCGTTCCGAGCAGGTCGAGCCCTTCGATCGCGCCTTGCAGGCCGAGATTGCGGGATTGGAGCGCGAACTCGACGGCCTCGGCGTGGCCCGCGCCCGCTGGCAGACGCTGCGTCCATTGGCAGACGCCGCCACCGCGCTGGATCCGGAGCTCGGTCGGCTGGTCCGCCATGCCGCCGAGGCCTGGGATCGTGCCCGCTGGGGCGCGCCGGAGGACGACGTGGCCCGTGCGGCGGCGCTCACGTCCGTTCGGGCTGCGAGGGCGGCTGCGAAGGCGGCGCGCTTGCAGCGGCCTCGCCGGAGCGACAGAATGACGCCCGACGGTTCGACGACGCCCGATCCGGGCGACGGGGACCACAAGGAGGCGGCATGATCCGCAGTACGGCAGCCATCTGCGCCATCGCGATCGCGTTCGCCCCCCTCGGCGTCCCCGACGCGCACGCCGCGCGGCGCAAGCGCAACCGGCCGCAGGCGTCCGCAGAATCGACCCTCGAGATCATGAGCCTGACCCGTGGTGCCAAGGTCTTCGTCGACGATCAAGAGGTCGGCACCGTGCCATTGGCCGCGCCGCTGACGCTCGAGCCCGGCAAGCCGCACGTCGTCCGGCTGCAGAAGCGCGGCTTCTCGACCTTCGTCGAGACCGTCACGCTCAAGCCCGGTGAGAGTCGTGAGATGGAGGCCGATTTGGTGCCGTCGGGCGGCGTCCTCAAGGTGAAGTGCAATATCCGTCGCGCGCAGATCATGCTCGACGGCAAGCCGATCGGCCTCACGCCATTCGACGGCGATATCGCGCCCGGCAAGCATACGCTGCAGGTCGTCTCGGCCGGAAAGCTCGCCGATACGCGCGTGATCGAGGTCAACGCCGGCGAAGAGCTCGCCATCGAGGTCGAGCTGAAGGACGTCCCGCCGCCGGTCATCGAGGACGACGACTCGATCCTGGGTCGATGGTGGTTCTGGACCGCGGTCGGCACCGCCGTCGTCGGCGGCGTCACGCTCGGCGTGCTCTCGAGCCGCGAGATCAATGTCCAGCCCTCGGCGCCGAATCACACGATCAACCTGCCCTGATCGGACTCAGCTCGCGGTCGCCAACGTCTCGCGCGCCTCGCCTTCGTCGCCCGGCGCGAGGGTGACCTCGACCTGCTGCACCTTCTTCGCGTCGACCTCGAGGACCTTGACGACCAAGCCGTCGGCCTCGAAGGCGTCGCCAGCCTCGGGCATGCGGCCGAGGTGGTGGAAGACGTAGCCGGCGACCGTCGAATAGCTCGCCTCTTCCGGTAGGTCGACGCCGGCGGTGTCGGCCAGGTCGCGCATATCCTGCGAGCCTGCGGCGCGCCAAGTGCCGTCACCGACCGTCTCGACCACGGGCTCGGGGTCGTCGAATTCGTCGTAAATATCGCCGACCAGCTCTTCGAGCACGTCCTCGAGCGTGACCACACCGGCGGTGCCGCCGTGTTCGTCGACGACGACCGCGAGGTGGACGGCCTGGGCGCGGAAGGTTTGGAGCAGCGAGCTGGCCTTCTGCGACTCGGGGACGAAGAGCGGCGTGCGCAGGTGCTCGCTGAGCACGAATGGCGCCTCGCTGCCGGCGTCGATCAGGGCGCGGGCGTAGAAGATGCCGACCACGTGGTCCGGGCCGCCTTCGTAGACCGGATAGCGCGAGTAGCCGTTCTCCCGCATCACCTCCAGGATCTGGTTGGTCGTCGCGTCGATCGGCAGGCCCACCATCTCGGTGCGCGGCGTCATGATCGAGCGGACCGAGGTATCCCAGAGGTCGAAGACGTTCTTCAGCAGGTCGCCGCGGCGGACGTCGATCGAGCCTTCTTCCGAGCCGATCCGGACCATGTCCTCGATCTGCTCTTCGGTCACGACGAAGCCGGAATTCTCGGTGTCGACGCCGAGCAGCTTGACCACCGACTTGGCCAGCCAGGTCAGGCCCGAGGTCAGCCAGGAGGTCGCACGATGGAAGGCGTACACCACCCAGAACGGGCGGAGGAACCACTCGGGGCGGCTCTTGGCCAGCGTCTTCGGCACGATCTCGCCGACGATCAGGACCAGCAGCGTCAAGGCAAAGACGCCGATCGTGACCACGGAGTCGCGCAGCCACGGCGGCAACGTGCCGTCGGTCGAGAGGTCCAGCGTCAGGCTGGTGACGAGCGCTGAGGCGACGATATTGACGAGGGTATTGCCGGCCAGCAGGGCGGTCAGCACCGCCGAGTGGTCGGCCAGCCAGAGCTCGAAGAAGGCCTGCGGGCCCTGCTTCTGCTCGATCATCCGCCGAACGCGGTGCTCTCCCATGCTGGTGATCGCCGTCTCGGAGCCGGCGAAGAGGAAGGAGAGGATGAGGCAGAGGGCGATGAAGAGCGCGCTCGAGAGCGGGTCATCACCGCCAGGCGAAGGAGGTACGTCCAACAGTTGCTCCGAACATCCGCGCAAGTTGCGCTAGGTCTCGAACTCCGACGATACCACGCTCGCCCGGGTGATCCAATCCTTGCGCCTACTTGAACGGGTTGACGCCGCAGACGCCCTGCGTGCCGATGGAGACCAGATCGGTCGAGTTCTTGATGCAGTCCGGCGTCTGCGCGTTCCACGAGCTGCAGTCGGCGTCGGAAGCGCACGACTTGGCGCAGATCTTCGCGGGCTCCGCCGAGGTCCGCTGCAGGTTGCCGCCGCTCTTGCTCTTCTCGAAGGCCGAGACGAACGTCACGCCGCCGCCGTTGTCGTAGCTGCACGGCGCGGTGGTATTGCTCTCACCGCCGACGCAGGCGTTGTTCTTGGTGCAGATCTTGATGCTCGCGTCGTAGCCGACCAAGAAGCTGCCGGCGATGCAGTGGCCGTAGGCGCAGTCGGCGTTGCTGTCGCAGGGCTTGCCGTGCAGCGCCAGGCCGTCGGTCTTCACCGGCGGGCAGACCCACCAAGCGCCGGTGCGGGTATTGGTCGTGCCACCGCTGCCGGTCACCGTCTCGCAGCCGGAGAGCGCCGCCCCGATGAGCAACGCCGCGGTGAGCAGCACCGCCGTGAGTCGGGCCACGGCGAGCGGCCCACGCCTGCCAGCGCGGCGGCCCAGCGGGAGTCGGGACGAGGTGGGGTTCGCAGTCATGGGGCCTCCGGGAGCCTTGCCCTGGGTCGGGCGGGCCGTGCCTCTGCAGTATGACGTCCGGGCTCGTCGCCTCACAAGCCCGGCAGGCAGAGCAGGGAACAGCCGGGTTGTTGGTAGGGGCAGGCGGCGCGTGGCCCGCCGGTGCGCAGCGGAACCCATTGCGTCGATTGCAGATCGAGTCGCCACAGGTCGCCGAGTCCGCCGCAGGCACCGGCACCGGAGAAGAGCCAAGCCAGGTTCGAGGTGACCATCAGCGCCCCCCCGGCCCGCCGTTCCGGATCGGTCAGCGCCCAGCCGAGGACGTCCGCGGGCGGATTGCAGGTGCTCGGCGCGGCGCCGATCGTGCCGTCGACCTGTCCGTCCTGGCCGAGATCGCCGGCGCGCAGGCGGGTCCAGGTGCCCGAGGCGAGGTCCAGCCGCCAGAGGTCGTTGCGCGGACCCCAATCCGCGTCGACGCCGCCGAAGAGCACGATCTGCTCACCGGCGAGCCAGGCCGCGGCGGCAAAGGCGCGCGGCGTCGGCGCCTCGCTGACGATATCGATCCGCTCCCACTTCCCTGCCGCGATGTCGAAGCGGAAGACGTCCTCTTGCAGCGCGCCACCCACCGCGGCGCCGCCGAGCAGGATCAACGCCTGCGGACGCCCGAGCAGCGTGTGGCCGCGGCGGGGGCCAGGCGCGTCCCCGCCCTCGGGGACCAACTCCCAGGTCGGCGCGTCGCTGGCCACGACGGGGACGTCGAGCCGACGCAAGGCGCCGATCGCGGCCGGAACGCCGGGCTGCACGCCGATATCGCCGCCGTGCTGCCACAGCGCCCGCGGGCTGCTGGTCGCCGTCAGCGCGCCGTGGCTGCGGCCGGGGATGTCGCCGGCGCCGACGGCCCAGGTGGTCGCGCCCGGAGCGAGCCGCCAGGTGTCGCCGAGTGGGCTGCTGCTGCCGGTCCCGAGATCGCGCCGGCCGCCGACGACGTAGAGCGCGCCGTCCGGTGCGGTCGCCGCCATCGCGCCGTAGCGGGTACCGGGCACGGGGGGGAGCGCGCGGAAGCCACCGCACGGCGCGAAGGCGATGGCGTCGGCCCGTGCAGCGACCGCAGCGCTCGGGCTGCAACGCGGCCGGCCTGCGTGCCCGCCGATCAGCGCCAACTCGCCCTGAAAGACCGCGAACGCGGCGTCCGCGACCGCTCCCGGCAAGGGATCCGTGGGGCAGGTCGCGTCGGCGCTGGCGTCGCTGCCGGGCGGCGTCTTGCCGAGCGTGTTCTGGCACACGCCTTGGTAGCAGCTGAGCGGCGGCGGGCAGGTTCCGTCGGGCTGGCACGGCTGCGGCTCACCGCATGCGGCGATCGCCAGCAACACGCCGAAGAGGGTGGCCCGATTCATTTGCCGTCGCCGCTGCAGACACAAGACGCGTCGGGCAAGGCGAGCACGCGGACGGCGTCGACGAAGGCGCCGCGGGTGGTGTCCTGCGGCGCGCTGGCGGTGTAGCGGACGCCGAGCGCGACTTCGCCGGTCGCCGTGACCTCGAAGGGCAACGCCAACGCCTGGACGCCGGTGGTCGCGCCGCAGACCTTGGTCAGGCTCTGCCCGCCGAGCGTGGCGTCGAAGCGGCTCTGGGCGCAGCTGGCCGGGCCATCGAGGAGCAGCAGCAGCTCCAGCCGGTAGGCGCCCTTCTGCAGCCGCAGGGGTGGTAGCCGCGCATGGCTCGAGCCGGCGCCGAGGGTGGCGTGCAGCGCCCGCTCGCTGCCGGCGACCAGGCCGGACCCCGCTGCGGCCATCGACCACGCCGACACGCTCGGTCCGCTCGGGCTCTCGGCGATCCAGCCGGCGGGCATGCTGCCGCTGCCTTCGATCGGTGCGTCGAGCAGCGTCGGGCTCTCGCATCGCTGTCGGGTCTGGCAGCTGCCCTGCATGCAGGTGCGCACCGCGCAGCCGGTCGCTTCGTCGCAGACCCGCGGGCTGTGTACGCAGCGCGCGCCTTCGCCGCAGCTGTCGATCGTGCAGGCGAAGCCGTCGTCACAGTCGGCCTGGACGGCGCAACAGCCGACCGCAGTGCTGGCCTTGCCGACGCAGGCGCCCGCGGCCGTGCAGGTATCGAAGGTGGTGCAGGCCGAGCCGTCGTCGCATGCCTTGCCGACCTGGGGTTGATGCAGGCAGCCGACCGAGGGGTTGCAGCTGTCGATGGTGCAGCTCTGGCCGTCGTTGCAGTCGGGAGCCGTGGCAGCCGCACAGGCGCCCGAATCGCAGAGCTCGACGCCGTTGCATGCGTCGCCGTCCGGGCAGGGCTCGGCGTCCCGCGGCGAGAAGACGCACCCCTTGCTCGGCAGGCAGGCGTCGGTGGTGCATTCGTTGGCGTCGTCGCAGGTCAGCGCGCCGCCGCCGTAGCAGAAGCCGGCGGCGCATTTCTCGCCGACGGTGCAGGCCGAGCCGTCGCTGCAGGCGAGACCGGTGAGCGCGAGGTGGCTGCAGACGCCGGTCGGCTTGTCGCAGGAGTCGAGCGTGCAAGGGTTGTCGTCCTGGCAGCCGCTGGTCTGCGTGCAGCAATTCTTGATCGCCTTGCCGGCGCAGACGCCGTTGCTGCAGACCGCGTCCGAGGCGCAGCCCGTCGGCGTGACGCAGGCCTTGTTCTGCAGCGCGGTGACGCATTGGCCTGTCGCCGGGTTGCAGCTTCCGGTCGTGCACGGGTTGCCGTCGTCGCAGGTGATGGCGGTGGCCGGAACGCAGGCGCCCGCGTCGCAGGTCTCGCCGACGGTGCAGTTGTCGCCGTCGTCGCACCACCGGCCCTGCAAGGGCGTGCCGTCGTGGCTGCAGCCGGTGCCGGGATCGCAGCCGTCCGCGGTGCACGGCTGCCCGTCGTCGCAATCCACCGCGCTGCCGACGCAGCCCTGCGCACCATTGCAGGCGTCGCCCTGGGTGCAGGCGTCGCCATCGTCGCAGGGGCCGCTGATCGCGCTGTAGATGCAGCCCGCCTGTACGCTGCAGGCGTCGTCGGTACACGATTGGTCGTCGTTGCACAGCACCGCCGTGCCGCTGCACGCGCCCGCAGCGCAGGCATCGCTCTGGGTGCAGGCGTTGCCGTCATCGCAACCGACGGCGTTGTGCAGGTGGACGCAGCCGGCCTTGGCATCGCAGGTATCGTCGGTGCACGGGTTGTCGTCGTCGCAATCGAGCACGTTCGAGGCGACACAGAGCCCGGCGCTGCAGAGCGCGACGCCGTTGCAGACGTCACCGTCGTCGCAGCTGGCCCCGTCGCCCAGCGCCAGCTTCTGGCAGCCCTTCTGGCCGTTGCAGAACTCGACGGTGCAGGGCTCGCCGTCGTCGCAGTCGATATTGAGCGTCGCGACGCAGCTCCCCGCGGCGCAGGCGCTCGCCGCGGTGCAGGCGTTGTCGTCGTCGCAGGGTAGGCCGTTCATCGGGGTGACGTCGTTGATGCAGCCACCGCCGACGCAGCGATCGTCGCTGCAGGCGTTGTCGTCGGCGCAGTCGGTGTCTTCGGTGCAACAGGTCGGGAGCGCGACGCCGATGCAGAGCTTGCCGACGCAGCTATCGTCGGTGGTGCAGGCGCTGCCGTCGTCGCACGGGCCCGGGACCGCGCCGTGGCCACAGCTGCCGTCGGTGTTGTCGCAGGTGTCGAGGGTGCAGGGGTTGCCGTCGTCGCAGTTCTTCGCCTGGGTCGGCTGGCAGACGCCGAGGACGCAGCTGCCGATCACCTGGCAGGCGTCGACCGGCTTGCACGCCGACCCCGGCGAGACCGGCACAGCGAGGCAGCCCTTGGCCGGATCGCAGGGGTTGGCGGTGCAACTCGAGCCGTCTTCGCAGGGGGTCGGCGTGCCGCCGATGCAGCTGGTGCCCTGGCAGCTCTCGCCGGTGGTGCAGGGGTTGCCGTCGTCGCAGGTGCCGACCCGCGGCACGGTCTGGCAGCCGAGGCGGGCGTCGCAGGCGTCGACGGTGCAGGGGTTGCCGTCCTGGCAGGCCTTGTGGTCGGGCGCGTGGAGGCAGCCGACGTTCGGATCGCAGCTGTCGATGGTGCAGGGGATGCCGTCGTCGCAGATCGGCGCCTCGTCGGTCTGCCCGTCGCAGTCGTTGTCGCGCCCGTCGCAGGTCTTCTCGACGCTCTCCCAGCCCGGCAGCAGCGCGAGGTTGCAGAGCCATTGGCCGCCGACGCAGCGTGCCGCGGCGCCGCTGCTGCAGACGCCCTGATCGCCGCAGACCGGGCCGGCGAGGCCGTCGAGTTCTTCGTCGGTCAGGCCGTCGCAATCGTTGTCTTGGCCGTCACAGCTGGTCTCTCCGTCGGGCTCGTGACCGGCGTCGGCGGGCGGCTCGCAGAGGACCACGCCGGCTTCGCAGCGCGCCGCCGCCGCCAGCGCACAGACGCCCAGGCGGCAGCCCGCCGCCGCGAGCTCGGCCGGCGTCGCCACCGTGCCGTCCTTGCGATCGTCGACGTCGGGCAGGCAGTCGGCGTCCGCATCGGCGGTGTCGTGTTCGATCAGGTCCGCCTTGCCATCCCCGTCGCGGTCGCGTGGGACGGCGGTGATCGGGCCCCATTCGACGCCATCCGCGATGCCGTCGCCGTCGGTATCGGCCGAGCCCGGGTTGCTGTGCGCCAGGCGCTCGGCGAAATTCAGCAGGCCGTCGCCGTCGGGATCGGCGTCCGGGTCGCGGCAATGCGAGATGGCCGTCGCGACGCCGAAATCGGGCTCGCAATAGCCGCTGCCACAGGCCTCGTCGAGGGTGCAGACAGCGCCGACCGGGAGCGTGGTCGCCGGGCTGCATGCCACGGCGAGGCAGAGCAGCGTGGCCGTCCCCAGCAGCTGCCCCGCGCGGCGAGCAACGCGGCTCGCCGGCGTCATCAGCCGTCCCGCAGGGCGTAGTAGACGCCGAGGACCTTGCGCACGTAGCTATCGGTCGCGGCGAATGGGGTCGCTTCGCGTCGCAAGACCCGCGTGCTGCCGGCGTGATAGGCCGAGAGCACCTTGACCAGGTCACCGCCGAAGCGGTTGGCGAGCAGGCGCAGGAATCGCGTTCCCGCGGCGATATTGTCTGCCGGATTGCGCAGATCCGTCGCGCCCATGGCCTTGCCCGTCTCTGGCAGCAGCTGCATCAAGCCCACGGCGCCCTTCACCGAGAGTGCCGTTGGGTTGAACGCGCTCTCCACCTGGATCACGGCGCGCACCAAATCGGGTGGGATCTTGTAGCGCTCGGCTGCCGCTGCGATCTCTTCGCTGTACGGCCCGCGATCCGGCGTCTTCACCGCCGCGACCTGCACGCGCGTCGGTGCCGGCGTCGTCCCGCGTCGCCCGGCAACGTCGCGGCGAGGCGCAGGCGCCGCGGCGCCGGTGTCGTTGCTCGCTCCGCCGCTGGCGCCGCTGCTGCCTCCAGTGTGGTATCCGACGCCGAGTTTGATTGTTCGTCGCCAGTCACAGCGAAAAGGCGTCGCCGTCGAAGGGGTCAACTCGCAGTTTCGAATATTTTTCAGAAATCGCTTCCGCAGCGCCGGGTTGCTCAGCAGGATCTTGAGGTTCGGACCCCAGACCTCGTCTCCGATGCGGCAATCGAACATCGCGCTGGTGCAGAGCGGAGCGGCGGCTGCCGGAGCGGCGCAGGCGAACGTGGTCAGGAGCGCCGCGAGCAGCCGTGTCGCGTGGATTGGGTCGCTTGCGCGTTGCCACGGCGGGTTCCGCTGCCGCATCATCACCTCTGCGCCCCTCCTGGCCATCGAGCCTAGCATAGCGGCGGGGCGCGCGTCTCGCCCGCACAATCCCTTCCGCCCCAGGACCCGCCGATGTCGCCGCCGACCGCCCCGAACCCGCGCGTCACCTTGATCGGCATGGGTCCGTGGGGCCGCAACCTCGCCCGCAACCTCTTCGCCCGCGGCGTCCTCGACGCCGTCGTCGACCCGTCGCCGGACGCCGCTCGCCACGCCGAAGAGGCCCTCGGCGGCGTGCCCGTCTACCGCGACCTCGAGCAGGCGCCCTTCACCGAGGCCGTGGTCATCGCCGCGCCGGCGGCCCGCCACGCCGCGTTGGTCCGGGCGTGTCTCGCGCGGGGGAGCCACGTCTTCGTCGAGAAGCCGCTCGCGCTCGAGCTGGCCGAGGGGCAGGCGCTGGTCGACCAAGCCGAGGCTGCGGGGCTGCGGCTGATGGTCGGCCACCTGCTGCACTACCACCCGGCGATCGAGGCGTTGGCGGCGCTGATCCGCGAAGGCGGTTTGGGCCGGCTGCGCTACCTCTATTCGAACCGACTCAACCTCGGCCGCTTCCGGCGCGAAGAGTCGAGCCTGTGGTCCCTCGCGCCGCACGACGTCGCGGTCTTGCTGCGGCTGTGTGGCTCGCCGCCGGAGCGCGTGATCGCGACCGGGGCGTCGTTC
>JACKFC010000023.1 GCA_020632665.1 Deltaproteobacteria bacterium
GCAGGCATTGCCGTCATCGCAGCTCGAGGTATTGGCCACGTTTTGGCAGCCCTTGGTCTTGTCGCAGCTATCGGTGGTGCAGGGGTTGTTGTCGTTGCAGTCGAGCGCCGCGCCGGGCTTGCAGACGCCGCCCGAGCAGACGTCGCCCTTGGTGCAGACCGTGCCGTCGTCACAGGCGGCGGTGTTCGCGGCAGCCTTGCAGCCCAGCGCCTTGTCGCAGCTGTCGGTGGTGCACGGGTTGCCGTCGTCGCAGGTCAGCGCCGCGCCCTTGCACGCACCGGCGTTGCAGACGTCCTTCTCGGTGCAGGCGTCGCCGTCGTCGCAGCTGCCCGTCGAGAGCGGCGCGGTGGTGCAGCCCTTGGTCTTGTCGCAACTATCGGTGGTGCACGGGTTGTTGTCGTTGCACTTCACCGTCGCGCCGGCGACGCAGCTTCCGCCCTTGCAGGCGTCGTTCGCGGTGCAAACGCTGCCGTCGGCGTCGCAGCCCAGGCCGTCGGCCTTTGGCGTGGCCTGACAGGCGCCGGTCGCGGCGGCGCAGACGCCCGTGGTGCAGGGCCCGCTCTTGCTCGAGCAGTCGACCGGCTTGTTGCCCGATTTGCAGACGCCCGCCGCGCACAGGCCGCTGCCCGGCTGCTGGCATTTGTCGCCGGTATCGCACGGCTTGCCGTCGGCGCCCGCGGTGACGTTCTTGCAGCTCTTGGCGGCCTCGTCGCAGGTGTCGACGGTGCAGGGGTTGTTGTCGTTGCAATCCTGCGCGGCCGTCGCAGCCTTGCACGGGCAGGTATTGGTCGAGGTGCAGACGCCGCCCTTGCAGGCGTCGACCGTGCACTCGTCGCCGTCGGAGCAGGTGCCCTTGTCGTCGGCGGCGTTGCCGCAGCCGGCCTTCGCGTCGCAGATATCGGCCGTGCACGGGTTGTTGTCGTCGCAGGCGGCGTTCTGCGGCGTGTTCTTGCACAGGCCCGAGTCCTTGTCGCATGCGTCGAGGGTGCAGCCGATGCCGTCGTCACAGGCCTTGGCCACGCCCGAGCAACCGCCGTTGATGCAGGCGTCCTGCTCCGAGCAGGGGTTGCCGTCGTCGCAGGCCGCGCTATTGGCGACGTTGGTGCAGCCGCTGAGCTTGTTGCAGGCGTCGTCGGTGCAGGGGTTGGCGTCGTCGCAATTCTGCAGCTCCTTGCCCTGGCAGGCGCCCGCCTCGCAGGTCGACTTCGAGGTGCAGGGGTCGCCGTCGTCACAATCCGACCCGTCGGTCGCCGGGACCAGGGCGCAGGTGCCCGAGCTCGGCTGACACTGCGACTTGGCACAGGCGGTGTCCTGACTCGCGTCGCAGATCACGGCCTGGCCCGGCACCGTCTGGCAGAGCCCCTCGACGCAGACCAGCGGGCCGAGGCAGAGGTTGTCGGCGACGCAATCGTCGTTGACCTTGCAGGTGCAGGTCGAGGTGCCGCCGCAGCTGCCATCGGTGCCGCAGGCGTCCTTCTCGGTGCAGGCGTTGCCGTCGTCGCAATCCGCGCCCTCGTTGGCGCCGGTCACGGTGCAGCCGGCCGCGAGGTCGCAGGCCTGCTTGGTGCAGGGGTCGCCGTCGTCGCAGCTCTTGTCGTTGGCGACGAATTTGCAGCCCTCTTCCGGCAGGCAGGAGTCGACGGTGCAAGAGAGGCCGTCGGTGCAGACGATCGGCTTGCCGGCGCATTTGCCCTCGATGCAGACGGCGTCTTCGGTGCAGGCGTTGCCGTCGTCGCAATCGATGGTCAGGTCGGTGATCGGCTCGTGCACCACGGCGAGGCCCTGGTTGCAATAGTCCTTGGTGCACGGGTTCGCGTCGTCGTAGGCCGTATCGGGCGCGACGACGCAGGCCCCACTCTGGCACATCTTGCCACAGGCCACGCCGCCGCACGCCTCGCCATCCTCGAGCGCCGAAGCCTTGCACTGGCCGGCGTCGTCACAGGCCGACGCCTGGCAATCGCTCAGCACCTCACCCGGGTTCTGGCAGAGCGCCCCCTCGTCCTTCTGCTTCTTGGTGCAATAGCCGTTGTCGCAGGCCGGCAGCAGGCAGGGCGTGGTGCCCTTGACCACACCGGCGCAGTCGAAGTCGGTGATGCATTGGTCGCCGGGGACGTCCTTGCCTCCGGCGCTGTCGACATTGGTGCCGTCGCTGCCGCCGCCGCCCGCGTCGCTCAGGGCGTCGAAGATATCGGCGAGGCCGGTGCCGCCGTCATCGATGGTGACGGTGCCGCAGCCGATGACGAACAAGGCCGCGATCGCGGGCAGCGTGCGGGTGGAAATCGAAGTCAGGCGCATGGTCGACTCGGAACGGCAAGCAGGCCGTCTTCGCGAACCGGGATGATTCGCGCCGGCAGTCTAGCAGGACCCGGCAAAGCCGCTAGCGGCCTTTGCGCGCCGAAACATTTTCCCGCAGCGCGGCTCGCGGAGGGGGAAGGTTCGCGAGAACCACGCTTCTCGCGACCTGGGGGAGCCCAGCCCCCCAGAGAACAGAAGAGAGACTCGGCCAGAGGATGCGAAACTGCATTCTCTGGTCGAGTCTCGAGAGGGGCCAGGGTGGATCAGCCGCCGGTCGGCGGGGTCGGGGCGGCACCCTCGGGCGCGGCGGCGGGGGCCGGGGCGGCCTCCGGGGCCGGATTCGCCGGAACGGGTCCATCGGCCGGACGCTCGGGGGCGTCGGCGAAGCCGGCCGGAATCTCGCTGGTCAGCGCACCGAGGAAGGCGACGAGCTTGCCGGTCTGGCCGTCGTCGAGCTCCTTGCCCAGCTGGTGCTTCGCCATGAGCTTCACCGCTGCGGCGAGGTCGGCCGTCTTGCCGTCGTGGAAGTAGGGCCCGGTCTTGGCGATGTTGCGCAGCGAAGGGACCTTGAAGAAGAACTTGTCCTCGGCCTTGCCGGTCTCCTTCTCCCGACCGATGTCCTCTGTGCTCGGCCAGGGCTCGACCAAGCCGAGCTTCTGGTAGATGCGCGCACCGAAGAGCGGGCCGTTGTGGCAGGTGGTGCAACCGGTATCGACGAAGGCCTGCAGGCCGGCGACGGCATCTTCACCCATCGCGTCGTCCTTGCCGCCGAGCCAGGCGTCGAAGGGTGCCGGCGGGTTGAGCGTGCGCTCGAAGCTGGCGATGGCCTTGGCCATATTGTCGAAGGTCACGGCATTGTCGCCTGCCTGCGGGAACGCGGCCTTGAACATCGTCACGTAGCCGGGGATCGCCTGCAGCTTGGCCTCGACCGCGCCGGCGTCCGGCATCGCCATCTCGACCGGGTTGAGGACCGGGCCCTTGGCTTGCTCCTCGACGTCGACGGCGCGGCCGTCCCAGAACTGGCGGAAGTGGCCGGCCGAGAAGAGCACCGTGGGCGAATTGCGGTCACCGCGGCCACCGCCGACGCCCTTGCTGGTCGGCTCGCCGTCGACGCCGAAGTTCTCCAGCTTGTGGCAGGAATTGCAGGAGATCGTGTCGTCCTTCGAGAGCCGCGGGTCGAAGAAGAGGGTGCGACCGAGCGCGACCTTGGCCTCCGATTGCGGATTCTCCTTGTTCTCGTAGACGGCCGGCGGCGTACCGAAGAGCGCCTTGGCCTTGGCGCGTAGCGCAGCCGGATCGAGCGTGGCGGGCGTGGCCGGCTCCGCGGCCTTCTCGCCGGCAGCCTCGCCGCCTTTCTCTTCCGCCTTCTTGCCACAGCCGCCGGCGACCAGCGCGATCGACCCGGCAAGAACCAAGGCGCCGCTGCGCCGCTTCCACATCGTCTTCATCGTCTTCCCTCCTCACCACCGCGTGCGGTGGCCCCGTCCGCTGCGGACCATCGCCGCTCTCGCTGGATGCGACAAGTCCGCGGATCGTTGCGCGAGCAATCTGGCGCGCTTGACCGGCTGCCGTGCAGAGCCGAGCATCCGCGCCGAGGCGCCCGACCAGGGCCCAGCACGAGGAGTCGACCGATGAGCGAAGTCTATGATGTTGTGGTGATCGGCGCGGGTCCCGGCGGCTATGTTGCGGCGATTCGGGCCGCGCAGCTCGGGTTGCGCACGCTCTGCGTCGAGAAAGGCAACCTCGGCGGGGTCTGCCTCAACGTCGGCTGCATCCCGTCCAAGGCGTTGATCGGGGCGAGCAAGCTCTATTGGAAGGCCCGCAACGGCGCCCACATGGGCATCCTCGCGGGCGACGCCGGCCTCGACATGGACGCCATGATCGACTGGAAGGACGGCATCACCAACAAGCTGACGAGCGGCATCGGCGGCCTCTTCAAGGCCAACGGCGTCGAGCATCGGGTCGGCAGCGCGCGCCTCGCCGGGCCCGGCAAGGTGGTGATCGAGGGCGAGGCCGGCGCCGACGCCGTGCTGACCCGCAACGTCATCCTCGCGACCGGCAGCACGCCGGTGCAGATCCCCTTCCTCCCCTTCGGCGAGCACGTCCTCGACTCGACGGGCGCGCTGGCGCTGCGCGAGGTCCCCGGCAAGCTCGCCGTGGTCGGCGGCGGCGTCATCGGCATGGAGCTCGGCGAGGTCTTCGCCCGCCTCGGCAGCGAAGTCACCGTGATCGAGGCCCTGCCCCGCCTGCTCGCGGCCTTCGACCCCGACGTCGTCCGCCCGCTCGAGCAGAAGCAGAAGAAGAAGCTCGGCATGAAGCACCTGGTCGACACCAAGGTCGAAGGCGCGGAGATCGACGCCGAGGGCGTCACCCTGCGCTGGAGCGGCAAGGCGGCCGGCGAGGGACGCTTCGACAAGGTCCTGGTCGCCGTCGGTCGACGGCCGAATAGCGCCAGCCTCGGCCTCGAGACCGTCGGCTTGAGCCCCGACGCCCGCGGCTTCGTCACGGTCGATGCACAGCAGCGCACGACGGCCGCCGGCGTCTTCGCCATCGGCGACCTGGTCGGCAACCCGATGCTGGCGCACAAGGCGAGCAAAGAGGGCGAGGTCGCCGCGGAAGTCGTGGCCGGCCACCCGGCGGCGATGGACGTGCGGGCGATCCCCAACGTCGTCTACACCGATCCCGAGATCGCCTCGGTCGGCCCGAGCCTCGAAGCGCTGAAAGCCGAGGGACGGCCGCTGAAGGTCGGAAAATTCGGCTTCGGCGCGCTCGGTCGGGCGATGACCTCGGACGCGACCGATGGCTTCGCCCGCGTCGTCGGCGACGCCGAGACCGGTGAGATCTTGGCGATCCACCTGGTCGGCGCGGAAGCCTCCGAGCTGGTCGCAGAGGCCGGCCTGGCCCTCGAGATGGGCGCCGAGCTCGACGACCTCTCGCTGACCGTCCACGCCCACCCGACCATGGCGGAAGGCGTGATGGAGGCGGCCAAGGCGGCGCTCGGCGAAGCGATCCACGCCGTCAACCGCTGAACGATCCCGGAAGCGACGGGCGGTTCCGGCGCGTCCGCGCCGGGTTGCGACGCACTCGCTTCGTCCTTCCGCGCGATGCCGCTAGGGTCACGCGCCCAACCCCAGGGGCCAACCGCCCCACAGGAGCTCCGATGGCCACCATCACCCTTCGCGGCAATCCCCTCCAGACCAGCGGCGAGCTGCCCGCGGTCGGCAGCGCCGCCCCCGACTTCTCGCTGACCGGCGTCGACCTCAAGGAGGTCACGCTCGCCGACGTCGCCGGCAGCAAGGTCGTGCTGAACATCTTCCCGAGCGTCGACACCGGCACCTGCGCGATGAGCGTGCGCCAGTTCAACGCCAAGATCTCCGGCACGGGCGCCATCTGCCTCTGCATCAGCCGCGACCTGCCGTTCGCCCACAAGCGCTTCTGCGGCGCCGAAGGCATCGAGAACGTGAAGTCGCTCTCGGAGATGCGTGCGCTCGGCTTCGGTGAGGCCTACGGCGTGCGGATGACCAGCGGCCCCTTGGCTGGCCTGCTCGCCCGCTCGGTGGTGGTCCTCGACGAGACTGGCAAGGTGCTCTACACCGAGCAGGTTCCCGAGATCGGCCAGGAGCCGAACTACGACGCCGCGCTCGCCGCACTGGGCTGAGCCGCGAGACGATCGACACCCGATCGAAGCGCCGGATTCACCGGCGGTTGATGCGAAACGAGCTCAGCCGCCGGTGAAGACGTCGCCGCTGCCCTCGATCATCTTGCCCATGCCACCGCAGTGCGCGTCGGCGTCGCCGAGGCGATGCGCGGCGAGGCTGTTGATGAAGACCGTCCCCGAGCCCGCCTGCGCGGTCCAGGTATTGGGTCCGCAGCAGCCGGCATGCACACCGGGATCGCTGACGCGCAGCGCCGGTCGGCCGTTGACCATCACGTCCGGCGAACCGCCGACGGCGGGGCCGACGCAGGTATGAGGGCAGGCGGGGCAGCCGTGGGCGTCCGCCGGAACGAGGCTCTTGTCGCCGAGGCGGCTCTGCGGTGGTCCTGGCATCGCTCACTCCGAGAACGTCGTCTGTCCGGCTCACCACAGCAAGGTGGCTCCGGCGCAGCCAAGGCTAGCACAGTGGGCGCCCTGCGCGACAAGAACGCGAAGGGGCCGGCGCGCCACTTGGGACGCGCCGGCCCCGCCGACGGTCGATTCGCGTGACTGTGACCTATTGGTCGTGGTGCAGCGCCTCGTCGAGGTAGGGATCGTTGGCCGCGAGCAGCGGCGCCTTCTCCATCATCTTCGGCACGAGGAGCAGGAAGATGCCGGCGAAAAACGCCAAGCCACCGAGCTCCTGCAGGCCGAAGACCGGGCCGTGGACGTCCGCGCCAGCGTGGTGCGCCGCGAAGTGGCTCGTCGCCGGCATCACCTGCAAGTAGATGTCGAGCCAGTGGCCGAAGGCGATGATGCCGGCGACCAGGGCCAAGATCTTCGGGCGACGCTTGTTCTCACGCGGCAGCAAGATCAGGAAGGGCAGGAACCAGCGAACCAGCGGGTTCAGACCCCAGAGGACCTCCCAGCCGTTCGACTGGCGAGCGACGTAGTAGATCGTCTCTTCCGGCATATTCGAGTACCAGATGAGCAGGTACTGCGAGATCCAGATGTAGGCCCAGAAGGTCGCGAAGGCGAACATCAGCTTGCCGAGGTCGTGGTAGTGGTTCTCGTTGACCCAGCCGAGGTAGCCGGCCTTCTTCATGCCGAGCACGAAGAGGGTGAGCCACGCGAAGGCCGCCACGAAGGCGCCCGCGAACTGGTAGACGCCGAACATCGTCGAGAACCAATGCGGCTCGAGGCTCGACATCCAGTCCAGGCCGGCGAAGGTGATGGTCAGCGCGAAGACGACCAAGTGGATGGCGCCCAGCCGCACGTTCTTCGCGGTGTGCACGGCCGAGCCGTCCGCATCCTGTGCCCGGCTGTTCTTGCGCATGAAGAAGGTCGTGGTCATCCACAGGCCGAAGTAGACCACGACGCGGATCAGCCAGCCGGTCTCGTTGAGCAGGCCAGCCTTGCGCTGCAGCAGGTGATCGTGCTGCACGATCTCGGGGATGCTCCACTCGTAGAGGTGATGCATGCCGAACAGGCCGATCAGCAGGAAGGCCACCATGCCGACCGGGAAGTAGGTGGTGAACGCCTCGACCGGACGCTTGATGACGACCCACCAACCGGCATTCACCATCGAGAAGACGGCGAAGATGAACGACGCTCCGAGAGCGACGCCGGTGAAGTAATAGCCGCCGATCAGGACGTTCGACCAGGCCCGCCAAGCATCGCCGGTGAAGGCGAAGCCCAGACCTGCGACGCCGAGCACCAGCAGCCCGATCGCGAGCTGCTGGACCTTCTTCGACGCCTCGAAGGGACGGTCGTCCACGGGCGCGTGCGCGTGATGTGCCATGGCTAGCCTCCCTGCCCGCCAGCGGCGGCCTTCTTCTGCAGCTCACGCACCCAGAGGATGGCCTTCCAGCGATCCTCGGGCGCGATCTGGGACGCGTAGCTGCCCATCATCCCGCGGCCATAGCTCACGATGTGGAAGATGTGCCCGTCCTTGTAGCCGACCGGCGGAGCATCCTTCGGCGCCAGCGGGAAGCCCGGAACGCCGCGCTTGCTGACCGGCCCATCGCCCATGCCCGTGGTGCCGTGGCACGGCGAGCAGAAGGTCACGTAGACCTCCTCGGCGCGAGCGAGCGTCTCCTTGCTGGGCTCGCCAGCGAAGGGATTCTTCAGCTCCTCACCGGCCTTCTTGGCCTGCGCGGTGGCGTAGTCGGCGAGCTTGGCGTTGCCCTTGTCGTCGACGAAGCCCGCGGCCTTCGCCCCGGCCTCGTCGACCGGGTAGTGCAGCGGCAGCATCTCGGCCGTGACGGCTTCGGTCTGCGCCTGCGTCGGGTTGCCGCGACGACGGATCGTGCCCTCGGGCGGGAGCAGCAGCGTGCGCCCGTCGCCGTGGGCGAGCTTGATGACGCCGTCGGGCGCCTCGTCGCGATCCACGACCGTCGGGTTGTAGCGCGGGGTGTACATGACGCCCTGCGACTCCTGCGCCTTCGAGAAGGCCATGTGGTTGATCTGCGGATAGATCATGTAGTTCGGCTTGTCGCTGACGTTGCAGCCCGCGGCCAGCAGCAAGCTGCCGCCGGCGAGGATCAACGTGCGAAAGAGCGGAAAGAACTTCATGCCTTGCCCTCCACGGTGAGGACGTCGACCACGCCGTACTTGGCGAAGAGGGCGCGGGCCTTCTCCTCGTCGAAGCCAGCAGCGGTCGGGTCGAGCGCCAGCGCGAACCGGTCGTCGGTCACGCCGTCGATGTGGATCTTCGGCTTCACACCCGGGAGGATGCGCCGGTAGATCAGGTAGGTGAGCACCGTCAGGTGTCCCGTGCAGAAGACCGTCAGCTCGAAGAAGACGGGCACGAAGGCCGGCCAGGGCAGGAAGGGCTTGCCGCCGATGATGATCGGCCAACCCTTCCACAGTTGCACCATGTCGAAGTCGACGAACTGCGTGTGGGTCTGCAGGCTGAAGGCGAGGAAGAAGCCGAAGCAGCCGAAGGCAAACGAGGCGTACGGGATCCACGAGCGCTTCAGGCCCATCGCGGCGTCGAGACCGTGCACCGGGTACGGCGTGAAGCAATCGTGGATCGGCAGGCCGGACTCGCGCGCTTCGTTGGTCACCTCGAGGATCTGATGCTCCTCTGCGAAGGTGCCGACGAAGAACTCGCGGAGCTCGGTGGTCGCCGCCTCGGGGGCGGCTGCATGCGCGGCGCTAGCCATGGAACACCTCCTCCTTCGGCGAAGCAGGCACCGGGTTCAGACCGGCGGCCGCCGCGCCGGAAGCGGCGTGGTGGTGGGAACTGGCGTGCGCGTCCTTCTGCGCCCACGACGCCACCATCTTCACCTCGGCGATGGAGACGGTCGGCAGGAAGCGGACGAAGAGCAGGTACGCGGTGAAGAAGAAGCCGATGGTGCCGAGGTATTCGAGGATCTCGACCCAGGTGGGCGAGTACATCGACCACGACGACGGCAGGTAGTCGCGGTTCAGCGAGGTCACGATGATGACGAAGCGCTCGAACCACATGCCGATGTTGACGAAGATGCTCATGACGAAGACCAGCGCCAAGTTCCGCCGGAACGGCTTGAACCAGAAGATCTGCGGGCTGATGACGTTGCAGGAGATCATCGTCCAGTAGGCCCAGGCGTAGGGTCCCTTCATGCGCGAGCTGAAGAAGATGAAGCCCTCGTAGTTGCTGCCGGAATACCAACCGATGAGGAACTCGGTCGAATACGCCAGGCCGACCAACATGCCGGTCGCCAGGACGACCTTCGCCATATTGTCGATGTGCGAGAGCGTGATGATGTGCTCGAGCTTCTGCGTCTTGCGCGCGATGACCAAGAGCGTCAACACCATCGCGAAGCCCGAGAACAAGGCGCCAGCGACAAAGTAGGGCGGGAAGATCGTGGTGTGCCAGCCCGGGATGACCGAGGTCGCGAAGTCCATCGAGACGATCGTGTGGACCGAGAGGACCAGCGGCGCGGCCAGCGCGGCGAGGATCGTGTAGACGATCTCGTAGTGGCTCCAGTCGCGGTTGCTGCCGGTCCAGCCGAAGCTGAGGATGCCGTAGATGGTCTTCTTCAGCTTCTTGTTGGTGCGGTCACGGAAGGTGGCGATGTCCGGGATCAGGCCGAAGTACCAAAACACGCACGAAATCGAGAAGTAGGTCGAGATCGCGAAGAAGTCCCAGAGCAGCGGCGAGCGGAAGTTCACCCACAGCGGGCCACGCATATTCGGCAGCGGCGCGAACCACCACGCTCCGAACCACAGACGACCCATATGGATCAGCGGGTAGAGCGCGGCGCAGATGACGGCGAGGATCGTCATCGCCTCGGCCGAGCGGTTGATCGCGGTGCGCCACTTCTGCCGGAAGAGGAAGAGGATGGCGGAGATCGCGGTGCCGGCGTGACCGATACCGACCCACCAGACGAAGTTGGTGATGTCCCAACCCCAGCCGACGGTCTTGTTCAGTCCCCAGGTGCCGATGCCCTCGGCGATCTGGAAGCCGATGGTGGAGAAACCAGCGATGAAGAGCGTCAGCGCCGGTACGAACGCTGCCCACCACAGACCGGAGGGCTTGTTCTCCATCGGCGCGACGATCGCGTCGGTGATCTCCCCGAGCCGCGGGTTGCCGCCGGTGACCAGCGGCTCACGCAGATGGGATGCGGTTGCCGACATGCTAGTCCTCCTTCTTCGCGGCGGGGTAAGCCTCGCCGTGGTTCTCACCGCCGTGCTCGGAGCCGCCATGCTCGTTGCCGCCGTGGCCAGCGTCGCCGTGGCCAGCACCGTGCGCCGGGGCTGCTGCACCGAGATCCTCGGCCGGCATCATGTCGAACTCGTGCCGAACCTTGGTCAGGTAGCCGATGGCCGGACGGCTGTTGATCTCTTCCAGCATCTTGAAGCGACGCGGATCCATCATCGCCTGGCTGACGGCGCTGTCCTTGTCGTTGATGTTGCCGAAGGTGATCGCGTCGGTCGGGCAGGTCTGCTGGCAAGCCGTCTGCACATCGCCGTCGATGATGGTGTCACGCCCGTCGCGCAGGACCTCGCTCTTGGCGAGCTGGATGCGCTGCACGCACATCGAGCACTTCTCCATCACGCCGCGGCTGCGGATGGTGACGTCGGGGTTGAGCGCCAAGCTCAGCAGGTCGTAGTCGACCTTGCCCTCCATCTCGCCCTGCGGGTACTGGAACCAGTTGAACCGGCGAACCTTGTACGCGCAGTTGTTGGCGCAGTAGCGGGTGCCGATGCAGCGGTTGTAGGCCATCGAGTTCAGGCCTTCGCTGGTGTGCACCGTGGCGAGGACCGGGCAGACCGTCTCGCAGCCGGCGGTCTCGCAGTGCTGGCACATCACCGGCTGGAAGACGACCTGCGGGTTCTCCGCCAGTTGCATCCAGTCATCCTCGACCGGATCCCAATCGTAATCGCCCGGGCCGGGCGTGGCCGACGCCGGCTCGGCGTAGTAGCGGTCGATGCGCATCCAGTGCATGTCGCGCTTGCGCGAGACCTCGAGGCGGCCGACGACCGGGACGTTGTTCTCGACGTTGCACGCGATGACGCAGGCCGAGCAGCCGTTGCACGCGTTCAGGTCAATGACCATCTCCCACTTGTACTTGCCGTTGTACTCGTGCGGCTTCCACACCGAGAGCGGCTTCGCCTCGTCTTGGCCGTGGCCCTTGCCGGTGAGCTTCTCGTCGAGCACCGGGTTGTTGCTGCGCGGGTTCTTCTGCCACGCCTCGAGCGTCGTCTCGCGAACGATCTGACGGTGCTCGTAGCTGGGGTGGGTCTGCGAGAAGCCGAGCGCCCGGTTCTCACCGGTCTTGGCGATGTCGACCTTGATCACGTCGCCCAGGGCGAGGAAGGGGTAGATGTCGGCGCCACCGGCGAGCTCCGCGACACGTCCGGCCTTCTTCCGACCGTAGCCGACCGCGATCGCGACGGCCTTGTCGTGGATGCCGGGCTGCAGGACGACCGGAACCTCGACGCTGACCGCGCCGCTGCTCACCTTGACCAAGTCGCCGGTCGCGAGGCCGAGCTCTTGCGCGGTGCGCGGCGAGACGGCCGCCCAGTTGTCCCACGTGCACTTGGTCAGCGGGTCGGGCAGCTCTTGCAGGAAGGGGTTGTTCGCCGCACGGCCGGAGCCGAAGGCGACCGACTCGTAGGCGACCAACTCGAAAGCGCCAGCCGTCGCCTTGCTCTCCGCGGCGACCAGCGCCTTGGCGGCGTCGGCAGCGACGAAGCCGGCGGGAGCGGTGGCCGGGCCGCTCGGGGCCGCAGCCTCGGTCGCGGCGGCGGGCAGCGCGGCGGCAGCAGCGCCCTCGGCGGCGACAGCCTCAGCGGCGGCAGGAGCGGCAGCGGCAGCGGCAGCAGCCGGAGCAGCGGCAGCAGCGGCCGCCTCGGCACCGACGGTCGGCGGCGCGGCGGGCGGAGCCACCTCGGCCGGACCTCCGGCGGCGAGCGCGGGCGGCAGGACGCGGGCGAAGCCGTCGTGCACCGAGTGGTCCCAGAAGGCGACGAAGCTCGTCTTCTTCTCTTGCCGCGGGTGCACCGAGGCCTTCCAGGTCTCACGCACGAACGTGAGGCCATCCTGACCCTTGCCGGCGAGGGCGAGCATCGACTCGATCAGCGAGCGCGTGCCGAAGATCGGGCGCACCAGCGGCTGCTGCACACCGACCAGGCCGGGCATGACTTCGTAGTCGCCCCACGCCTCGAGGAAGTGCGAGAGCGGCGCCGCCAGCTTGGCGAGGCTCGCGGTCTCGTCGAGCCGGTCGGTGAAGGCGATGTTCACGCCGACGCCGGCGAGGGCCTTGGCCCAGCGGGCGGCGTCTTTGCCGATGTAGGCGGGGTTCACGCCGAAGGTGACGATGCCCTTGAGCTTGCCAGCCTCGAGGTCGGCGAGCAGGGCGTCCGAAGCAGCCTTGTCGCCGGCGAAGTTGCCGAGCGGGCGGTTGGCGTCGACGGTCTTGCCGTAGTTGCCGAGCGCCTCGTTGATCACGTTGACGGCGGCCTGGACGGCGACGTCGTTGCTGCCGCTGACCACGAGCGACTTGCCCTTGTTCTCGGCGAGCGCCTTGGTCCACTTCTCGACCTGGGCCGAGTAGGCCGTCTCGCTTCCGGGGACGCTGACGCCCGTGCCGGTCGCCTTGACCACCGCGCCGGCGAGGGCCAGGGCGAGGCCGCGCAGTTCGGACGGCAAGATGCGGACGCGCTCGTCGCTGTTGGCGCCGGTCAGCGTCATCGTCGACTCGACCGAGACGTGGTAGGTGAGGGTCTTCTTCTCGTGGTTCAGACGACGCCCGGGCGCGGCCTGGCGGTTCCACCACACCGGCGCGATCCAGGTGCCGACCCAATCCGCGTCGAGCGAGAGGACGTAGTCGGCCTTGGCGAAATCGAGCAGCGGCACGGCGGGGACGCCGTGGGTCTGCTGATGCGCGGCGAGAATGGCGCTGTGGTCGGCTTCGTCGATGACGACGTGGCGGGCGCCAGGGTAGGCCGAGACCAGGGCCGCAGCGGCCGCGCGGGTCGCCGGACCGGAGAGCGAGGGCGTGAGGATGGCGAGACCCGAGCCGTCCGACTTGAACGCCTCGAGCGCGGCGAGGGCGGCCTTGTCGAAGGCGGCCTGATCGGCCTCGGCGCCAGCGACCACCGGCTTGCGCAGGCGATCGCCGTCGTAGAGGTCGATGACGGTGCCCTGGCCGCGGGCGCAGACACCGCCGCCCGAGTACGGGTGGTCGGGGTTGCCCTCGATCTTGATCGGGCGACCGTCGCGGGCCTTGACGAGCAGGCCGCAACCGGCCTGACAACCACCGCAGGTCGTCGAGTAGTACGCCGGCGCGCCGGGCGTGATCTGCTCGGGCTTCTGCACGTACGGGATGACCTTCTCGACCGGCCGGCGGGCGCAGCCAGCGGTCACGCTCGCGGCGGCGAAGGTCGTACCGAGGACCTTCAGGAAGTCGCGGCGGGCGAGTTCGCTGCCGTCGCCGGCCTGCGGCGCAGGGCCGAATTCGACGTCGGCTGCGGCGAGCGCGCGCGGATCGCCCGAACGCTCCTCGACCGTCTGCCAGTATCGGCGGCCGGGGGTCGGCTTGCCGTTCTTGATGCTGTGGTTGCCGTCCATGGGCTCCTCACTTGCGACGAGAGCGCCCCTCCGTCTTGATCGTCGGGGCGCGAGCGGCGTTGGTTCCGGGCTGCCCTAGTGGTGGCAGCCGGAGCAGTCCAGCGATGCGTTGATGTTCTTGTGGGCCATGTGCTCGGGGGGATGGCGCGTGTAGTCACGGTGACAGTTCACGCACCAGCCCATGGCCAAGGTGTTCTGCTGTTTGACGATCTCCATCTCCTGGATGGGACCGTGGCAGGTCTGGCAAGCCACGCCGCGGTTGACGTGACGGCTGTGGTCGAACGAGACGAAGTCGGGGAGCTTGTGGATGCGGATCCACTCGATCGACTTCCCGCTCTCGTAGGCCTCTTGGATCTTCTTGATCTCGGGCGAGGTCGTTTTGACCATCTTGTGGCAGTTCATGCACACGTTCACCGGCGGGATACCGGCGTGCTTGCTCTTCTCGGCGCCGAAGTGACAGTACTTGCACTCGATGCCCAGGTCGCCAGCGTGCAACTTGTGGGAATACGCGATCGGCTGCACCGGTTGGTAGCCCTTGTGGTAGCTCGGGAGCTGCGGATCGACCTGATCGCAGCCCGAGAGGGCGACCATGGCGAGCGCGACGAGAGCCAAGGCGAGGGTTGACTTCATGGGTCTTCCGTTCGCGGCGAGCCCTTTCGGGGCCACCCGGTGATGTCGACGCGCTTCCCAGCGACCACGCCGACTTATGAGACGGATCGAGGCCCGTTGGGGCCTTCGACGGGCGGGGTTATTTCAGAGAACGGGTGGCAAGTCCAGTAGCGGGGGCCCAAATTCCCACCCCGAGGATGCGCGACCGAAGGCCCTTCACAAGGCTTCGCTCACGCCGATCGAGCGAAATTGACGCAGCGCGCTACTCGGGATCTTCGCGGCCGCCGACTCCGGTGCGGTGGTAGCGCAAATCGCTGCTGCCCGTGCTGCCCATGCCAGCGTCGCCCGCGGTCTCCGAGTAGAGCAGGACGCGGCGGTGACCGCTGGCTCGGGCAACGTCCAGCGCGATCTCGGCGCGGGTGTAGAGCTCCCGGCCATCGGCAGAGTCGCCCGGGAAGACGGCGACGCCGGCGGTGAAGGTGATGCGACCGGCTCCGGGGCCGATCCGCTCCAACGTCTCTGGCCGGACCGTGAGGCTGCGCCAGATCTGATAGACCAGCTTGCGCGCCTCGAAGGCCGTGATGTGGTGCAGGATCAGGCCGAAGCGATCGTCGCCGAGGCGGGCCACCGTATCCGAGCGGCGCAGGACCCGACGCAGGTGGTCGGCGACGTCGCGCAGCAGGTCACGGACCACGTCGCGGCCAACCCGTTGCTCCAGAGCGCGGAAGCCGTCCAGATCGAGGACCGCGACCGCCATCGGCATCCCGGCGCGGGAGCTCAGCCGCACCGTCGGATCGAGGCGGGAGAAGAAGACCCCGCGCGTCACCAAGCTGGTCAACGGGTCGATCGCGGCGAGCGAGTGATGCACGTCGCGGCTGCGGGCGCGGCCGATCAGGCGCGCAGCGGCACGCGCCGGGTCGCTGCGCAGGCTGAAGACTTCGTCGAAACCGGCTGCGAGGCAGGCCTCGACGTCCTCGGGTGAAGAATCCGGCATGAGCACCGCGACGGCAGGCATCCGCCGCGGCGCGCGCTCGCACATCCGTAGCCACGCCTCTGCGAGATCGAGGCCGTCCTCGAGCCGCCAGACCACGATCGCCGCGCCCTCGATGAATGCGTGGAACGCGATATCGCCGGCAGCCTCGGTGCGGGTCGTATAACCCCGTTCGGCCAAGGCAGCAGCGAGCCCGGCGATCCAGGGCTCACCAGAGGCAGGCAGGACCGCGAGCTGGGCGTGGGCCTCGGGCACTCGGATATCGGTCGGCAGCATCTCGCACCTCGTCGACGCCGGCAGCGGCGCGCTCGCGGAAGGTAGCGGAAGGTAGGTCTACTTGCACTCGTTGGCAGCGCCCGGCGTCCCGGCGTCCTTGCTGACGCAGCACTTGGCGTAGGAGCACTTCGGGCCGGCCTCGTCGATCGGCACGCAGACGTTCGAGTTCAGACATCCGCTCTTGGTGCAATCCCATTGCAGCGAGTTGAAGCCGATACCCGGTCCGTAGATGCACGCGCTGGTGGCCTTCTGCCAGCAATTCTTCTCGTCGTTGCTCTTCGCGTCGATGCAGGTCGGCAGCAGCAGCATCGAGGCGCCGCTATTCCACGGCCAGTCCTCGTCGTAGGTGATCTTGTCGACGACCTTGCCGTCCTTGTTCACCAACACGATTTGGTCGCTGACGTTGTCGAGGGTGAACGCACCGTTGGTCGGCGCCTCGGACCAGCCGTACCAGACGTCGAGGTCGTTGTTCTTGCTGCGGTCGGCGCTCTTGGCGATCACCTTGTAGGCACCCGGAGCGAGCAGGAAGGCGTCGAAGCCCGCGGTGATGGGCGTGGTCTCGCCGGCATTGCTGCTGCAGTACGGGCCGCTCGGGCCGCCCTGGTCGTCGCCCCACCCGATATTGGTCTCGTTGATGATGTGGCCGTTGCCGCTGCTGTCGGCGATCACACCGCCCTTGCCCTCGTCCATACGAAGCTCGACGAGGTTGCCGGCCCACGGCGCCTTCCACACCACCTGCGGACCGAAGGTGCCGAGGTAGCGGTCGGTGTTGAAGACGTTGACGGCGCGGTAGCGCGCAGCCGCCTGACGGATCATCTGACCGCCCGTGGTGACGCTGCCGCCGACGACGAAGGTCTGCAGCCAGCCGGTCGGCGGCGGCCACGCGGCGACCTTGGCGGTCGAGGCGAGGCGGCCGTCGTTAAAGGTCCGCGCCTCGCCGGATTGGCGAACGCTGAACGCGACGTGGTTCCACTTGCCGGCCTTGACCGTGCCGATCTCGACCTCGGTCTCGTTGACGTTGCCGACGACGAGCCAGAGCTTCTGGCTGTGGTAGCGGACCACGACGTGCCAATCGTCGGCGGCGCCGAGGCTGAGCAGGTCCATGCAGGCCACGGACTGACCGTTGCTGGAGCAGCCGCCGCTCGGTTGCGGGTTGGCCGGTAGCAGGAGCCAGGTCGAGAGCGCCATCTTCTTCATGCCGGTCGCCAGGTTGTTCTTGAACTGCACGGCCACCGAGCCATTGCCGGTGAGCCGCATGCTCGAGCACGAGCCCTCGACCGAGCAGGCCGCGCCGCAGCCGTCACCGGCGGCGGTGTTGCCGTCGTCGCAGAGCTCGCTCGGCTCGACCCGACCGTTGCCGCAGAGCGGGAGAAGTTTGTGCTGCTCCTGCGCCGGTTTGGTCGGCAGCTTGCAGGTATCACCGTTGGCGCACTCCGCGCTGCTGAGGCAGCTCTGGCTGCTGTTGGCGTTGCAGGTGCCGGCCTTTTGCACCGGCTCGTCACGGATGGTCCAACCGCTGATGTCGATGGCCTTGCTGGTCGGGTTGTGCACCTCGAACCACTCGCCGATATCGCTGCCGACGTCAGCGTCCGGGTTGGCCATCACCTCGCTGATGATGACGGTGCCGTCCGGTTGCGGCTCGGGCTCCTTCTGGCAGAGAGCGTCGCAGCCATCGCCGGGGATCAGGTTGCCGTCGTCGCATTGCTCGCTGGTCTGGTTGACCTGGCCGTCGCCACACTTCGGCTTGACCACACACTCGCCCGAGATGCACCACAGCTCGGTGCCGCAGGCCGTCTTGTCCGGCTTGTTCGTCTTCTTGTCGGCTTCCTTGCAGGGGTTGATGCAGCTCGGGTTGGCCGCCGAGGGCGAGCCGAGGTCGCCGTCACCGTAGGCCTTCTTGCCCGGGCACCAGTTGATGCCGTCGTCGTTGAATTTCGGGTCGTATTGGGTCGGGTCGAGCGCGACGCTCTTGCCGGCCTCGAGGTCGAAGCCCTGGTCCTGGCAGCCGGGCTGCGGCTTGACGGGATCACAGAGCAGGCCCTTCTGGTAGTAGCTGACGCCGTCGATCGTCTTGCCGTTCCACTCCAGGATGATGTCGTCGACCTGGTTGGCGAGCACGAAGCTGCTGTAGGCATAGGCCGGGGTGAGGCCACCGTTCTTGGTCTTGTCGCCGTTGCGCGCCAGCAGCAGGTAGCCGCCGGGCGCGATCCAAAGCGGCGCGCCGTTGTTGATGACGTGCTTGTCGATCGCCTTGTCGCGCAAGGTCCAACCGTTGATGTCGATCTTGTTCGAGGTGGTGTTGAAGAGCTCGACCCACTCGCCATCGGCGTCGCCGACCTTCTCCGGGTTCACCATCGCCTCGGTGACGATGACGTCGCCCGGGCTGTAGCTCTCGACCAAGCAGTTCTGGCTGCAACCGTCACCAGGCTGGGTGCCGCCGTCGTCGCACTCCTCGTAGGCGTCGACCGTGCCGTTGCCGCAGGTCAGCGAATCGCAGAAATCGCCGAAGCCGTCGCCGTCGGCGTCCTTCTGGTCGGCGTTGGGGAAGGCCGGGCAGTTGTCGCAGAGGTCGCCGACGTCGTCGCCGTCGCCGTCGACCTGCTGCGCGTTGCTCACCGCCGAGCAGTTGTCGCACGCATCACCGACCCCGTCCTTGTCCGTATCGGCCTGACCTGCGTTGCTGACGTAGGGGCAGTTGTCCTTCTCGTTGTCGACGCCGTCGCCGTCCTTGTCGCCCCCCTTCGGGACGCAGGTCGGGTTCTTCGTGCCGGGCGTGCCGCTGTCGCCGACGTCGCCGCCCTGCCATTTGCTGTAGCCGTCGCACCAGACCACGCCCTTGTCGTTCTGCGAGGGGCCGTAGAAGTTCGGGTCGAGCTGCAGCGATTTGCCGGTCTTCGGCGTCGGGTTCTGCCCGCCGTAGACGACCTTGTCGATGACGGTGCCGTTGTTGCTCAACTCGAGCGAATCGGCGCTGTCGTCGAGGGTGACGACGATCTTCCCGTCGGCGTCGGTCCAGGTCACGTTGACCGGTGCCTTGCCGTTGAGGATCGGGTTCTTGCTCGCGCCGACGATCAGGCTCGCGCCCGGCTGGATCGCGATCTTCGGCTGCGGCGGGAAGGTGAACGAGCCACCCTTGCCGGTGCTGAGCACCCAGCCGTTGAGGACGACTTCCTTGTCGTCGGTCGAGTGCAGCTCGATCCACTCTCCGAGCGGGAAGTCCTCGGTCTTGACGAAGATCTCGGTGATGAAGACCTTCGCCGGGACGATCTTCACGATCTGGCATTCCTCGCAGCCGTCGTTCTTCGCGTCGTTGCCGTCGTCGCATTGCTCACCGAGGTCGAGCTCGGCGTCGCCGCATTTGGCCGGGTCGCACGCGTCACCAGCGAGGTCGCCGTCGGCGTTCTCCTGCTGCGGGTTGCTGATGTCTGGGCAGTTGTCGCAGGCGTCGCCGAGGCCGTCCTTGTCCGTATCCTTCTGGTCCGGGTTCGGCGCGTTGATGCAGTTGTCCTTGGCGTCCTCGATCTCGTCCTTGTCGGCGTCCGGCGGCTTGGGACACTCCGGATTCGCCTTGCCGGGCGTGCCGTAGTCGCCCGACCCCATCTGGTCGGCCGCGGGGCACCAGGTGAATTCGTATTTGTCGTTCTTGGTCGCATCGAGCTTGTACGGATCCAGGCTCGCAGCCTTGCCGTCGAAGTCGACGGGCGACGGCCACTGCGTCGGCGACCACGCGACGATATCGATGATCGTCGATCCCGCGCGCAACGCCACCGAGCCGTCGTAGTTCTTCAGCGTGCCGATATCGTAGACGTAGTCGACGTCGACGCCGCCGTTCTGCAGCTTGTTGTCCGAGGCGCCGACCACCAAATAGCCCTTCGGCGCGACGAAGAGCGTGCAGCCAGCGATCTTGTGCGCCTTGTTGGTGCTCGGCTCCAAAATCTCCAGGCCGCCGACGGGAACGGGCAGGTCGCCGGGGTTGTAGATCTCGATCCACTCGCCGAAGTCGTCGAAGACCGCCTTGGGGTTCATCATGATCTCGGAGATCACCAGCGCGCCCGGCTGCAGGTTCGGATCGACCTGCTGGCAACCGATGTCGAAGCCGGTGTCGGGTACGTCGGGGGTCGAGCCGCCGTCGGTCTCGGTGCCCCCGCCGTCGGCGTCGCCGGTCACGGCGCAGACCGTCGCCTTGTCGGCGCAGCAATCGCCGAAGTCGTCGCACGAATTGTCGCATTGGCAGGCCGCGCCGCTCTGGTACTCGCCGCATTTGCCGACACACGAGCCGCCGCTGCCACCGCCGTCGTTCACCTCTTGATCGGTGTCGGCGTCGCCACCGTCGACGACGTCGGTGTCGCCACCGCCACCGCAGAGCTGGGTGTAGTCGGCGCAGCACGAGCCGTCGTCGGCGCAGAAATCGTGGCATTGGCAGTTTGCGCCGAGCTTGTAGATGCCGCAGCGGCCGATGCAGGAGTCGGGGTTGTAGACGTCGGGTGCCCCCGCGTCCGCATCCTCTGCGTCGGTGCCACCACCGCCGCTGTCGACCTCTTCACCACCGCCGTTGTCGGTCTCGGTCGTCTCGCCACCGCTCTGATCGTCGATGGCGGCGTCGGTGCCGCCGCCGGCGCTGTCGATCGTCGTATCGCTGTTGCCGCCGGAATCACCGGGGTCGGCATCGGAGCCACCGCTGGAATCACCCTCGGCCGTGTCGTACTTGATGACGACGCCGTCTTTTTCCGACGGTTTCTCCTCGGTTCCGCAGCCGATCAGGGCGATGATCGCCACCGCCATCGCGGCACGGGCAAGCACGGTGCTACTCGCACGTTGCCGGTTGTGCTCGAAGAACTCGCCATTGCACGCCATCATCCGGGCCTCCTGACCATCCTCGCGAAGCGGTAAGGGTAGGTCATGCCCGCCCAGGCGCGCAAGGAAGCTGCGCGATCGACTCTATGCGAGCGCTCGTGCGAGGTCCGCGACGTCGACCTCGCTGCGCGAGACGAGCTTCAAGGCCAGGGTCGCGTCCTCGCCGTGGACGGTGGCGCGCCCCCCCTGCGCCGCGCGGAGCCGGGCATCGCGCTCGGCGGCCGCGACCTTGCGCCCGATGGCGAGCAAGCCGGCGTCGAGCGGGCCGAGGCCGACCGCTGCAGCGAGATCGTTGACGACGACGTCGTGCAACAGCCGGGTCGCGGTCGGATCACAATCCGCGGCGAGGTCGGGCGCGTCGACCCAAGACGCGAAGACTTCGCCCAGCCGGGCCAGCCGCCGTGCGTCGGCGGGTTCGTCGCGCTGCCGCAGATCGTCGGCGCGGGCGCGCAGGGCCTCGACGCGGGCGCCGATCCAGGTCGAATCGAAGCGGCCGTCGAGACACGCGGCAAGCGGCTCCAGCACCGCCGGCGTCGCGATCTCGGGCCCTTCGCGCAACGTGGCCGCCCTGGCCTCGGTGGCTTGCTGCAGGATGGCCGCGGCGGCCAAGAGCGCGCCGGCTGCAGTCGCCTCGCCGCGGGCGGCATCGAGCATCGCTTCGACGGTCGACCAATAGGCGTCGCTCGCCTCGGGCACTCCGACCGTCAGCTCGTGCGGCCAGGCGAGCGGCACGGCGACGGCCCCCTCGGCGAGCAAGCTGCGCACCTCGGCCTCGCGGGCCGACCACGGCTCTTGCTGCGCCTCGCGGGCCTCGGAATACGCCTCGCAGGCGAGCAGCAACGAGACGTGGACGCCGCGCTCGGAGCGGTGGAAGCGGAGCGGAAACTGCCGACACGGTACCGGCTTGACCTCGTAGCCGTGGGTGGCGTGGACGTCGCACAGGCCGTCGTCGCCCTGCGCCACGCACTGCCCGGACTGCCGCGCCATGCCGGCGAACTCGCGGCCGCCGTGGACCAAGAGCTCGATCGCGTCGGAGCCGTCGGCGACCCGGCTGCGCTGGCCCATCCGCAGCCCTTCGACCCGGACCCGATCCGCGGCAGTCATCGGGCCGAGGAACGAGCTGCTGCAGCAGGCGCCACGCGCGACGCAGCGGTGCCGCGGCGGGTTCGGGCCTCGCGGCCAGAGCAACGGCACCGTCGCGGCGATGCTGGCGAGGTCCGGCTGCTCGGCAGGCCGCAGCGCCACACGCGTCGCGCTCCGCTTGCCGTCGAGGAGGTAGAGCCGGGCCAGCCCAGAGAGCCGCCGGGCCACCGCGGCGGCGTCGCTGCCGCTGCCGAGGCTGCGCACCAACGATGCGATCTCGGCGCCGCGTCCCTGCAGCGCGTGGGCGAGGCGGGCGTCGTCCGCACCGAGCCGCAGGCCGCGACGCAATGCCGGGTCTTGCAGGAGGTGGCGCCCTTGCGCGTCGCGTTGCAGCCGCAACTCGGGGCGGAGGCGATAGCGGGTCATCGCCGGCTCGAGGCTCAGGCCGAGGTCTTTTCGCCCTCGGTCACGCCGATATCCGGGACCGGGAACTCATCCTCGTAGTCGAGGGCGGCCGGCGCGTTGACCGAGGCAGCCGCCGGCGCCAGGCCCATCTTGGCCTTGAGCGCGGCGAGGGCGTCGTCGGTGCCGCTGTCGTGCTCGAGCGCCTTGAACTTGTCTTCCAGGTTCTGCCCGGAGAGCTCGGCGGCGAGGTCGCCGGCGGCCTCGGCCTCGGCCTCGGTCTGCTCGACCTTCTCGGTCATGCGCTCGAAGGCGTCGAAGGCCGAGTTGTCGTTCAGGCCGCCCATGGTCGACTGGATGGTCTTCTGCGCCTCGGCGCGCTTGGCACGCGCGATGAGCAGATCCTTCTTCCGCTTGGCCTCGCCGATCTTCTGGTTGAGCTGGTTCAGCGCCTGGCGCAGCTGCTCGGTGGCCTGCTTCTGCGCGACCCACTGGCTCTGCCACTGCTCGGCCAGGCCGTCGGACTCGGTCTTGCGCGCCAGCGCCTCGCGGGCCAGCCCCTCGTCCCCCTTCTGCAGGGCGAGCATCGCCTTCTTCTCCCAGTCCGCCGCGGTCTTCTTCGACTCGGTGTACTTGGCGTAGAGGCGCTTCTCGTCGGCGATCGCCACCGCGACCTGCTTCTTGGCGGTGATGAACTGCTCGCGCATGTCGATCAGCAGCTGGTTGAGGATCTTCTCGGGATCTTCGGCCTTGCTCACCATCGAGTTGATGTTGGAGCGAAGCAGCAGGCCGATGCGGTTGAACAGGCTCATGATCTGGCTCCTGGCGTCGCCTGCGTGGCGGCGCTCTGCCCGGAAGGGCGGCTAGGCGGACGGCAGCAGGCCGGCGAGCTCGTCGTGATGCTCGACGATGGCGAGGGTCAGCGAGTCGACCGCGGCGAGGAACTCGTTCTCGTCGAGGTTCTCGGACTGCATGACCTCGACCGCGACGACCGAGCCGTCCTCGAGGGCGTAGGCGCCCTGGACCATCTCGGTCGCGTTCAGCTCGAGCATGCGACGGAAGAGCGACGCCTGCTGCGGCTCGCTCATCGCCGGCAACTCGAAGAGCTTGCAGCGGAACACGACCAGGGGATCGGTATGCTGCACGACGATCTGCGCACCGCCCCAGTCGGGGTCGTGGAGCACCCAGGTGCCCGGCGCGGCTTCGTCGTGCGAGATGCCGCTGCCGAGGATGTAGCGCTCGATGTCTTCGTGGTTCCGTGCCATGTCAGACTCTCCGGTATCGGGTTCGGGTTGCGCGTCTTCCGCGTACCGCTTGACGCTGCGCCGCGAGCGTAGTCCGCTCCGAGGCTGCCGGTCAACGCAGGGCGCGGCGATGGGAGAAGACGCGATGCAGGCACGTTCGCAGAGCTCGGCCAGTTCGCCTGCGCGCACCGTGGCGATGCGGCTGGTCGCGATCGCGCTGAGCGGACCGCTGCTCGGCTGCAGCGGCGAAAAGCCGCCACCACCGCCGCCGACGACACGCGAGGTCGTGCGTCCCCTCGTCCTGCCCGACTTGACCAAGCGAATCCGCGCCGAGGTCACCGCGATGGTCCAGATCGTGGGTGCCACCCGCGACGGCGCCCGTCGCCTCGGCGAGAGCAACCTGCGCCTGCAACGCAGGGGCTACTTCCGTCGAATTCCGAGCAACCCGACGATCCCAGCGCTGCGCGCCAACCTCGGCGCCGCAGTCGTCAGCGCCGGCCTGACCCTCGAGCTCCTGGAGATCGACGACGATCCGCGTGGCACCAAAGGAACCGCCGCAGCGACGATCGCACCCGGCGAGCGCTGGACGCCCGACCGCGAAGCCATGCTCGGTCGGTTGCGGTTCCACCTTCAGGTGCGCGGCGACCAAAGCGGCATCATCGACTTCATCGACAAGCTACCCGCGCGCGTCGAGCGCTTGGTCCTGATCCGTGGCCATCGCCCGGTCGCCGGCGGCGTGGAGCTCTTCGGCGAGGCCTATTTCGAACGGACACCCGAGGCGCCCAAGGTGACGTTGGAGTGGCCGACGCTCGAGGCATGGCTGCGCAGCGCCGGGCACGACCCCGACGACACGAAGCTCCGTGCCGACCCCGAATTCAAGGCGTTGGAGCAGGCCGTACGGGCCGGCCGCGAGGTCGCTCCCGACGCCCGTGACGTCCTCGGTGCGGCGATGGACCTGCCGCGCTGGCGGGCGCGTGGCGCGATCTTCGACGAGGTCAGCGCGGCGATCGCGGCGGTCCACGGCGACGCGATCCTCGCCGCTGCGCCGGTCCCGGCGGACGGCGGCGAGCGCGCCGAAGTGGTGCCGAACAAGCCGTAGCACGGCGCCCGAAGGCTAGAACTTGAGCACCAGACCGCCGGTGCCGGTCTGGTATTTCGGCGGCGCGGGCTCGGTATCGCCCAAGAGCACCGCGGCGGTGACTGATCCTGCGACGACGCCGCCGACCAGGCCCCAGAACCACCACTTCTTGAAGACGGACTCGGTGCGAACCTCTGGCCCTTCGGCCGAAGGCGGCAGGTCGGGAGCGGCAAAGAGCTCCTTGACCATCACCTCGATCGTCTTCTTGTCGCGGCGGAGCCAGGAGACGTCCTTCTCCATCCGCTTGATGACCTGACGGCCGGCGAGGTTGGCCAACGCCAGGCGGACCTTCATCTTCTCGCGCGTGCCGGAGCACTGCACGATCACGGCCATTCCGGCGTTGAGCAGACCCTGCGCGACCGAGAGATCGTTCGGCTCGACGGCGCCGTCGAAGACCTCGGCGAGGCGCTCGCGCAGCGCATCCCACGCCGGCTTGCGGTGGGCGGCGGCCAGCTCGAAGGTGACCACCACGCCCTCGCCCTTGACCACCTGCATGCGGCCGTCGCGGGCGAAGCCGTGCTTGTTGACCCGGACGTATTGCGGACCGGCCAGCGACTTCACGAAGCTGGGCGAGAGGCCGTAGTAGCGGCCGTTGACCCAGACCTCGGCGTTCGGCACCGACGTGCGGACCTCGAAGGTCACGTCACCGCGCAGCAGCACCGACTCGCGCGCCTTCTCGTAGGCGGCGACCACGGCCGGGCCGTAGGCGGCGAGGTCGACCTTGGCCCGCGGGCGGAACTCGACCGAGCGGGTGAAGGCGCGATCGGCGCCGGCCTTGTCACCGGCGAGGAAGAGCGCGGCGCCCTGCAACGCCACCACTTCTTCGATCGCGTCCTCGTCGCCGGCGTGGGAGAAGCTGCCGACGTAGGCGGTCGCCGCGCTCTCGAGCTCGTCGGCGGCGTCGCGCCACTCCTTGCTCGCCAGCGCCTTTTTCGCCGAACGCAGGAAGGCGCGGCCGCTGCGAATATTGGTCGCGTGGGCGTCCTCGCCGCCGACATTGAGGCTCTCGTCGGGGTCGCGGTAACGAAGCTGCTCGTCGACGCGCAGCGCCCGACCGACGTCGTGGGAGATCTCTCGCTCGGGCGTGCCTTCCCGCGAGAGGTCGATCAGGGTGACGATCTGCCGCTCTCCGGCGACGGCCTGCAGCGGCACGGCGAGACACAGCAGGCCCGCCAGGGCGCGAACGACTGGGCGCATCGAGCTTCCTCCGCGACCGCCCGTCAGCGGCCGCCGCGTGTCAGGGCGCTACGACGGCGTCGCGCTCGCCCCGCACCTTCTCGGCCAGCGCGGCGACACGCTCGAGCAGCTCGGTAATGACGAAGGGCTTGTCGAGGTGATCGTCGGCACCGTAGAGCGGCGCGGTCATCTCGTTGAGGTTGGGACCGATGGCGGTCAGCATCATGATGCCGACGTCGCTCATCTCTGCCCGGGCCCGCAGCGCCTTGCAGACCTCCCAACCGTTCATCTGCGGCATCATCACGTCGAGGATGACCAAGTCCGGCTTGTTCGCCAGCGCGGCGCGCAAGGCCTCCTCGCCGTCATGGACCAGGGTCACCTCGTAGCCCGCCGACTCCAGCGTCGAGCGAACCATGTCGGCGATCTCGAGGTCGTCCTCGGCCACCAGGACCTGCAGGCCCTTGCTTCCCACTGCCGTCATCGTCTTCCTCGCTCACGCGGGCCGGAAGCCCGCTCAGTCCTCGTCGCCACCGGACGAGGCCTCTTGCGCCTTGATCGCGATTTCCCGCGCCTTCTGCGAGGCGGGATCCATCATGCCCAAGATCTGCATGACCTTGCGCGCCATGTCGCGTGCGGTGGCATAGTTCTTCTGCTGCAGATGCTCTTCCGCCTTCTTCAGCATGCCCTTCGCCGCCTCGCGACATTTGTCGTCGATATCCATGGCCTTGGCGTTCTCGGGGTCGAAGTTCATCGCCTCGCGTGCCGCCTCCGCCGCTTCGGGATAGCGACGGGCCTTGAAGAGCTGCTCGGCCGCGTTGACCCACGCCGTCGTCAGCTGCTTGACCAGCCACGGACCGTGGTGACCATCCACCCGGCGATCGGCCTTGTAGGCCTTCTGCCAGGCCCGCGCCGCCTTGATCGGGCTGCTCGCTGACCCCGCCTCCTGCGTCGACTTGCCGACGTCCTTGACGGCCTCCAGAAGCTCGGTCGCTTTCGACTTGTCCTTGCGCGAGAAGCCACCCGAAGCAACCTGCGAGAACGCAGCCTCCGCAGCGCTCCACTCGCGGTTGTGGTAGGCGCGCAGGGCCTGGCTCATCAGCGCCTTCGCGTTGCCGGTCGCGCTGCCACCCTTGCTGCCGCCCTTGTCGTCGTCCTTCTCATCGGCCTTGGCACGACCCTTGTCGTCCTTGCCTTCGTCCTTCGCCTCGTCCGGCTCGGGCGCCGCTCCCGTGGCGATCTGCTCCTTCAGCAGGCGCGCCTCGGCATTCTTCTCGTCCAGCGCCAGGACCTCGTCGACTGCCTTGCCGGCAGCGTCTTTGTCCCCTGCCGACCACGCCTTCTTTGCTGCGCCGAGGCGTTCACGGAAGAAGTCTTCACGGGTGGCGTTCAGCTCTTCGCGGGCGTCGGCGTATTGCTCGGAGGTTTGCGGGACCTCTTTGAAGCGGCCCAACGCCTCCTTGAACATGCCCTTGCGCGCGAGCTCCTTGCCCTCGGTGATCACCTCTTCGGCCTCGACCTCGTCGTGCGCCTTGGCGAGCAAGCCCTTGACCTCGGCGTCGTCCGGCGCGACCTCGCGGGCCTCCTTGAGCTGGTCGACGGCACCGGCCCAATCGCGATCTTCGAGCATGCCCTTGGCGCGGTCGATCATCTTGGTGACGTCCTGGGCCGGCTTCTCTTCGGTGCTCGTGGCGGTCGGCTCGCCGCCGCCGCTCATGACCAGCCACGCCGCGACAGCTCCGCCACCGAGGACGAGAACGCCAGCGACTGCGGCCGCGATGATCAGGCCGGTATTGGACTTCTTCGCCGTCGGCGCGATGGCCGGGCCGCGGTGGCTGGGCGCCTCCGGCATCGGGAAGTCGCGGGCGCGCTCGGGCACCACGCCTTGGATGAAGAACTCCAGGACGGTGGTGCCGACGTCGATCTGGTCGCCCGGCTGCAGCGTGTGCCGAGAGGCGCGCTGGCCGTTGATATTGGTGCCGTTGGCGCCGCCCATGTCGACGACTTCGCAGACCTCGCCGCGACGGACGACGCGGAAATGCTTGCGCGAGACGGCGGGGTCGGCGAGGACGATGTGGCAGTCGAGGCCACGGCCGACCAGGAAGTCGCCGTCCTCGATGTGGTGCACTTTGCCGCGATCGGGTCCGGAGACCACGCGCAGCTCCATCGGGGTGCCCTGCTGTGCCGGCGGCGGGGCCATGCCCATGTCGGCGAGGGCGTCGGCGTCGAGCATGCGGGTGGCGTCTTCGTTGCCGCCACCGGCGCCGTGGAATGCCTCGGGATCGTGCAACGTCGCCGGAGGACCGGGCGGCGGAGGCGCGGGACGCGGCGGCGCCGCGGCCGGGCGCGGACGAGGAGCCGGACGGGACGGCGGCGGCGGCGCGTGCTGTGGCATGGCGGTGGGCATATCGAGATCGTCGACGATCTCCATGGCGCGGGTGGCCTCGACTTCGTCGTCGAAGACGTCGTCGAATTCCCCGCGTCCGCCATCGACCCGGCTGCCGTCGCCGAACCCGATCCCTCTCCGCCTGTCGTTCGCCATCGCTCCCTCACGCGCCCGAGCGCACAGATCGCCCGGGACGTAGCATAGATCGGGGTGCGCAACAATGCCACGAAACCGCGTCGATGCGGGACCGGCGGCCAAAACGACGACACCGCCCGCACCCTCGTCGGGGTACGGGCGGTGTCGCTCGTGACGGATGCGCGGCTAGGCCGGGAGGACGTCGACGAACTTACGACCCTGGCGCTGACGGAAGGTGACCTGTCCGTCGGCGAGGGCGAAGAGCGTGTAGTCCTTGCCGGTACCGACATTCGCGCCGGCGTGGAAGGTCGAGCCCACCTGCCGGATGATGATGTTGCCGGCGACGACCTTCTCGCCACCGTAGCGCTTCACGCCGCGGCGCTGCGCGTTCGAGTCGCGGCCGTTCCGCGAGCTACCTTGTCCTTTTTTGTGTGCCATCTCTGGACTCCTCTCGGCTCCGCCCGACTAGGCGAGGATCTCGTCGATGCGGACGCGGGTGATCGGCTGACGGTGACCGATCGTGCGACGCGACTTCTTGCGGCGGCGGTACTTGAAGATGCGGATCTTCTTGTCGCGGCGCTGCTCGACGATGGTGCCCTTGACCGAGGCGCCGTCGACGACGGGCTGGCCGATGCTGACGGTCTCGCCGTCGCGCAGGAAGAGCACGCGGTCGAAGACGATCGTCTCGCCACGCTCGCCAGGAAGACGATCGACGGTCAGCTGCGCGCCGGGATCGACGCGGTACTGCTTGCCGCCACACTGAATGATTGCGTAGGTCGCCATCTTGCGCTCCATGCCGCGGATGCGGCGTTTCCGGTGCGAGGCCGGCGTGGCCGTGCCGGCTCTCTGCCCGGGCTGCGACGCAGAGGCCGCAGCGGGGCGCGAACCATGCCGAGGGGTCCCGGACCTGTCAAGCAGATCTTGCCCCGAGTGATCTGAAACTTCGCGACGTTCGATCCGTCGTCCTAGGCCTGCGCTTGCGCCTGCTGCTCGGCGGCCATCTTGCGCACCTCTTCGATGTCGAGCTCGCGCAGCTTGCCGACCAGCTCGTCGAGCGCCGCGGGCGGCAGGGCACCGGATTGGCGAAAGACCATCACGCCGCCACGAAAGGCGACCAGGGTCGGGATCGCCTGGATTCCGAAGGCCGCAGCGAGGTCGGGCTGCGCTTCGGTGTCAACCTTGGCGAAGGTGACGTCGCCGTGCTTGGTCGCGGCCTTGTCGTAGACGGGCGCGAACATCTTGCAGGGCCCGCACCAGTCGGCCCAGAAGTCGATCAGCACGGTGTCGTTGCCGAAGATCGTGGGCTCGAGGCTCTGCATGTCGAGATTGGTGGTGCTCATCGCGTTCTCCCGGTCCGGTCGATCGACGCGTCATGCGTCACAGCGGACCGGCACAGAGACGCGACAGCCCGGACAAACGTTTCACCAGCGGAATTCCTCCTTCCCAGCGGGGGGGTGGGCACGGTACAGTCAGCGCCCGCACAACGAGGGGGAGGAGACGATGCGTCGAACGAGGCCCTGGATCGCTGCCGTGCTGGCTGCGACGACGGTATGTGGCGTCGCGATCGGCACCGCCGCGGCCGCTGAGAAGCGCGTCGTCCGCGGCGTCGCGCACCTCGAGGGCGGCAAGGGCCTTGCCTACACCCAACGCGAAACCGAGCGCTGGCAAGACGGCAAGCGCGTCGCCACCCGCGTCGACTACAAAGACGCCAAGGGCAACAAGATCGGCTTCCGCGAGACCCATATCAAGGGCTCGCCGATGATGCCGAACGAGGTCTTCGAAGACTTCCGCAGCGGCGTCCGCGCCGAGAGCCGCGCCCTGGCCGACGGCCGAATCGAGGTCGTCTACCGCAGCGGCAAGGGAGAGGACCTCGAGCGCAAGCGCTTCCGCCCGAAGCTCACCCCGGTGAACGGTGCCGGCGTGGTCGAAGCGATCCGCACCAACTGGGGCCGCCTCCTCGCCGGCGGCCGCGTCGACATGGCCCTGATCGTCCCCGAACGCCTCGATTGGTACCACTTCCGCCTGCGCAAGATCGGCAACCGCAAGCGCGGCAGCCACGACGCCGTGGCCTTCGTCCTCGAACCGAGCAACGCCCTGCTCCGCGCCGTCGCCGGCCAACTCCACTTCGAGCTCGACGCCGTCTCCGGAGGCCTGGTCCGCTACGAAGGCCGCGTCGACCTCTCCGACGACGACGGCGACCCCTTCCGCATCGCAGTGAGCTGGCCCAAGGCCCTCCCAGGAGAGCGCCTCGCAGCCCCCGAGCCCGCCGCCGTCGCCGGCCCAGGAAGCGCAGCCCCAGCGCCCCAACCCGCCGCGCCCGCGAAGCCATAGCTCCCGTCGCCGCTTCGCGGCTTCTCCAATATCCGCACGTTTTCCTGGGGTTTGTCACCCCAGGCTACTGCCCTTCGCCGCTTCGCGGCTCTCCAGCACATCGGCAGGCAAGGCCCACGGCAGCGTCGAGTTGGGAAGCGGCAACGGCAGCGGCAGCGGCGGCAGCGGCAGCCGCAGCGGCAACGGTGGCGACAGCGGCAGCGTCAGGGGCAGCCGCAGCAGCGGCGGCAGCGGCAGCGGCAGCCGCAGCGGCAACGGTGGCGGCAGCGGCAGCGCCAGCGCCAGCGCCAGCTGCGGCAGCAGCGGCAGCAGCGGCAGCAGCGGCAGCAGCGGCAACGGTGGCGGCAGCGGCAGCGCCAGCGCCAGCTGCGGCAGTAGCGGCAGCAGCGGCAGCAGCGGCAGCAGCAGCGGCAGAAGCGGCAGCAGCGCCAGCAGCAGCAGCAGCAGCACCAGCGGCACCAGCGGCAGCAGCGGCGGCAGCGGCGGCAGCAAGGCCGAAGGCCCACCCCAACCTCACCCCACCCCGCCGCAAAGGCCGAAGCCGAAGCGAAGCGAAGGCGAAGCGCCAAGGCGGCGCAGCCCACCCCGTCCTACCTCGCCGGCCAAAGCACGGGGGGAGTCCGAGGGGGGAGCGCAAGCGGCCCCCCCTCGGAAAGGGGGAAGGTACAAGGAAGGGGGCAAAGCCCCCTTCTTTGATCCCCCACGCCAGGAAAGGCGAACCCAATCCGAAAGATCACGAGAGATCCGCGAGGCGAACAAACCCGCAAAAACGCAACGGGGGCCCCCGAAAGGGCCCCCGCGCGCAGAAGCGACCTAGGTCGCCGAGTTCTTACTCGGTCTCCTGGTCACGGAAGATAGCCGGAGCACCAACCGCGTTGCACTCGGCCTTACGAGCATTCGGGTCACCCGTACCGACGATCTCGAACGTCGAGAAGATCGTATCGCAGTCGAGGTCGGCGTTCGCGGTCGCGGTGTACTTCGCGGTCGAGAGCGTGCCGGCGCTGTTGTAGGTGTACTGGAAGTAGTGCTCGTCGGTGATCGAGAACTTCAGGGCCGACCAGCTCTTGCTGTTCCAGGACGAGGGCGACGGATCGCAGCGGTCGTCACCGTTGCCGTCGATGTTGCAGCAGCCCGAGCCGACCGGCGTGGTGCCGACGAAGGCGGGGAACTGGCAGTCGACCTTGGTCATCGTGCCCTGCTGGGTACGCGGCGTGGTGTAGTACGCGGCCGAGCCCTTCTTGATGATGTCGAGCATCTCGTTGGCCTCAGCCGTCTTCGCCGAACGCATGTACTTGGTGAACTGCGGCACGGCGACGACCGCGAGGATGGCGATGATGGCGACGACGATCATCAGCTCGATGAGCGTGAAGCCCTTGTTGTCACGGATGGACTTGAACATGGAATCCCCCTGGGTGGTTGGCAGGCACGACGCGTGCCCCTCTCTGTGGACCCGGCGCGTCGTGCGAGGCGGCCGGTGCCTCTCGGCACGAAACCTAGGTGCAGATCCGGTGCCAACGGCCGCGAGAAGGCCACAACATATGGAAATGGGATTCGTTTTGTCGATTGCGTGAATCTCCGGCCGCGCGCGTCGATGACGAAATGTGTCGGCGTGTGCGGACAGCGGTGACGAAAATTGTCAGCGGTGACAGGTCGCGTCACCCAGCCGATCAGGTCTCGACCGGGTCGCTACCACCGCTGTCACTTCCCTCGTATTTCGCCAACTTGTAGCGGAACGAGCGGAAGCTCATGCCGAGCAGGGCGGCGGCGTCGGTCTTGTTCTGGCCGGTGTGACGCAGGCCGACGCGCAGCAGGTCGGCTTCGAGCCGGCCGAGGAGCTCGTCGAGCGCGATGCCTTCGGGATGAGAGGCCAGCCAGCGGTCGACGCCGTCGGTCAGCTGCAAGCAGAGCGTGTCGGGGTCTTGCTCCGGCGCCGCAACGTCTGGTGGTGCAGCAGCACGCGGTTGGTCGGCGCGGGCACCCGGGTCGGGTAGCCAGTTCGCGGTGATGCGCTCGTTCGGTTCGAGGGCGACGGCGCGCTCGATGATATTCTCCAGCTCGCGGACGTTGCCTGGGTAGGGCAGCGAGAGCAGCACCTGCTTGGCGTCTTCGTCGAAGCCTTCGATGTCGCGGCCCATACGGCGATTCATCCGGACCAGGAAGGTATCGGCGAGCGGGAGGATGTCTTCGCGGCGCTCACGCAGCGGCGGAAGTCGGATCTCGATGACGTTGAGGCGGTAGTAGAGGTCGGCGCGGAACCGACCTTCGCGCACCGCTTCGCGCAGGTCGACGTGGGTCGCGGCGACGACGCGCACGTCGATGCGGACCTCGCGGGTCGAACCGATCGGCGTGACGACGCGCTCCTGCAGCACGCGGAGCAGCTTGACCTGCAGGCTCAAGGAGAGCTCGCCGATCTCGTCGAGGAAGATGGTGCCGCCCTCGGAGGCTTCGAACAGCCCCTTCTTGTCTTTCGTCGCGCCGGTAAAGGCGCCCTTGCTGTGGCCGAAGAGCTCGGACTCCATCAGCTGCTCGGGGATCGCGCCGCAGTTGATGGCGACGAATGGGCTGCGCGCCCGCGGGCTACGTGAATGGAGCATCCGCGCGACGACTTCCTTGCCGGTACCGGACTCGCCGAAGAGCAGCACGCTCGAGGGCGTCGGCGCGACACGGTCGACCATCTGCTCGACGGCGGCCATCGAGGCGCTGTGGTAGGTCAACTCGACCGTGCGTCGTGCCGAGGTCTCCAATTCCTGCCGCAGGCGCTGGTTCTCGGCGACCAGCGAGCCCTTCTCCAGACATTTGCTGACGACCAGGCGAACCTCGTCGAGTTGGAAGGGTTTGACGATATAGTCGTACGCGCCGCGACGCATCGCCTCGAGCGCCGTCTCTGTGGTCGAATAGGCCGTCATGACGATGACTTGCACATCGATACCGCGCTCCCGTAGCTCCGCGAGCAGATCGAGCCCTCCCATCCGCGGCATGCGGACATCGGTGAGGACCAGATCGAACGTGCTCTTCTGAAGGATTTCGAGCGCCTGCAGGCCGTTGTGGGCGACTTCGATGCGATGACCTTCCTTGCCCAGGAAGATCGTCAGGAGTTCACGCAGCGATAGTTCATCGTCGACGACGAGGATGCGGGCCATCTGGACTCCGGGTGGGGGCGAGGGCGCACAATTCGGCCCAGGCGAGGGGCACAGCGTAGATGCCTGACCCGCAAAAGCAAAGAAGTTCGAGCCTCAGGGAGCGGTTGGAGGCTGCGTCGCGCCCTCCGCGAGGGGCGTCGCTCCGTGCCGGCGCAGGTCGCGTGGCAGGCGGACTGCGAACGCGGCGCCACCGAGGTCGCTGGTCCCGACCTGGATCGTCCCGCGGTGTGCGTCGACCACGCGACGGACGGTGGCGAGGCCGAGGCCGGTGCCCTTGCTGCGGGTGGTGTAGAACGGCTCGAAGAGGTGCGGACGGTCGGCCTCCTCCACGCCCGGACCGGAATCTTCGACCCGGAAGTGGACGTGGTCTCCGTCGACACGCAGCGAGACCCGCACGCGCGGCATTTGTGATTCGAGCGCCGCTTGTTGCGCGTTGACGAGCAGGTTCCAGACCAGGGATGCGATGCTGGCGCCGTCGGCGAGGAGGGAGGCTTCCGCGCCCTCGGCTAGGTCGAGTTCAACGGCGAGGCCTGCGTCGCCGACGCGGGGATCGTGGCGCCAGGTCTCGACCTTCTCTCGCACGACCGCGGCCAAATCGAGCGACGCGAAGCGCGGATCGCCCGGCCGGGCGAACTCGAGGAACTCGCCGATCCACTTCGAGAGCTGAACGGTCTCGCGGTTGATGATGTCCATCAGCGTCTGCTGCATCGGGTCGACGCCCTCCTGCTCGCGGAGCATCTGCACCGATCCGGCGATCGAGGCGAGCGGGTTGCGGATCTCGTGCGCGACCGCCATCGCCATCGCGCCGATCCCGGCCAGCCGCTCGCGGTTGCGGTGTTCGAGCTCGCGGGCCCGCAGCTCGGTGATGTCGCGCACGACATAGAGCGTCTCACGTTGGCCGCGCAGCGCCTCGACCCGGCCGCGGAGTGTGTCGCCGCGAACCGCCAGGATCTGTCGTCGCCCATCGGTGGCGGCGCGCCAGAGTTCGCCACTGGGCTCGGCGCCGCGGGCGATCTCTTGCGTCGCGTGGACGTCGCCGCCCTGCTCTTCCAACTCTGGGACGACGTCGACGATCGCGCGGCCGACGATGACGTCGCGATCGACGCCGAGGATGCTCGCCATCGCCGGGTTGGCCGAGCGGATGACGCCGTCCTCCGAGACCGTCATCAGACCATCCGGGAGCGACGAGAAGACGTCCTCGTAGCGCTGCCGCAAGGCCGCCAACTCGCGCCGTTCGGCGAGCGATTGCTCACGGGCGCGGCCGAGCTCCAGCACCAACTTGCTCGAGAGCGCCGCCGTGGCGTAGAGCGCCGCGCTCTGCACCAGCACTGCGACGATCGCCTCGTTGGCGTTCGGCGGGTGGCGGGTGCCGAGTGAACGTAGCCAACTCGCGGTCAGGTTGTCGGGGTCGAAGCCGAGCTCCCCCGGGCCGACCCAGCCTGCGTCGACGATGCCCAGCAGCAAGAGCCAGATCGTGCCGATGGTCGCGGCGACGAAGGCGCCCTTGCGATCCAGCAGCGCTGCCGCCGACAGCACCGCCAACGGCAGGGCGAAGACGAAGACCGATTGGGTGCGGTCGGTGATCCCGACCAGGCACGCCGCGAGCGTGACGTCGATGCTCAGCGAGAGCCACGCCACCTGCGGCAGCCGGTGCGTCGGGACCAAATAGGTCAACAGGAGGGTGAAGAAGGTCAGGACGAAGAACGAAGTCTCGACCTTGTAGAGCAGAACTTCGGGCGATTGCGCGATCGGTTGTGGGCCGAGCCCGAGGTCCATCGCGACCGTGAGCGCGAGCAGGCCGCTGAGGGCCAGTGTCCGCGCGAACGTGGTCCATTTGATGCGGTCGACCAAGCCGGCTTCACGGTGGGCCGAAGCCGTCGGCAAGGGGGCGCTGAAGGAGAGGTCGCTGCGAGACGGCACGCGGGGCTCTAGTGGTCGGCGAGCGTGAAGATCGGCATGTACATGCCGAGCATGACGGTACCGATGATGCCACCGAGCACGACCATGATGAGCGGCTCCATGACCGCCGACATGCCATCGACCGCCTCGTCCACCTCGGCGTCGTAGAAGTCGGCGATCTTGGCGAGCATCACGTCCATCGCGCCGGTCGCTTCACCGACGGCGATCATCTGCACGACCATGCTGGGGAAGACCTGGGTCTCCATCAGCGGGCCGGTCATATTCTTGCCTTCTGCGATCTTGCTACGCGTGTAGTTGATCGCGCGCTCGATGACGACGCTACCCGACGTCTTGCCGACGACCTCGAGCGCGTCGAGGATCGGCACACCGGCAGCGACCAACGTACCGAGCGTACGGGTGAAGCGGGCCACCGCGGATTTACGCAGCACGTTGCCGACCACCGGGCTCTTGTAGAGCAACAGGTCGCGGTAATACGGGCCGTCCGGCAGCTTCATCAGCGCCTTGTAGGCCATGAACAGGCCGACGAATCCGGCGAAGATGAAGGGCATATAGCTCACGAAATTCTTGGAGATCTGCACCAACATCTCGGTGATCGCCGGCAGCGAGCTCTTGCCCATCGACTTGAAGGTGTCGGCGAAGGTCGGCACCACGAATGTCAGCAGGCCCGCGGTGATGGCCAATGCCGCGACGAGGACGGTGGCGGGGTACTTCATCGCGCCCTTCACTTTCGCCTGTGTCTCTGCCGCCTTCTCGATATACTCGGCGAGGCGATTCATGATGGTGTCGAGGATGCCGCCCAGCTCGCCAGCGGCGACGAGGTTGATGTAGAGCTCTTCGAAGACCTTCGGGTATTTTCGAAGTGCATCCGAGAAGCTCTGGCCGCCCTCGACCGACGCCTTGATCCCCAGCAAGGTCTTCTTCAGCGTCGGGTTGGGCTCCTGCTGACCGAGCAGCTCGAGGCATTTGATCAAGGGCAGGCCGGCGTCGATCATCGTCGCCATCTGGCGGGTGAAGATGACCATCGATTTGAGCGGCACCCGGTCGGTGATACCGGGGATGACGATCTCGATGTCTTGCTGTTTCTTCGCGAGCTTGAAGGGCTTGATGCCGAGCGAGACGAGTCTGGTCCGCGCCTCTTCCTTGCTCTCGGCCTCGATCTCACCCTGCCGAAACTCGCCTTCGGGAGAGTTGCCTTCGTAGACGAAAGTCGCCATGCCGCACCTTCCTGCCGTTCGCTACGCGACCCCAGGGTCGCCATCGCTCCGACTATAGTTGGTCGGCGCGCGTGACGCGAAGAACTTCCTCGAGCGAGGTCATACCCTGGTTGATCTTGCGCAGGCCGGCGCGGCGGAGCGTCTGCAGGCCGTCTTCGACCGCGACCTTCTTCAGCTCGCCGGCCGAGTAGCCTTGCAGCACCGCGTCCTTGAGGCGGTCGCTGATCGGCATGATCTCGTAGAGCGCGACGCGGCCCTTGTAGCCGGTGTCGCCGCAGATGCGGCAGCCTTCGCCCTTCATCTGCTCGCCGGCGTCGTATTCTTCCGCGAGCATGCCGGCGTCGATGCAGCCCTGCTTGTCGTATTGGAACGGCTGCTTGCACTCGGCGCAGAGGCGACGGGCGAGGCGCTGCGCGGCGATGAGGTTGAGCGCGGCGGTCACCATGAAGGGCTCGACGCCCATGTTGAGCATACGGTTGATGGTCGACGGCGCGTCGTTGGTGTGCAGCGTCGAGAGCACCAAGTGGCCCGTGAGCGCGGCCTTGATCGCGATTTCGCAGGTCTCGAAGTCACGAATCTCGCCGACGAGGATGATGTCGGGGTCCTGACGCAGGAACGAACGAAGCACACTGGCGAAGTTCAGGCCGATGGCCTCGTGCATCTGCACCTGGTTGATGCCGTCGAGGTTGAACTCGACCGGATCTTCGGCGGTGCTGAGGTTCTCGGTGACCTTGTTGAGCTCGGCGAGGCCGGAGTAGAGCGTCGTCGTCTTGCCCGAACCCGTGGGGCCGGTCACCAGCACCATGCCGAAGGGCTGGTGGATGGCGTGCTTGAACTTGGCCAGTTCCTCGATGTCGAAGCCGAGCTTGGTCATGTCGAGCTGCAGGTTCGATTTGTCGAGCAGACGGAGGACGACCTTCTCGCCGAAGAGCGTCGGCAGCACCGAGACGCGGAAGTCGCACTCCTTGCCGTCGGCGAGCTTGAGCTTGATACGACCGTCCTGCGGCAGGCGACGCTCGGCGATGTCGAGCTGACTCATGATCTTGATGCGCGAGATGATGGCGTTTCGCAGCTTCATCGGCGGGCGCATGATCTCGTGCAAGACGCCGTCCATGCGGTAGCGGACGCGGAAGCTCTTTTCGTAGCTCTCGATGTGGATATCCGAGGCCTTGCGGCGGATCGCGTCGACCAGCACGAGGTTCACCAGGCGGACGACGGGCGCCTCTTCCGAGGAGCGGGCGAGCTCCTCGGTATCGGCGTCGTCCTCGTCCTGGAGGAACTCGATCTGCTCGTTCATGTCGTCGAGCAGGGCGAGTTGGTCTTGCGCGCCGTAGACGCGCTCGCGGCTCTTGGCGATCTCTTCGGCGGCGGCGACCACGACCTCGACGTTGAGGCCGGTGAGGAACTTCAGGTCGTCGATGGCGTGGTAGTTGCCCGGGTCGACCATCGCCACCACGATCGTGCTGCCGTGCAGCGCGACCGGGATCAGGTCGTGGCGCTCGCAGACTTCGCGCGGCACCAGGCGGATGATGTCGTCCGGGATGTCGACGCTGGCGAGATCGATCGACGGGACCTGGTATTGCCGACTGAGAAAGTCGACCAGCTGGGTTCCATCGAGGTAGCCGAGGTCGGCCAGGGCGTCGTGCAGCCGCTGTCCGGTCTTCTGCGCCGTCTCGGTGGCGTTCTTCAACTGCTCGGGCGAGACGAGCTTCTCGCGCAGCAGGATATCGCCCATCTGCCGCACAGGAACCGGCATATACCCGGATTTGCGGCGCTCTTTGTCCTTGGGCGGGGGAGGATTCGCCATCACGGCTCCGTCGACGCTGCGCGTCCGGTACCCGCCCGCATCGACGCGGACGGAGAGGGTGTGTCGAGGCTAGGGCCGTCCCGCGTTGCGCGCAAGGCGCGGTGCGTCACTCGGAGTCGGCGGCGCTACGCCGCAGGCGGCACCTCGTCGCGCGGACCGGCCAGCCGGATCACCCGCTCGTGCGGCAGCAGGTCGCGCGGCGGCTCGAACGCGTGATGTGGTGAATACGCAACGAAATTGGAAACCCGGCTGGTATAGAGGCAGGCGTAGTTGGCCATCTGCGCGCCGAAGAGCGAGTGCTTGTGGCGCTCTTTCAAGAGTTGGCCCCAGCGCGGGCTATGGTGTTGCTCGACCTGGGTCGTCAGCTCGGCGACGCGCGCCGCGTTGCGCTCCAGGCGGGCCCGCATGTCGCTGACCAGAGCGCGCAGCGTGTCGCGGTAGACGTTGCCGCCGGGCTGGGGCTTCGGTACCGATTCGCCATCTTCCTCGGCGCCACGACGCTCGGCGCGACGTGCCGCGCGCAGGCTCATCTCGGCCGAAGCGAGGGTCGTCTCGAGGTCGAAACGCTCGTCTTCGAGCTCGCCGCGCTCGGCGATGGCCGCCGCCTCGACCGCGAGCCAATGCAGCTCGGCCTCCAGCTCGGGGACGATCAGCGCGGTGCGCCACCCGGTCGTGCTCTTGCTCTTGAGCACGTCGCCGTAGATGTGGTCGCCGACGTAGAGGATGCGGTCACCGGAGATGCCGCCCAGGGCCTTCTCGAGCCAGGGACGACTGCCCTGATCGTAGACCTTCTCGCTGATCTTGAAGGGCTCGGCGAGCGACTCGAAGAACGCCGGCTTGCGCGCCGTGACCCAGACGAGGTGGAAATAATCCTGCCAGTTCTTGTAGTCCGGGAGCTTGCCGTCGAGCAGATAGCTCATCACGGCCTCGGTGTAGCTCATGTCCGAGTTGGTCAGGATGAAGAGCGTCTTGCCGGCGGAGCGCAGCCGGTGCAGGGCGTGTGGCAACTCGGGGTCGAGGTCGATGTAGCGGGCCAGGTCGGCGCGGACGGCGCTCTTCAGCGAGTCGTCGCGGTGGACCAGGTCGATGCAGTAGCGGATATCGGCGTAGAGGCGGCGCGTCTCCGGGCTGTCCATCGGCTTGCCGGTCTCGGTCTCGATCATGTCGACCAGCACGCAGTAGAGGAAGCTCTCCGGGGTGGAGAAGAGCGTGTCGGTCATCGCCCAGCGCTCGGCCGAGAGCCGCGGCGGGTCGGCGTGGTACAGGGCGCGGCGCTCTTCGTCCGAGAGGGCGCGCATCCCGTGCCAGACCCGGGTGACGTGGCGGTGCGCGTCCATCTTGACGACGTTGCCGCGGGCGGTGTCGATGACCAGACCGCGGATGCAGAACTCGGGGTCGAAGCGAACCTGCCGCAGCGACTCGGGATAGCCGCGTCGGACGAGGTGGCCGATCGCGAGTTCGGTGGCCAAGACCTCCAGCTCCGGCTTGTAGGGGCAGAGCGTGTAGTCCATGTCGAAGCCGATGGCCTCGATCTCGTCGAGGGCGGTGGCCCGATTGACGAAGATGCGGCGCTCGTAGCGCAGACCGAGATCGGGTTGGCTCATCTCAACCTCCGGCGCGGCCGACGGGGGCCAGTGCGCGGGTCAGGGCCGCCCAGGCTGCCAGATCGAGGCGCTCGGCGCGAGCGTCGGCGGGCAGGCCGAGGCTCTGCAAGGTGGCGCCGACGAGCTCTCGGTCGGCGCGCAAGCCATTGTGTAGCGCGCGGGCCAGGGTCTTGCGGCGTTGGGAGAAGCCGGCGCCGACGACCCGATCGAAGCTCGCCTGGTCGGGGATCTCGTGCGGCGGCGCGGCCCGCGGGTGCAGGACGACGACGGCGCTGTCGACCTTCGGCGGCGGGCGGAAGGCGCCTGGCCCGACCCGCATCGCCAAGCGCGGCTCGGCCCGCCACTGGCTGTGCACCGCCAGCAGGCCGTAGGACTTGCTTCCGGGCGCGGCGCAGATCCGCTCGGCGACTTCGCGCTGCAACATGACCACGACGCGCGCTGCGGCCTGCCCCTGCTCGAGGACCCGCATCAAGATGGCGGCGCCGACGTTGTACGGCAGGTTGCCGACCACCACGGGCTCGGGACCGAGCTGCGGATCGGCGAGAACCTCGGCCCAGTCGACGCGGGTGGCGTCGCCGTGCAGCAGGCGGAAGCGGCCGCTGCTCGACGCCTCGGCGAAGCGGGCGGTGAGGACCTCGGGCAGACGATCGTCCCGCTCGATGGCCAGCAGCGGCGCGTCGTGGGCGAGCAGATGCGCGGTCAGCGCGCCGGGCCCCGGTCCGACCTCGACCAAACCGCTACCCGGCCGTGGCGCGGCGAGCGTCGCGATGCGTTCGAGCACGCGCTGATCGTGCAGGAAGTGCTGACCGAGCGATTTCCGTGGCTGAACGCTCATGCCCTGCCCTCCCTCGCCGAAGCGCGGACCAGCGCGATCTCCGGTCGCGCCGTCGGCGACGCGTCGAGCTGCAGCGGATCGTGTCGCACGCCCGCAGCGAGCAGGCTGCTGCCCAGGCCCGCGACCATCGCGCCGTTGTCGGTGCAGAGCCGTGGTGCGACCGGCCAGAATCCGACGCCGCGAGCGGCGCAGGCCCGACCGAGCTCGGCGCGCAGGCGACTGTTCGCCGCGACGCCGCCGGCGAGGATGACTTCGCGCAAGCCGGTCTGCCGCAGCGCCCGCAGCGTGGTGTCGACCAACTGGCGGACGACGGCTTCCTGATACGACGCACAGAGGTCGGCGCGGGCCGCATCGAGCGCAGCGTCGCCGCCCTCGGCGAGGATCGCGTCGGCCTGCATCCGGCCGGCGGTCTTCAGCCCGGAGAAGCTCATCGCCAGGTCCGTGCGGCCACGCATGCCGCGCGGCAAGGCGTAGCGCTCGGGATCGCCCTGCCCGGCGAGGCGGTCGATGACGGGGCCAGCCGGATAGGGCAAGCCGATATGCTTGCCGAATTTGTCGAGCGCCTCGCCGGCGGCGTCGTCGAGCGTCTGCCCGAGCAGGGTCATCTGCCCGGGACCGTCCATGCGATAGAGGCTGGTGTGGCCACCCGAGACCGCGAGCGCCAGCGCCGGTAGCGTCGGCCGGCGGAACGCGCTCGCGCCGTCGGCGTCGAGCATCGCGGCCCAACAATGGGCTTCGATGTGGTGCACGCCGACCAGCGGCAGGTTGCGCCGCAGGGCGAGCGTCGCCGCGCTCTGGGTGCCGACCAGCAACGCGCCGAGCAGCCCGGGGCGGTGGGTGACGGCGACGCCTGCGAGATCGTCCAAGCCGAGATCGGCTTGCGCCAGCGTCGCCTCGAGCGTGGGCAAGAGCGAGAGCAGGTGGTTGCGCGATGCGACCTCGGGGACCACGCCGCCGAAGCGCTGGTGCAGCGGGATCTGGGTCGAGAAGCAGGCAGCGAGCACGCGACCGTCCGCGACGATGCCGACCGCCGTCTCGTCGCAGGAGGTCTCGATGCCGAGCACCGGCCCCGGCACAAATGCGGGGGCCGCGGAAGAGCGTTCCGGCATCAGCGGGGCGCCAGCTCGCCGGCGAAGAGGCGGTCGTAGAGTTGGCGGGCTTTGTCGGCGTGCGACGCGCCGGGCTCGATCGTGTATTGGCGCAGCAGGCGGCGGCCGAATTCGCGGTCGCCGCGCTCGATCTCGAGGATCGCGAGCTCGAGCGTCGCTTCGGGGCTGACGCCGGGGCGGCCGATGATCAGGCGCAGCATCGGCATCGCCTGCTCGAAATCGCCGCGGTCGACCATCTCCACCGCGCGGCGGTGGGTCTGCACGACCGGAGAATCCTCGTCGCCCGCCATCGCTTGGACCAAGGGCGAGCCGGGGAAGAGGACCAGGACCGCGATGGCGCAGGCCAGGCCGCCGGCGAGCAGCCAGAGCAGCGTCCGCGGCCGCGCCTGCGTCGGCTCTTCGACCGGAATCTCGTAGGGCGCCTCGGCCTCGTCGTCGAGCGCGCGCGGATCGGCCGGCGTCGACTCGCTCCAGGCGTCGAGCGCGGCCACGTCGAAGCTGCGGATCTGCGCCCCGGAAGGCGCGGTGCTGGTGGTGATCGGCGGCCCGGCGGGGGCGACCGGCTCGACCGTTCCGGCCACCAGCCGCTGACCGAGCGCTTCGAGGCGCGCCTGTCCCTCCTGCGCCTCTTGGTGCACCGGTACGCCGAACCAGCCGGCGCTGCGGTACGCCCCGACGGTGGCGCGGTGGCTGCGCTCGGACTCGGAGCCGGCGGGGAGGTCTTCCGGCATCGGCTCGTGCGCGTCGCTGGCCCGCGGCATCACGTGCGAGGGCAGCCGGCTCGGCAGCACGCCACCGCTCTGATGCGCCGGGCCGACGTCGACCGGGGTGACGCCGTCGCTGCGGTAGGCCGAGGTCGCGCTGTGGCGATGGCCGGCGCCGGCGAAGTTGGGCGCGTCGACCAGGGGTACGGCGCCGCCCGGGTTGTCCATCGGCGTCGGACGCGACCAGCCGGAATTCATCCCGCCGCCGAGCATGGTGGGGCGCGAGCCACGGCCCTGCGCGCGGTAGACACCGCTCTGCACGCCCGAGGTCCTCGCCATCGCTTGCGAGGCGCTGCGATTCTGGTCGCGCGGCAGCACGGCGCCGCGCCCGAGCCGACTGAGCAGCGCGGCATAGGCTTCGAGCTCGTCGTCGCCTTCGCCGTCGAGTGCCTCACCGAGCGGCATGCCGGCGGCGACGCGGCGAAACATCGCTTCGGCGACCGGCGGCAAGGGGCGCACGCGCTCCCAGCGGACCTGGCAGACCTCGTATTGGAAGGGGACCGAGAGGCGGGCCTCTTCGACCCGACGGGCGTATTCGTGCGCGGCGGCGATCATGCCGCGCCAGGCACCGCCGAGGGTCCGCGCGCCGACGTGGCGCCCGTGCACGACGCGCCAGCTGCCGTGGTGCCAGCAGAACATCCGCTCGAGCGCGTGGCGGCCGTGATCGGCCTCCGCGGCGGCGTGGACCAACTCGCCGTCGACGATCGCGACCTCGCCGCGTCGGCCGTCGCTCTCGAGCCGGATGACGACGTCGCCGGGGCCGCCGCGGCCGATCTGGTACAGGGCCTGATCGAGCAGCGCGCCGAGGCCGCTGGCGGCGAGATCGCCGTCTTCGCCGCCCTTTTCCTCGCGGCGCTGGGCGGTCTTCGGCGGCTTGCGCAGGATATGCACGAGCGCAGCCTGCTGAATCGGCCGCTGCAGCACGCCCAGCCAGCCCGAGCGCACCGATTCGTGCTCGGCGAGCGCGACGTCGCGCGCGCGCACGGCGGCGACGAAGCGGGTCGCCAAGCCTTCCTGGGTCAGGCGGCTCCAGAGCCCGGTGATCCGCCCGACATCGTCGAAGGCGGCGACGACCGCGACGCTGTCGAGCGTCCCCGCCGAGCGCGCAGCCAGGGCCACATCGAGGACGGCGAATTCGTCACTCGCGGCCTGCGCGCGAACGCCGGACTGGACCAGATCCAGCGCCAGCATGCCCGCGGCGACGGCGTCGTCGCCGACGATGACGACGGCGAGGTCCGGAGGTGCGAGTTGCGGGTTCGAATCACTCATGGCGCAAGCGTCGCAGAGGGCGGTGCCGGCGGCAAGAAGTGCACACGCGCCTTCGCTGCATGCGGCAGCGCCGCCACGTCCATCTCGGACGTGGCGGCGCGCGTCGCCCCAGGCCGGCCCTTGGTCCGGTACGTGGTTAGATCTTGCCGAGGAGCATGAACGAAATCACCAGCGAGTAGATCACCAGCGACTCGATCAGCGCGAGCGAGAGCAGGAGCGGCGTGAAGATCTCCTTCGCGGCGCCAGGGTTGCGGCCGATGCCCTCGAGGGCCGAGGCAGCAGCCTTGCCCTGGCCGAGACCACCACCAGCGGCGGCGATGCCCAGGCCGAGGCCGATGGCGAGGGCGATGTAGCCCTTGTCCGAGGCGGCGGCGGCGTCGGCGCCCTCGGCGAAGGCCGGGACAGCGAAGAGCACGAGGGTCGAGAGGAAGGCGAACGTCGCCGAGGTCATCTTCTTGAAGCTCATCGGATCTCCTCCAAAAGGGCCGCAGGGGCGGGCCGGAATCGTGGGGACTCGCCCCAAGGAATCGAGACTAATGACCGTGCGCCTCGTCACCGTGGCCGGCGGTGGCCATGGAGAGGTAGACGGTCGAGAGCATGACGAACACCACCGTCTGCACGACGCAGACCAGCAGACCCATGAACATCACGGGCAGCGGCACCAGCGGAAGCTGGAAGTAGGTGAACTCGAACAGCACGTTGTGGTCGCCGGTCATATTGCCCATCAGGCGCAGCGAGAGCGAGATCGGGCGGACGAGGTGACCGATCACCTCGATGACGACCATCAGCGGCGCGAGGGCGAGCACCGGACCCATGAAGTGCTGGGCGTAGTGCACCGGACCCTGCGCCTTCAGGCCCGCGTAGTGCGTGGCGAAGAAGACCGTCAGGCCCATGCCGATATTGGTGTTGAGGTTGTCGGTCGCCGGCGCGCCGAAGGGCATCAGCGCCAGCACGTTCATCACGAAGATGTACACCGCGAGGGTGCCGACGATCGGGAAGTACCGACGGGCGTAATCCTCGCCCATCATGTCCTTCATCAGGTTCCAGACCGCGCCGACCACCACTTCGAAGAAGAGCAGCGGGCCGATCTTGGTCGCGGGCAGCACGCCGGCGTCGGCGTCGGCGCTGAGCCGGCCGCGAGCGGCGAAGGCCAGACCGAGGACGATGAAGAGCGCGACGAGCGCCCAGACGACGTGGCCGATGTGGCCGTGCTCGACGAAGTTCTCCTTGTCGACCAAGGAGGTCTCGAGCGGCGTGCCCTTCACCGCGCTGCGCATCGCGTGCTCGGTGTCGTGGCTGATCAGCATGTTGACCAGCGAGAAGTGGCGCAGGTGCTCCTTCTCGGCGGCGGGATCGTGCGCATCCTCGCCGTGGGCCGCAGCAGCGCCGTGCACCCCCTCGGGAGCGGAAGCGTGCGCAACGGGAGAGAGCAACAGCGCACCGGCCGCCAGCAGAGCTGCGAGACCAACGCGGACGGCGCCCTTGATACGAGCGTTCGTCATCCCTTCACCTCCACCTCGGCGTCACCGCCGAGGCCGAGCAATGCCGACCCGAGCCACATCGCCGGCGCGACCGAGATCCCGACGACGAACGCCACCGGATGGGGGCGAAGCAGCAGCATCACCGCGCCGACCGCGCCCAAGAGCAGCAGCATCTTGGCGAAGAGCAGCCCGGACGCCGCACCGCGGGTGGTGGACTCCGGCGAGGTCATCCGCTGGGTCAATACGGCGAGGGCGCGGGCGTTGAGGCCGCCGAGCAGAAAGCCCGCCCCGGCACCGATCAACACCTCGCGCGTGCCGAACGCGGCCGCCGACGCGATCGCGAGCAGCGCCACCATCAGGTGGGCCACTTCGACCTTGCGTAGCATGCGGCTGCGTGCGTCCATCTCGCCGTCCAAGGATCCCGCTCCGACTTGAAAATCGTCGCGATTCCCGGTTGTTGAGTCGTGTTTCCGGGGGGTTCCCCGGCGACCCGGCGCGCTTGGTATCATGGTAGGGATAGGTGGTCAAGGCGAGTCAGGCCGGCAAAAGCGCAACCGTGGGGCCCTACACGGTGCCGACGAACGGCCGGACGGCGGAGAAGATGCAGCGCTTCCCGGGGGTATCCCGAACGGCAGATGACACGCGCCCGGCAGTCCGGCACGCTGCTGATCGCGGAGACCCTGCCCCTGCCCCGGAGCCCTCGACCATGCTGCGAACCCGTCGATTTTCTGCGTCTACGCGCGCGATCGTGGTCGCGATCGCGACGCTCTGGACGCTCTCCGGCTGCGATGGCGGTCCCGGCGCAGCGGGCGGCCAGACGGACGTGCAGACCGATACCGCGCCGGGTGACGGGACGCTGCTCGACACTGGCTCGGGCGCAGACGTGGTGGTCGACGCCGTGGTCGACGGCAACGCCGGCGACGGCACCGACGCGGTGGTGGGCGAGATCGTCGAGGACGTCGTCACCGACGTGGTGACCGACGTGGTGACCGACGTGGTGACCGACGTGGTCACCGACGCCGGACCAACCGACGCGGCGGTCGAGGACGTCGCGATCGTCGACGCACAGGACGCCGAGGCGGGCGAGATCGTGGCCGGACCGTGCACCGAGGCCGCGGACTGCCCGAGCCCGGAGAACCCCTGCGAAGCTGCGAGCTGCAACGCGGGCGTCTGTGGCGGCAAGCCGATCCCGGACGGCCTGGCCTGCGAGACCGGCTCGCCCTGCGTCGCCCTCGCGCAGTGCAAGGCGGGCGTCTGCACCGTCGAGAAGACCAAGACCTGCGACGACGCCAATATCTGCACCGCCGATAGCTGCGACGTCGCGATCGGCGGCTGCGTGCACAAGCCCACGCTCAACGGCGTGGTCTGCACCGACGGCAACCTCTGCACCTTGTCCGCCTCCTGCTTCGGTGGCGCCTGCTTCGCCTCGAACCAGGTCCAATGCGACGACGGCGACCCGTGCACCAAGGATCTCTGCAACGCCGGCACCGGCGCCTGCATCTTCCAGCCCGCGGGTGCCGGGGCCGCCTGCGACGACGGCTTCGCCTGCACTGAGAACGATACCTGCAACACCGAGGGCGCCTGCATCGGTGGGAAGAATACCTGCACCTGCAAGAGCAACCTCGACTGCGCGGCGAAGGAAGACGGCGACGTCTGCAACGGCACCCTCTATTGCGACAGCGAGACGGGCACCTGCGAGATCAGCCCGGCCTCGATCGTCACCTGCCCGGCGAACGCCGAAGGCCCCTGCCAACTCGACGCCTGCGACCCGAAGACCGGCATCTGCTCGGTGAAGCCCGCCGATCCGGGCGTCCCCTGCGACGATGGCAACATCTGCAGCCAGGGCGACGGCTGCGACGGCCTCGGCGCCTGCAAGGGCGGACTCAACATCTGCGCCTGCCTGCAGGACCAGGACTGCATCGCCAAGGACGACGGCAACCCCTGCAACGGCACGCTCTACTGCGATAAGTCGGCCGCGCCCTTCCAGTGCAAGACCAACCCGGCGTCGGTCATCGTCTGCGACAAGAGCAACGACACCTATTGCACCGCCAATACCTGCCTCGAGAGCAACGGCCAGTGCACGATGCAGGCCCGCGAGAACGGCACCTTCTGCACCGACGGCGACGCCTGCACGACCGGCGACGCATGCCTCGCCGGCGCCTGCAAGCCGGGCAAGGACGTCTGCGGCTGCACCCAGGACAGCGATTGCGCCAGCTTCGAGGACGACAACCTCTGCAACGCCTCGTTCTTCTGCAACCTGCAGAGCAAGCAATGCGAGCCGAACCCGGCGACGATCGTGGTCTGCCCGACCGACGGCGACACCTTCTGCAAGCACGCCGAGTGCGAGCCCAAGACCGGCAAATGCGTCGACAAGCCCGACCACGTCGGCAAGGCCTGCGACGACGGCACCGATTGCACCGTCGGCGAGGTCTGCGACCTGGCCGGCGAGTGCACCGCGACCAACAACACCTGCCTCTGCAACCAGGACAGCGATTGCCTCGGCAAGGAGGACGGTGACGTCTGCAACGGCACGATGTTCTGCAACCAGGCCGAGCACGAGTGCCAGGTCAACCCGGCGACGATCATCACCTGCCCGACCGCCGACGATACGGCGTGCATCCACAGCGTCTGCGCGCCGAAGACCGGCAAATGCAGCCTGAAGCCGCGCAACGACGGCCAGAGCTGCGACGCCGACGGCAACAACTGCACCGCCGGCGACTATTGCAAGCAGGGCAGCTGCGTCGCCGGCAAGAACGCCTGCCAATGCGAGAAGGACGAGGATTGCGGGCCGTACGAGAAGGACGACCTGTGCAGCCTGCTCTACTGCGACGTGCCGACCAATACCTGCAAGCCGAACCCAGGCACGGTGGTCGTCTGCTCGAAGGCGAGCGACTCCTTCTGTGCGCAGAACCTCTGCGACCCGAAGACCGGCAAATGCGCGATGGTGTCGCAGCACTCCGGCCAAGCCTGCGACGCCGACGGCAGCGCCTGCACCGAGGGCGATACCTGCCTCGAGGGCGCCTGCAAGGCGGGGCCGAACGTCTGCGAGTGCAAGAACGATCAGGATTGCGCCGCCAAGGACGACGGCAACCCCTGCACCGGCACGCTCTTCTGCTCGCCGGAGGGCAAGTGTGCGGTCAACCCGAGCTCGGTCGTCAGCTGCGAGGCGGGCAGCGACACCACCTGCGCGAAGAACCTCTGCGACCCGAAGACCGGCAAATGCGCGATGACGCCGGTCAACCTCAACGTCCCCTGCGGCGCAGGCACCCTCTGCACCGGCGTGCCGCTCTGCGACGCCACCGGCGCCTGCAAGGGCGACGGCAAGAAGGTCGACTGCGACGACAAGAACCCCTGCACGACCGATAGCTGCGACGACTACAAGGGCTGCCTGCACGCCCCGGGCAGCGGCGCGACCTGCGACGACGGCAACCTCTGCACCACCGACGAGGTCTGCCTCAACGGCAACTGCGTCGGCGCCGCCGTGCAATGTACCGAAGGCACGCCCTGCACGATCGACAGCTGCCACCCGACCAAGGGCTGCCAATACGTGCCGCGCCCGGGCGCCTGCAGCGACGGCGACGCCTGCACGACTGGCGATACCTGCGTCGGCAAGCTCTGCGTCGGTGATTCCCTCGCCTGCAAAGACGGCAACCCCTGCACCGACGACGCCTGCGACAAGGACAAGGGCTGCGTCTTCACGCCGAATTCCGCCGCCTGCAACGACGACGACGCCTGCACCAAGGCCGATTCCTGCGCCGGCGGGAGCTGCGCCGGCCTGCCGCTGCAGGTCAGCGTCGACTGCGACGACGGCAACAGCTGCACGGTCGAGGGCTGCGACAAGGACGCGGGCTGCACGACCAGCAAGCCTCTGATCCCGTGCGACGACGGCGACCCATGCAGCACCGGCGACACCTGCGAGAACGGCGCCTGCAAATCCGGCACTGGCGCGCTGTGCAACGACAAGAACCCCTGCACGCTCGACAAATGCAGCATCAAGGACGGCTGCAGCTTCGTCGATCTGCCCACCGGCACGACCTGCACCGACGGGATGCCCTGCACCGGCACGGCCGCCTGCAACGAGGGCAAATGCCTGATGGTCACACCAAAATCCTGCGACGACAGCGATCCGTGCACGACCGATAGCTGCGACCCGGGCACCGGTGATTGCAAGCACGCCCCGCAGACCGGCGCGAGCTGCGACGACGGCAGCGTCTGCACCGACCAGGACGTCTGCGTGAAGGGCTCGTGCAAGGGCACGACGATCCCGCTCGCCATCGCCTGCAAGGAAGGCACGGCCTGCACCGAGGACAGCTGCCACCCGCTGCTCGGCTGCCAATACAAGGCCCGCACCGGCGCCTGTGACGACGGCAACGCCTGCACCGAAAAAGACGGCTGCCAGGGCAAGACCTGCGTCGGCGCGAAGGTCGACTGCGACGACAACAACGCCTGCACCGACGACGGCTGCGACGCCGACAAGGGCTGCACCCACGTGGCCAATACGGCGACCTGCGACGACGGCGACGCCTGCACCAAGGACGACGCCTGCGCCGGCAGCACGTGCGGCGGCAAGGCGCTCGATCCGAAGGTCGACTGCGACGACGGCAACAGCTGCACCGTCGAGGGCTGCGACAAGACCACGGGCTGCACCGTGAGCAAGCCGGCGATCCCGTGCGACGACGCCAACCTCTGCACCAAGGGCGATACCTGCAGCAACGGCAGCTGCAAGGCCGGCGGCGCGAGCCCGTGCGTCGACAGCGACCCGTGCACGACCGATAGCTGCAATCCGACCCAGGGTTGCGCATTCACCAAGGTCGCCTCGGGGACGCCGTGCGACGACGGACTGCTCTGCACCTCGACCGCGGCGTGCACCAGCGCCGGCGCCTGCAAGCGCGTGCTGCCGAAGGATTGCGACGACGACAACCCCTGCACGACCGACGCCTGCCTGGAGAGCAAGGGCTGCGACCACCAGGCCGCGACCGCGACCAATATCGCCTGCGACGACGGCGACGCCTGCACCGCGGCGACGACCTGCAAGGCCGGCACCTGCCAGGGCGGCGCAAAGGTCGACTGCGACGACGGCGAGGCCTGCACCGACGATAGCTGCGAGGCCGACGTCGGCTGCCTGCACAAGGCGCGGGTCGAGGGCAGCGTCTGCGCCGACGGCGTCGCCTGCCAGGTCGCGGGCACCTGCACCAAGGGCGTCTGCGTCGGAGCGGTGCGGCGGGCCTTCGTGCAGGCGAGCACCGGCGACGGCGGCAGCTGCGAGGACGCGCTTTCGCATGGCGACGGCAGCTACACCTTCGTCGGCTCGCGCAGCGTCGACGGCAAGGCGCGGCCCCTGTGGATGCGGGTCCGCTTCAACGGCAAGGCGATGGCCGAGAAGACCGACCCGAACCTGGTCGGCGGCTGGAACAAGGCGGTGAAGAACGCCGGCGGCTGGGTGGTCGCGGGCTGGTCCGACGCCGGCTCGGCCGGCGCGCTACAGGGCGTGTTGGCCCAGATCGATCTCGCCGGCGCGGTGACCAAGACCACGGTGCTGGGCGGCCTGAAGGACGATCGCTTCGCCGCCGTCACGAGCCTCGGCAGCGGCTGGCTCGCCGTCGGCTCGACGCTGAGCGCCGGCGCGGGCTTGGAGGACGGCTGGCTGGTCGGCTTCGACGCCAAGCTGAACAAGACCTGGGAGAAGGTGACGGGCCTGGTCGTGACCGACGTGCTGACCGACGTCGCGGTGACCACGGGCGGCGCGGTCGCGGTCGGCCGCTCGGGCACGCAGGGCTGGACGGTGAAAGTCGACGCCAGCGGCAAGGTGCTCTGGGAGCAGCGCGTCGCCGCGAACCACGAGAGCATCGCCCCGCTGGCGAACGGGAACGTGCTGGTCGGCAGCGGCCAGGGCGCTTGGACCAAGCTCTACGAGGTCGCCACCGCCGACGGCGTCCACACCGAGCGCGGCAAGGCCCAAATCGGCTATGGCCCGAAAGATCTGCGGATCATCGACCTGCGGCAGCGCGCCGACGGCGGCTGGGTCGGGGCGGTCTCCATCTCGGACTACCACGGCTACAAGCGCGGCATGGTCGTCTTCGACAAGGACTACACGCTGCTCTGGGGCGACGTGGTGCCGCTGGCGACCAATGTGAAGGACGCCTCGCGGCTCGCGGCGGCGGTGCCGACCGATGGAACCAGCGGCATGGTCGTGCACAGCCAGGGCTGCGGCATCGTCCGCTCCGACGCGTGGGGCCACTTTACCTGCGAGAGCGCCGGTGATTGCCACGCCAAGACCTTCGCCGACTGCGACGACAACGACGCCTGCACCCAATTCGATTGGTGCGACAAAGGCACCTGCGTGCACCCGGCCGACAAGACCGTGACCTGCGCCGACGACGGCAAGGTCTGCACCAAGGATTTCTGCAACAAGCAGACCGGCAAATGCCAATACGACAACCTCGCCGACGGCACCGAGTGCAACAATCTCGGCAGCAAATGCGCATTCGGCGGCAAGTGCGATGCCGGCACGTGCAAGGGAGCGCAGATCAGCCCCTGGATCTTCGCGACGCACGCCGCCATCGCCGGCAAGACCTTCCACGCCAGCGGCATGGCGACGCGCGGCGAAGTCGACGCCGACGGCACGATCCGGGCCTTCGGGCGCAACGGCGCCGGCAACCTCTGGTTCGGCAGCTTCGACGTCGAAGGCCAGCTGCAGCAGAGTCACGCCTGGCCCGAGGCCAAGGGCAACGGCTCGGGCAACTACGGCATCAGCGACGTGGTCGGCGGCGGCTGGTGGGGCAACCAGAAGTTGCTCGCGGCCGGCTTCAAGACCTGGGGCGGCGCGACGACGCATGCCGAGTCGCGCGTGGTGCGGGTCGACGGGACCAACAGGGTCTGGTCGCGCGACCTGGGCGACGGCAACAGCCTCGCGGTCGACGCCAAGGCGAGCGCGGCAGGAAAGATGCTCTTCACCCTGGTGCGCGACGAGCAGAGCGCGACCTCGGGGCCGATGAGCTACGTCATCTACCGCACCTGGCTCGACAACGGACAGCACCTGCGGACCGCGCACGATATGGGCGGCACCGACAACGTGCCCAGCCGCCTGGAGGTCACCCCGGACGGCGGCGCGGTGCTGGTCGGCCGCACCCAGGTCGCTGGCGCGTGGCACCAGTCGATGCTGAAGGTCGACGTCAACGCCAACGCGCAATGGGCCTTCGCCGATGGGCCGGATCTCGCGGTCTACGACGTCGCGTGGACCAAGGCCGGCCCGGTGATGATGGGCCGCGATCAGCTGACCCAGGCCGGCCAGACGGTCTACTACCTGACGCTCGACGCGCGCACGACGACCGGCGCCAAGCGTTGGAACAAGAAGTACCTGTTGGAGAACTTCACCCACCCGAACCAATTCGTGCCCTACGCCATCGCCGGCCACGGCGACCGCCTGATCGCGGTCTCACGGGCGGACGCTCCGGGTGGCGGCATGGCCTGGCTCGGCTTCGACAAGGTCGGCAACCAGGTCGTGGATCGCCGCAGCAGCCATGGCTACTACGAGGCCTACGGCGACATTGCAGGATACCCCGACGGCGGTTGGGTGGCATTCGGTACCGATTTCCCCTCGGGTCAGGCGACGCCGCCGGTCCGCATCACCCGCACCACGCCCTTCGGCAACTGGGATTGCGCCGCCGAGGGCAAATGCGCGGGCAAGCTGCTGGCGGATTGTGACGACAACGACAGCTGCACGATCGACGTCTGTGATGCGCAACAGGGGTGCGCCCACGTGCCGATGAGCGCAGGCGTGGCCTGTGCCGACGACGGCGACCTCTGCACCCTGGACGACACCTGCAAGGAGGTGAACGGCAAGCTGACCTGCACGGGTGGGACGCCGAAGGTTTGCGCCGACGACGTCGTCTGCAACGACGCGGCGTGCGACTCCAAGACGGGCGACTGCGTCTACAGCCCCGAGAAGGACGGCAATGCCTGCAACGACGGTGACGCGTGCACGACGGACGACGGCTGCAGCGGTGGTGTCTGCAAGGGCGGAACCGACACCTGCTCGACCTACAGCGAAGGCTTCGACTGCGACGCCAACGGCAAGCCGCTCAGCAGCGGCTGGACCTTTGGTACTCCGATGCCCGGGAGCAAGGCGACCTTCGCGATCGACGCCGTCCCCGCCGAGATGAAGCCGTACGGCGGCAATTGCACGCTCAACCTCAATGACGACAAGGGCGTGTGGAGCAACGTAGCCGCGGATGGCAAACACCATGTGCACCCCGACGGCTGGGCAACAAGTCCGGTTCTCGACGTGCCGACCGGCGACCAGATCGTGCTTCAGCTCATGGAGGCGGTCGACGGCAAAGACGGCCACCTTCAAGCGATGTCGCGCTACCTCGAGATCAGCGACGACGAATTCAAGACCGTCGAGACGCGCGTGCTCAGCAACCAGTGGCCAGGCTCGGGCGGCTCGACCTGGCACCGTCGACAGTTCTCGCTGAACAACTGGGCCGGCAAGAAGGTCCGCCTCCGGTTCCGCTGGCATCAGCGCTATTTCAACGCGAACCAAGACAACTTCACGGGCAAGGGCTGGTTCATCGACAACCTGAAGATCCGCACAAAGAACTCGTGCAATACGACGGAGGACTGCCGCGTCGACGGCATCTGGGCCGATCCCTGCGGCGCACACAGCTGCAACAACGGCTTCTGTGAGCGGAGCAAGGCCCTGGCCGACGGCGCGAGCTGCACGTTCTCGACCGATGGCTGCTACGCACCAGGCAAATGCCACGCGGGTGTCTGCTTCGGCTCCTACGACAGCTGCCCCGGGGATGGAGACGTCTGCACGCTCGACATCTGCTTCTCCGGCAACTGCAAGTCCTATCCCGCTGCGAGCTATACCGCCAACGCGGTCTGTGACGATGGCAAGGTCTGCGGCAACTCGTCGCAGTGCGATACGCCCTTGTAGAGCGACAACGACGCGCGCTGCTGCAATACTGCGGCCCACGACCGGGTTGAGCCGACGCAGGTAGGTGGTGCGCGTGAGCGGAGTCGAGAGCCAAGGCGTTGCGCGAGCGACGGCGAACCCGGGACACCCCGCGGCGACGCTGCGCGCCCGCGTCGAGGCGCTGCGGGCGACCGAGCGACGCGCCCGCTGGGCCCGCGACCTCGCCGTCGCGACGGCGCTGACGATCGCGGGCGGTGCGGTGGCATGGGCACTTTCGCCCTCCTTGGCGGTCGCGCTCGCGGCAGTGCTGGTCCTTGCGGCCACCTCCGCGATGTTGCTGCTGCGCGCGCGCCGGCGGATCGACGCGTCCAGCGCCGATCTGGCCGCCTGGGCCGAGGCCCGCGCGACCGGCAGCACCGGCCTGCGCAGCGCCATCGAGCTCGCCGCGAGCGAACCGGAGCGGCCGCTCGTCGCCGCGCTCTGCCGCGAGATGACGGGACCGGTGGCCGCGTTGGGCGAGGCCGTCGAAGGCGAGCGTCGGCAGCTCCGCCGCGCCTGGCTGGCGCCCGGCCTGGCGCTGGCGCTCTGTGCGCTGGCCGCGGGGCTGGGTTGGTTGCAATTGCTGCCGCCCGACCGGGCCCCTGCCCCGCCGAAGCCGACCCAGCCGGGCACGGTCCCGACCCTGGTCGGCGACCTGCGCCTGACGATCACGCCGCCGAGCTATGCCGAGGCAGCGGAGCCGGAGCGGCTGGAAGAGGGCGACAGCGCCCGCGCCCTCGAAGGATCGATGGTGCAGATCTCGGCCTCGCCGCTGCCCGGCGCGCGGGGCCTGACGGTGGAGCTGCAGCGGCCCGAATTGCCGCCCGAGTCGGTGACGCCGCGCTCGCTGCCCGGCGGTCGGCTGGGCTTCGGCGTGATGGCGAAGGGCGAGATCGCCTACCGCTTCGTCGCGCGCCGCCCGGACGGCACCCGCGTGGTCGAGGCGGCGATGCGCAAGCTCGAAGCCCGCCCGGACGCGCTGCCCACCGCGACGCTGGTCGCCCCGACCGGCGAGCTCGAGGTCCGCAGCGGCGAAGCCGTCGTCATCGAGGGCAAGGTCGAGGACGACCTCGGCCTGGCGGGCGTCGACCTGGTCATCGCCCGACCCGGCGGCGGCGTCGAGCACCGCAAGGTCGCGATCACCGCCGGTGATCGCCGGGTCTTGGTCCGCGAGAGCGTCGAGGTCGACCGCCTGGAGCTGCGCGCCGGCGAGCTGGCGACCGTCTGGATCGAGGCGCGCGACGCGATGCCGTCCGAAGCGCCGCGGCTGGCGAGCTCCGAGCGGCTGACGCTGCGGATGTTCTCGCCCGAGCGGCACCACGCCCGGGTGCTCGATCGCCTCGGCGAGCTGGTCATCGCGTGGACCCACGGCCTCGCCGACCGGCTCGAAGGCGATCCGGCCCTGCCCGACGCCAACGGCAAGCGCCGCGCCCTGCCGATCGCGCTGAAGAATCAGGCGCTCTGGGCGCGCAACGAGGCCGGCCTGCTGGAGCAGCTACACGCGGTGCGGCAGATGGTCGCCGAGGATGTGCTGGCGCGGCCGCAGACCGGCGTCGACCTGGAGGCGATCGAGCGTCGGCTGATGCGCGCCCGCGACGGCGAAGAGCGGGTCGTGGCGCGGATCGACGCCGGCGCCGAAGACAAGGCCGAAGCCCGCGAGCTCTTGCGCATGGGCAAGCCGCACGCCGAGATGGTCGTGGCCACCGAGGAGACCGTCATCGGCTTGGCGGCGCTGGCGGCGAGTGAGCACCGCAACGCCCTCGACCGCGACGGTCGCGCCCTCGAAGCGCTCGACAAGCGGCTGGAAGAGGTCCTCGCCGCGCTGCAGAAAGACCCGGACGACCCGGCGCTGCGGGCGGAAGCCGAGCGCCTGATCGACGCGATGGCGAGCCGCATCGAGCAGATGGCGGCCGAGGCCGCACGACAACTCGAGCTCTTGCCGCCGGAGCACGTCAACGCCGCTGCATTGGATCCGGCCGAGCTGGACGGCGCGCTCGACGCCCGAAAATCCGCGCTCGACCGCATGCGCGAGGCGCTCCGCTCGGGCAAGCCGGGCGACGCGCTGGCTGCCCTGGCCGAGAGCCGGGCGCAGCTGCAACAGGCGATGGCGGCGTTGCGCGAGCAGGTCGACGCCGAGCGGACCGCCGAGGACGCGGCGCTGGATCGGCTCGTCGGCGAGCTGCGGGCCGGGGTGGACGCTGCGAAGCAGGCACAGGGCGGGCTGAGGGAGGCGCTGCGGCCGACCGCCGAGGCGCAGGATCGCGCCTCGGGCGAACAGCTGAAGAAGGGCTTGCAGACCGCGATGCCGGCGATCCGCGACCTGCTCGACGACGCGCGCGACCAGATCCGCCCGAAGCGGCTGGCCAGCCAAGCGATGCGCGGCAGCCCGGCGGTCGCCGGCGCGCGCGCGGCCCTCTCCGAGGCGGTGGCGGCGCTGGACCGCGGCGATATCGACGGCGCGCTGATGTCGCTGATCGAGGCCGAGGGGAAGCTCGGGCAGACCCGCGAGGACCTGATCCCGAAGCCGGAAGACCCGCCGCTCGCCGCCCGCGGTCGCGAGCAAGACGCGATGCGCGTGGCCAGCGCCCGCGACCGTGCCGCCCGCGCCGCCGCGGCCCTGCGTGCGGCCCTGCCCCGCCCCGAGGCGCTGCACGACGCACAGACCCGTCGCAAGCTCGGCGAGCTGGGCAAGGAGCAGCGCAAGATCCAACGGCGGCTCGACAAGGTGCGGCAGCGCCTGGCGAAGGAAGCGAGCCGCCAGCCGGGTCTCGACAGCCAGGTCGGCGGACGGATCGATCACGCCGGCCAGATGATGCAGAAGGCGACCGAAGCGCTCGGCCAAGGCGACGCCTCAACCGGCCAGCGACGGATGAGCGACGCGCTCTCGGCGCTCGACGCGGCGGCCGAGATCTTGCGCCGTGGCAACGAAAGTGGCGGCCAGCCCGGGCCCGGTGGCGGCCGCGATCGCGTCGGCCACGGTCCGCCGCCGCGGAAGATGCAGGTCCAATCCGGCAACGCCAACGACGGCGGCGAGGCCTTCCGCAAGCGCCTGCTCGACGCCGCGCGGCGCCGCCCGCCGGAGGGCTGGTCCGAGCGCGTGCGGCGCTACTACCAACGCCTGCAGGACTGAGCCGCGACGCCTGCCACGCGGCAGCCGCGGCGGCAGCGGACCTTGACACCTGCCCGCTCCGTCCTTTGCTTCGGTCGGGTCCCGGAACAGAAGCTGCGAGGGCGCAGCGAACGAAACGGGGCGCGCAGCACTCGTTCTGCGCGCGTGGGGAGTTGTGCGATGCAGATGGACAAACTGACGACGAATGCGCGCAAAGCGCTCGCCTTCGCGGTCGAGACGGCCCGGGCGCGGAACCACCAGCAGCTCGAGCCCGAGCACGTGCTCTTCGAGTTGGTCGGCGACCGCGTCGAGGGCATCGTCAAGCCGATCTTGAAGAAGCTCGAGGTGCCGATCGACGCGCTGCGCAAGGAGATGGACGCGGCGCTCGGCAAGATCCCGCAGGTCCACGGCAGCGACGACGTGCTCACCAGCAAGCGCACCGCCGCCTTCCTCTCCGCCGCCGACAAGGCCCGGGGCGCCTTCAACGACGATTACCTCTCGACCGAGCACCTGCTGCTCGCCCTGATCGAAGACGGCAAGGGGCCGGCCGGCCAAGCGCTGGCCGAGCGTGGCGTGACGCGTGAGCTGCTGCTCGCGGCGCTGCGCGACGTCCGCGGCAGCGAGCGGGTGACGACCGAAGATCCCGAGGCGACCTACGAGGCGCTCTCGAAATACACCCGCGACGTCACCGCCGACGCGCGCAAGGGCAAGCTCGACCCGGTCATCGGCCGCGACGACGAGATCCGCCGCGTCATGCAGGTCCTGAGTCGCCGGCGGAAGAACAACCCGGTGCTCATCGGCGAGCCCGGCGTCGGCAAGACGGCGCTGGTCGAGGGCCTCGCGCTGCGCATCGTCGCCGGCGACGTGCCCGAGGGCCTCAAAGACAAGCGCCTGCTCTCGCTCGACCTCGCCTCGATGGTGGCCGGCGCGAAATACCGCGGCGAATTCGAGGAGCGGCTCAAGGCGGTGCTGAAAGAGCTGGCCAACGCCGAGGGCGAGATCATCCTCTTCATCGACGAGCTGCACACGCTGGTCGGCGCGGGCAAGGCCGAGGGCAGCTCGGGCGCGGGCGATATGGTCAAGCCGGCGCTGGCCCGCGGCGAGCTGCGCTGCGTCGGCGCGACGACGCTCGACGAGTACCGCAAATACATCGAGAAGGACGCCGCGCTCGAGCGGCGCTTCCAGCCGGTGCTGGTCGACGAGCCGTCGGTGGAGGACACCATCTCGATCCTGCGCGGGCTGAAGGACAAATACGAGGTCCACCACGGCGTGCGGATCCAGGACGCCGCCCTGGTCGCCGCGGCGGTGCTCAGCGACCGCTACATCGCCGACCGCTTCCTGCCCGACAAGGCCGTGGATCTGGTCGACGAGGCCTGCTCGCGGCTGCGCATCGAGATCGACTCGGTGCCGACCGAGATCGACCAGCTGCAGCGGCGCATCCAGCAGATCGACATCGAACTGCTGAGCCTGCAGCGCGAGACCGACGAGCTCAGCGCCGAGCGCAAGGCCAAGCTCGAGGCCGAGAAGGCCGAGCTGCGCGAAGAGATCGACGCAGCGAAGGCGCATTGGACGCAGGAAAAGGACCTGATCGAGCAGATCCGCAGGGCACGCGAGAGCAAGGAGTCGGCGCAGAGTCAGCTCGAGTCGGCGCAACGGCGGGGCGACCTCGAGGAGGCGGCACGGCTGCAATACGGTGAGATCCCGGGCTTCGATAAGCAAGTCGAGGCGGCGAAGGCCAAGCTCGCCGAGCTGCAGAAGGACGCCAAGATGCTCGAAGAGAGCGTCGGCGAGCAGGACGTCGCCAAGGTCGTCGCGGCCTGGACCGGCGTGCCCGTCACCCGGATGCTCGAAGGCGAGATGCAGAAGCTGCTCCGCATCGAGGAGCGGCTCAACGCGCGGGTCATCCACCAGGAGCCGGCCGTCTCGGCGGTGGCGAACGCGATCCGCCGCGCCCGATCCGGCCTGCAGGACCCGAACCGCCCGATCGGCAGCTTCCTCTTCCTCGGCCCCACCGGCGTCGGCAAGACCGAGCTGGTCAAGGCGCTCGCCGAGTTCATGTTCGACGACGAGCACGCGCTCATCCGCATCGACATGAGCGAATACATGGAGAAGCACGCCGTCGCCCGGCTGATCGGCGCGCCGCCCGGCTACGTCGGCCACGAGGAGGGCGGCCAGCTCACCGAGTCGGTGCGACGCAAGCCCTACAGCGTCGTGCTCTTCGACGAGGTCGAAAAAGCCCACCCCGACGTCTTCAACGTGCTGCTGCAGCTGCTCGACGACGGCCGCCTCACCGATTCGCTCGGCCGGGTCGTCGACTTCCGCAACACCATCGTGCTGATGACCAGCAACCTCGGCAGCCACGCCATCCTCGAGGCCGCCAGCGAGGGCAGCGACGCCGACGTCGAGGCGACGGTGCAAGCCGCGCTGCGAGGCCACTTCCGCCCGGAATTCCTCAACCGCATCGACGAGGTCGTCATCTTCCACAGCCTGCGCAAGCAAGACATGGAGAAGATCGTCGAGCTGCAGCTGCGGCGGCTCGACAAGCGCCTGGCCGACCGCAAGATCACCCTGACGGTGACGCCCGAGGCCAAGGCCCTGCTCGCCGAGCTCGGCTACGACCCGCAGTTCGGCGCCCGGCCGCTCAAGCGCGTGCTGCAGCGCCGGCTGGAGAACCCGCTGGCGATGGAGCTGCTGAGCGGCGCGTTCGGCGACGGTGCGGCCATCGTGGCCGACGACGAGGACGGCGAGATCGCCTTCTCGATGCGGCAATGAGCGGAGGGGACCGGATGAGCCGAGGCTTCGACGATTTCGCGACGGAGCGGGCCGACTTGGAGCGCTCGGTGCGCAACGGCCCCGCCACGCTCGACGCTGCGCTGCGCGCCCAGGCGATGGACGATGCCGAGGCCCTGCCGCCTGCGCTCGCGGCCTACGCCGGCCAGGTCGCGCTCGACGCCACCGGCGTCGAGGACAGCCACTTCGTCGCGTTGCGCGCTGCGGGTCTGGGTGACCGAGAGATCTTCGAGTTGACCGCGGCGGCGGCGGTCGGCAAGGCCGGCAAGATGCTGGACGCCGCGCTGGCTGCCCTCTTCGCCGACCCGGAGGAGGGATGATGCGGTTGCCATCGGTCGAACGCGGCGAGCGCATCTCGCACCGCGTGCTCTACGCAATGATTCGGCTCGTCTCGGGGCGGCGTGCGCCGGACGTCATCCGCACGATGAAGTACCACGGCGCCTTCTTTGGCGACCATATGTACGTCCACGACGTGCTGCGTGGCCCCTCGCCGTGGAGCGTCGGCGAGCGCGAACTCTTCGCCGCCTGGGTGAGCAAACAGAACCACTGCGAATTCTGACTCCGCTCACACGGCGCGGTCGCGTCGTTGGCGATGTCGGGTTCGGGGCTGGACGGCAAGCTCGAAGAGTTGGAGACGGCGGAGATCTCTGCCGGCGCGCGGGCGATGTTGCCGGTCTTGGCGAAGATGGCGCACGAGGCCGAGGCGCTCGAGCCGGCAGACTTCGCACCCGTGCGCGCGGCAGGGGTCAGCGAGCAGGCGATCGTCCACGCCCTGCACGTCGCCTACCTCTTCCACATCATCAACCGCTTCGCCGACGCGCTCGACTTCGAGGTCGGCGACGACGCGGCGTTCGCGGGCACCGCGAAGATCTTGCTCGCGCGGGGCTACAAGATGTAGCGCTGGGCGCTATTTCGAGGGGTTCTTCGAGGTTGGGTTGGCGGTGAAGGTCGGGTTGTCGCGCGAACTGTCGAAGCGGCCCTACGCCAGCCGTGACCCAGGAGCAAGCGAGCTACCGCTGGCCGGCGGCGATGCCGCGCAGCAACGCGGTCGCATTCAGTCCGAGGTCGGGCGTGTAGTAGCCCCCCTCCTGGATGACGGCGGTGGGCAACCGCAATCGACCGAGGCGGCGCCCGACTTCGTGCAGGTCCTCGGTCGTCAGCTCGAAGTCACCGACCGGGTCGAGATGGTAGGTGTCCAGGCCGGCGGAGAGCACCAGCGCGTCGGGAGCGAAGGCCACGAGCGCGGGCACGACGTGGTCGTCGAGCACACGGAGGTAGTGGGCGCCGTCGGTTCCACGCGGCAGGGCGAGGTTCATGTTGTAACCCAGGCCCCGCCCGGCGCCACTCTCCTCGGGGAAGCCGGCGAAGTAGGGGAAGGCGTCGGTCGGGTCGGCGTGGATGCTGACGAAGAGCACGCTCGGATCCCGGTAGAACAAGCTCTGCGTGCCGTTGCCGTGGTGGTAGTCGATGTCGAGGATCGCGACGCGTTTGCGCTTGCGACGGAGGTGGCGTGCGGCGATGGCGGCGTTGTTGAAGTAGCAATAGCCGCCGAAGAGGCCACGCGTGGCGTGGTGACCCGGCGGCCGCGAGAGGGCGTAGCTCAGGGCGACGCCGTCCCGCCCGAGGATGCGGGCGGCCTCGAGCGCACAGGCAGCGCTCCACGTCGCGGCGGGGAGCGCCTCGTGGGTGAGCGGCGTGCCAGCGTCGAAGCACCAATGCCCAGCGTGTTGCAGCCGGGTCGGATCGCCCCTGCCCTGGCTCTCTTTCGGGAAGACGGTCGGGTAGAACGTCTCACCCGGCGCGAGCAAAGTCGCCGTGTGATACAGCGTCATCAGCGGCTGGCTGTGAACGCTCTGCACCGCGCCGGGCGGCAGCTCGTCGGGCACGCGGAGCGAGAACATCGGATCGGCCTGGACCGCAGCGAGGATGCTCTCGGCCCGCGCCGTCGTCTCGGGATGATCGATCCGCTCGCCGAACGCCCACTCGTAACGTGGCTTGAACGCGAGCTGCTCCGGGTGGAAGAACGTCGGCAGGGGATTCAAGCGGCAGCCTCGTGCAGGTAGCGAAAGACGTGGAAACCGCGCTCGTGGTAGGGCTCGAGAAAGCCGCCATTCCAGCGCATCACCTCCTCGTCGGTGGTCGCGGTCACCTCGAAGCCGAATCGCTTGTAGGCTTTGGTCGCCCACGTCGCCTTGGGATGCGCCAACAAGACCATCCCGCGGTCGCCGCGCCGGACCGACTCCGCCTCTGCGAAGCGGAGCAAGGTCGGTCCGAGCCCCTTGCCCGTGTGGTCGGCGTGCACGTAGACGTAGCCCAGGTAGGAAAAGTCGCCGGCGTCTTGCAGCGTCACGGTGCCGACGACGCGGCCGCCGAGCGCTGCGACGTAGAAGTCGCGCCGGTCGAAATTCTCGCGCGCCCAGGCCAGATCGACCTCGTGCTGGTCGAGATCCTCGGGGTGGACGAAGGGCCGGTACCACGACGCCGAGGAGCGGATGATCTCGACGATGGCGGGGAGGTCGGCGCGGGTCGCCGGCCGCAGCGCGGGCGGGTCGGAAGCGACGGACTGGGGCGACGGAATCTGGGGCGACGGAAGGGTTGCTGAACGGGCGATGACGGACTCCTGGTCATGGGGTTGTTGGTTGGCCGCGAGGGCAAGGCGCACACGCGACGAGAGGCGGCCGAAAACAGCCGGGCGGCGCAGCGCGCGCACCATAAATCATGAATCCACTGCAAAAGTCAAAACATAGCGCTCCGATGGGTGGGAAATCTGGTCCTGGCGACGGTCTGAGGATCCGAAAACATGCATCGAACCGATCCACCTGTCGCAACAACGTCCACCGACGGGCACCATGCTCCGTTCCCAGCAGAGGCGCTCGCGAGCGCCGCGTTCACCCCCACCCCCGGAGCCACCGTCATGACCCAACTCACGCTCTACTACGCCCCCCGCACCCGCTCGTTCACCGCCCTGTGGTTGCTCGAAGAGCTCGGGCTGCCCTACACCCTGGAGGCCTTCAGCCTCGCCACGGGACGCCACAAACAGCCCGACTTCTTGGCGCTCAACCCGATGGGCAAGGTCCCTGTCGTGGTCCGCGACGGCGTGGCGATGTCGGAGGCCGCGGCCATCGCCATCGCCCTGGCCGACCTGCACCCCGAGGCCGGCCTGGGCGTCGGTATCGACGATCCGCTGCGCCCGGCCTGGCTGCGCTGGCATTTCTTCGCCGCGGCGATCATCGAGCCGGCGCTGATGGAGCGCTTCACCGGGGCCACGCCCAACCCGAGGACCTACGCTTGGGGCTCGTTCGACGAGATGGTCCGGGTCGCCACGGCCGGCGTGCAGGATGGTTGGCTGCTCGGCGAGCGCTTCACCAGCGCCGATATCATCACCGGCGCCGGCCTCGACTTCGGCATCAAGTTCGGCGCGATCGCGAAGGAAGGCGCGATCGCGGAGTACGTCGCGCGGCTGCGGGCCCGACCGGCCTATCAGCGCGCCTTGGCGATTGAGGCCGAGCAAGTCGCGCGGCTCCTGCCGGGTTGAACGTTGCGCGTTCTCCTCGCCGCTGGGCGCGACGCGAGCTGCACCGCGATGCGGGCTGCACCGCCGGCGCGAGCCCGAGCAGCTACCGCTGGGGCGCGGCGATCGCGGCGTTGTCGAAGGAGCAATCGCCGCCGAAGAGGCCGCGCGCGGCGCTTTGCCCCCACGGCCGCGAGAGGACGTCGGTGCCGCACGACGACAATACCGCAAGAAAGACCAGCGCAACCTTCGCGGCATCACGACCTGACATGGCTCCTCCATCCGTGAGGGCAGACGGTAGCCGTTGCGTGGCCCGCGGTCCATGGCTGGGTCGCGCGATGGCGACCGCGTGCGGCTCGATATCGTACGCGCGGGATCGGGCGAGACCGCTCCGGCTCGAGGCGCTGCGGGAGGTAGGGCCCGATACATGCAGATTGACACACTTCTGGGAGGGCGAGATGCTGAGCCCGATGTGCCGTCGCCGAGCCGAACATCCCGTCTTCACACCAGTCGCCTTCATGCTCTTGCTGATCTGCGCCTCCGCGGGCTGTGGTACGGCTGCGCAGATCGGCGACGCGGCGGCGGTCGACACGGGCGCCGACGACAGTGCGCAGCGGGCCACCGGCCCGGACACGCGCCACGGCGCCGCCGACGCCGACGCCGACGCAGGCGAGGAGCAGCTCCCGGATGGCGTCCGGCGCGCCGCGGACGCGCCATCACGCGACGACGCCGCGGTCGGAGCTGACCAGACTTCTGGCGGCGATGGCGACCTGGACGGCTCCGTCGTGGCCGACGCCACAGACGCCGCGGACACCACAGGCGCCGCAGACGCCACAGACGCCGTCCTGGTCGATGGAAGTGAGACGGACGTCGGGGAAGGCGGCGCAGATGGCAGTACGGACACGGCGGCACCGCTCGACGTCGGCGCAGATGGGGGAGACGGCGAGGTCGCGGACGATGCAGAGGCGAACGGCGACGCTGCCGACGCTGCCGATGCTGCCGATGCTGCCGATGCTGCCGATGCTGCCGATGCTGCCGATGCTGCCGATGCTGCCGATGCTGCCGACTCTGGCGACACCGGCGACCCCTTCAGCGGTCTCTTCCCTCCGGAGCTACCCACCTATGCCGAGGCGATCGCCTTCGGAGAGAAGCCAACGATCGACAAGGACGCGGTGCTGGCCCCGCCGGGTGCGTTGCCGGTGCCCTCGCCGGCGACCGGGAGCTTCGTCGACGTGAGCGCGAAGCTTCCGCTCGGTGCGCTCGGAGTCGATGTCGGCACGCCACTCGACGTGCCGGACGGGAGTGCGGCGATGGCGCTCGACGCCGACAACGACGGCGATCTCGACCTCTTCGTCGTCGATGGACTCGGCCACCTCGTGCTGCTGAGCAAGACAGGCCCACCGGGCAGCTGGAGCTTCGAGGCCAAGGTCTTGCTCGACGCCAAGCCGGGTACCTCGACGCTGGCGGCGATCGAGCTGGACGGCGATCCCTACCCGGAGATCTTCGCCCTCGGTGGCGAGCAACGGGTGCTGGATCGCGACGCTTCTGGGGTGTGGAAGGACATCACGGCCGACACGGGGATACCCCTGCCGAAGTCGACGCCGCCGGGCTGCGTAGTCGCAGACTTCGACAATGACGGCCTGCTCGACCTCGGCCTCACCTCGTACCAATGTGGTGGCATTGGCGACGCTCTCATCGTCCTACAACAGCGCGGCGACGGCACGTTCACCGAGGCAGGCACGGCGCTCGGGCTGGGCTACAAGGGCGTCGGTTGGGTCGCAACGAGCAGCGACCTCGACCTCGATGGCGAACCCGAGGTGCTGGTCGGCACGGAGTCGTGCGATCCGATGGGCGCCTCACAGCGCTTCCGCAACCTCGGCCCGGACGTCTCTCCGCGCTACGACCTGCAAGGCTTCACGCGGCCGTTCAGCGCCCCAGGCCCCCTATTCGGTTCCCCGATGGGGATTGCAACCGGTGACATCAACGGCGACGGCACTCCCGATATCCTCGCTACCGAGATCGAGCTGCGCGACTGCAAGTATCCGGCCTGCAAGCTGGCCACGCTGCCGACCGCGCCTTCGTGGCTGCATTTCGAGGCGAGCACGCACCTGCTGCTGAGCCAACCCGGAGGCGGGCACGCCCCCGTGGGCCTGCCGGCGGGGCTGTGGAACGGGTGGAACAAGGCGGGCGAGCGGATGGTCGGATGGACGCCTGCGATCGCCGACTTCGACCATGACGGCCACCAAGACCTGCTCATCAGCCACGGCTACGACTTCACCGATTGGGCCAACTTCGGCCTCGCCGCAGGCCGTCCGGAGCTCTATCGCAACGACGGGACGCAACACTTTGCCGATGTCAGCGGCGCCTGGGGCCTACCGGCCGAGCATCCGGGCCGCTCGCTGGTGGTGGCCGACCTCGACGCGGACGGCGATCTCGACATCTTCCTCGGCGGCCAGGCGGTGCCGCCGAGGATCTTGCGCAACGACCTCGCCCACGGCGGCGCGGACCTCTGGGTCACGCTGCGCGGGACGACCAGCAACGCCTGGGGCGTCGGCGCCCGGTTGGAGCTGAAGACGACGCAGCGGACCATCTCGACCGAGATCTCCACCGGCGGCGCCATGCAGACGATCCGTACACCGCGCGCCCACTTCGCGTTGCGCAAAGCGGAATCGCCGGTCGCGTTGACCGTACACTGGCCGAGCGGATGGGTGAGCCAGGTCGAGAAGCCGGCGCTCGGCGGTCACGTCGTCGAGGAGCCGGCGCTGGTGACGCTCTCGACCCGCACCAGTCCTGGCGGGAGCGTGCCGGTCGAAGTCGTCGCGCACGCCCGTAACGCCGACGGATCGCTCTTGGGCAAGCAGGCGAGCTGCACCATCACGCTCGCCAAAGGCTCCCCCGGTGGCTTCACGAGCGCGACGGCCTGCGACGCCAAGGGCAGCTGCAAGCGGACCTTCGGCGCAGCACAGGGCACGAGCTTCTCCGGCGGCCAGGCTGTCATCGTGGTGAGCTGCGAAGGCACGACCTGGAAGGTCCGGCCGCGGATCTGGCTATGACCCGGCACCGCGACACCAGGACGCGCGGCGCTGCGTGGTTCGCCGCGGCGACGTTGCTGCTCGCCACGGCGCTGGCCGCGGGCTGCGCAGGTGCAGGCGGCGCGGCAGGGGCGTCGCAGGCGAAGGACGAGAACGACGGCGGGCACATCGCAGCGCGAGGCGAGGAGGGAGCCGGCGGTGAAGACAGCGTGGCCTCCGACGGAACCGCCCCGGAGGTCCTCCCATCCGCCGATGTCGACGCGACAGGGGCCGGTGACGCTACTGCGGAGGACGCGGATGGGACGGCGCACGGTGACGCCGACGTCGCCGCCACGCTGCCAGACGACGGGCCCGCCACGCGAGCACCGATCGAGAAGATCGCCTTCGGCGGTGATTTCGTGCCATTCGTGATGACGAACTCCGCCGACGGAGCAGACATCGTCGAGTTCGCGTCGAAGGGACCGACATCGCTGAAGCTGATCTACGGTCCGCAGGGGGGCCACCACGTGTGGATCACCACGTGCGTTCCGCAGCTCGTCACCGGACCGATCTCGGTCGCGTTCGGACTGCGCGACATGGAGACGGGCGAGCTCCACGCGCCGAGTCCCGTGAAATTGAAGACTTGGCACAAGAACCTCACGGCAGTGCCCGGGTACCGCTGTCGAGGGCCGCTCGCCCTCTACGTCAGCTGCCCATGCGCCATCGACGGCAGACCCCTCCGCCTCGAAGTCGAGCTCGAGGGCGCGGAGGGCAAGCACGCGTGGCTGACGGCACCCGTCGTCGCGGTGCACGGCGACACCCCCTGCGAAGCGCCGCTGAGCCCGGACTGCGTCGAGTAGCGCCGATTCTTCCCGGGATCGTGATGCCGATCAGAGCGCGGCGGGGGACAGCGCGACCGCCGTCTCGGCCAGCAGCGCCAGCGCCTCCTCGCGTGGGTAGCCCTGCCGGGCGACGAGCACCACTTCGCGCGGCGGCGCCGGCGAGAGCGGCCGCAGCGTCAGGCCAGCCGCATCGACGCTGGAGGCCGCGCTGCTCGGCAGTACGGTCACGCCCAACCCGGCGCGCACCATGTGCAGGATGGTCGGCAACGAGGTGCCGCGCAGCACGCGCGCCGCCGCGCCGGGGTTGTGGATCTCGCGTTGCAGCTCCGGGCAGGCCTGCAGGACGTGGTCGCGCAGGCAGTTGCCCGGCGTGAGCATCAAGACCGTCTGCGCGGCGAGCTCGGCCGGCGTCACGCTCGGCCGCTCGGCGAAGGCGTGGGCAGGCGGCGCGGCCACCAGCATCGGCTCGCGGTAGAGCGTGCGGGCGTGCAGGCCCGGCTCGTCGATGGGCGCCGCGGCGACGACGGCGTCGAGCTCGCCGCGGCGTACGTTGGCGAGCAGGTCCAGGGTCATGCCCTCTTCGAGCAGCAGCGGCAGCTGCGGCGCGCGGGCGGCGATGGCGGGCATCCAGGCCGGCAGCAGGTAGGGCACCACCGTGTGGATCAGGCCGATCCGCAGCGGTGCTGCGAGCGGATCGCGCCCCGCCTCTGCGACCTGGCGCACGACGTCGGCGGCCTCGAGCGCCCGCAGCGCCGCGTCGATCACCGCCTGGCCGACAAAAGTCGGCGTGACCTCTCCGCTGCCGCGCTCGAAGAGCGCCACCCCGAGCTCGTCCTCGAGCTTGCGCACCGCCGTCGAGAGCGCCGGTTGGCTGACGAAGCAGGCCGCTGCAGCCCGGCCGAAGTGCCGCTCGCGCTCCACCGCGACCACGTATTCGAGCTCCCGTAGCGTCATGCCCCCTCCGTCGACGGCCCCGCCTCAGCGCAGATCGAAGCGGTCGAGCTGCATCACCTTGGCGAACGCCGTGACGAACGTTCGCACGAAATCGGCCTCGCCGTCGGCACTCGCGTAGACCTCGCAGATGGCCCGGAGCTGCGCGTTGCTGCCGAAGACCAGGTCTGCGCGCGTGGCGGTCCAGCGTGGCGCGCCGGTGCTGCGGTCACGGCCTTCGTACACGCCCACCTCGGCCCGGCTCGGCGCCCAGACGGTGCCCATATCGAGCAGGTGGACGAAAAAGTCGTGGCCGAGCACACCCGGGCGCGTCGTCAGCCGGCCGTGCCCACTCGCCTCGACGCCGACGCCGATGCCGCGCAGGCCGCCGACCAGGGCCGTCATCTCCGGCGCCGAGAGCCCGAGCAGCAGCGCCTTGTCGAGCAGCAGGTGCTCGGCGTGCGCGGCGAGCCCGGACGCGGCGTAGTTGCGGAAGCCGTCGGCCCGGGGTTCGAGCACCGCGAATGAGGCGACGTCGGTCTGCTCGGCGCTGGCGTCGGTGCGTCCGGGGCGGAAGGGCACCTCCACGGCGCGACCGGCCGCGCGCGCCGCCTGCTCGACGCCGACGACGCCGCCCAAGACGATGAGGTCGGCGAGCGAGATGCGCTTGCCGTCGGTGCGGCCGGCGGCGAAGTCGGCAGCGATGGCCTCGAGCGTCTGCAGCACGCGCCGCAGCCGCGCAGGCTCGTTGACGGCCCAATCCTTCTGCGGCGCCAAGCGAATGCGGGCACCGTTTGCGCCGCCGCGCTTGTCCGAACCGCGGAAGGTCGACGCCGAGGCCCAGGCGGTGCCGACCAAATCGGCGACCGAGAGGTCGGCATCCTGCAGCCGCTGCTTCAGGTCGGCGATCTCGGCCTGCTCGACCAGCGGATGATCGACCTCCGGCAGCGGGTCCTGCCAAATCAGCACTTCGTCCGGCACCTCCGGCCCGAGGTAGCGCGCACGCGGGCCCATGTCGCGGTGGGTGAGCTTGAACCAGGCGCGGCCGAAGGCGTCGGCGAAGGCGTCGGGATCGGCGAGGAAGCGCCGCGAGATGGCCTCGTAGGCGGGGTCGAAGCGCAGCGCCAGGTCGGTGGTCAGCATCGTCGGGCGGTGTGCCGAACGCCTGATGCAGCGAAGCTAGGGAGGACGAACCGAAAACTCCATTCGATTGTCTTGTCTGAACCGATAACGTTCGTCTATGACGACGCAGCGCCGGGCTAGCGCGGCAGCGACCAGCCCCAGGCCGGGCGGGTCGCCCAGAGGGTGGCGAAGACCATCGCCGGGACGCGTTTGCCCTTGCTCCAGAGGAATTTCGTCTGCGCCTGCAGGAAGGGGCGGCTGAGGAAGGCGTCGGCGATCTGCTTCGACTCATCGGCGTTGGCGGCGAGCAGCTCGGCCCGCGTACTCGGCCCGCGGTAGCGCCGCAGGGGACCTCCGGCGCGCGCTTCGTCGGCGAGCGCCCGCGCCCGCGCCTTCGCCGTCGGCAACAGCGCGACAGCCTCGACCACGCCGTCGATCAGGCCCGATTCGGCGGCCTCTTCCGCGGTCGGCTTCCAGCCTTCGGCGCCCAACATCCGCTCGGCCTGCGCCGCGCCCATCACGCGCGGAAAGACGACGCTGGAGCAGCCTTCGGGCGGCACCGAGAGCGCGGCGAAGGGGGTCGAAAACGTCGCGGCGGGCGCGGCGAGGACGACGTCGCAGAGCGTCGCGGTCGTCACGGCGGCGCCGATGGCCGGCCCGTTGACCGCGGCGACGATGGGCTTGGGGTATTCGATGAAGAGATCGAAGAGCGCCTGGTTGTTGCTGCGGATCCGCTCGTGGACCTCGGCGGGCGGGCCGAGCTGCAGCGTGCCGCTCAGGTTCACCCCAGCGCAGTAGTAGCGGCCGGTGCCGGTGAGCACGACCGCCTCGGTCTCGGGATCGCTCGCGGCATCGGCGAGCGCGGCGCGCAACGCGAGCATCATCTCGACGGTCCAGCCGTTCAGGCTGCGGGCGCGGTTCATCGTCAGGGTGGTGACGCCGTCTTGCTTGCTGACCAGGACCGGGGCGCGGCCGTCGGTGGAGTTCGTGGGTCGTGGCATGGGGAGGGCTCCTGAATCGGGCGAGAGTGAAGGTAGCGACAGCGGGCGCTCAGAGCGCGCCGAGGTAGCGCAC
>JACKFC010000024.1 GCA_020632665.1 Deltaproteobacteria bacterium
GGGCTACACGGCCAAGGTCGCCGGCACCGAGATCGGCGTGGTCGAGCCCCGCGCCGCGTTCTCCAGCTGCTTCGGCGCGCCCTTCATGCCCAGCCACCCGATGGTCTACGCCAAGCTGCTGATCGAGAAGATGGCGGCCCACGGCGCCCAGGCCTGGCTGCTCAACACCGGCTGGACCGGCGGCGCCTACGGCGCGGGCAAGCGGATGAGCATCAAGGCCACCCGTGCCCTGCTCAACGCGGCGCTGGACGGCACCTTGAACGAGGTCGACTACGTGGTCGACGCGCGCTTCGGCTTCGAGGTCCCGACCTCCTGCCCGGGCGTCGACAGCGCGATCCTGCAGCCGCGCACGACCTGGAAGGACGGCGCCGCCTACGACGCGCAGGCCGACAAGCTGGCGCGGATGTTCAACGACAACTTCGCCCAGTTCGCCGAGGGCACCAGCGCCGGCGTGAACAACGCCGGGCCGAAGGTGGCCGGCTGATGCGCGCCGCCGCCCTCGCGCTGACCGCGGTGCTCACCCTGCCGGCGTCGCTTTGGGCCGACGCGCCCCCTCCTCCTGAGGAACCGGGTGCCGAAGAGCTCACCGAGGCCGAACGCAAGGCCCGCGATGACGCCGAAGCTGCCGCGGCAGAAAAAGCCAAGGCCGCCGCCGCGGAGAAGGCACCCGACGGTGCGTTGACGCCCGAGACGATCGCCATCGCCGAGCCGCCCAAGGGCTTCCGCTACAGCGTGCTGCGCGACGTGCAGATCGACGAGGTCGCGGCGAACTACCTCTACGTCAAGGCGAGCAAGACCGCGCAGTCGACGCGCGCCGTGCCGATCCCGAAGGACCGCGAGCTGCTGAAGGGCTGCATCGCCGGCGGTGTGCCGGACGATCTGCAGCGCGGCGCGGTCGTGACGGTGAAGTTCGACCCGAAGGGCGTCGTTCGGCCCGAGATCGTCCTCCAAACCAAGGTCGAGATCGAGGAGCTGAAAGGCATCAAGGTCATCGACCGCGGCGGCACCAAGCTCTACGTCACCACCCCGGACGGCGGCCAGCGCGGCTTCGCGATCGAGGGCGATCCGAGCGGCTGGAACGACGTCGTCGAGGGCGGCGACGCCAGCGGCCTGCTCGGCGGCGCGGTGATCGACCTGCGCTTCGATCCGAGCGGACGTGAGCCGCTGAAGATCAAGATCGTCACGCCGAGCCCGAAGGCCGAGCGGGCGAAGCCGGAGGCTGGCGGCTGTGGCTGCAGCGTCCGTGGCGGCGGCTCCAGCCCGACAGCTGGCGCCCTCGGATTGCTGCTGCTCTGCCTCGCGGGACTGCTGCTCCGCCGGCGCATCGCGGCTGCTTGACACCCATCGGGCGCGCCGCGAGGCTGACGGGCGCGCGACACGCGCAGGACGGCAGGGGGATCGATGCCACACGATCGTGAGATGGAAACGCTGGTCCGCATCATCACCGAGCGCGTCCGGGCCGAGCTCGGCGGCGCGACCCCGGCAGCCGCGCCGACGCGGACCTCCAGCGTCAGCGGCAGCGGAAGTGGCGCCATCCCGTCGCGGCCCTGCACCGCCGGCAAGGGCGATTGCACCGGTTGCGGCTGGTCGGTTTCGCGCCGTCCGCACGACACCAAGAAGATCATCGACCTCGGCGCCGCCCGCGTCGCGGCCAACGGTGCCGGCATGGATCCGGCGCTGGTCCGCGCCGACCTGGCCCACTTCATCGATCACACGCTGCTCAAGGCGCGCGCGACCCGCGACGAGCTCGACAAGCTCTGCGACGAGGCGGCGAAGTACAAATTCGCTTCGGTCTGCGTGAACGCGTCGAATGTCGCCTATTGCGCCCGTCGCCTGCGCGGAAGCGGCGTGCCGGTCTGCGCCGTCGTCGGCTTCCCGCTCGGCGCGACGACGCCGGACGCCAAGGCCTTCGAGACCAAGGAGGCGGTCCGCGCCGGCGCCGAAGAGATCGACATGGTGATCAATATCGGCGCGCTGAAGTCGAAGGATTACGCGTTGCTGCTGGAAGATATCCAGAAGGTCGTGCAGGCCGCCAAGCCGGCGCTGGTCAAGGTGATCCTGGAGACGGGTGAGCTCGACCACGACGAGAAGGTGATCGCCTGCGTGCTCTCGAAGATCGCCGGTGCCGCGTTCGTGAAGACCTCGACCGGCTTCGGCCCCGGCGGCGCGACCGCCGAGGACGTGGCCTTGATGAAGGCCGTGGTCGGCGAGGAGGTCGAGGTCAAGGCCTCGGGCGGCGTGCGCACGGCCGATGACGCCGACCGCATGATCAAGGCTGGCGCGACGCGCATCGGTGCTTCGGCTTCGGTCGCCATCGTCCAAGGCGCCACGACGCCGGCCAAGCAGGGCGCCGGTCGCCGCAGCTACGGCGGCGGCGGGTACTGAGCATGCGCCGCCCCATCGGCGTCGCATTCGCGCTGATTTTCGGTGCGGTGCTGGCGCTGACTGCCTGCAGCGCCGAGCCGGGCGCCGACGGCGCCGACGCGACCGACGCGAGCTCCGACCCACTCGCCGAAGATCCCTATGCCGACGTCGAAGTCGGCATCACGGCGCACTACGACCTCGCCGGAACCGGCTGGCACGACGCGCCCTTCCCGAGCGAGCTCCGCCGCCGGCCCGACGGCGGCATCGACCTCGGCGGCTTTCCCCTGCCGCGCAAGGGCGAAACCGACCAACTGCTGGCCGACTACCTCGCCTTCGGCCAGGCCCAGCTCGACGGCTTCAGCGTCGCGCCGACGGTCTATATCCCCTTCGAGGGTGGCATCTCGTCGGCGCTGCTGCCCTCGCCGGTGGAGAGCCTCGACGACGCCGCGCTGATCGGCCTGGTCGACGTCGATCCGCAGAGCCCGGAGTACGGCCGCAGGATTCCTGTGCGCAGCGCGATGAGCGGCGCCCAGCGCGGCAACCTCCTCGCCGAGAACCTGCTGATGGCGCAGCCGACCTGGGGCGCTGCGCTGCGCGAGGGGACGCTCTACGCCTTCTACGTCCGCCGCGGGCTGCTCGACCAACTCAGCCGCCCGCTCGGCCGCGCCGAGGCCTTCGCCCGCGCCGTCGACGCGGCCTACGGCATCGCCGGCACGCCCGAAGACGCCAAAGAAGCCGCCCTGGCCGCGACCCTCGCCCCGCTGGCGCAGGCGCGGCTGGACGGCAAGCTCGACCTGCTGCCGCGCGACCTGGCCGCGGCGACCGTCTTCCGCACCGGCCACCCCGCCGGCGAGCTGGCGAAGATCGCGACCTGGCTCCGCCAGAACCTCACGGTCAAGCCGGCGACCAAATGGAAGAAGGCGAAAGAGACCGCGACCTACGCGCTCTACACCGGGACCTACGAAGCGCCGAACTTCCAGACCGGCGATCCGCCCTATACCAGCGGAACGGCGGGCGGATTCGCCTTCGAGCTCGACGGCACCCCGATCGTGCAGCGGACCGAGACCGGGCTGCGCGTGGCGGTCGCCATCCCGAAGCTGCCGCCCGGCGAGGGCCTCGCGGTCGGCGGTCTGCTCCCGGTCGTCATCTACTCGCACGGCACCGGCGGCTCGTACACCAGCTTCACCAGCGCCTCGCCGTGGGCCCCGGCCGACCTGCTCTGCGCCGCTGGCTTCGCGGTGGTCGGCATCGATCAGCCGCTCCACGGCCCGCGCGCCGGCAAGAACCTGGCGAAAGAGGCGCTCTACCTCGCGTCGTTCAACTTCTTGAACCCGGCGGCCGGGCGGACGGTCTTTCGCCAGGCCGCGCTCGACAACGTCGTCGTGGTCGAGATGCTGCGCAAGGGCGCGCTCGATATCCCGGCCAGCGTCGCCAGCGGTGGCGAGAAGATCGGCCTGGACGGCAATCGACTGCACTTCTACGGCCACAGCCAAGGCGGCATCGTCGGCCCCTTGCTCGGCAGCATCGAGCCCGGCTTGCGCGCGCTGGTGCTCTCCGGCGCCGGCGCCGGCCTCTCGCTGACCGTGGTGCGCCGCAAGGATATCGTCGACTTCCCAGCGCTGGTGAAGGCCAAGCTCGACCTGGACGACGGCGAGCTGAGCGAGCTGCACCCGGCCGTCTCGCTGATCCAGATGATCGTCGACGCCGTCGATCCGATCGCCTACGGCGCGCTGGTGATGCGGCGGCCCGTCGGCCAGCGCCCGCCCCACGTCTTGCTCACCGAGGGGCTGCTCGACGAGGCCACGCCCTCGGTCGCCAGCGAGGCGCTGGCGGTGACGATGGGGCTCTCGATCCTGGCCCCAGCCATCGCCCGCAACGAGGCGATGGTCGCGCTCGGCACGCCGGTGGCGAACGCTCCGGTCAGCAACAACCTGACGGTCGGCGACGAGAAGGTCACCGCCCTGTTGCGCCAGGTCGACGGTGGCAGCCACTGGAGCATCTTCGAGAAAGAGTCGGTCGCCAAGCTCGCGGCAGACTTCCTCGCCTCGGTCGGCAGCACCGGCGAGGCGATCGTGGAGAATAGCGGGCTGTAGCCGAGCGTTCTCCCCAAGCAAGGGCGCTTGACCGGCTCCCGACGAGCGGCGATAACGCCGCCCCCTGGACTCGTCCCAACCCGAGAGGATCGCATGTACACTGCCCGCCGCCTTCGCCCGATCGCCCTGGTCTTCGCCCTGGTCGCAGCGCTGCTGCTGCCGTCGTTCGCGAGCGCCGAAGACGCCAAGATCGCGGTGGTGGACCTGCAGAAGGTCCTGCTCTCGACCAAGGAGGGCAAGTCCGCCAAGTCGAAGTTCGAGGCGCTGCAGAACAAGAAGAAGAAGCAGCTCAAGCGCAAGGACGACGAGCTGAAGAAGCGCGAGAAGGAGCTTCTGCAGGAGCGGGTCGCGATCGAGAAGGAGCTCGCCGATGCCGCCAAGGCCGGCGCCACCTCGATTCCCGAGGGGCTCAAGGCCAAGGCGCAGGCCTTCCAGCAGAAGATCATGGCCTTCCAGAAGGAGGTCATGGAGTTCCAGCAGGCGCAGAAGGACGCGCTGGAGAAGCTGCAGGCCAAGGAGGCCGAGCTGCTCAAGCCGATCGAGGACAAGATCCGCAAGCACATCGGAGAGATCGCCAAGGAGCGCGGCTTCGCCGTGGTGCTTTCGCGGGTCGCGGTCGTCTACGCCGTCGAGTCGGTCGACATCACCGACGAGGTGAGCAAGCGCATCGGCAAGTAGGCGGGGCGCGGTCGCTCACCGTGAAGCTCCGCCGCGCGACGCTCGCCGCCCTATTGCTCGCCGCCACTCCGGCGTGCAAGCGCGACGCGGATCGTCCGCTGCCGCCCGAGGCGCTCTACCCCGATACCAGCCCCAACGCGAAGCCGCAGACGGCCGCGGGCCCACTCGAGCGGGTCGTGGCCATCGCTGGTCGCGAGCCGGACGACCGCGCCGAAGAGGCGCTGACGGTCCCGGCAGACAGCGTGGTCGAGGGGACGCTGACCCCCGGCGATATCGACTGGATCCGCATCCACCCGCTGCCGCCGACCGACCGACTGCTCCGCGTCGACCTGCACGACGCCCCGGCCTGCGCCCGGCTGTCGCTCTTCCTCGAGCCACACGGCGAGAAGCTGCGCAGCACGCGGCCGCACGGCGACGCGCCGGCGACCCTGCCTTCGCTCGCCCTCGCCTCTCTCGCCGGATCTTCCCCCGGTGAGCCGGGCGACGCGGCGTGGCTCCAGGTCCGCTGCGTCGGGCGCCGCGGCGAGGCCGACGCGCCCCTGCCCTATCGCCTCGCGCTCGGCAGTCGCCCTGCCCGGCCCGAGGAGGAGCGCGAGCCGAATGACACGCCGGGGCCCGAGACGCGCCTGCTCGGGGTGGGAGCGGCCGTCCAGGGCACCTTGGCCCCGCGCGGCGACGTGGATGCCTACCGCCTCGACCTGACCAACGCTCTGCCCGGCGACGCGACGCTGCTTTCGGTCACAGGGATCCCTGGCGTCGCCATCGCGTTGGAGCTCCGCGTCGACGGTCGCGACGAGCCGTTGCTGCTGCGCAAGGGCCGCCGCGGCGAGCCGATCCTGGTGCCGAATATCGACGTCCGCCGCACGGGAAGGACGCCCTTGCTCTTGCTGCGCGCCGAAGCCGGCGAGAGCGCGGCGCACGCCTATGCCGCGACGATCCGGCCGCTCCTGCCGGCGGGCTGTCGCACGCAGGGCGCATGCCCCGAGCGGGTCCCGGTCGAGCGGGAACCGAACGACCTGATCGCCGACGCGATGGGAATCCGCGCCGGCGGCACCATCACCGCCATCCTCGACAACCAGGACGACGTCGACGTCTTCGCGATCGACGGCGAGCCGGGCCAGATCTTGCGGGTCACCGTCGATCCGCCCGAGGGGGTGCGGGTCGCCTTGCTGCTGCAAGAGGGCAACGACGCGTGGGCCAGCCTCGAGGCGAGCGAGCCAGGTGCACCACTCACCTTCGCCGGCCGGCGGATCCGCAACCGCCGGGTCTACGTCACGGTGCGCAGCGTCGGGGGCAGCGACCGCACCTCGCCCTATACCCTTCATGCCGAGCTCAGCGACGATCCGAGCTTCGAGTTCGAAGGCGAGGCAACCACGCCGCTGGTCGCGATGCCGGAAGCGATCCCGCCGCAGCCCGAGGCCCCGACCATCCGCGCGGCGCGCGGTTGCCTGCTCCCTGGCGGCGATATCGACCGCTTCGGGCTCCAGCTGGAGGCAGCCGCCGGACCGCGCACGATTCGGCTGCGGCTCGGTTCGGACGGAGCCGAGGGACTGAGCGCTCGGCTGCTCGACGCGACCGGCCAAGTCCGCCTCGCCGCGAGCGCGGACGGCCCGGATGCCGGGCAGAGCGAAGCGGTCACCGTCGAGCCTGGGGCCTACGACGTCATCGTCGAGCGTGCGAGCGCCCGCCCCTCGCTGCAGCCCTACCGCGTCGAGGTCCTGGATCTGGGACCGGCGCTGGTGCAGCCGCTCCCGCAGGCCCCGACGCCGACCGCGCCGATGATGGGCGTCGTGCCGGGCGGGACTCCGATCGATTCGCGGTTGTTGTTCAACCAGCCGGCTGTAGAGGCGCCAACACCGCCGCCACCGCCGCGTCCGTGAGCCCGCAGGCGACGGCTTGCACGGTGCCGCGTGGCTCGACCAGCACCCACATCGCGGCCCGACGACCAGCGCCGTCGGCGAGCGCGCCGAGCAGGTCCGCCAACGTGCCGTCCGCGTCCGCGCACGAGGCGTAGGCCTCCGACGGCGCGATCTCCGCCTCGCCGCGCAGCAGCAGCCAACGTGCGAGCCGTGGATGCGCCTCGGTCGTGGCGGCGAGCAGGCGGCCGGCCTCGGCGGCGTCGGTGGCGTCGGCGCTGAGCAGCAGGCGCCAAGCGGCGCGCTCGGGCTCGGGCAGGCCCAAGGGCGGGAGGGGGTCGTGCTGCCGCAGCGGCAACACCGCGGGCACAGCGTCCGTCATCAGAAGGAATTGCCGATGGTAAAGGCGAAGACGAGCGGATCTTCGCCCGGCTTCGGATTCAGCGGCACGCCCCATTCGAAGCGCAGCGGACCGACCGGCGAAAACCAGCGAATGCCCCAGCCGAACGCGAGGCGCATCTGGTCCAAGGTGATGGCTTGGCCTTCGCCGAAGGCGTTGCCGACGTCGAAGAAGAGCAGGCCACGGAGGTTCACCGGCGCCTGCACGATCGGCACTTCGAGCTCGTTGTTCAGGTAGATCTGCTTGTTGCCGCCGATGTTGAAGGGCGACAGGGTCGAGGCCGGATCCGAGCTCGCCGGCACGCCGATCTTCGGTCCCAGCGTATTCCGCTGGAAGCCGCGGACGTCGAAGATGCCGCCCATGAAGAAGCGCTCGAAGAGCGGCACCTGGCGGCCCTGCGGCGCGGTGATCAGGCCGCTGACGAGGTTGAACTTCAGCACGCCGTCGAGCGGCAGCGGGAAGTAGCGGCGCACCGTCAGGCGGTAGCGGTTGAACTCGTTCTGCGAGAAGAGGTAGGGGCTGGCGAATTCCGCCGTCGCGCTGGCGAACCAGCCATTGGTCGCGAGGAAGCGGTCGTTGCGCGAGTCGTAGGTCAGCGTCAGCCGCACGCTCGAGGTCAGGCCGGAGTTGAAGAGGCTGGCGATGGGGACGTCGCGGCGCCCGTTGAGGCCGCCGATCTCGGTCTGCACGCGCTCGAGGTTGTAGGTGAAGTCGGCCATCAACTCGTTGGTGAAGCGGTAGCCCCAGGAGAGGTTGCCGCCGAGCGAGGTGCGGGTGAAGTCAGAGTAGATCTGCTGGAAGTTGTAGAGCTCAATCGCGAAGGTGACGTTGGTATCGAGGAAATAGGGCTCGAAGAAGCTGCCCTGGAACATCGTGCGGATGCTCGAGATGCTGGCCTGCAGCGAGAGGCGCTGGCCGCGGCCGAGGAAGTTGTCTTTGGCGATCTGCGCGGTGGTGATGAAGTTGTCGAGGGTCGAGAAGCCGGCGCCGACCTGGAAGGTGCCGGTGGTGCGCTCCTTGACCTCGACCTCGACGTCGACGACCTGCGGGTGGCCGGTCGGGCGCGTCTTGATGTCGACCTTCTCGAAAAAGCCGAGGCGCTGGATGCGCGCCTTGCTGATCTCCAGCTTGCGCTCGGAGTAGAGCTCGCCCTCGGAGAAGCGCAGCTCGCGGCGGATCACCTTGTCGCGGGTGGTCTCGGCGCCGACCATGCGGATGCTGCCGTAGTAGACCTTCTTGCCCTTCTGCACGTGGTAGGTCCAATCGACGCTCTTGCCGTCGGCCGAAGGCAGCGACTCGTTGCTCACCGTGGCGAAGGCGTAGCCGAATTCCTTCTGCCGCCCCGAGAGCAGCTGGCTGTCCTTCTGCACCAGGGCGTAGTTGAAGATATCGCCCTTCTTCAGCGCCATCTTCTTCAGCAGCTCGGCCTTGGGCACCACCGAATCGCCGGAGATATCGACCTTGCCGACGCGGAATTGCGGGCCCTCGTGGACGCGGAAGGTGACCCGGACGTAGCGCATATCCTGCGAGAGGCTGACCTGCGGCTCGTCGACCTTGACCTGGATATAGCCCTTGGTCAGGTAGAGGTATTGGATGACCTGGCTGTCGTATTCGAGGTTCTCGCGCTTGAAGGCGCCGTCCTTGCCGAGGAAGGAGAGGACCGAGCCCTCGCGGGTCTTCAGGAGGCCCTTGATCTCCTCGTCCTTCAGGCCCTTGTTGCCGAGGATCTCGACGCTGCGGACCTTGATCTCGGCGCGCTCCTGAATGCGGAAGCGGACCTCGACCTGGTTCTGCGGCAGGTCCTTCACCTCGGGCTCGATCTTCGCCAGGAAGTAGCCTTCTTCAACGTAGAGATCGCGGATCTTGTTGGCGTTCTCCTGGGCGTCAGCAGGCTGGAAGAGGTCGCCGGTGCGCAGGCTGATCACCTTCTCGATCGCCTCCTTGGAGAGCGCCGTATTGCCGTCGAGGACGACCCGCGCGATCGACGGCCGCTCGAGGACCTGGAAGCGGACCACCACGCCGCCGTCGTCGTCGCGGCGGACGCCGACGCGGACGTCGTCGAAGAGGCCCATCGCGAAGATGCGCTCGATATCGGCGGAGATCTGGGCCGCGTCGAGGCGGCTGCCCTTCTTGGTCCGGATCTGCCGGCGGATCGCGGCGGCGTCGACGCGGACCGCGCCGCCCAGCTCGACTTCGGAGACGACGGCACCGCCCACCGGGCGATCCGGCGCACGACGCACCCCGCCATGCAGCGAGAGGCCCTGGCCGAACGCCTGCGTCACAGGCAGCAGGGCGAACGCGGCGAAGAGGAGCGGCGCGAGCAGTCGAACGCGTCGGATCACGCGGCCTCCTGCGTCTCGGACTCGAGGTGCCCCTGGTTCATCCGCAGCACGCGGCGCATCCGCCCGGCCAGCTCGGCGCTGTGGCTGACGATGACGAAGGCGGTGCCGGTCTCGCGGTTGAGCTCCTCGATCAGGCCGTGGATCTCGTCGGCGGTGGCGGCGTCGAGGTTGCCCGTCGGCTCGTCGGCGAAGACGGCGCGCGGGCCCATCACCAACGCCCGCGCCAGGGCGACGCGCTGCTGCTCACCACCGGAGAGCTCGCCTGGATGGTGATCGAGGCGATGGCCCAAGCCGACCCGATCGAGCAGCCAGCGGGCCCGCTCTTCGACCTCGGCGCGACGCTTGCGGGCGATCAGCGCGGGCATGATCACGTTGTCGAGCGCCGTCAGCTCCGGCAGCAAGTGATGGAACTGGAAGACGAAGCCGATGGTCCGATTGCGGAAATCGGCGAGCTGCTCGTCGTCCATGCTGCCCAGCTCGCGGCCGAGCCAGGTGATCGTCCCGGCCGAAGGCGGATCCAACGCGCCGAGCAGATGCAGCAGCGTCGACTTGCCGGAACCCGAGCGGCCGACCACGGCGATCATGTCGCCCTGCCGCACCTCGAGGTCGATGCCGCGCAGGACGTCGACCCGACGCCCGCCGATCTCGAAGTATTTCTCGACACCTTCGGCCCGAAGCAGCAGCTCTTGCGCCGCCGACACAGCCGGCACCCCAGCCGAGACCACAGCCTCCGTCGAGGCGGCGGGCGCAGGAGCGGCGGGCATGGAGGTGACTTCAGTCATGACGGAGGCCTTCGAGCGGACGAGAACGGGCGGCCGTTCTAGCAGGAAATGCCGTGGCGACAAGGCTCACGCCGAGCGCAGCGACCACGACGGCCGCAACCTCGAGCGGCGCGACGGCCACCGGCAGCTCGCGAACGTAGTAGGCCTCGGGCAATTGGATGCCCAGTGTCGCGATCAGGCCGCAGGTTCCGAGGCCGAGCACCAGCCCCGCGGTGGTGCCGATGGCGCCGATCACGAAGCCCATCTGCACGAAGGCGTCGGCGATCGTGCGCGCCGTCGCGCCCATCGCCGCGAGCATCGCGATTCCGGCCTGTTTCTGCAGGATCACCATGGTCAGCGCGCTGACGATGGCGAAGCTCGCGACCAGGATGATCAGGCCGAGGACCAGGAAGATCACCAGCCGCTCGAAGGCGAGTGCCGAGAAGAGTGAGCGGTTCAACTCGCGCCAATCGACGACCCGCAGGCCCTTCTCGCCGCTCTGCTGCAGCGCCGCGCGGACGGCGGCGAGCGGTCCGTCGGGCTCTTCCGGATGGTCGAGGCGCAGCTCGATCATGTTCACCGCGCCGTCGTAGTTGAAGTAGCGGCTGGCCTCGGCGACGTCGATATAGGCGACCTTCGAGTCGGCCTCGTACAGGCCGGTGGCGAAGACGCCGGCGACCCGGAACGTCCGCAGGCGGGGCCGCAGGCCGGTCGGGCCGACGTCGGCATCGGGCGTGATCACCTCGACCCGATCGCCGAGGTCGACCTGCAGGCTGCGGGCGAGCTCGACGCCGAGCAGGATGCCGGGAGCGACCGGGACGTCGTTCTCCTCGTCGAGCAGCGGCAGATCGAGCAGGCGCGCCGGTCGGGCGTCGGCAGCGGGGGTATCGGGCAAGGCGATGCCGCCCTGCGAGGGGTCGGTCTCGAGCCGGATCGCCTCGAGCAGCCCCGGATCGTCGATGGCGTCACCGACCGAGGGCGTGCCGCCGTCCGCACCGGGCAGCGCGCCGGGCGCGGCGGCTGCGCTCCCGGAAGGCAGGGCGATCGGCGGGCGGGGCGGCGAGGGCTCCGACGGCCCCGGCGCGAGCTGCAGCAAGGCGTCGATATCGTCATCGCCGACGCCGGTGTCGTCGTCGGTCGCGGTGAGCGCCGCGGGCGCCGGGATATCGCGCATCGCGTCGCGATCGAGGCGGGCGAAATGCTGCGGCCGACCCATCCGCTCGGGCGCCTGCAGCAGCGCCAGCGAGCCGGAGATCAAGGTCTCGCCGATCGCCTGGCGGACCTCGTCGAGCTGCGGATCGACGCCGCGCAGCGAGACGAAGTTGTGGACGTTGAAGGCCGAGCCGAGGATCGCGTCACCGCGGACCTGCGGGCTCACCGCGACCACCCCGTCGGCGCCGCGCAGCGCGCGGGAGAGCGCGGCAGCGCCGTGGATCGGGGCCTGACCGCCCGGACGCTCGACGAGGGCGTGGGCGTTGGCGACCAGCATCTTGGCGCGCAGGTCGGCCGCGAAGCCGCCCATCACCGAGAGCACCACGATCAGCGCCCAGGTGCCGGCAGCCACGCCGACGATCGCGACGAAGACGGGCACCGAGACCCGCGCCTGGCCGTGCAGCAGCAGGTAGACGCCGGCGACGACGAGCGGCACCGCCCCCTGCAACAGGCCGAGGCCGAAGCCGCCACCGAGCGGATCGGCGAGCCCGCCGCCGGCCATCGCCGCGCCGAGCAGCAGCGGCAGCAGCGCCGACAGGACGACCCAGAGCCCCCGCCGACGCGCGATCCGATCCCGACCGTGGCGCGGCATGCGCAGAACGCGCTGCACCACCGCGAGGGCGAGGAAGACGCCGGCCGCGAGCCCCGCGCCGGAGACGTAGGGCGCCAGCAACGGCACCTGGCCCAACGCCGCGAGCGCCGCCAACGCCGAGAGCGCGACCAGGACCGGCAGCAACCAACGCAGCGGACGCCACGGTGGCGCCGCGGCGATCAACATCGCGCCGTGCAGCGCCGCGGCGACGCCGACGTTGCGGCCGGCGATGGTCAGCGCACGAACGGTGGTCTCGCCGCCGCCGTCTTGTTGCCAGAGCGAGACCAGCGCAGCGCCGATGCCCAAGCAGAGCAGGCCGAGCACGACCTTGCGCAGGCCACCGTGGGTGGCGGCGAGCGGGCCGGCGTCGAAAGCGTCGCGGACGTGCCGCAGCAGCCGGGTCGGCAAGGGATCCGCCAACCGCGCCGCGCGCAGGAACGACCACGCGACGAAGGTGCTCGGTCGATCGCGCAGCGGCCAGGAGAGCACCCGCACGATGCCGAGACCGAGGACCGAGAACGCCGCCGCGATCGCGATCGCCGCGATGATCACGCCGAGCAACTGCAGCACCATCCAGACCTGGAAGGCCACCGCCGGCTCGGCCAGCGTGATCGCCGCTTCCGGACCCGCCGCGACGGCGCCCAGCAGAGCGAGCAGGAGCAGGCGGCGGTGGTGCATCTAGGTGTCGGCGTCGGGGTGGGCTTCGGCGTCGTCGCCTGCGGCCGCGGCGAGCCCGAACCGCTCGGGGCGCAACAGCGGGAAGAGGATCACCTCGCGGATGCTCGGCGTGTTGGTCAACACCATGACCAGGCGATCGATTCCGATGCCGCAGCCGGCCGTCGGCGGCAGGCCGACCTCGAGCGCGCGGATATAGTCGACGTCCATGTCCATCGCCTCGCCGTCGCCGCCCTGCTTGTTGCGGACCTGATCGGCGAAACGCTCGAACTGATCGACCGGATCGTTGAGCTCGGAGAAGGCGTTGCCGACCTCGAAGCCGCCCATGTAGACCTCGAAGCGGTCGGTCAAACGGGGCTCGGCGTCGTTGCGGCGCGAGAGCGGCGAGACCTCGACCGGGAATTGCGTGACGAAGGTCGGCTGGATCAGCCGCGGCTCGGCGACCAACTCGAAGAGCTCCATCTGCAGCTTGCCGACCGGCCAATCGGCGCTCGGCTCGTGGCCCAGACCAGCGAGCTCGGCCCGCAGCGCGTCGGCGTCGTGGATGGCGTCGCCCTGCAGGCCCGACCAGCGCTCGATGCCCTGCCAGACCGAGACGCGGGCGAAGGGCGCGGCGAGCGAGATGATCCGCGGGTTGCCGTCGGCGTCCTCGCCGTAGGGCACTTCGGTCGTGCCGCAGATGGCGACGGCCAACTCGGCGAACATCGTCTCGACCAGCTCCATCAGGTCTTCGTAGGTCGCGAAGGCCTGGTAGAACTCCAGCATCGTGAACTCGGGGTTGTGCTGCTGCGAGAGCCCCTCGTTGCGGAAGTTGCGGTTGATCTCGAAGACGCGGTCGAGGCCGCCGACCACCAGCCGCTTGAGGTAGAGCTCGGGCGCGATCCGCAGGAAGAGCGGCACGCCGAGGGCGTTGTGCCAAGTCTCGAAGGGCCGCGCCGCCGCACCACCGACCAGCGGGTGCATCATCGGCGTCTCGACCTCGAGGTAGCCACGCGACTCGAAGAAGCGGCGGATCTGGCTGATGATCCGGGCCCGCTTGACGAAGGTCGCGCGGACCTCGTCGTGCACCAACAGGTCGACGTAGCGCTGCCGGTAGCGGGTCTCCTTGTCGCCGAGGCCGGTCCATTTGTCGGGCAGCGGGCGCAGCGACTTGGTCAGGATGCGCAGCGCAGGGCCGCCGGCCTCGCCGGTTCCGAGCCGCAGCGAAGGCTCACCGGTATTGGTGCGGAAGGGTCGGCCGTTGGCGCCGACGACGTCACCGACATCGAGCAGCGGCGGCTCCTCGCCGTCGCTCTTGAAGAGCGCGTCGAAGCGGACCGGATCGGCGGCGCGAGAGAAGAAGAGCTGGAAGGTCGTGGCCGTCGCCTCGCGCTCCTCCATCCCGGCCTCGGCGCGCATCGCGTTCTCGCAGGCGCGACGGCCCGGCAGGTCGGTGGCGCCGCGATCGGCGATGCGGACGAAGGCGAGCTTGCCCTTGACGTTGATCGCGACGACGCGGCCGGCGAGCGACATCGCGGGAGCCTCGAGGTGGCGGCCGCGGGCGTTCTCCGGCGCCTGCTCACCCGGGGCGAGCGGCGAGAATGACTCGAGGTGGTTCGGCGCGAGGAAGAAGTCGTAGGCCTCGGCGGTGCTGTGGCTGACCCGGAAGTCGTTCGGGTAGGCGTGCATGCCCATCGCGACGAGGCGCTCGAGCTTGGCCTCGCGCTGGCGCATCAACTCGTTGCGCGGCAGCAGCACGTGATGATCTGCGTTGCGGTGGTCCGTGGCGCGGTGGTCCGTCGCGTGGTGGTCGCTCATCGGCGTGCTCCGTCGGTGCCCGGCCGGCAGAGCCGCTGGCGGGGGCAAAAACGACAAGCGCCGCCGGGAAGGGCGGCGCGTGGCGTTCTCCGTGACCCTTGGGGCCGCTCGCGCGGCGGTTCGGGTCGGTCTGGTCGGGGCGACAGGATTTGAACCTGCGACTCCTTGACCCCCAGTCAAGTGCGCTACCAGACTGCGCTACGCCCCGTACGGGAGATGCCGAAACCGGTCGCACCGGCGCGGCGGAGCGGGGAGGTAGCACGATCCGCGGAACGAGCGCAAGCCTGCCCGTGCGATTCGCGCGCAGCTCCGACGCGGGAGGCAGATCGTGCAGCGCCCGACCACACGCAAGCGCCCCTGGCCGCACGCAGCCACGGGCGTCGTCCCACTGGTGATCGCGCTCGGCTGCAGCCCGGCCAGCGGCGGCGGGCCGTCGACGGCCTGGTTCGAAGACGCCCCGCTGGCCAGCGACGCGACGGCCGTTGATGCCGGCCCGATCGACGCGACCGGCGCCGAATCCGATGGCGGTGTCGATGGCCTCGGCAGCGGCGAGCCCGACGCAGACGCGGTGGCGGACGCGACGCCGGCCCCCTTCGTCTCCGATCCGCAGCCGGCCGAGCGGCTCTGGCCCGTCCCCGGCGAGCTGCTGATCCTGCACGTCGGGGTCGACAGCCTGCTGCCGAAGATGGGCGAGGCGACCATCGTGGTCGGGCCGACCGGGACGATCACGCTGATCGACGTCGGCAACGACAAACACGCCGGCCAGGTCCGCGCGCTGGTCGAGACGCTCAACAGCAGCTGGTTGACCACCGAGCGCGGCTATCCGGCACGGAGCAAGCGGCAGGTCGAGTGGATCGTGCTGACCCATTTCCACGCCGACCACGGCGGTGGACTCGAAGACTTGTTGCAAGGCGACGACGCGCTCGCCCTGCAGCACGGCGTGGTGCATCGCGGCTGGGTCGACGTCGGCGACGGCACCACGGCCGGGACCTGGGAGCCGCTCTGCGCGGCGCTGCAGTCCAAGCCCCTCGATTGGCCGCTCTGCGCGCCACAAACGCTACCGGTCTGCGACCTCGGGGCGCTCGCGTCGCACCATCCGGCGACCACCTGCGGCGGGCTGCTCCGCGGCCGCATCGACGATCCGGCCGACGACGCCGGGATGGCGCCGACCTTTCTCGACCTCGGCGGCGGCGCGCGGCTCACCCTGCTGGCGGCCGACGGCTGGATCGGTGGCGGTTCGCTCGCGGCGGCGCCGGCCATGGGCTACGACGACACCAACCAGGAAAACGCCCGCAGCGTCGTCGCGTGGCTCTCGTTCGGCGCCTTCCGCGGCCATTTCGGCGGCGACCTGACCGGCTCGGGCGAGCCGACCGAGCCCGACGTCGAGACGCGCCTCGTCGCCGGCGTCGCCGACAGCGTCTGGGGCCCGCGCGGCACCGACCTCGCCGTCGCCCACCACCACGCCCGCAAGACCAGCAACAACGCGACGCTGATCGCGGCCCTGGCGCCGAGCGACGGCCGCAGCCGCAACGTCGTCGGAGGCATCAGCAAGCTGCACGTCGGCTCGCCCCACGACGACGTCGTCGCGCGCTGGACCGCGGCGACTCGCCTCGGCACAGGGCGCTTCTGGGTGACGCACCGAACCTTCACCAGCGCGGCGCCGGCGGATTTTCCGGCGCTACTCGACGCCGACGGCGACGTGGTGCTGCGGACCCAACAAGGCGGGGATGGCTATTGGCTGCAGGCGCCGGCCCAGGGCGTGACCCAGGGCTTCGGCTGCGTCCGCCGGGTGCCGTGAAGCAGAAGCGCAGGCGGCCCTAGCGCAGGCGGCCCTAGCGCAAGCGGCGCAAGCGCACTTCGGCGTGCCAGGCGCCGGCGTCGTCTCCGACCTCGCGGCAGCACGCGAGCAGCGCCGTCGCCGCGTCGCGCACATCGGCACGACCGCCCAGGGCCTCGGCGCGGGAGAGCGCCACGGCGGCACGACGCATCGCCGCGAGCGGCTCGCCGCGCGTGATCGCCAATTCGGCTTCGAGCAGGTCCAGCCGCAGGGTCGGCCGGATCAGCCCTTGCCCGTCGAGCAACGCGGCTGCGTCGGCGATGGCAGCCTCGGTCGTGCGCGCGGCGCCACGGGCCAGCGCAAGGGTCGCATTCTCCAGCCGCAGCTCGGCGGCGAGGGGCGCGTCGCCGGCGTCCAGCGCGGCCGCCGCGGCGCGATGCAGCGCCCGCTCGGCGGCCTCGGGGTTGCCGAGCGCGACCGCGACGTGAGCCCGCGCCCGCTCAATTGCGGCGCGGGCGTCCGGCCCCAGCGCGGCGGCGGAGGCAGCACGCGCCAGCAGCGCGGCCAAGGCCCCCTCCAGCTCCGCGGCAGGCTGCCCCGCCTGGGCCCGGGCCGAGAGCGCCAACGCAGCCGCCGTGAGCGCGAGCGCAGCGCCCGCGGCACCATCGGCACCGGCCGCCTCGACGAGGGCGTCGGCGCGCGCCGCGGCGCCGAGGAGATCGCCATCCAACAGCCGCAAACGCGCCAAGAGCAGCGCCGCGCGGTGGCGCAACACGCCGGCTTCCGGCCATGCGGCCGCAGCCTGCTGCGAGAGCGCCGTCCGCGCCGCGAGCGCCCCGGCCCTGCCCTGGTCGAGCCAACCGGCGAAGGTGGCGAGCTCGGCACGCTCGAGCTGCAGCGCGACCCGCGCCGGGCCGAGCGCCTGGGCTTCGAGCAGCGTCGCCGCGCGCAGCAGGCCACGGTCCCGGTCGCGTAGCGAGGCGCAGGCGCGCGCGGCAGCGGCGACCCGGGCGGCGGCGTCTTCGAAGCGCCCGGCGGCGAGCAAGAGGCGGGCGACGTCTTCGTCCCCGCCGTGGCGGTCCGGCCGCGCGATGCGGGCATCCGCCAGGCGCGACGCCACCTCCGAAAGGGCCGAAGCGCCGAGGCGATCCGCGGCGAGGACGGCCAGGACGTGCGCCGCAGGGCGGCCGTCTTCCGCCAGCCAGCCTTCGGTCCGCAAGCTGCCGAGCACGGCGTCCACCCCGGGCCCGAACGCGGCCTGCAGCAAGCCCTGGCCGGGGCGCTCGAGCAGCGCGTAGCATGCTTGCACCTGATCTTGCAGGGTCGCGACGGCGGCAGAGGTGCGGCTGGCGGCAGCGCTGCGGGGCTCGGCGCCGCTGGCGGTGATACCGGCGACGGGTGCGCCGCACGCCGCTGCCACAGCCTCGGCCAAGCGGCGCGGATCGCGCAGCCTGCGTTTTGGCACACGTTCGAGCCCGCGGGAGAGCGCCGTCGCCAGCTGCGCAGGCATCCCGGTGGGCAGGACGGAGCGTCCGTCCGCTTCGCGCTGCGGCCGCGCTCCGGCGAAGAGCTCGCAGCCGAGCACAGCCAGCGCCCAGGTATCCATCGCGAAGACGTCGAGCGGCCCGAGGCCGGCGTCTTCCGCCTCGGGCGGCAGGTAGGCGCGGGTCCCGTGGCGGACCGCGGCGTGGCCCAGCGGCAAGGCGCCGCCGCGGGCGAGGCCGAAGTCGATGACCTTGGCGACCTCGCGGCCACGGTGGTCGCGCCCGAGCAAGACGTTCTCCGGCTTCAGGTCGCAATGCGCCAGCCCGACGGCGTGGGCCCAGGCGACCACGGCGGCGATCTCGGCGAAGCGGGCGGCCGCCTCGGCGCCGGGCATCGGACCCTGCTGCAAGCGCTCCCGCAAGGTCGGTCCGTCGACCCACTCCATGACCAACATCGGTCGACCGTGCGCCCGGCCGACACGGTAGACGGCGGCGGCGTTCGGATGCACCACGCGCGCGGTCGCTGCGCCTTCGTGCGCCGCGCGCAGGGTGGGCGCGGTGGCGTCGGCGGCGGCGGAAGGGCGCAGGAGCTTGACCGCGACCCGGCGGCCGAGGGTGGCGTCGTCGGCGAGGTAGACTTCGCCCATCCCGCCCGAGGCGAGGTGGCGGACGATCTGCAGCGCCGGGTCGAGCGCGTCTCCGGGTCGCAGCGGCGCCATCATCGCGCGCTCTCGCCTAATCGTCGCCCGTAGCCGGGTCGGCGAGCTGGTAGAGCTCGGTGAGGTCGGGCATCAGCAAGAATTCGACACGTCGGTTCTGCTTCCAGCCCTGCTCGTCGTCGTCGTTGGCGGTCGGCAGGTAGTGCGCGTAGCCGCCGGCCGAGAGCATCTTGGCCGGGACCTTGCCGCTCTTGATCATGAACTGCACGACCGAGAGGGCACGGTCCACCGAGAGGCGCCAGTTGATGTCGTCGCCGCCGCGGCGATCGGTGTGGCCGGCGACCTGGAACCGCTTGCCGCTGAACTCGCGCAAGATCCCAGCCAACTCGAGCAGCACCGGGCGCGCCTCCTCGCGCAGATCGGATTTGCCGGTGGCGAAGAGGATGTCGCTCTCCAAGCCGATGACGAGGAAGCCGTTCTTCACTTCGACGCGCAGCTTGCCGGCCTTGACCAGCGCGGCGAGCTTGCCGCGGACCTTGGCGATGGAGTCGCGCATCGCGTCGAGCTGCCGCCGGATGGCGTCGAGCTTGTTGGCCAGCTGGGCGTTCTTGTCGCGCTCGGCCATCAGATCGGCGCGCATCTTGTTCTGCTCCGCTTCGCATTGGCGTAGCAGGTCGCCGACCTTGCCGGAATTGCGGGCCAGGGTGTCGAGCTTCTGCTGGCAGGCTTGCAGCGCGTCTTCGAGGTCGGAGCGGTTCTTGCTGCAGGCGCCGAGCTCTTCGATCGCGGCGGCGTGCTTGCGCTTCCACTCGGCGGCCTGCTCGGCCTGGCGCTTCTTCTGCGCCTCCAGCCAGTCGGTCTGCTGCTGCATGGCGGCGATATCGCGGTCGTAGACGTCACGCGAAACGGCGGTACAGCCGGGCGCGACGGCGCCGACGAGGAGCACGGCGGCCAGCAGGCATGGGGTCGAGATGGGGGGCATCGGTCGGAGCATCGGACTCTCCCGCGGGCGAGGGCCCGCCGATCTGGTTGTAGCCCCCAGGCTGGGTCTGTCACGAAATTGAGGCGCTCTGGCCCCCTCGGCTGTCACGAATTTGCGGCGCCGCGCGACCCTGGCCATGCTCGCCACGGCGCTCGCGCGCCCGCAACGGAGGATTCATGCCCGCCCAACGCCAGTTCTCGACCCGCCGCCTGCTCCCGTTCGCCCTGCTGGGCGTGCTCGCCGCGCTCTCCGGCTGCGCCACCGAATGGGATTCGGCCGTCGTCTTCCCGGCGAGCTACAGCAGCACCTACGAAAAGCTGCACGACTGCAAGGCGAGCGCGCACCCGGCCGCGAAATACGTGGTGACCTGGATGAGCCCTGAGGCGAAAGACGCCATGGACGCCCTCGCCGCCCTGCCCGCTGGCAGCACCGAGACCATCGCGTGGCCCGAGAACGCGGTCTTCGTGAAGGTGCAATACGACGACTCGGCGTGCTCCGAGGTGCAGAGCTTCACCGCGATGAAGAAGCTCGCCGCCGGCGCGGCCACCGACGCCGGTGATTGGAAGTGGCAGCACGTCGGCGCCGACGGCGAATGCCTCAACTGCGACAACGGCACCGCCTGCAGCGGCTGCCACACCCAGCCGGCCTGCAACGGCCTGGTCTGCACCAAACGAAACTAGGTCGCCCCCCGGGCCTCAGTCGTCGCGCTCGCGCCCGAGCAGATGCGTCGCGGCTTGGTAGGCGGTGTGCGCGAAGGTGGCGACCACCGTCGCCGGATCGCTGCCCGCCATGGTGCAGAAGGTGTCACTGCGCGGGGTCTGCTGCTCCAGCGCCCAGCTCGTCCGCAACCCACCTTCCGCCTTGCCGGCCTGCGCGATGGCGATCCAATCGCGGGTCAGGTAGCGCCAATTCACCCCGTCGCGCTGCTTCGCGATCGGCAGCTCCGGCAGCCCGGCCAGCTCGTGGTAGTGGGCGCGCAGCAGGTGGGTTCCGGCGGCGCGGCAGAGGTCGAACCAGAGCGTCGGCCGGGCGTTGATCTCGATCAGGCGCGGCCGGCGGTGCCGCGGATCGTATTTGAACTCCGTACCGCAGGGGCCGTGGTAGCCGAAGGCCTCGACGATCTCGGCCGAGCGGGCGGCGATCTCCGGCAGCGCCTCGGTCCTCACCCACGAGCCCGAGCCGAAGTTGCGGGGGAATTGCCGCATCTTGCGCGCCGTCAGCACGTGGCGGACGCCACCGTGTTCGCGGGCCAAGACCGCGCCGACCGTGATCTCCGACTCGGGCCCGGGGATCAGCTCCTGCAGCACGACGGCCGAGGGATCGCCGACGATCTCGTCCATCACCCGGCGGAGGTGGTCGGGCGTCTCGGCGACGATCAGCTTCTGCCCCTCGAGTCGCTGCCGCCAGCGGTGGCCGGAGCGCGGCTTGACGATGCAGGGCGTGCCGGCCGCTTCGAGGAAGCTGCGGACGTCGTCGTCGCTCTCGGGCAGCACGGTGAGCGGCACGTCGATGCCGAGCTCGCCGCAGCGGGCCGCGAACCGCTGCTTGTCGAGCAGCACGCCCGCCGTCTCGTCGCGCATGCCCTCGGAGACCCGGCACGACGGCTGCAGGACGTCACGGTGCTGGATCAGCCATTCGCAGGCGTCGTCGGCGGCCGGCAGCAGGACCGTCGGCTCCGGGCTGCGGGCGGCGAAGTCGAGCACGGCGCGCAGCAGCGGCTCGCCGAGGGGGAGGTTCGAGAGCCCGCCGACGCGGTGGACGTGCCGGCTCCAGCGGCCGGGACGCCACGGGTCGGCGTCGATGCCGACGATTCGCGGCGCGGTGCCGAGCAGGTCGCGAACCACGGCCATGCCGGTGCCGGTGAGGGCAAAGACCAGGGCGGGAGGGGCCATCAGCGTTGCTCCTCGGCGTCGGTGTCGCCGTTGGGGTCGGCGGCCTGCTCACGCAGCGCGCGCCATTGGGCCAGCCGCTCGCCGATGCGGGCGTCGTAGCCGTTCTGGCTCGGCTCGTAGAAGCGCGCGCCGACCAAGGCTTCCGGCAGGGTCGACTCGGCGACGAAGCCGCCGTAATCGTGCGGATAGGCGTAGCCCTGGCCCCAACCAAGCCGCTTGCCGAGGGCGGTGCTCGGGTTGCGCAGCGCGTTCGGCACCGGCAGCGCACCGTGGCTGCGGACCGCCTCGATCGCGCGGCCGAGCGCCTTGTAGCTGGCGTTGCTCTTCGGCGCGGTGGCCAAGAACGTCACGCATTGCGCCATCGCGATGCGGCTCTCGGGGAGGCCGGTCATCTCGTGCGATTGCGCGGTGGCGACGGCCAGTGGCAGCGCCCGCGGATCGGCGTTGCCGACGTCCTCCGCGGCGAAGACGACCATCCGTCGGCAGATCACGCGACCGTCCTCGCCGCCCTCGAGCATCCGGGCGAGGTAGTAGAGCGCGGCGTCGGGGTCGCTGGCGCGCATCGACTTGATGAAGGCCGAGAGGACGTGGAAATGCTCGGTGCCGCCCTTGTCGTAGCGCGGCCCGCCGGCCCGCTGCAGGGCGTCCTCGTCGAGCACCGCGTCGATGGTGGGGTCGGCCGCCGCATCGGCCATCCGTTGCTCGCACAGCGCCTCGAGATCACCGAGCGCCCGCCGCGCGTCGCCGTCCGCCGCGCGGGCGAGCCGCTCCAGCGCCGCCGGCGTCGCCGAGACGCCCGTCTCGCCGAGACCGCGGGGATGCGCCAAGGCCCGTTCGAGCAGGCGCACCACGTCGGCGTCGGCGAGGGGCTGCAGGACCAGGACCATCGCCCGGCTGGCGAGCGCCCCGGTGAGCGCGAAGCTCGGGTTCTCGGTGGTGGCGCCGACCAGGGTGAAGGTGCCGTCCTCGACGTGCGGCAGCAGCGCGTCCTGCTGGCCCTTGTGGAAGCGGTGGATCTCGTCGACGAAGAGCAGCGTGGCGCGCCCCTGCCGCCGCGCGCCCCGGGCCGCGTCGACGACCTCGCGCAGCTTGGCGACGCCGTCCATCACCGCCGAGAGCGCGACGAAGCGGGCACCGATCGCGTCGGCGAGCAGGCGCGCGATGGTGGTCTTGCCGGTCCCGGGCGGGCCCCAGAGGATCAGCGACGGCAGCCGCCCGGCCCGCAGCGCGCGGCGGATCGCGCCGCCTTCACCGAGCAGATGATCTTGTCCGACGACGTCGTCCAACGTCCGCGGCCGCACGCGCTCGGCGAGCGGCGTCCCGGCGGGGTCGACGTCGAAGAGGTCGGAATTCACGGTGGACAAGGGGAGGCCGAGCCGAGCCGCGTCGACTAGGCGCGCCAGCCCTTCTTCAGGGTGAGGACGGGCACGCGGGCGTGCTTGATCACGTGCTCCGCGACGCTGCCGAGCACCGTATTGCGGGTGTCGGAGCGGCCGATCGGCGGCACCACGATCAGGTCGTGGCCGGCGCGGTCGGCGTAGCTCATCACGCCCGAGCCGGGCTTGTTGTCTTCGAGCAGGCGCCAATCCGAGGGCACGCGGGTGATGCGGTGGGCCGCGTCGGAGAGCTGCGTCTCCAGGCGCGTCTTGACCTGGTAGTGCAGATCCTTGGGCAGCAGCACCTGGCCTTCCGGGGTCTCGAGCGTCTGCTGATGGATCGGCTGCACGACGTGCACGACCTCGAGCCGGCCGCCGAACTCGACCGCGAAATCCTCGGCCGCGCTCATGTGGTCGTCGGTCGTGGTGCCGACCTCGTAGGGGATCAGGTTGCGGTGAAAGCCCGTCCACGTCTCGGCGTTCTTGCTGAACGATTGGTTCATCGTCAGCACCGGGACGTCGGTCTCGCGAATGATGCGCGCGGTCGTGCTGCCAGTGACGCGATCGGTGAAGTCGGCGAAGCCTTCCTGCGGGATGACGACCAGGTCGATCATCAGCTCCTCGATGGCGCGCACGGCGAGGTCGAAGGTCGAGCCGATCCGCGTCACGATGCCGGTGCTGATGCCGGCGGCTTCGAAGGTCGCGGCCAGCTTCTCGAGCCCGGGGAGCGCGGCCTGCTCGGCCTGCTGGTCGATCAGCGCGCGCACCTTCGCCGCCTCTCCTTCGAGGTAGAAGAGATCCGACGAGCCGCGCACGGCGTGGAAGATGATCAGCTTGCTGCCACAGACTTCCGAGATCACCTGCAGAGGCTTGATCGTGAGCTCGGGTTGGTCGCCGAGGTCGGTGAGCAGCATGACGCGGTCGAACATGGAGCCTCCAGGAGGGCGGCTGCTGCCGATGGGAGCAGCCGCGGCGGCGAGCACGCTAGCACGGGGTTGGCAGCGGTGGAATGGCCGCAGGCCCGCGCAGCCGCGTCGTCGCGCTTGTCCAACCCGGATCTGCGGCCTACGGTGCGCCGAGGCCGCAGATCGGGCCCGGGAGACGTCATGCGCCGCATCCGCACCACCGCCCCATGGGCAACGACGCTCGCCGTGCTCCTGCTCGCCGGCTGTGGCAGCGAGCCGGTCGGCACAGCCACCGACGCCACCGTGGCCGGCGGTACCGCCGCCTTCGGCGCGGCCTGCAAGACCGACACCGACTGCAAGACGGGGCTGTTCTGCCAATCGGGCGACTTCGCGCCCGAGCCCTTCTGCACCATGGCCTGCGACGAAGAGAAGACCTATTGCGACGAAGCCGAGACGGGCGGCGTGCAGGGCCTCTGCATCCAGGTGCCTGACGACTTCCAGGGGCCGGTGCGCCGATTCTGCGCCCCGATCTGCAACAATACCGGTGAATGCAAGGCGCTCTCGACGATGTGGAGCACCTGCGACAAGCCCGAGTGGAAGAACGTCCGCCTCTATCCGGAGCTGCCGACGCGGATCTGCCTCTCGCCCGAGACCCACGGCCAGATCGTGGTCGATCCGGTGCTCTGCGATTGGGAGAAGCACGTCACCGACCCGAAATTCTCCAGCGCCAAGCAGGTCTGCAAGGCCTATTGCGACTTCTTGGTCACCTGCAAGTTCTGGGACAAGAAGCAAGAAGCGCTGGAGTGCTGTGGCTGGCGCTGCTTCCAGAAGATGACGCCGGGCGGCGCGGTCGACGACAAGGTCGAGGACGAGACCAAATGCTACCTCAACGCCTTCGGTGCGGCTCAGGGCACCGGCAAGGTCTGCGAGGCCGGCTATTACGAGCAATCCTGCGGCGCGATCGGCGATCCCCACGCGCCATAGGCCGCCAGCAATAGCCGGCCTGCCTGCGACTACGGGATCTGCTGGGCCGCCTTCTGCATCGCCGACAGCGCGGTCTTCCGCTTTTCGATGCCCTCGGTGGCACCGGAGAGCAGCCCGAGCGCCACGCTCTCGTCGGCCTTGCTGCGGAACGGGCTGCCCTTGAGCCGCTCCGCCATCGCCGCGATGCCGACCGCCCAACGCAGCGATGGGCTGGCCTTGGCGAGGTCGACGAGCTGGTCCTCGGCGACCGCGGTGGCGTCGAGCGCGGCGTGGATCTGGATGGAAGGATCCGTCGCCGAAGCCCCCGGCAGCTTGTAGCGGACCTTGGCGCGGACCAACTCGGTGTCCTGGATCTCCGGCTTGACCTCGCTGCCGGATGCGTCGGCGAGCTTGCCCGTGCCGATGACCTGCGGCGCCCCGCTCGGCTGCGGCAACGCGTCGGGCTCGAGCACGATCTCGTAGAGCGCGGTGACCTTGTGCCCAGCGCCGATCTCGCCAGCGTCGACCTCGTCCTGCAGGAATTCGATATCGGTGAGCGCGCGGTTCTCGTAGCCGAGCAGACGCCAAGCGTAGACGACCATCGGGTTCCACTCGACCTGCAGCTTCACGTCCTTGGCGATGTGGAAGATCGAGCTCAGCAGGCCGTCCTTGGCGTAGGCGACGGCCGCCTGCGCGTTCGCGATCGAGGCGTAGATGCCGTCACCGGCGTTGCTCACCGCCTCCATCATCGCGTCGTTGTAGCCGGGACCGCCGAAGCCGAGCGCCGTCAGGGTGATGCCGAGCTTGCGCTTCTCCTCGATGAGCGAGACCAGCGCGGTCGTGCTGCTGACGCCGATGTTGAAGTCGCCGTCGGTGCAGAGCACGACGTGGTTGATCCCCTCGACCTTCGCCGCCTCGGCCTGCTGGTAGGCCAGCTGGATGCCGCCGGCGCCGTTGGTCGAACCGCCCGACTTCAGCGCGTTGACCGCGGCCACGATCTTGGCCTTCTCGGCGGCCTTGGTCGGCGCCAACGTGACCGCGACGCCGCTCGCGTATTTGACGATGGCGACGGTATCGGTCGGCGCGAGGACTTCGATCGACGCCTTGATCAGCTCTCGTGCCGCCGGGAGCTTGTTCGACGCCGACATGCTGCCGCTGACGTCGACCAGGAAGACGAGGTTGACCGCTGGCTTGCTGATCTCGGCCATGCTCTTGCCGGCGATGCCGATCCGCACCAGCCGCGTCGCCGGCGAGAAGGGCGAGCGCGCCGCTTCGACGTGGACTGCGAAGGGATGCGGCGATCCCGGCGCGGGCCGGCTGTCCTTGTAGTCGAAGGCGTTGACGAATTCCTCCAGCCGCACCCACGTCGGCGGCGGCAGCGCGCCCATGCCGATGTATTGCAGGAAGTTGTCGTAGCTCGCAGTGTCGACGTCCGCCGCGAAGGTCGAGAAAGGGTCGGCCTTGGCAAGGACGAAGGGATTGGCTGGCACGACCTGCTTGTCGACCGACGGGCCCGCGTCCGCGGTATCAGCCTCGCCCGCATCGACGGTCGCGTCCTGGTGCGTCGAGCCGGCGTCGGCCCCGCCGCTGGTGTCGCCCACGGACGCGTCGCTGGTCGCCACGTCGGTGCCGCCCGCCGTGCCGTATTCGTAGGATCGCGCGCCGCCGCCGCCGGCGTCGCTCGAACCCATCCCGCCGCCCCCGGACGTCGCCGCGTCGGACCCGCAGCCCGCCACAATCACCGCCAGCGCGAGCAAGAGCGCCCACGCCGACCGAACCCCGTTGTGCCTCGTGCTGTTCATCTCGCCACTCCTTCTGCCTCTCGGCAGTGGAAGAGAGCCAGAGTCGTGCCAGGCACCCGCAATGACCGCTCAAAAGCATGAGATCATGCGACAACAACGATCCACTGCAAGAGCGCCGAGAGGTCGCGCGTATGTTGAACATTTCGACATGAACAGCGTTTCGACCTTCGTCGACGACCGTCCGAATCGAATCGTCGGGCCCGCTGTCGCGTCGGAATCTGGCGCTGCCGTAGGGAGATGGCAGGCTCGATGGGTTGGGGCGTGCGCCCCGAGATGAGGAGGTCCAGATGGATCAGGACAAGCAAAGGCCCCGCCTGCGGGCGCTGGCGACGACAGCGGCGGTGCTTCTCGCGCTCGGAGCGCTGGCCGCCGGTGCGGTGGCGGGCCCGGAGGTCTACGTTAACGGCGTCCGGGCGACCGGCCTGAAGAACGCGGACATGGCGCACTGCTCGGTGAAGTTCGACGCCGACGGCAACATCCACGTGCTCTCGCCGGGCTACAAAGTCGACGTCGACGCCGAGGGCAAGCCGCTGCGGATCAGCGGCCAGAGCGACTTCGGTGAGCCGGCCAAGCGGCGGCGGAGCGGCGCGCTCGAGCACCGCTACGTGCTGCTCTACGAGCCGAGCCCGCGCGTGCCGTTCACCTTCGAGCTCTACGTCAACGGCAAGAAGTTCAAGACCATTGGCCTGGACACCGGCGCCTTCACGGTCGATTTGACCGTCGCGCTGAAGGCTGGCGACAACGCCCTGCGCGTCATCGCCAAGCCGGCCGGCGCGCCGCCTCCGGGCGGGACCGACGCCGACGTCGTCAAGCTGCGAATCCTCCGCGGCGACGAGCGCGAGGACGGCACCTTCGTCGCGAAGATGCCGCCGGTTTGGGAGTTCGTCCGCTCCGCCATCGACCGCGAGCCGGTCGACCGGCAGCAGATCGTGGAAGTCGACTGAGCCATCGGCGCAAGCAAAGGTGAGCGCGATGCCGAGCACCATCGCTCGCGTGCTGGCGAGCACCCCGGACGGCCTGCTGCTCTGGGCCGAAGGGCGCGTCCTGCGCTCGAGCCTAGCAGATGCGGCCGACGCGGCTTGGCAGCCCGGCGACTTGGTGGCGCGCGAGGGCGACACCCTGCACCTGATCGCCCGGCCGGGCCCCGACGCCCTGGCCCCCGATGGCGACCTCGGCCGCCTGCTGGAGAACGGCGCGGAGCGGGACGCTGCCCTGCGCGACCGCGCCGCCCTGCTCCGCGCCACCCGCGCCTTCTTCGACCGCCGCGACTTCCTCGAGGTCGAGACGCCGGCCATCGCCACCAGCCCTGGCCTGGAGCTCCACCTCGACGCGGTCGGTGTGCGGCTGCGTGAAGGCATGGCGGGGCGTGCGGTCGAGCGCTGGTTGGTGACGAGCCCGGAATACCACTGCAAGCGCCTGCTGCACGCCGGTCTGCCGCGGATCTACAGCTTGGCCAAGGCGTTTCGGTCCGGTGAGCGTGGCGGCTGGCACAACCCCGAATTCACCATGTTGGAGTGGTACCGCAGCGGCGAGAGCAGCGACGCAATCATCCGCGACGCGCTGCGGCTGTTCCGCGCCGCCGCGGCAGCGGTCGCCAGGGCCCGGAAGGCACGTGGCGACGCGCGCGCGGTCTTCCGGCCGGGCCGCGCACTGCGGCTCGATTTCGGCGCGGCGCTGCGACGCTTCGCCGGCGTCGAGATCTTCGGCCAGGACGGCCTGCCGCTGCCGATCGCCACGCTGCGGGCACGGGCCGAGCGGGCCGGCGCGACCGTGCGCCCCGACGACGACGAGGCGACCGTGCTGCTCGCGATCTTCGCCGAGCGGGTCGAGCCGGCGTTGGCCGCGCACGACGTCGTCGTCATCGAGCGGTGGCCGGCGAGCTTGGCCAGCCTGGCCCGGCGATTGCCCGAGGCGCCGCACCTCGCCGAGCGCTTCGAGATCTATGTCCGTGGGGTCGAGCTGGCGAACGGCTTCGGCGAGTTGGTCGACGCCGACGAGCAGCGGCAGCGCTTCGAAGCCGATTTGGCGGCGCGGCGGGCGCGCGGGCTGCCGCTCTACCCGATCGACGAGCGCTTCCTGCAGGCCCTGCGTCGCGGCTGCCCCCCCGCTGCGGGCGTCGCGCTCGGCGTCGACCGGATGTTGATGGCCGTCGGCGGCTACGCGGAGATCGACCAGGTGCTGGCCTTTCCCTTCGAGCGCGCCTGAGGTCGCGGACGCGCCCCTACGCGCCGCGAACGCCGATCCAGATCCGATGCCGGGCCCCACCCGCACCGCCGCGGGCCCGCGCCACCACCTCGCGCACCGCGAAGCCCGCGGCGCCGAAGCGGCGGCGAAAGGCCGGGCTCGGATGCGCCGACCAGACGGCGAGCCGCCCACCCGACCGGAGGGCTTGCCGGGCGCGCCGAAGGCCCGCGTCGTCATAGAGCGCGTCGTTGCCGGCGCGGGAGAGGCCGTCCGGGCCGTTGTCGACGTCGAGCAGGATCGCGTCCCAGCGGCCCTGCGTCGCCGCGATCCGGGCGCCGACGTCACCGTTGTGCACGACGACGCGGGCGTCGTTCAGCGGTGCGCCGGCCAGATGCGCCAAGGGCCCGCGATTCCAGGCGATGACCGCGGCCGAGAGCTCGGCGACCTCGACCGTCGCGCGCAGTCCCAGCCCGGCCAACGCCGCGGCCAGCGTATGGCCGAGGCCGAGGCCGCCGATCAGCACGCAGGCCGTCGTCGCTGCGTCGAGGCCGCGCAGCCCCTCGGCGGCGAGAGCCCGTTCACTGCCGAAGGCGCGGCTGTTCATCAACTCGCCGCCGCGCTGCAGCCGGATCGAGAATTCGTCGCCGCGGCGCCAGAGCTCGAGGCGGTCGTCGCCGTCGGGCACCTGGGCCTGATCGATGCGCTCCCAGCGCTGCACCTGCGCTCCCCTAGCCGGCGGGGGTCTGCGGCGCCCAGCCCTCGGTCCACTGATCGAGGTATTGCGGCAGGAAGTGGCGCCAGGTCACCCAATCGTGATCCCACTCCTTGCCCCAGAGGTCGACGCGGTTCGGGATGCCACGCGCGCCGAGGGTCCGGGCCACGGTCCAGCACTCCCACGGCGCTTCCCAGCGACCCTCGCCGCTGCCGAGCACGATCAGCCGCTGCCGCAGCAGGGCGAGCTGCTCGGAATCCTCGGGCAGGCCAGGGAGGAAGTGCAGCGGCGAGCTGACGTGGTAGTCGAAGCTGTGCTGCCCGCCCATCCAGCGGCCCATATCGTAGGTGCCGGAGAGGCAGAAGGCGGTGTCGAAGAGGTCGGGGTGGCGGCAGATCGCGGCCAGCGCGTTGAAGGCGCCGATCGAAGAGCCAGCGACGCCGACCATCAGGTTCGGGTTCTGGCAGTCGTTGCGGATCGCCGGGACCAGCTCGTTGGCGATGAAGCTGTCGAAGCGGTTCTGCACCCGCGCCCGCTGCAGGCCCGAGAGGTCACGGTCCATCCAGGCGCGACCGCTGATCGAGTCGCAGGTGTAGACCTTGAGCCGACCGGCCTCGAGCAAGGGCCGCAGCACCTTGATCATGAGGAAGCGCTCGCACTCCTCGGCGTCGCCACCGGCGGTGGGGAAGAGCAGCAGCGGGCGGCCGTAGTGGCCCCAGCGGCGGACTTCGACCTTGGTCCCGACGCGCTCGGAATACCAACTCGTCTCGATGCGGGCGACCTCGCTCATGCTGCACCTCCGGCCGCGACGGCGCGGCGATCCAGCCGATCTCGCTCGGTCTTGCGCCAGAATTGCACGAGCCCCCAGAAGTGCTCGGTGAATTTGTCGTGCTCGTGGGCCGGGAACAGGGCCTCGACCTTCTCCCGGACCAGCGCCTTGCAGGCCGGCGTGCCGAAGAACTCCCAGGCGACCTCGTCGAGGTGCGCGAGGTGGGTGTGGCAGAACTCCACGAAGCGGTCGTGGTCCATCCGCTCGCGGGCGATCTTGGCGTAGCCGGCGAGGCGCTCACGGAAGGGCAGGTCCTGCTTGGCGACGGCGAAGAAGGGCTCCCAATCGAGGGTCTTGTGCATCTGCCGCTGGGTCACGGCGTTGAAGATCGTCCAGCGCAGCATGTCCTTGATCAGGTCGGGCCAGTAGAAGTGCAGGCTGGTGACCTGGAAGTCGGGGCACGGGTTGGCGAAGTCGATCGGGTAGAAGACGCCGTCACGGCGCAACGACTCGCACGAGTTGTGCTCCCAGCCGAAGAAGGCGTTGATCGTCAGCATCTGGTCGACGAGGTAGCTGTATTCCGGCCCGTCGACGTAGTTGAAGTCGACGACGTAGCGCGCGTGCAGCGGCGCGGTCGGGTCGTAGCGCATCAGCCGCACCTGCGGCCCGATGCCGACGGTGCGGACGAAGAGATCGTAGTCCGAGACGGCCTTCTGCAGGTGCATGATGCGGGTGCCCGACTCGGCGTAGGCCTTGTTCAGGTCTTCGGCGTTCTTGATGTGGCTGACGCCGACCCAGGCGCCGCCGTCGTAGGGCTTCATGAAGAAGGGGTAGCCGATCTGCTCGCCGACCCGCTCGAGGTTGAACAGGCGGGCGTACTTCTGCAGCGTCGGCTTGACGTCCGGGTTGGCGTCACCGTGCTCGCGCGGCGGGATCATCCAGGTCTCGGGGACCGGGAAGTCCATCTTCATCAGCGCGCAATACGACGTCTGCTTCTCCATCGACTGCACGGCCCACGGATTGTTGAGGACGTAGAGGCCGTCCATGATCACGGCCTTCTTGATCCACTCGCGGCTGGTGTGGAACCAGTGGGTCAGCCGGTCGATGACGACCTCGTAGCGGCAGTCCTGGCGCAGGTCGAAGGGCTCGACCGTGACCCGCTCGCTGGCGACGCGAACGAGCTCGTCCAGGTAGGGGATCTGCAGCTTGAGCCCGGAGAGGATCGCCTCGTAGGCGCCCGGCCAGCAGATGTCGGCGCCGAGCGAGAGGCCGATCAGGCGGGTCGACTCGGTCGTCGGCGTCGCCGCTGCGGTCTTCTTCGCTGCGGTCCGCTTCGTCGACGCCTTTCCTTTCGCTTTGCTCGTGGTCGCCACGCTGCCCTCCCCCACGGCGCGGGTCGCGCCTGCGGCGCGTTCTACACGAGCCGGCGGCCCTTGCAAGCAGGCTTTGCCGTGGCCTGGAGCCTGCCCGACGAAGCTCGCCTCGGCCTCGCGAAGGCATGCGGCCGCCTCGCCGGCGTGAACCTCTGGGAACACGCCAAGCAATTCGAAGCCTTCGAGCGGGTCGAGGGCCGCGTCGTCTCGAGCGTGCGGAAGAAGCAGGTCTGATTGGTGGGCTACTCGTAGAGCATCCCCCTACTCATAAACCATCCAAAGCGGACCGGGGAAGAGCCACGACAGGCCCTCCTGCAGCCGATCCCGCCAATTCTCCCAGTTGTGCCCGTCCCGCGCCTCGGTGAAGCGCGTCTCCACGCCGATGCCCTGCAGGAACGGCACCATCGAGCGGTTCTCGTAGATCAGCGACTCGTATTGGCCGCAGCTGACGAAGGCGCGCTGCGCCGGCTTGCCCGGGTTCTCGCGGAAGGCGTTGACGAAGCGGACCACCGGATCGAAGGCGGGGCCGCGCTGGTGCTGGCCGATATCGGTGAAGGCGAAGCTCCCCGATTGCAGCAGCAGGCCGCCGAAGACGCCCTGGTAGCGCCACGCCACCGAGAGCGAGGCCACGCCGCCGAAGCTGGCGCCCATCAGCACGCGGGCGGCGGCGTCGGGCCAGAGCGGATAGCGCGCCTCCATGAAGGGTAGCAGCGTCTCGGCGACGAAGGAGGTGTGCCGGGGATCGTCCGGGTATTCGACGAGGCGATCGCCGGGGTGGGTCAGCGCGACGATCAGCGGCTGCACTTCGCCGCGGTGGATCAGGTTGTCGAGGACGGTCTGCAGCGCCGCGAAGCGCATGTAGTCGCCGCCGTCGTGCACGACCAGCAGCGGGTAGCGCCGGCTCTCGCGGAAGCGCGCCGGGAGGTAGACCGTCACCTTGCGCGCCTCACCGAAGGGCGTCGGCTCGAGCCAATGCTCTTCCAGCGTGCCGTGGCGGGCCTCGTCGTCCGGCACCACCCAATCCGGGACCTCGTAGCCGTCGCAGGCGCAGACCGAGTTCGCGCCGAAGGGATCGGTCGCCATGCGCGGGTTGAGCGGGTCACGGATCCACTTGTGGTTGGCACCACGGACGACGTCGATCTTGTATTCGATCCGTGAGCCGCGCGGCAGATCGAGGCTGCAGTGCCAGAGGTCGGTCCCGGCGACGCGTTGGAAGTTCACCTCGGTCTGCAGCGCGTAGACGAAGTGGCGCAGGCGGACGCCATCGGCCTGGCCGCGCCAGATGAAGGTGACGTGGTTGCCCTCGACCAGCGGGAATTCGTGGGCATCGAGGAAGGCATCGATCGCCGCCTTGCGCGGTCGACCGCCGGCGAGGAGTTGGCGAAGCGCGGTACTCATGCGGCACCCCCTGCGGCAGCGGCGGGCCGGATCGGCGTGACGGAACCGTCGTGTCCGAGGGCACAGGCCCCAGCGGCGCCGACGACCCGACCGCCGTCGAGGGCGACGTGATCGCGGAGCTCGAGCGTCAGCGGTGTGGCCGGTGCGAGCCGGCGCGCCATCAACGCGACGCGCACCGGATCGCTCATCCGCAACCGACGCTTGGCGTGCGGCAAGGCGACGTAGTCCGGGCACAGCCCCAAGCCGTGTTCGAAGACCTCGGCGTTGCCGGCGCCCTGCGGCGGGCTGTCGTGGAAGAGCGCGATCCGGCCACAGCAGACCATCGCCCCCGCCGACCAGGCGATGACGTGGCGGTCGCCGATCGCGTCGCCGAGGCCGAAGAGGCGGAGCCGGTTGAGCAGCACGCCGACGTGACCACCAGCGATGGCGACGACTTCGCTGCGCGCGAGGACGTCGCGGATCTGCTCGCGGTGCCGGGCCAGCGCCGGGTGCTCGGTCGGCTTCACCCGGGCGTCGAACTCGGCGTGGATCGCGGCGACGCGGCGCAGGTGGTGATCGTCGAGCTCGCGCACGGCGTCGATCGCCGACTCGCGCTCGGACTCGATCAGCCCCAGCGGCCCCTCGGCCCGCATCAACTCGCGCGCGGCGGCCATGACGTGCCGCAACCGGCCGTCGTAGAGCTCTTCCAGCGCACGCAGCCGGTCCTGCCGCTCGCGGTGCGCCGCGAAGAGCGCCGGATCGGTGCGCGCGACCTCTTCCCAGCGGGCGTAGAGCTGCAGGTTCACCCCAGGCATGCCGAGCGCGGCGAAGAGCTCTTCGTCTTCTGCCTCGCGCTCCTGCCAGCCGGCGGTGATGACGGCGGCGTGGCCAGCGACGCCGTACGACGCTGCGACCTCGCCGACGACGGGTGCCAGGCGCTGCGGCCCGAGCAGGATGATCATGCGGCCTTCCCCCTTGTGGACGCTGTGGCTTCGGTGCGACCCTGCGCCGCGGCCGAATGGCCCCGGAGTCGACCATGCACGTGCTCTTCGTCGCGCCCGAATTTCCCAACTACCAGCGTGAGTTCGTCCGCGGCCTGAAGCAGGCCGGGGCGCGCGTCACCGGCATCGGCGAGCGCCCGCTGGCGTGGCTCGATCCCGAGCTGCGGGGCTGGATGGACGCCTACGAGCAGATCCCCTCGGTCTGTCACGAGGGCGAGTTGCTCGCCGCGGTCCGTCGCTGCCAGGCGCGTGGCTGGGTCGACCGGCTCGAGGCCACGGTCGAAGCGCACATCATGTCGACCGCCAAAGTCCGCGAAGCCGCGGGCATCCCTGGCCTGACGGCGAAGGCGGCGTGGCTCTGCCGCGACAAGCCGGCGATGAAGGAATTCCTGCGCAACCACGGCATCCCCTGCGCTCAATCGACCGCCGCCGACAGCGCCGCGGAGGTTCGCGACTTCGCCGAGGCGGTTGGCTATCCGATCATCATCAAGCCGCGATCGGGAGCGGGCGCGGACGGTACCACGCGCGTCGATCGGGCCCAAGATCTCGCCGCGGCGCTGCGTGGCATCCAATTCGAGCGCGGCGCGAGCATCGCGGTCGAGGAATTCATCGAAGGTCACGAGGGGTTCTACGACACGCTGACGATCCGCGGCGAGATCGCCTACGAGTTCGTCAGCCACTACTACCCGAACGTGCTCGAAGCCATGCGGCATCGCCACTTCAGCCCGATGATCGTGCACACCAACCGCAGCGACATGGACGGCTACGACGAGCTGCGCAAGCTCGGTCGCAAGGTCGTGTCGGCGCTGGGCTTGGGCACCACCGCGACGCATATGGAGTGGTTCTTCGGGCCCAAAGGTTTGAAGTTCAGTGAAATCGGCGCGCGGCCGCCGGGCGTCGGCCAATGGGACCTCTACGCCGCCGGCAACGACATCGACATCTACCGCGAGTGGGCCAACGCCATCGTCTACGGCCGCGTCAGCCGTGCACCGAGCCGGCGCTACGCCAGCGGCATCGTCGCGCTGCGGCCCGAGCGAGACGGCCGGATTTTCGGCTACGACGGCCTCGACGCCGCCCGCGAGCTGCTCGGCCCGGGGCTGCTCGACTTCCACCTGCCCCCGGCCGGCTCGCCGGCGCGTCCCATCGAGGGCGGCTACATGGCCAACGCCTGGGTCCGCGCCCGCCACCCCGACTACGACACCCTGCGCGCCCAGCTCGCCCGCGTCGGCGAATTGGTCCGCGTCCGCGCCGGCTAGGGCGGCAGCCCCCGGCAGAGTGAGCCCAGCATGAAGGTCGTCTTCATCCAGCCGAGCTACCCGCTCGAGCAGCAGGATTTCTGCCGTGGCCTCAAGGAGGTCGGCGCACAGGTGATCGGCGTCGGCTCCGGCGCGGAGGCAGCGCAGCCGGCCAAGACGCGGCGCCACATCGACGCCTGGCTCGACGCCGGCAACCTGCTCGATATCGACGGTGCCGCGGTTCGGATCGCGCGGGCGGTGAACCACCTCGGCATCGACCGCGTCGAGTCGCTGTGGGAGCCGACGGTCGAGCTCGCCGCCAAGGTCCGCGAGCTGCTCGGCGTGCCGGGCATGAGCGTCGAGACGGCGCGCGGCTTCCGCGACAAGCAGGTGATGACCGACCGCGCCAAGGCCGCCGGCGTGCGCGTGCCGCATTCGTTCCGCATCCGCAGCGCGAAGGAGGCCTGGGAGGCGGCGGAGCAGATCGGCTTCCCGGTGATCTTCAAGCCGATCGCCGGCGCCGGCTCGGCCGATACCTTCCGCTGCGACGACGCCGACGCCTTCGCCCGCGTCCTCGGCCGCACCCGCCACGTCAGCGAGGCCGTGGTCGCGGAATTCGTCGACGGCGAAGAGTTCACCTGCGACAGCGTGGTCATCGACGGCAAACCCGTCTTCGAGAGCATCACCCGCTACTCGCCGCGGCCCTTGATCGCGCGCTCCGAGCAGTGGATCTCGCCGGCGCAGGTCACCTTTCGCAACCCGTACCGGCCCGACCTGATGCCGGGCATCGAGATGAGCCGCAAGGTCATCGCCGGCCTCGGCCTCGGCACCGGCTTCACCCATATGGAGTGGTACCGCAGCAGCAAGGGCGAGGTCGTCTTCGGCGAGATCGGCGCCCGCAACGGCGGCGGTCACCTCGTCGACATGATGAATTGGAGCAACGACGCCGATATCTACCGCGAGTGGGCGCGTTCGGTCTGCTGGAAGAGCTTCGAGGCCCGCATTTCGCGCAAATACGCCGTCGGCATGGTCTTCAAGCGCGCGCTGGGCAACGGTCGGATCAAGGCCAAGGTCGGCGTCGAGCAGGCCACGGCGAAGTGCGGCCGTTGGCTGATCAGCGAGCAATTCCTGCCGATCGGCAGCCCGCGTCGGGATTGGAAGCAGACGCTCGTCTCGGACGGCTTCGCCGCGGTGCGCCACCCCGACGAAGAGGCCGTCAAGCAGATGATGGGCTATTGGATCAAGGACGTGCAGCTCTTCGCCGGCTGATTGCAGCGCTGCAAGTGCGGGGTCGCTCGCAAGCCGTGCGCAGGCCGACGGAGGCTGCTACCTTGCCGCCGCCTCGCCGGAGTCCGCATGCACCCTCCCGACAATCCGCCCTGCCCACGACGGCCACGCGCGCTGCGGCTGCTCTTGCTGCTGCTCGTCCTGCTGCTCGCCGCGTCGTGCTCCAGTGAAGACACCCTCGCGCCGGGTCCCGCCGACGCCGACGCCAGCGCCCTCGATATCGGCGGCGACGTCGCGATCTTCGACGCCGACACCGGCCCCGGGGAGCCGCCGGATTGCCCGATCGGCTACCGCGTCTTCCCGCCGGACGCCGGCGCCGACGCGCAATGCGTGGTCGACGGCGCGCTGCAATGCGCCCCCTGCAAGACCGACGCCGATTGCCTCGGCGGCTTCTGCACCACGGTCGACGGCGAGGGGCCGTTCTGCCTGATCCCGTGCAGCCCGAAGCTCGGCGACAGCTGCCCGGGCGGTCAGACCTGCACCCCGGTCGTCGGCGGCGACGGAGACGCCAGCGCCGCCGGCGTCTGCCGGCCGGACAACGGCAGCTGCAGCTGCGGCCCGGCGAGCGTCGGCGCCCAGCGCCCCTGCATCTCCAAGGCCTCGGGCTGCGAGGGCGAGCAGCGCTGCGAGGCCGGTGGATGGGCGATCTGCGACGCGCCGGCAGCGACCGCCGAAGCCTGCAACGGCGTCGACGACGACTGCGACACGCAGATCGACGAGGGCCTCTCGGCTCCGTTCTCCTGCGTCCACACCGGTGAATTCGGCACCTGCCCCGGCCAGGCGAGCTGCCAGGGTGCGGCCGGCTGGGTCTGCGACGCCCCCGCCGCGCTCGCCGAAGCCTGCAACGGTGTCGACGACGATTGCGACGGCCAGAGCGACGAGGATTTCCAGGTCGAGGGCGTCTTCTCGACCGACGCGCATTGCGGCGTCTGCGGCAACGATTGCACCGGCAAGGTGCTGCACGGCACCGCGGCCTGCGACGCGACGGCGCTGCCGCCCTTCTGCGCGGTCGCGGCGTGCGAGCCGGGCTACGTGCAGCAGGGCAACGCGTGCGTCCCGAAGACCGTCGGCGCCTGCGATCCCTGCCTGGTCGACAGCGATTGCGGCATCGTCGGCGCCTGCATCGCGACCAAGCAGAAGGGCCTGCCGGAGAACGTCTGCCTGCTCGGCTGCGACGCCGAGGGTGGATGCCCGGGCGGGCTCGCCTGCCAGACCATCGCCGGCGCCAAGCGTTGCGTGCCCAGCGAGCCGACCTGCACCTGCGACGCGACCAACGCGGGCGCCAAGCGGTCCTGCAGCAAGAGCAGCTCGGCCGGCACCTGCGGCGGTCAAGAGACGTGCGTCCCGGGCGACGGTTGGGTCGGCTGCAGCGCGCAGAATCCGGCCGCCGAGACCTGCAACGGCAAGGACGACGATTGTGACGGCAAGGTCGACGAGGGCGCCGGCGCGGGCGCCGACTGCCCGGTCAGCAACCCCTTCGGCGTCTGCACCGGCAAGACCATCTGCACCGGCACCGGCGGCCTGCTCTGCCAGGGCGAGGCGGCGAGCGCCGACGTCTGCAACGGCGTCGACGACGATTGCGACGGCGAGACCGACGAAGGCGCGCTCGACCAGGCGACCGGCACCTACCATTCGCTGTTGCATTGCGGCGGCTGCTACCAGGCCTGCCCGCAGCCGACCGCAGCGCATTCCGAAGCGATCTGCGACGACGGCAAGGACAATGGCGCCGGCGGCAAGCCGACCTGCGCGGTGCAATGCGAGACCGGCTGGACCGACGCCAACGGCGACCTCGCCGACGGCTGCGAGTGCAAGACCGGCGCGACCGACGATGTGCCGGGCGGCGGCGACGACAACTGCGACGGCGTCGACGGCAACGCCAGCAAGGCCATCTTCGTCGCGAAATGGGGCAACGACCTCTGGGAAGGCACGCCGGAGAAGCCGCTGCTCACGATCGGCAAGGGCATCGGCAAGGCCGCGGCCGAGAACAAGCGCGACGTCTACGTCGGCGCCGGCGCCTTCAACGAGCAGGTGGTGCTGGCCGCGGGAGTCAGCGTCTGGGGCGGCTTCTCGGCCGACTTCGGCGCGCGCGACGCGACGGTCTACGAGACGCTGATCAGCCCGCCGGCGAGCGCCGGCGCCGCGGTGGGGGGCCAGGTCGCGACCCTTCGCTGCGAGAAGATCACCGGCACCGGCGAGAAGACCCGGGTCGACGGCGTCACCGTGATCGGCGGCTCGCCCAAGGGCGTCGGCACCAGCACCTACGCCGTGCTGGCGATCGGCTGCGACGCGCGCTTCGAGCTGCGGGACAGCCGCATCCTCGCCGGCACCGGCGCCAAGGGCAGCGACGGCGGCGCGGGCGCCAACGGCATCCCCGGTGTGGCCGGCGCCCCCGGCAAGATCGCCGGCGACACCGGCCACAAGGGCTGCGGCTTCGGCGACTACAAGATCGGCGGCAGCGGCGGCGCGCGGACCTGCAGCGCGCCGGCCAGCGACGGCGCGACGCAGCAGATCGACGTCAGCGGCGGCACCGGCGGAACCTCGATCTGCCCGGACTTCCACGAGAAGCTCAAACCGCCACAGTGTCCGCTCTTCGGCGGTGGCGGCCAATCGCAGAGCCAGGACCCGCTCGCGCGGGGCCAGAGCGGCAAGGGCGCCGGGCAATTCGCCGGCACCCCCGGCGTCGGCGGCGCCCCCGGCGCGGACGCCTATACCGAGCCGTTCAACGGCAAGGTGACGAGCTGCAACAACAAGAACTATTCCTGCGAGAGCTGCCTGGTGCCGCTGATGGTCCGCACCGGCGGCACCGGCGCGCCCGGCAAATCCGGCTCGTTCGGCAATGGCGGCAGCGGCGGTAGCGGCGGCGTCGCGACCGAGTCGGGCTGGGTCGGCAAGGTCGGCAACGACGGCGGCGACGGACGGCACGGCGGCGGCGGCGGCGGCGGCGGCTCCGGTGGCGGCGTCGAGACGATCAGCTGCGAGAAAGAAGCCGGCTTCGACGACCTCGGCGGCTCGGGCGGCGGCGGCGGCTCGGGTGGCTGCGGCGGCGAAGGTGGCGCGGGCGGCGGTCCCGGCGGCGCGTCGTTCGGCATCTACCTCTGGGTCCAGGGTGGCAGCGTCCCGGTCCTGAGCGGCAATGTGGTCCACGGCGGCGTCGGCGGCGACGGCGGCGCAGGCGGCCCGGGCGGCTGGGGCGGCCCCGGCGCGCCGGGTGGTGCGGGCGGCGAGGGCACGCCGGAGATCGAGATCTCCGGCTGCGCGCCCGAAGGCGGCGAAGGTGGCGAAGGCGGTGACGGCGGGTCCGGCGGCGGCGGAGGTGGCGGCGCGGGCGGCCCGGCGATCCTGATCGCGGCGAAGGGCGTCCCCACGGCGTGGACGGGCCAGGTCGCGCAGCAGAATACGCTCGCCAAGCTCGGCCTGCCCGGCAAGGGCGGCACCGGCGGCGCGGCGGCTCCGGGGACCGGTGTCGACGGCGTCGCAGGCGAGCAAGCGCTGGTGCGGAGGTGGCCATGAGCACGTCCATGTCCATCCGTCTTTCCCGATTGGCCGTGGTGCTGTTCGGCGTGCTCGGCGGCTGCAGCACACCCGACGAGGTGGCGCGGCAGGACGCCGGCGCCGGCGACGCCGATTTGCTCGGCGACGGCATGATCGACGCCGCGGTGAACACCGAGTGCGTGCCGGCGTGCCTGGCCGGCTACGTCTGCGCCCAGCCCGACCCGACGACTTCGGCCCGATGCGTGGTCGATCCGGCGCGGGCCTGTGCGCCGTGTGCCAACGACGTCAGCTGCCTCGGTGGCCGCTGCGAAGCGATCTCCGGCGAAGGCGCGTTCTGCATGATCCCGTGCGCCGTGGCGGCCTCGCATTGCCCCGAAGGCTTCAGCTGCGAGGCCGACACCAGCAGCCCCGAAGGCGGCCTGTGTCGGCCCGTCGCGGCCAGCTGCACCTGCTACCCCGACCGCGCCGGAACCGCGCGGCCGTGCGACGGCGGGCCCGACGCCCCTTGCGGCGCGCTGGAGCTCTGCACCGCGACCGGCTGGACGTCGTGCACGCCCATCGAGGTCAAGGCCGAGACCTGCAACGGCGAGGACGACGATTGCGACGGCAGCACCGACGAAGACACCGCGCCAGCCGATCTCTGCAGCGTCAGCAACGCGTTCGGTACCTGCACGGGCGGCTACGTCTGTGATCCGGACCAGGGCGTCGTCTGCGCCGCGGCCGAAGCCGGCGAGGAGATCTGCGACGGCCTCGACAACGACTGCGACGGCACCACCGACGAGCCCTGGCGGCAGGGCGCGTTCACCATCGCCGACGCGCATTGCGGCGTCTGCGGCAATAGCTGCGCCGGCGTCTTCGCCAACGCGACCGGCATCTGCGACGCCAGCACTTCGCCGCCGCATTGCGCGATCGGCGATTGCGCCCAGGGCTACCGCAAGGAGAGCGTGCCCGACCCGAGCAAGCCCTCGGGCAGCACGACCATCTGCGCCCCGATCCCCGCCGATCCCTGCGGCGCGTGCGGCACCGACGCCGATTGCGCGGTCGGGCTGCAATGCGTCGACGTCAAGCTCGACGGCACCGGTGTGAGCGGCGCCAAGCATTGTGCACCGAGCTGTGACGGCGGCTGCCCGACCGGCTTCACCTGCTCCGCCGGGCGCTGCAGCCCCGGGGTCGGCGCGTGCTCCTGCACCACCAAGCAGCTCGGGCAGAGCCGGGCCTGCAGCCTGAGCAACGACCTCGGCACCTGCATCGGCAGCCAGATCTGCGGCAACGACGGCTGGTCGAACTGCAAGGGCAAGGCACCGGGCGTCGACGTCTGCAACGGCGTCGACGACGACTGCGACGGCGCGGTCGACGAAGCCGCTGGCGCCGGCGAGGAATGCGCGTTCACCAACGCCTTCGGCACCTGCCCCGGGGTGTTGGGCTGCTTCGGCGGGGCCGGCAGCCTCTGCCTCGGGACGGCGCCGGCCGCCGACCTCTGCAACGGCAAGGACGACGACTGCGACGGCGAGACCGACAAGGGCTACCTCGACGCGGCCAGCGGCCTGTACCTCCACCCGCAGCATTGCGGCGCCTGCAACCAGCCGTGCCCGCAGAGCTTCGGCCCGCACGGCTTCGCCGTCTGCAACAACGTCAAGGGGCTCGCCAGCTGCGGGATGGGCTGCGACACGGGCTGGGTCGACGTCGACGGCAAGGGCTGGAACGGCTGCGAATGCAAGAAGGTCGCGGACGTCGACGAGCCCGGCGGCGGGGACGACAACTGCGACGGCGTCGACGGCGAACTCGACCAGGCCATCTTCGTCGCCACCGACGGCAGCGACGGCTTCCCCGGCACCCGCGACAAGCCCGTCCGCACCGTCGGCAAGGGGCTCGAACTCGCCGTGCAGAAGAACAAGCGCGACGTCTACGTCGCCGGTGGTAGCTATGCGGGCGACGTCACGCTCGCCGACGGCAAGCGCATCTTCGGCGGCTTCGCCAAGGGCTTCGTCGCCCGAGATCCGAAGGCTTGGGAGAGCGTGCTGCTCGGCGCGGCGGCGGCCAGCGGCGACACCGTCGCGGTGCGCTGCGACGCCATCGCGGGGCCGGGCGAGCCGACGCTGCTGGCCGGCTTCACCATCCTCGGCGCGAACGCGTCGGCGAAGGGGCGCTCTTCGGTCGCGCTGCGCAGCACCGGCTGTGGCAAGCGGGTCCGGCTGCAGGAGCTGCGCCTGCTCGCCGGCGACGGGGCGGAGGGGACGGCCGGTACGTCCGGTGCCGACGGGGCAAACGGCGCGCCCGGCGGCGTCGGCAAGCTGGCCAAGGATATCGGCCACAAGACCTGCGTCGCCAAGGACCACAACGTCGGCGGCGCGGGCGGCAAGCTCAGCTGCAACAACGACGGCGCCAAGGCGACCAACGTCTCCGGTGGCGACGGCGGCGACGCGATCTGCCCCGACTTCCACGACGTCATCAGCCCGCCGAAATGCGCGGTCGACGCCGATTGGTCGCAGAAGCAGGACAAGGCCGAGGTCGGCAAGGACGGCTCCGGCAGCGACGCTGGCAGCGGCGGTGCGGCCGGCTGGGACAGCACGATCGAGCCGATGAACGGCCAGCTGACCAGCTGCAAGGCCGACTTCGAAGGCTGCATCAAATGCGAGACCGGCGACCACAAGACCACTGGCAACTCGGGGACCTTCGGCAAGGACGGCGCGCTCGGCGTCGGCGGTGGCGCGAGCGCCGCGGTCGGCACGCCAGTTGACGGTAGCTTCTCCCCGCCGACCGGCGGCACCGGCGGCGCCGGGAGTCACGGCAGCGGCGGCGGTGGAGGCGGCGCTGCGGGCGGCATCGAGGTGATCGGCTGCCAAGGCAACGCCGGCTTCACCGATATCGGCGGTTCCGGCGGCGGCGGCGGTTCGGGTGGCTGCGCCGGTCGCGGCGGCAAGGGCGGCAGCGGTGGCGGCGGCAGCTTCGCGCTGTGGATCGCCCCAGCTCCGGACGGATCGCTGCCGGTGGTCGAGGCTGTGGTGCTGGCCGGCGGAACCGGTGGCGCGGGCGGCGCAGGTGGCGCCGGCGGCTTGGGCGGCTTCGGCGGCTTCGGTGGCCAGGCCGGCCAGGGCAAGCCCGGGCAGTCCAATACCTTCTGCACCGTCCGCGGCGGCAACGGCGGCGGCGGCGGCAACGGCGGACACGGCGGCGGCGGCGGCGGCGGCAACGGCGGGCCGAGCTGGCTGCTGACCACGGTCGGCGTCGCGCAGGCCGCGATCCCGGCCCTGGAGAAGGGTGTGACCTACGAGACGCTCGGCCTCGGCGGCCCCGGTGGCCCGGGCGGCAGCTCGGCCGGCAAGGCCGGCGCCTCGGGCAAGACCGGGCCGGTGGCCAAGCGCAAGAGCTTCTAGTCTCTCTGTTCTCGGGGCTGCTCGCGGCCGTCTAGCCGGCCGCTGCGAGTTGCGCCATCCTCGCGCCGAGGTCCGTGTCGGACCGCCGAGGCCACCATGCGCGCGCCCCACGTCGTCTTCGTCGCTCCGTTCTTCCGCGAAGCCACCGTTCGCTTCGTCCACGCCGTCGCGGCCCTGCCCGGCGTGGCGGTCACGCTGATCCATCAGGAGGCGCGGGCCACGATCCCGGCTGCGACCCGGGCCCTGCTGGCCGACGCCGTGCAGGTCAAAGACGGCCTGGACGCCCAGCACATCGCCGACGCGACGCGCCACCTCGCCGCCAAGCACGGCAAGCCACACCGCCTCTTGGCGACGTTGGAGCAGCTGCAGGTGCCGATCGCGGAGGTCCGGGAGCGGCTCGGCATCCCCGGCCACGGCGCGCAGACCGCGACCAATTTCCGCGACAAGGGCCGGATGAAGGAGGTCCTCGGCGCCGCCGGGCTGCCCGTCGCCCGCCACGCCCAGGTCCGCGACGTCGCCGAGGCGCGCGCCTTCGTGCGCCGGGTCGGCCTGCCGATCGTGGTCAAGCCGCCGGCAGGTGCCGGCTCGATCGCGACCTGGCGCTGCGACCGCGACGACCAACTCGAAGCCGCGCTGGCCGCGGCCCGCGTCGGCCCCGAGCGCCCGGTGCAGTTGGAGGAATTCGTCCTCGGCCTCGAGCGCAGCTTCGAGGTCATGAGCGTCGCCGGGCGGCCGATCTGGAGCTCGCTCTGCTGGTACGACCCGCGCCCGCTCGAGGTGCTGCAGCAGCCGTGGGTGCAGTGGACGGTGACGCTGCCGCGGGAGATCGGCGATTCGGCCTACGACGAGGTCCGCCGCGTCGGCACCGAGGCGTTGACCGCGTTGGGGATGCAGACGGGCCTCTCGCATATGGAGTGGTTCCGCCGCCGCGACGGCAGCGTCTGCATCAACGAGATCGCGGCACGCCCGCCCGGCGCCAATATCGTGCGGCTGAACTCGCTCGCCTTCGAGCGTGACTTTTTCTCCGCCTGGGCCGAGACGGTGGTCTTCGACCGCTTCGATCCACCCGAGCAGCGCTGGGCCGCCGGCGCCGCGTTCCTCCGTGGCCAGGGCAAGCTCGGCGGTCGCGTGGTCCGCTTGCACGGCCTCGACGTGGCGCAGCGCGAGGTGGGGCGCTACGTCGTCGACACCAGGCTGCCGAAGATCGGCGCGCCGCAAGCCAGCAGCTACGAGGGCGAAGGCTGGGTCCTGGTCCGCGCCGAGACGACGGAAGAGGTGCAGCGCGCGCTCTCACGCATCATCTCATTGGTCCGGGTCGAGCTCGGCTGAGCCGACGCCCCCTGTCACAACCAGTCGTACCCAGTCGCTACCTCTTTTGCCTGCCCCGCGCGCCTTCGGTAGGCTGCCGCGTGCCTTCTTGTCTCTGCGGATCCCCCGCGTGAACGGAGCTTCCCCCATGGCCCGATCTGCTCCCGCCGCCGCGCTCCTCGCCGCCCTGCTGCTGGCGTGCTCACCTCAGCCGCCGAAGGAAGACACCGGCGGCGGCGGCGGCACCGAGGACACCTCGGTCGAAGACGCGCTCGACGCGGTCGAGGACGGCAACGGCGGCACCGATATCGGCTTCGACTTCGACCTCGGCGGCAATACCGACGCCGAGACGCACGACGACGTGCCCGACGCGACCGAGGTCGTCGACAGCAAGGACGTCGTCGACGCGGTCGACGCGGCACAGGACTCCACCAGCACCGGGATCAGCTGCAGCCCCGGCGTGGCCTATTGCGTCGGCGACCTGATCAAGACCTGCGACCTGAGCGGGCAGAACTACCAGGCCGGCGGCGTCGACTGCGCCGTCGGCGGCCAGGTCTGCAAGGGCGCGATCTGCGTCGACAAGCAGGTCTGCGAGCCGAACGCGGAATATTGCGACGGCGGCAACCCCGCCAAGTGCAACAGCGCCGGCACGGTCGGCAACAAGATCCTGGACTGCGGCAGCGACGAGGTCTGCTTCGTCTCCTCGAGCGGCAAGGCCAACTGCGGCCCGAAGGTCTGCGAGCCGGCCGCGACCATCTGCTCCGGCGAGATCCTCACCACCTGCAACGCCACGGGATCGGCGGCCGAGCCGGGCGGCACCGACTGCACCAAGACCGACGAGAGCTGCGTGCTGGTCGACGGCAAACCGGCGTGCGCGAAGCCGTCCTGCGGCGACGGCAAGGTCAACCAACAACAAGAGGAGTGCGACCTCGGCGCCGACAACGGCAAGCTCGGCAAGACCTGCGACGACAACTGCAAGGCGAGCTCCGGCAAATGCGTCAGCCCGGCCGATTGCCAGGGCCTCGGCGGGGCCTGCATCGCCAGCTACCTCTGCGTCGCGGGGCAATGCCTGGCGATCGCCAAATCCGTCGGCAGCTGCAACGACGGCGACGCCTGCACCCTCGGCGACCACTGTGTGCAGGGGCTCTGCGTCGGCGTCGCCGGCAGCTGCGACGACGGCGACCCGTGCACCCTCGACGGCTGCGATCCCGCCTCGGGTTGCAGCCACAAGGCACAGAGCGGCATCGCCTGCAGCGACGGCAACGATTGCACCATCGGTGATTCCTGCGCCGCAGGCGCCTGTCAGGCCGGACCGAACGCGTGCGAGTGCAAGTCCGACGCCGATTGCGTCGGCTACGACGACGGCGATCCCTGCAACGGCGTGATGGCCTGCCTCTCCGGTACCTGCGAGCCCAAGCCAGGCTCGAAGATCAGCTGCGACGGCGGCGTCTGCGTCCGGCCGGAGAGCAAATCCGATACGTGCAAGGCCGCGGGAGGTGTCTTCACCGGCGTGGTCTGCGTCGATCCGGCCGGCAAGAGCAGCGCCGAATGCAAGGCCAAGGGCGGCGCGTGGCAAGGCGACGGCCCCTGCCAGAAGGCGGCGTGCAGCCCTGCGTCGGCGGCCTGCATCCCGGTCGCGGCGATCGACGACAAGGCCTGTGACGACGGTGACGCTTGCACCGCGCCCGACCTCTGCAGCGCCGGCAAGTGCGGCGGCGCCAAGGCCGATTGCGACGACGCCAACCCCTGCACCGACGATAGCTGCGACCCCGAGAAAGGCTGCCTCCACGGCCCGATCAGCCAGACCGACGGCAAGCCGGCGCCGTGCGACGACGCCGACGCGAGCACGGCCGGCGACAAATGCGTCGCCGGCGTCTGCAAAGGCACGGCGATCCTCGACTGCAGCAGCGACGCAGACTGCAAGAACGAGCAGCAGGAGCAGAACGCCTGCAACGGCAAGCTCGTCTGCGACAAGGCCGCGGGCAAGTGCAAGCTCGACCTGGCGACGGTCGTGACCTGCGACCCGGCCCTGGGCAGCGCCTGCGCCCCGGTGGCCTGCGATTCGGCCGACGGCAAGTGCAAGGCCAGCGAGCTGCCGAAGGGCACGCCCTGCAACGACGGAGACGCCTGCACCAAGGCCGACGCCTGCGAGGGCGGCAGTTGCAAGGGTGGCGCCGCGCCGGCGTGCGACGACGGCAACCCGTGCACCGACGACGCCTGCAACCCTGCCCTGGGCTGCGTCAGTTCGCCGAACGCCAGCAAATGCGACGACGGCCAACCGTGCACCAAGGACGATATCTGCAAGAACGGCGCGTGCTCGCCCGGCGACGATACCTGCCAATGCCTGCAGGACAGCGATTGCGCTGCGTTCGGCGACGGCAACAAGTGCAAGGGCACCTGGTTCTGCAGCAAGTTGGCGAATAAGTGCATCTTCGACGCGAAGCAGGCGGTGATTTGCGGCAAGGGCGCCTGCAGCGACCCGAAGTGGGCCAACGCGACCGATTGCGCCTCCACTGGCGCGACCTGGAAGCCAGACAGCGCCTGCCAGATCACGGCATGCGAGGCGAGCAGCGGCACTTGCATGGCGACGCTCGCGGCCGACGGCAAGCCCTGCAACGACGGCAGCCCCTGTACGCTCGGCGACGCCTGCAAGGGCGGGGACTGCACCTCGGTCCCGAATCCCTGCGAGGACGGCAACCCCTGCACCGGCACCGAATGCTCGCCTTCGCACCCGGGCGGCTGCCTGCTCGACAGCAGCAAGCTCGAAGGCAAGGAATGCCAAGACGGCAACAGCTGCACCGAGGGCGACGTCTGTGCCGGCGGCGTCTGCAAGGGCGCCAAGTTCGTCGACTGCGACGACGGCAAGGTCTGCACCGCCGATGCGTGCCTGCCCGGCAAGGGTTGCGTCCATCCGGCCGGCAGCGGCCCCTGCGACGACGGCGACCTCTGCACCGAGAACGACAAATGCGACGGCGTCTTCGGCAAATGCGAGGCCGGCACGGCCAAGGTCTGCAAGGACGCCAACGCCTGCACCGACGACGGCTGCGAGCCGAAGACCGGCTGCGACTTCAAGCCGAACGACAAGACCTGCAACAACGGCGATCCCTGCAGCTTCGGCGATTTCTGTGCGGTCGGCCTGTGCAAGGCGGGCACCCCGACCGATTGCGACGACGACAACGCCTGCACCGCCGATAGCTGCGAGAAGGGCACGGGCTGCAAGCACGAGCACCAGGACGGCAGCTGCGACGACGGCGACGCCTGCACCGACCAGGACAAATGCTTCAAGTCGCAGTGCACCGGCGCGCCGAAGGATTGCAACGACGACAATACCTGCACCAACGACGCCTGCGACAACAAGGTCGGCTGCGTCTACATGCCGGCCCTCGGTGATTGCGGCCTCTTCGCGACCTGCGGCGACACCGGCGACGGCAAGCTGGCGTGCGCCTTCCAGAACAACGACAGGCTGCTGATCTCCGAACTCCACGCCGGCGCGCCCTTGGTGCAGACCGACGATTACGTCGAGCTGCACAACGCGACGACCCTGGTCGTCGACCTCGATGGCTACCTGCTGCAGGCCCGCGACGTGGCGAGCGAAAAGGCCGAGGATTGGACCACGGTGCAAGCCTTCGCCAAGGGCCAGCAGCTGCTGCCGGGCGGCTACTTGCTGGTCGGTGGCAGCGCGACGCTCTTCGCCGGGCGCAAGGCCGATGTCGTCGCCGCAGGGCTGAAGATCCGGGCCCAGGGCGGCCAGATTCGGATCTTCGACAAGGCCCACAGCCTCGAACACGACGCCGTGCGTTGGGGTGGCGGCTGCGGCGCTGCGGCGACCGGCGCTGCGCCGGCGCTGCCCGAAGCGGGCTCGATCGAGCGCCGCGCCGACGCGACGTCGACCGCAACCGAGCTCTCGCGTGACGGCAAGCTCTGGCTCGCGGGCAACGCCTACGATACCGGCGACAGCGGCAAGGACTTCGTCATCCGGCCGACGCCGGAGCCACAAGGCGCGGGCTTCTACGAGCCGGCCTGTGGCGGCACCTGTGGCGGCGGCAAGGTCTGCGATTTCAAGAGCGCCGGCAGCGATACCTGCGTCGATGACACGCTGTGCCGCTACGGCTGTGGTGGCGGGCAGAAGTGCAACGCACAGCTCGGCGGCTGTGTGCTGGAAGATGGCACCGCGCTGGTCCTGTCGGAGGTGGTGATCGGCAGCAAGACCAGCGCCGGGGCGCGCTTGGTCGAGCTGCACAACGCCGGCAAGGCGGCGATCGACATCAGCGGCTTCGTCCTCGATCGCAAGCCGGTCGAGGACGGCGTGAGCGCGTCGTGGGTACAGGCCATCACCCAGGTCCCGGCCGGCGTGACGCTGCAGCCGGGGGCGTATTACCTGATCGCCACCAAGGCGCGGGCGGAAGAAGGCGGCGGCGCAGATCTGCTGGCTACGCTCGACCTCGATCCGACCGGCGGCACGCTGCGGATCCGCGATCCCCACACCGGCGTGGAATTCGACCGCTTCGGCTGGGGCAAGAGCAAGACCGCAGCGGGTGCCCCGCTCGACGTCGGCGGCAGCCTGCCCGCCGGCCTCTCGATGACGCGCAAGGCCAGCGTCACCAGCAACGGCCTGACGATGGGTCCCAGCGGCAAGGAATGGCTCGCCGGCAACGCACAGAACAGCAAGAACAACGGTGCGGACTGGCTGATCTTGCTCAACGCCTCGCCGCGCTCCTGGCATGGCGGCACCTACGGCCCGGCCTGCGGCGGCAGTTGCAGCAGCGGTCAGGTCTGCAACTACGTCCGCGGCGCCGAGGCCTGCGTCGACCCGACGTGCGGCAGCCAATGCGGCACCGCGGAGGTCTGCAATCCGAAGACCGGCAAATGCGACAACTCGATCTTGATTTCGCAGATCAGCGTGGTGGGCCCCGAAGTCGCCAGCCCGAAGCTGCTGCCGACCGAGAACGAAGCGGTCGAGCTCTACAACCCGGGCGATCACCTGGTGCCGATCGGCGGCACGGTGCTGCAATACCTCGCACCGGGCCCGGGCGGCTGGCAGACGCGGACCCAGATCTTTCCCTCCGGCATCTGCGTCAACAACAAGAACGCGCCGTGCCTACCGGGCGAAACCTGCACCTGCGAAGGCGAGAACAATGTGCCGTGCAGCAGCGACAGTGCGTGCTCGGGGACCTATATCGCGCCGCGCAGCCGCTTCCTGGTGGTCGCCAGCAAGAGCGACCCGGTGCTGCCCGAGGCGGATCTGGTCAGCACCTTCACCTGGGCGTTCAACACCGTCGCCGGCGCGGTGCGCTTCGTGCGGACCAGCGCCAAGCCCTTCCCGAGCGGCGACATCGCCTCGGACAAGGTCGCCTGGGGCACCGGCATGAAGACCGGCGGCTTCCCGAACGAGATGCCGAGCCACAGCGACCAGCCGCTCTGCTCGCTGCGCCGCCGCCCCTGGGCGGAGGCCAACGCCTGCCAAATGAGCGATCCGTCGCACGCGGCGTATTACGGCGGCGCCGGCCACCGGACCAGCGACCCCGCGGCGGATTTCGTCGTCGTCTGCCCCCGCAACTACCGCAATAGCGGCGCCACCCCTGCCGGGAAGTAGGCCGCCCACGGACGCCCGTGATCCAGATCCAAGGACTCTCCAAGCAATTCGGGCCACAACGGCTCTGGGACGGGCTGTCGTGGCTGATCCGCCCGGGCATCCGCTATGGCCTGGTCGGCCCCAACGGCGCCGGCAAGACGACGCTGCTCCGCATCCTCTCAGGCGCCGACCAGCCCGACGGAGGGAGCATCGTGATCCCACGCGGTGTGCGGGTCGGCTACCTCGTGCAGGAGGTCGGCGAGCTCCCCGGCGCATCGACCATCGAGGCGGTGCTGCTCGGCATCGACGGCTGGACCTCCACCCGCGCCGAGCTCGCCGCGCTGCGCCGGAAGATGGCCGAGGACGCCGCCTTCGCGGCCAACCCGAGCGCGCTGCGGGCCCTGGGCGACGCCACCGACCGCTTCGAAGCGGCCGGCGGTGAGGGGCTGGTCGACGAAGCGCGACGCATGCTCGGAGGCCTGGGCTTCTCACCCTCGATGATCGAGGGACCGCCGAACGCGCTCTCCGGCGGTTGGCGGATGCGCGTGGCGCTGTGCCGGCTCTTGCTCGCGCGCTACGACGTCCTGCTGCTCGACGAGCCGACCAACCACCTCGACCTCGAGGCGCTGGCCTGGTTCGAGTCCTTCCTCGACAGCTACCCCGGCACCATCGTCGTGGTCAGCCACGACCGCGCCTTCCTCGACCGCGTCCCGGACATCATCGCCGAGCTCTCACCGCGCGGTATCATCGAGTCCGTCGGCGGCTACGAGGACTATATCGAGGGCCGCGCGCAGCGGATCGAGCAGCAGCAGGCCGCGGCCGCGACGGTCGAGCGCCGGCGTGCCCAGCTGCAGCGCTTCGTCGACCGATTCCGCGCCAAGGCGACCAAGGCCAAGCAAGCGCAGTCGCGGATGAAGCAGCTCGCCAAACTCGAAGACGTCGAGGTCGACGGCGACGTCGCCGGCATCGGCTTCCGCTTCCCGCCTGCGGGGCGCACCGGCAAGGAGGTCCTGCGGCTGCACGACGTCGGCATGGCCTATGGCAGCAACCGGGTCTACGAGGGTATCGAGTTGACCATCTGGCGCGGCATGCGGGTCGCGCTGGTCGGCCCCAACGGTGCGGGCAAGTCGACCCTGCTCAAGCTCCTCGCCGGCGTCCTGCACCCGACCGAGGGCGAGGTCGTGCTCGGTCATCAGGTGCGGGTCGAGCATTACGCCCAGCATCAGCTCGAATCGCTCGACGCCCGCTCGCTGGTGCTCACCGAAGCGCAGCGGGCGGCGTCGGACCAGACGATGCCGAAGGTGCGCAGCCTGCTCGGCGCCTTCCTCTTCCAAGGCAAGGCGGTCGAGAAGCGCGTCCACGTCCTCTCCGGCGGCGAGCGGGCGCGGCTGGCGCTGTGCCGGATGGTGCTGCGCGCACCGAATACGCTGCTCCTCGACGAGCCGACCAACCACCTCGACCTGCTCTCGCGCGAGGTGCTCGAAGACGCGCTCTCGGCCTTCGACGGCACCGTCGTGCTGGTCAGCCACGACCGCGCGTTCATCAACGCGGTGGCGACGCATGTGCTCGAGGTGCTGCCCGGCGGCCGGGTCTCGCTCTACGAAGGCGATTACGACGCCTACCTCTACCGCAAATCCGGCGGCGATCCGAAGGCGGTCGAAGCCATCCTCCGTGGCGAAGATCCCGACGCGCGGGCGGCGAGCGAGGACGACGACCGCGGCCCTGCTGCGGGCGAGACGCGAGAAGAAGCGCGCGCGCGGAAGCGGGCCGAAGCCGAGCTACGGGCAGAGCTCTCGCGCCGGGTCAAGCCGCTGCGCGACCGGATCTCCGGCCTCGAAGCGCAGATCGAGCGCGACGAGGCCCGCTGCGCCGAGATCGCCGAGCAGCAGCTCGACCCCACGCTCTACGACGATAGCGAGCGGGTGCGCGTGTTGGCGGAAGAGCACGGCCGCCTGCGGGCCGGGATCGACGACGCGATGGCGAAATGGGAGGAGCTCTCGCTCCGCGCCGAAGGGCTGGAAGAAGAGATCCGCGAGGCGTCGCCGGCCGCATAGCTGCGGGGCCGCCGCGTCACCCGGCGGCGCTGCGGATCCGGCGCCTACTGCGAATAGTCGCGGTAGCGGTAGAACGAGGCGCGGATGCCGAAGAGCACTGCGGCGCCGGCCATCAGCGCGGCGAAGACCCAGAAGAAGGTCGAGAGCCCCATATCGGGCAGCTTGGTGACCAGGATCACGAGCTTGCTGCCGAACGCGACAGTGAGCAGCCAGAAGCCCATGATCGTCGACTTCATCCGGCGCGGCGCCTGCGTGTAGGCGAATTCGAGGCCGGTGACCGAGACCATCACCTCGGCCTGGGTCATGACGAAATAGGGGATCACCTGCCAAGCGATGCCGACCTTGGCGCCGCTCGGCGCGAGGGTGTCGATGCGCTCCTGCAGCAAGGCGACGATGGCGAAGGCCGCCGCCGCCATGCCCATGCCCACGGTCATCTTGCGCAGCGGGGTCACCGCCACGCCCACCTTCTCGACCAACGGATAGAGCAGGAAGTTGTTGAGCGGGATCAGGATCATGACCATCAGCGGGTTCAGGCTGGGGATCTGCGAGGGCAGCAGGTCGAGCGAGAAGCCGAGCGTGTCGACGTGCAGGTCCATGCGCTGCGCCTGGCGAATCCACGAGCTGCTGTGCTGATCGAAGAGCGCCCAGAAGACGCTGACCAGAAAGAAGACGCTGACGATCCGGAGCACGGCCGCCGGTCCCTCGGCGATCTCCTCGCCGCGGCGCTGCGCCACCCCTGCGAAGACCTTGCTGCGGGCGATCTCGGGCGCGTCGGCGGGCGCGCTGGCCGCGGCTTCCCGGGCTCTGCCGTTGCCGAGATCCCCGAGCGCCTCGATCATCACAGCGAGGAAGCCGTCGTCGCGCTCGATCTTCTGCCGTGCCGAGAAGAGGGCCAAGCCGACGGCGGTCAGCACCACCACGCCGAGGGCGAAGGCCCAGAGCGGCAGGATATCGGTGAAGAAGAGCGGCAGGCCGATCAGCCCGAGGAAGAGCAGCGAAGAGGAGAGCGTGTCGTAGAGGCCGAGCTTGCCGCCGGGCTTGGCCGGCACGTGGACGAATTTGTCGCGGCCGAGCCAGAAGACGATGGTCGCGATGAACATCAGCACGCCGGGGACGCCGAACGCGACGCTGGTGCCGTAGGTCTGCTTCAGCCACGGGATCGCCAAGGTCGCGAAGAACGAGCCGAAGTTGATGATGAAGTAGAAGGCCTGGAAGACCTTGGTCACCAGATGCCAGTTGCCCTTGCCGAATTGGTCGCCGACGTTGGCGCTGACGCAGGGCTTGATGCCGCCCGATCCGATCGCGATCAGGCCCAAGCCGAGCGCCATGCCGCCGAGCGAGTTCTCACCGACGGCGAGCACGGCGTGGCCGGCGCAATAGACCAGGCTGAGCCAGAAGATGGTCGGGTATTTGCCCCAGAGCCGGTCGGCCAGGATCGCCCCGATCATCGGGAAGGCGTACACACCGGCGATGAAGAGGTGGACCATCTCCTGCGCGTGCGTCTCGGAGAGGTCGCCGGCCATCCCGGCCGCGACGTAGAGCGCGGTGAGGTGGACCTGCAGGATCGACTTCATGCCGTAGAAGCTGAAGCGCTCGCAGCCTTCGTTGCCGATGATGAAGGGCACACCCGCAGGCCAGCCCTTGGCGTCGTGATCCGGTGCCGTCTTCCAGCCGCGCGCGCGGTCCATTGCAGCGCCCATCAAGCAGCCTGCCGACGACGCAGGAGCAAACCGAGGGCGCCGAGGAGCAGCACGACGAGCCCGGCGAGCGGCCCCGCCTGGCGTCGCGGCGCGGCGCTGCAGCCGCTGTCCTTCGGTCCGGCGTTGGCGCCACAGCCGACCTCGACCGCGTTGGCCAGCGAGGCGACTTTGCCGTCCATCGTGGCGACCAGCGAATGCGCGCCGGCGGCGAGGCCCTTCGGGACCAGCGCGGTGGCCTTGCTCGTCGTCTCGACGTTGATGGCGATGAGCTTGGTGCCGCCCAGCTCGAGGACCAGGCCCTGCCCGAAGCCCTGGCCGTAGACCGCGATCTGCGTATCGGCGTCGGCCGCGGCGCAGTTCGGATCGACGAGGTCGAGGCGCAGCGGCCCAAGGTCGACGCTGCTGTCGTTGCCGGCGTCGACCGGCACGATCGAGGTGTCGGCCGGGCCGGCGTCCGGCTCTGCCGCGGCGGTGACGGTGAAGCCCGGGTCCTTGAAGCCGATCTGGCCGCTCGGGTTCTCGACCACGAGCGGGTAGCTGCCGGGCGCGATGCCGGAGAGGACGTTGGCGACGATCTTGTTCGGGGTCACGCTGTCGACCGCGCATTTGTTGGCGCCCACCTTGACGATCGCGCCCTGCTCGAAGTTCTCGCCGACAACCTCGATCTGGGTGATCGCGTCGTTGCTGCCGGTCGCGGGCGAGACCAACGAGACGATGGGCTTGGCCGGCGGCGCCACGCCGACGTCGGCGCTGGACGTATCGCTGCTACCACCGGCGTCTGGGATCGGCCCGCCGGCATCTGCGCTGGCATCCGTCCCGCCGGCATCGGTCCCGCCGCCGCTGGCGAAGCCGTCGACGCCGATCCGCAGCAAGAAGTCGCCCTTCATCTGCTTGCCTTCCTTGGCGACGTCCTCGAGCCAGACCCACTTCTTGCTGCCGCTGCACTGGCCGAGCGGGTAGACGATCTCGAGCACGTTGGCCTTCGGCGTGGTGCCGGAATCGGTGAGCGCGGCGAGGTCCTGGCAGCCGCACAGGTCGAGGCCGAGGCCAGTGGAGAGCTTGGCGCATTGGCAGATGCCGAGGCCGGTGGTGGAGCAGCCCGGCTCCCAATACTCTCCGTTGTCCTTGGCGTTGCCGAGCACGCGGATGACCACGCGGATCAGACCGGAGGTGATCTCCGGCGGGTGATTCTCTGGCTTGCTCCAGTCGAACTCGAAGATCATGCCGGTATTGCCGACCACGTTCATGCCCGGCTTGCCCGTCTTCGGGTTGAAGAAATCGGCCGAGTTGATGGTCCAGATCGGCGTACCCGTCGGCGCCGCCTGCAGCGAGGTGTCGTTGTAGAACTCGATCGCGATCGGCACCTCGGCGAACGGCGCGGTGGCCGTCTCGGCGGCCGCCATCACCAGCTCGACGCTGAGGATCTTCACCGGGTAGTCGCTCGGCTGCGGCTTGTAGATCTGGCCGAAGGCCTCGCCCTTGACGAAGCCGGGGTGCGCCGACATCGGGTGCTTCTTCAAGCCGTCGGCGAGGGCCGTCATGTCGCCCGGCAGATCGTCGTATTGCCAGATGATCTTGTCGGCCCAGGCGGGCGCGGCGAAGGCCAGTACGGCAAGGAAAACCAGGGCGCGTTGGGCGCGTGGGAGCATCGGGTCCTCCAATCGAGTGGGATCGAGGCGAGCGCAGATCGCGCGAGTCCGAGCATAGCGGGGCTCGACCGCAGCGGCCAGCATTCCTATGCTCCGACCCGATGATGACCCGACTCGCCGATCTCCGAGGACACACCGCCCAGCTCGCCGCCATCCGACGCATGCTGGGGCGACAGCACCCGATCCACGCCCTGCTGCTGGTCGGGCCCGACGGGGTCGGCAAGACGACGCTCGCGAACGCGATGGCGGCGGCGCGGTGCTGCCTGCAGCCGACTGAGGACGCCGATGCCTGCGGCGCGTGTCGCTCCTGCCACGCGCTGCTGCGCGGCGAGCATCCAGATATCCAGTTCGTGCGCCGCGAGGGCCAAGGCATCAAGATCGACATGGTCCGCGACGCCACCAAGCGCCTGCGCTACGACCCGGTGCTGGGTCGGGCCAAGGTGCTGGTGGTCGAAGAGGCGGATCGCCTGCGGGAAGAAGCCGGCAACGCGCTGCTGAAGACCTTGGAAGAGCCGCCCGGCAACACGCTCTTTCTGCTCGTCAGCAGTCGACCGCAGCTCTTGTTGGACACGATCCGCTCGCGCTGCCAATCGCTGCGGCTGGGCCCGCTCGGTGCCGCCGACCTCGAAGCGATCCTCTTGGCGGAAGGCCGCGAGCCCGCGCTGGTGCGGCTCGCGAGCAGCCTCGCCGACGGCAGCTTGACCGCCGCCCGCCTACGCGCCGAGCCGAGTTGGCGGCCGGTGCTGGAGCGCCTCGTCGCGTTCGGTCTCTCGTTCGGCAGCCACGTGCTCGGCTCGGAGGTCGACTTCGTGCAGGAGTTGGCGGCGCTGCTCGCGGCGGCCGAGAGCGAGGGCGAGGGCGGCGGCGCGAAGTCGAAAGGCCCGAGTCGGGACGGGCTGCAATGGACGGTCGACGCGCTGCGCGCGCTCCTGCGCGACGCGCTGCTGGTCTCGGCCGGCGTCGACCCGCGCACACTACCTCACGCGCCGTGGGCCGATGGCCTTCGGATCCTGGCCGATCGTGCCGGCACCGACGGACTCGCCCGGGCGCTCGACGCGCTCGACGTGCGGGACGCATCGCTGGTGTTGAACCCGCAGACCTCACTCGCGCTGGAACACCTGCTGGTGGAGCTGGGCACCGCCTGCGAGGGTTAGGCGCGGCGGCCGGAGCGGCTCAGGCGTTGGTGACGCCCGAGCGCAAATGACCGAAGAGCGCGTCGTGCAGGCCGACCTTGATCGAGCCACAGTTGTCCGGACGTTCTTCGGGTCGCTTGGCCAAGCAGCGCATCAAGAGCGAGACCACGTCTCGGCTGAGTTGTGGATTGAACTGCAGCGGATCGGGGACAGGCTCCAGCGCGTGGGCGACGAAGATATTGCCGTCCTGGAAAGGCAGCCGGCCGGTGAACATGCGGTAGAGGATGATGCCGAGGGCGTAGATATCGGCGCGGTGGTCGACAGGTGAGCCGTCGATCTGCTCCGGCGCCATGTAGTACGGCGTGCCGGCCAGCACGGAGAGCTCGCCGAACGAGTCGTCCAAGACCCGGGCGAGGCCGAAGTCGAGCAGCTTCACCGCGCCGTCGATCGACGAGATGAGGATATTGTCCGGCTTGATGTCGCGGTGGATCATGTCCTTGCTGTGCGCGTGATCGAGCGCGGCGCAGATCTGCTCCACCACGCTCATCAGGAAGATCTTGTCGCCGACGATCTGACCCGCCGGCATGAACGCCGAGAGCGCCTGGCCCTCGACGTATTCCATCGAATACCAAGGCACGTCGTCCTCGTGACCCATATCGTAGATGTGCACGATATTCGGATGGCTGAGGCTGGCCGCCATCTTGACCTCGCGCTCGAAGTATTTGCGCGCCATCTCGGTCGGCATCGAACCGTCGATCATGAACTTCAGCACGACGACGCGGCTGAGCAGGCGATCGTTGGCGCGGAACACGACGCCGTTGCCGCCCTGGCCGAGCCGCTCGAGGCCGCTGTAGCGGCGCGCCAGCGAGATCGGCACGCCCTTGGGCCAGCCGTCCGCGTCGATCTCGATGCCGAACTCGCTCTTCGCCGCAGCGCGCTGCTCGCCACCGAGGTAGGCGACGGTGCCTTCACCGTAGCTCTGCGTCGCCTCGCTCTCGACCGCGCCGGAGAGCGTCACGCGCCCCGTGGCCCGGCCCTGGACCAAGCCCATCTCCTCTGGCGCGTCGTCGAGCTCGGCGAGCTGCGCTTTGAGCGTCTTGGCCCAGGTCGGCGCATCGAGGTCGGCGCCGATCTGCGGTGCTGCGCGCTCGAGCAAGACCCGGCCGATGCGGCCCTGGCCGATCGTCACGGCCAACTCGACCGCCTCGCGGGTGAACTGCAGGCGATCGGCGTCCGAGAGCCGGGTCTCGAGCAACTTGTAGAGCGCCTTGAAGGCGGCCTTGTCGTCGCCACGCTCGCGATGCAGCGACGCCCCGATGCGCAGCGCGTCGACGTAGGCGCCCTCGGTGTCGACGACCGTCGAGATCACCTGCAGGGCCTGGTCGACCTCGCCGCGGGCGACGCGCAGCTTGATCACCGCCAGCTTGTCGCCCTCACGCAGCAGGCAGCCCATCGCGCGCTCGGGCTCGCCGGCCAACTGCCAATGTTTCGCCGCGTCGCGGAAGCGCTGCGCCTGCTCGAAGAGCGCCGCGGCCTCGCCGGGACGACCGGAGCGCGCCAGCAGGTCGGCGCCGTCGACGTAGCGCCCCATCTTTGCGTAGACCTTGCTCGCCAATTCGACGTGCTCGCCCTTCTCGAAGGCAGCGACGGCGTCCTCCCAGCGCTCGAGCTTGACGTACGCCTTGCCGGCGCCCTCGTAGTCGCCCTGCTCGTAGCGGGCCTCGGCGGAGAGGGCGAGCGCCCGCTCCTTGTCGCCGCCGCGGACCAAGAGTTCGACGGCGCGGGCCTTGTCGCCGGCCTTGATCAGCAAGTCCGCTGCCTCGACGAAGCGCCCAGCCCGCTCTGCCATCTGCGCGGCCTCCGCCCACTGACCGGCGCGATCGAGCGAGCGCATCAGCCCGCGCTCGTCTCCGGTCTTGCGGTAGCAATACGCCGCGGAGTCGTAGTCGTCGGCCTTCTCGAAAAAGCCGGCGGCGCGCTCCCACTTCTCCGCCTTGCGCAGCGCCCGCCCGGCGTCGGCATGACGGCCGAGCATGTCGAAGATCTCGGCAGCCTTGTCGTAGAGCTCGTTGTCCATCGCGATGCGCGCCGCGCCGGCCTTGTCGCCCTTGGCCAGCGCCTTCTCGACGTCGCGTTGGCCGCGGGTGTCTTCCGCAGCGGAGAGCTTGCGGACCCACTGCGCCACGGCCCAACCACCGACGCCGAGCACGACGATGCCGAGCGCGGCCCGAAACAGCGGGTTCGAGAGAATGTCCTGCATTGTTGCAGACCTCGGAGGGGACGACCTTTTTCCCGGACGGGAGAGTGTCGCTCTAAGCGGCAGTTTAGTCCGCTTTCGCTCCGATGTCGAAAGAGATGTCGGTTTGTGAATGGCCTAGCGATCGACGATGAGCGTCCGCTCTTCGTCCTCGAAGACGATGCGCGCCTTGCCGCCGTCGACGTGATCGACCACGCCGTAGCCGAAGCGCGCGTGGTCGACGAGATCGCCAGACTTCGGCGAGATCGTCGGGTGGTAGCGGCTCGCAGCCGAGCGGTCCTTCTCGGCCATCAGCTTCTCGTAGCGGATGCGATGGGCGTTCGGCCGCGCCGCTGCGGCCGAGGCAGCGCGACGACCGCCTGCGCCAGAGGCCCGGGCGACGCGCTCGCGGGCGGCGCGGTCTGCGGCGGCCGGATCCTTGTAGCGGTGAACCGAGCCACAGGTATGGCAGCGGACCTGGACCACACTCTCGCCAGCCATCGCGGTGATGACGTGGCCGAGATCCATCTTGCAGCGCGTGCACCACGCGTCGATATCGCGACCGACGGCGGGGGCGGTGTCGGCTTTGCGGAGGCGGTGCAGGCTCATGGCGGGCTCCTTGGCGGCGGCGTGGAGGGGGGCCGGCCGCCGGGGGGCGCGGAGTGTAGGGATGGGGTCCTGCAGGGGCAACCCCGCGTCGGTCGATCTGCCGCCCCCTCGCCGCTGCACCGGTTTCGCGCTAGGATCGGCGGCAGCTCGGGCGCACCCGAACGACGGAGAGGACGATGACCAAGGCGAAAAGGACGACGACGCTGCGGCGCTGGCTGCCGCTGCTCGCAGCTGCGCTGCTGCTGCCCCTCGGCGGCTGCGACATGGTCGGCAAGACCGTCGACAAGGCGCGGATGAAGCTCTTCGGGATCACCGTCACCGATCCCGATCCCGAGTCTGCCGAGTGGGTCCTGAAACAGGCCATCGACGCCGCCAACGACAGCAACGAAGAGCGCGGCTGGGAGCAATTCCAGCAGGTTCTGCACAGCGAGGAGCGGACGCCGAACGCGCTGCGCGGCTGGTACGACCACGCCTGGAAGCGGATGCGCCGGCAAGCCAAGGATTACCTGCAGGAAGACGGCTCCTTCAAGATTGTCGACTTCAAAGAGATGATGCGCAGCGCGGGCGGCACGGCCGGCTACGAATACTTCATCGAGTCGACCAAGAAGGAGATGCCGACGCCCTGCGCGGTCTATGTCGACGACGGCAACAGCGGCAAGTGGCGCATCCGCCGCTGCAGCCTCTGAGAGCGACGACACGATGTTGGCGCGCGCGATCGAGAAGGGCCTCGCCAGCGTCATCGCGCGTTGGATGCTCGAGGGCCACGCCGACGCGGTGCTCGATCGCGTCGCCGCGGCCGGCGCCCTCGACCCCGCGGAGATCGAGGCGCTGCGCGGCCAGACCCGCGAGCGGCTGAGCAAGGTCCGCGACGACGGCGCGCCCTATGCCGCGCTGCTGGAAGAAGCACTCGGCGCCATCGCCGCACGCGCTGGCGGGCCGATGGTCGAGACGCTCGGCGCGCTGCGGCCGACCGCAGAGGCCGTCGTGCGCAGCGCGGTGGCCAAGGTCCGGGCGCAGGCGGATGCAGCGACGCGCGACGAGGAAGGAGGCCCGGCGTGAGCACGATCGGCAAGCTCTGGACCTTGCCCAACGTCGCTCGGCAGGCCGTGCGGCTGCGGCAGGTCGCGGCGATCGCCATCCGCTACGGCTTCGGCCAGTTCATCGACTCCTCGGGCTTGGCGGCGCTGCTCCGGCTCGGCCGCGCGGCGCCGGTCGACGAGCAGATCGCCACCCGCCGCTGGGAGATCCGTGTCCGCCTCGCCCTCGAAGAGCTGGGGCCGACGTTCGTCAAGCTGGGCCAGATGCTGGCGACGCGACCCGACCTGGTGCCGCTCTCGCTGATCGAAGAGCTCCGCAAGCTGCAGGACGACGTTCCGCCCTTCCCCGCCGCCGAGGCGCGGGCCCTGCTCGAGAAGGAGCTGGGTGTGCCGGTGAGCAGCGCCTTCGCCCATTTCGAGGCCGAGCCCCTCGCCGCGGCGTCGATCGCGCAGGTGCACCGCGCCAGGCTCGAGAGCGGCGAAGAGGTCGTGGTCAAGCTGCAGCGGCCGGGTCTGGACGAGCGATTGCGTGCTGACCTCGACCTGCTCGCGACGATCGCCGGCTTGGTCGAAGAGAACGTCCCGGAGTTGCGCGCCTTCAAGCCGGCCGCGGCGATCGAGGCCTTTGGCCAGGGTCTGCGTCTGGAGACCGACTTCGGCAACGAGCTGCGGAATATCGAGCGCTTCCGGCGACAGTTCGCGGAAGAGCCGCGGATCCACGTGCCGGCGACCTATCCGGCGCTCTCGTCCCGCCGCGTCCTGACGATGGAATTCCTCGACGGGGTCAAGGTGACCGATACAGCCGCGCTCGCCGCGTGGGAGATCGACCCCGCCGCGGTGGCCGAGACCGGCATCGCGCTGGTCCTGGAGAGCATCTTCGAGCACGGCTTCTTCCACGGCGATCCGCACCCCGGCAACTTCTTCGTCTTGCGCGACGGCAGCCTGGGCGTCATCGATTTCGGCATGATGGGCTCGCTCGATCGCGAGCGGGTCGACGAATTGCTCGCCTTCATGGCCGCGATCCTGCTCGGCGACGCCGAGATGCTGGTCGCCCTGCTGATGGACCTCGGCGTGCTCGGCGACGCGGTGAACGTGCGGCTGCTGCGCGGCGAGGTGTCGGCGCTGATGGGTCGCTACCACGGCGTCGACCTGGTGACGGTCGATATCGGCACCTTCCTGACCGAGACGATCGAGGTGGTACTCCGCCACGACATCGATTTGCCGACCGACCTGGTCCTGATCGGCAAGTCGATCTCGACGATGGAGGGCATCGCCCGGCAGATCCACCCTGGCTTCAACCCGATGGCGGATCTGCGCCCCTATTTCGTCCGCCTCTACCTCGGCCGCGCGCTCGATCCCGAGACCTACTCGCGCCGGATCTTCCGAACCCTGCGCGATTGGTGGGGCCTGGGCGTGGTGCTTCCGGGCGAGGCGCGCTCGGTCCTGCGGCAGCTGCGGCGCGGCCAACTCCGGCTCGAAGTCAAAGATCCCGACCTGGACCGGGCGTTGCTGCAGCGGGAGCGCCAGGTCAACCGCGCCGTGCTGACCGCGACAACGCTCGCGGCGTGGGCCCTCTTCGCGTTCTTGTTGCCGACCGCAGAGACCCGTGGCCTGGGCTCGCCGACGACGTGGTGGACGCTCCTGCTCGGCGGCGTCGGCCTCTGGACGGGAACATGGTTGGGTGTGTCGATGTTGCGATCTCGGGCACTCTGACGCCGTCGTCTTCACCTTGACCCGCCCTTGGCGGCTCCCTACGCTACGCGCCCGATCCTTCCGAGGAGGCAAGTCGATGTCGGATCTCCGGACCCTGCGCCAAATCGCGCTCACCCTTTCGCTGGCGACGGCGACCACGCTCGCTGGTTGCGGCAACAAGTCTGCTCCGCCGGCCGGCGCGGCCGAGACGAAGCCGACTGCGAGGGTCGAGCGCGCAGGCTTCGGAGCCGAGCAACCGAAGGTCGATGTCCTCGCCTTCGTCGGCTACCAATGCCCGCACTGCAAGATGAGCGCTGCCACGCTGGTGGGAGCATTCGAGGCCCACAAGGACATCGCCCGCGTTCGGCTGGTCAACCTGCCGCTCGACGCGCATCCAGACTCGGTCGCCCTGGCCGAGGCCGCCGTCGCGGCGCGCCGGATGGGCCTGTGGCGCAAGTTCTGGGATCACGCCTTCGAAGCCGAGAAGGTCGACGCCGGCGTGATCGAGAGCTTCGCCAAGCTCGAAGGCGTCGACGCGGCGCAATTCGAGAAGCTGCGCAAGAGCGCCGAAGTGCGCGAGGAGGTCTCGGCCGACGTCGCCCTCGCCGCGGTCCTCGGCGTCGCCGGCACGCCCTCCTACCTCGTCAACGGCGCGCTGCTGCAGGGCGCCCAGGACGCGGCGACCTGGGAAGGCATCTTCAAGACCCAGGCCGGCGTGGCCGCGGAGCTGCTGGAGAAGGGCACCAAGCCCACCGACCTGCTGCAGGCCTTGGTCGAACGGAACAGCCCCAAGCGCGCGCCCTTCTACGTCAAGCACGTCCTGCAGGGCGAGGCGGCGCCGAAGGTCGCGGTCCCGGCGAAGACGCAGCGCACCAGCGGTGTGGTCGGCGCGACGATCCAGCCCGCAGGCGGCGGCGCCGGCGCGATGCCGGTCGGCCAGCGCCTGCAGTTCGGCCAGGATCCGCGCGCGCAGCAGGTGACCTGGCGGGTCCTTGTTCGCTCGGACGATCCGATCCGCGGTGCGGTGAACGCCCCGGTCACGATCGTCGTCTTCGGCGATTTCGAGTGCCCGCACAGCAAGAGCCTGCAGGCGACGCTGGACGCGGTCCGGCAGAAGTTCGGCGACAAGGTGCGGATCGTCTGGAAGCACAACCCGCAGGCCATCCACCAGCACGCGATGCTCGCCGCCAAGGCTGCCGAGGCGGCGCGGGCGCAGGGCAAGTTCTGGGAGATGCACGATCAGCTCTTCGGTGCGCCGACGCTGACGGTCGAAGGCATCGGCGCCCTGGCGGCGGCGGCTGGCTTGGACATCGATCGCTTCCGCAACGCGATGGCGGCCACCGGCGCGGACGAGCGGATCCGCGGCGATCTCGAGCAGGTCGAAGCCCTCGCGGTGCGCGGCACGCCGAATCTCTACGTCAATGGCCAACTGATCGTCGGCGCGCCCGACGTCGAGAAGCTGACCGCCACGGTCGACGCCGAGCTGGCCAAGGCCAACGCGCTGATCGAAGCGGGCACGCCGGCCGGCGAGGTCTACGAGAAGACCGTCGGCGAGGGCAAATTGCTCGATTCGCTGGCTCCGACGGCGGTGAAGATCGACACCAGCCTCGGCATCACCCGCGGCCCCGAAGCCGCGGCGATTCACATCGTCACATTCCAGGACCTGCAGTGCCCCTTCTGCGCCCGGCTCGAGCCGCATATCGCCGAAGTGATGGCCGAGTTCGACGGTCGCGTGAAGGTGACCTGGATGGACTTCCCGCTGCCCTTCCACCCCAACGCCAAGGAAGCCGCCGAGGCCGGCCGTATCGCGGCGAAGGCCGGGAAGTTCTGGAACTTCCGTGACCTGGTGGTGAGCCAGCAAGACCGCATGGCGAGAGCAGACCTGGTTGGCTTCGCCGCGCGCCTCGGCCTCGACGCCAAGGCCTTCGAGAAGGACCTGACGGCCGGCACCTACGCCGGGGTCGTCGCGAAGTCGGCCGCCGAAGCCGAGCGCCTCGGGCTCAAGGGTACCCCCTCGGTCTTCATCAACGGGCATGCCTTCACGCCGCAGCTCGGCTTCTCCGCGGCGACCTTCCGCGCCGCGATCCGCCGCCTGATCCGCGCCCGCGAGTAGCGTCGTGACCCGCCGCCCCGCGCTCCTGCTCGCCCTGACGACGGCGCTGTCGTTGGCCGTCCACCCGGCCGGTGCGCAGCCCACGACGACGGCAGCGGCCGCCGCGGCAAGCGCGAGCACCAGCCGCAGCGGCCCGATCCCGCTGCGGCTCTTCGTCGATCTGCAGGACGCGCCGAGCCGGGAGATGATCACCCGGGTGGCGACACAGCTCTCGAAGCGGCCGAATTTCGCCCTTCTGCTGCACCACCTCCCGCTTCGGCGGCATCGCCAGGCTTCGGCGGCGGCAGCGGCGGCGATGGCGGCGCGCGACCAGGGCGGCGAGCTGGCGTTCGTGCAGGCATTGCTGGCGGCTCCGGGCCTGGACAACGAGGCGCTGCGCAAGGCCGCAGCCGTCGCCAAGCTCGACCGCGAACGGCTCGACCAGCAACGGCAGGACGGCGCGCTGCTGCGCAACCTCGAGCGCGAGCGGCGGGCCGCGGTGGCGTTCGGCGTGCGCGCCACGCCGACGGCGCTGGTCGGCGGTCGTGGCCTCGCGGGCGTGCCGCCGTTGGCCGTGCTGGAGCAGGCGTTCGACCGGGCCGAGAAGGATTGGGCGCGCTGCGCGGCGCGGCGGATCCGCGATTGCGAGCGCGACGTGGTGCGTCGCGTGGCACCGGGAGCCGTCGCCGGCTTGACAGCGTTGCGCGGCAAGGGTCGCGGCGGGCTGCGCGCGATGCTGCTCGGCGGTGAAGCCGGGGCGCGCGGCAAGCTCGGCGCGCGCTGGAAGGTCACGCTGCAAGGCGAGCAGGTCGAGCTCGGTCGGCGCAACGCCGACGTGACGGCCGTGCTCTTCGCCGACCCGACCGACGTCACCTTCCCCGAGGAGCTCGGGCGCCTGCTCACGCTGCACGCCGAGCGGCCGTGGCTGCGCGTCGTCTGGCTGCCGCTGGCGGAGCACGACCCGGGCCGCGGAGAGGCGATGCGCAGCGCCACCGACGCGTCGACCGCGGCGTGGAAGCTGCTCGCCGGCAAGCCCGAGCGCGCGCTGGCCAAGTCGCTGCGCCGCCTCGCCGACGAGGGGCCGGTCGACGACCTCGGCGCGCTCTGCCACCGCGTCGGGGCCGGCGGCGAAGAATGCATGAAGGCCTCGACCGATACCGGCGCGACCGTGGCGCTGGACCGCGTGCTGCGCCTGGCGATCACCGTCGACGC
>JACKFC010000025.1 GCA_020632665.1 Deltaproteobacteria bacterium
ACCAACGCGAGACCTGGCGTGAGGCGATGCGCGGGCTGCAGACCCGCAGCAACCCGATGACCACCGACGTGATCACCGCGATCTTGCGCGAAGAGCTCGGTGCCGGCCCGGAGGAGCGCTTCGCCCGCTTCGACGCCGATCCGGTGGCCGCGGCGAGCATCGGCCAGGTCCACCGCGCGGCGCTGGCGGAGGCCGACGGCGGCGGCGAGGTCGCGGTCAAGATCCAATATCCGGGCATCCGCGAGGCGGTCGACGCCGACCTGCGCAATATCGACGGCCTGGTGCGCACGCTCTCGGCAGTGATGCCGAAGGTCGCGATCGAGCAATCGCTGCACGATATCGCCGACCGCATCCGCGAGGAGTGCGATTACGCCGGCGAGCTCGCCAACCACCAAGCGCTCTACGAATTCTGGCGGGGCGACGCGACGGTCCTCATCCCCGAGCCGATCGCCGCCTGCTCGGGGCCGCGGGTGCTGACCAGCCGCTGGCAGCAGGGCATCGCCTTCGACGTCGGCTGCAAAGAGGGCAGCCAGCAGGAGCGCGACGCCTGGGCGGCGGCGATCTTCCGCTTCGCCTTCCGCTCGATGTACGTGCTGGGCGCCTTCAACGGCGACCCGCATCCGGGCAACTACGTCCTGCTGCCGGAGGGGCGCGTCGCCTTCCTCGACCATGGCTGCGTGCAGCGCTACGCGCGCGAGACGCTTCTCGGCTTCGCCACGGTGCGCAACGCGGCGGCGCGGGGGATCCGTGGCGACGCCCTCTACGCCGCAGCGAGCGACGCCTATGGCCTGCCCGCCGAGGCAGACGCCGAGCTGCGCGCCGCCATCGCCGATTACCTCGTGCTCTCGTTCGAGCCCCTGCTGGCGCCGCAGCCCTACCGCTTCGACCGCGACTATACCCGCCGCCTGGCCAGCACGACCGCGTCGGTCAAGCTGCTGGTCGGCAAGAAGATGCTGAAGACGGGCCTATTCGACCTCGGCACGCCCGGCGCGATCTTCCTGCTGCGGATCAACTTCGGGCTGAACTCGGTACTCGCCGACCTCGCCGCGCAGAACGATTGGCCGGCGCTGGTCGAGGCCTTCTACGCCGAAGCCGGCTTGCCGTCGGCCCACGACGCGGGCTGAGCCTCGGCGCGCAGCCGCGGCGCAAGGCGCCAACGGCGGCAAAACGCAGACGGCCGGAGCGCTGAGCGCCCCGGCCGCCCGGAATCCTCGCGGGAGAAGCGCCTAGAGCGCCTTCTTCGACTGCTCGAGCGAAGCCTCCTTCGCCTTGACGGTCTGCTCCTGCTTCTTCGCCGCGGCCTTTTCGGTCTCTTCGCTGGCGGCGTACTCCTGTTTGGCCTTCTGCTCGACGGCCTTCTCCTTCTGCTCGACCTTGATCTTCTGTTCGGTGGCCTTCTCTTGCTCGACGGACTTGGCCTTCTTCTCGGCGGCCTGCTGCTTCTCGGAGTCCTTGGCCTTCTGCTCCGCCTTGCGCGCCTCGATGGCCTCCTGCTCGGCGAGCATGGCCTCTTTCTGTGCCTGCTCGAGCACGTAGTCGCTGCCAGCGACGCCCTTGGCGGCCTGCTCCTCGGTGGTCTGCTTCAGCCACTGTGCCTTGCGCTTCTCGCGCTGCTCGTGGTGCAGGTACTGCGTCTCGCTCGACTTGATGCGCGACTCGGTCGACGCCTCGGCCAGCTTTACGCCCTCTTCGCTCTGCTTGTATGCCGCCTTGTGGTTCTGCTCGTGGTGCGCCTTGGTCGCCTGCTCGCGCTTGCGGCTGGCTGCCAGCAGCTCTTCGGTGGTGCCGGCACCGGTGTCGCCACCGGCCGACTCCGACTTGTGGATGGCCGCCTTCTTGATGTGGTGCTTGGCCTTGGACTCGTGCCGCAGGCTGCTCTCGACCCGCTTCTTGAGCCGGACCGTCGCTTTCTGGTCGCGCTCCTGGGCGTGGCCGATCCGCTTCTTCAGCAGGGTCTTGGCCTGCGCCTTGCGCTTCGCCTCGGAGTGGGCGATGCCCTTCTTCGCGGCGAGGGTGCACGCGGCGAGGTCGTCGGTGGCCTCTTCGAGGTCGTCGCCGAGCTCGGCGGCGGCTTTCTTGCGGGTCACCTCGCGGGCGTCGAGGGCGGCGACGTAGTACTCGTCGGCGTCGTCCTTGGCGTCGGCTTCCTCGACCCAATCCTCGAGCAGCTCGGCGACGGCCGCCTCGGTCGCCTCGAGCCAGGCGATCTCTTCGATGATGGCCTTGTCGTCGGCGCACTGCCCGCCACCGCCGGCGGCGGCATCGGCGGCCGGGCTGCGGGCGAGGATCGCGGTCAGCGCGGCGAGGGCCGACGCGCCGGCGAGGCGCTGCATCGTCACGCGGCGGGTCACACCGGCCGGCGGTGCGACGCGCTCCTGCAGCAGGCCGGCGTCGGCGAGGCGGTCGAGCGCCTCGAAGACCAGTTCGAGATCCGCGTCCGCGTGGACCTCGGCGCGCAGGCCGGTGAGCAGCGCCGCGGGGCTCTTGCTGCCGTCGGCGTGTTGCCAGACCCAGCCGGTCACCGCGTCGAGGCGGTGGACGTCGTGGTCCTGGCCGAGGAGGACGAGGTCCCCGTCGAGGGGGCGGGCGACGATGCCGTCGCGGCGGGCGTTCGGGTGCATGAAGGCTCCTATCGGGCTGGTTGCGTCGTCGACCGCAGGGGGGCTGCAGAAGTCGCTGACCGCGCGACGATGGCTGTTTCGGGGCCGTGCGGTCAAGGAAAAAGCCGGCGAGTACGCCGGTCGGCGGGGGAATGTCGGATCTGTGAAAGGTCGCTCGACGCTCGCCCTCGCCTCCGCTAGCGTTCCGCGCCGCACGGGAGGTGCCGCAGCGATGACCGAATCGAAGATCCGTTTGCCGGCAGAATGGGAGCCGCTTGACGGTGTGATGCTGACCTGGCCGCACGAAACGACCGATTGGGCGCCGATCTTGGCCCGCGCCGAGGCCTGCTTCGTCGCCATCGCCCGCGAGATCGCGTCGCGCACCCGTCTGCTCGTCGCCTGCCACGACGCCACGCTCGCCGAGCACGTCGCCACGACGCTGCGCGCAGCCGGTGTCGACCTCGGCGCGGTGACCCTCTGCGTCGCCCCCTCCGACGATACCTGGGCCCGCGACCACGGCCCCATCACCGTCGAGAACGCCGGCGCGCTCGAGCTGCGCTCGTTTCACTTCAACGGCTGGGGCGGCAAATTCCCGGCCCGGCGCGACGACGCCATCAACGGTGTGCTCGCCGAAGCGGGCGCCTTCGCCGCGCCGCTGCGCGAGCGAACGCTCGAGCTCGAGGGGGGCGCCATCGAGTCGGACGGCAAGGGCACGATCCTCACCACCAGCGCCTGTGTGCTCAACGCCAACCGCAACGACGGCGGCCTCACCCGCGCCGAAGCCGAGGCCGCGTTCGCCGCCGAGTTGGGCGCCACCCGGGTGCTCTGGCTCGAGCACGGTCACCTCGAAGGCGACGATACCGACAGCCACGTCGACACCTTGGCCCGCTTGGCGCCTGGGGCGGACGGGCAGGGCGGAACCATCGTCTACCAGCGCTGCGACGACCCGGCCGACGCCCACTTCGCCGACCTCGACGCCATGCAGGCCGAGCTGCGGGCGTTGCGTCGCGCCGACGGCACGCCCTACACGCTGCTGCCGTTGCCGTGGCCGCGGCCGGCGCACGACGAGGACGGCCACCGCCTGCCCGCGACCTACGCCAACTACCTGATCTTGGACGAGGCGGTCTTGGTCCCGACCTATGCCGATCCGTCCGACGCCGCGGCCCTCGCCGTGGTCGCCGCGGCGCACCCGGGCCGCGAGGTCGTCGGCGTCGACTGTCGTGTGTTGATCGAGCAACACGGTAGCCTGCACTGCGTCACGATGCAGCTGCCGCGCGGCAGCTTGGCCGCATCTGCCGCGGAGGAGTCCCGATGAGCAACCCCACCCCGCGCCCGCTCGCCGTCGCGCTCTGCCAACACGCCTGCAGCGACGATGCCGAGGCCAACCTCGGCCGCAGCGAGGCGATGGTGCGCGAGGCGGCCGCCGGCGGCGCTCGCTTGGTCGTGCTGCAGGAGCTGCACCGCACGCGCTATTTCTGCCAGGTCGAGGAGACGGACTTTTTCGACCTCGCCGAGGCGATCCCGGGGCCGACCAGCGAGCGTCTGGCGGCGCTGGCCGGCGAGCTGGGGGTGGTCCTGGTCAGCTCGCTCTTCGAGCGCCGGGCGGCGGGGCTCTACCATAACACCGCGGTGGTCTACGACGCCGACGGCTCGGTCGCCGGGCGCTACCGCAAGATGCACATCCCCGACGATCCGGGCTTCTACGAGAAGTTCTACTTCACGCCCGGCGACCTCGGCTTCACCCCGATCGACACGGCGGTCGGCCGGCTCGGCGTGCTCGTCTGCTGGGACCAATGGTTCCCCGAGGCGGCGCGGCTGATGGCGATGGCCGGTGCCGAGGTGCTGATCTACCCGACGGCGATCGGCTGGGATCCGCGCGACGACAGCGCCGAGCGGGGCCGGCAGCGCGACGCATGGGTCACGATCCAGCGCGCCCACGCGGTCGCCAACGGCGTGCCGGTGCTGGTCTGCAACCGCGTCGGCCACGAGCCCGACCCGAGCGGCAGCAGCGACGGGATCGCGTTCTGGGGCAATAGCTTCGTCGCCGGTCCGCAAGGCGAGATCTTGGCCGAGGCCGGCGTGAAGGAGACGCTGGTGCAGGCCGAAATCGACCTCGCGCGCAGCGAGCGCGTCCGCCGCATCTGGCCCTACCTGCGCGACCGCCGGATCGACGCCTACGGCGACCTCACCCGCCGCTACCGCGACTGAAACGCGCGCCGTGCCGAAGCACGCGCGGCATTGGTCGTCCTCGCCAACCTGCGATAGGCTCGCCGCAACAGGAGGGGCCGTCATGGGCAGGGCTGATGGATGGTGGCGAAGGGCGGCTGGCGCCGCGGCGCTGTGGGCGCTCGCCGGTTGTTCGGCTGGGCAGGTCGCTTCCGACCCGCAGAATCCGGTCGTCGAGTCTGGTGAACCCGGCGTCAACGTCGTCGAATACGAGGCGAAGACGCAGGAATTGCTCGCCGCGACGCGCAAGCTCGAGGAGTCGCGCAACAACGTCGACGAGCAGCGGCGTCGGCTCGCGGCGATCTGCGCCGACCATCCGGAGCATCGCGTCTGCGCGCCGCAGACCGAGGCCGAATACGCGCGAACGGCCTTCTGCAAGGACGCGAACTTCACCCAGCACATCGACGGCATCGTGCAGGCCTGCCACCAAGGTCAGTGCAAGCAGGTCGACGACGCCAACCTGCTCACCCGCAGCCAATACATGCTCTTGGTGCAGCGCCTGCCGCACAAGCTGATCTTGTTCAAGATCGGCGAGTCCAAGCTCGACGGCGACGACCGCAAGCAGCTGCAGCAATTCCTCGAGGCGATCGCGGCCGAGAAGGGCTACGTCATCGTCGTCGGCCGCGCCAGCCGGGACGGCAACTGGAAGACCAACCTCCGCCTCGCGGTCGACCGCGCCAACGTCGCCCGGACCTATTTGGTCGAGCAGCTCGGCATGGACCCGCAGCGCGTCGGCTACATCACCTACGGCCACGAGAAGATGTACCTGACCGAGCTCGATATCGAGCGCATCTCCGGCGGCAAGAAGCTCTCGGTGAAAGAGGCCAACCGCAGCGCGCTCATCTTTGCCTACCCCTGCTTCGTCAAGAAGTAGGCCCAGGAGCCGCGGCCATGCAGCGTCCCGCCCTTTCGTTCCGCGCCACGACCGCCGCCGCCGGCGTCGCCCTGATGTTCGGGCTCGGCGGCTGTGGCGCCAGTGGTCCGCAGCTGCCGCCCGGCGCGCGGATCCAGACCGCCGAGCAGATCGCCGCCGAGCAGGCGCAGACGGCCAAGCTCGCGACGCTGGAGCAACAGCTCGCCGGCCTGCGGGCAGAACACGCCGCGTTGCAGAAGCGGCTCGAACAGGTCGAGGCCCGCGCCCGGATGCGGCCGTGGCAGCCCGCGCACCTCAAGACCCACCCCAGCACCGTCACGGTGAAGTTCGGCAAGTCGCTGCGTCTCCCCGCTCCCGGCGGCAAGGCCGAGAAGATCGACCTCGGCAAGCTGCAGAAGCAGGGCAACGGCATCGTCGTCGCGTTCTGGGCGACGTGGTGCAAGCCCTGCATCGCCGACGAAGAGTTGGTGCTGCTCGACGCCTTGGAGAAGCAGCTCGCGCCGTGGAACGTGACGCTGGTCTCGATGGCCATCGACGGCATCGACAAGGTCCAAGCGCACGAGAAGCTGCCGCGCTTCCACTATCCGCTCTGGCAGAAGGACGACGGCCATATCGACGCGCTGCCGGAGGACTTCGTCCGCAAGGTCGGCCTCGGGTTGCCGCTCTTCCTGCTGGTGGCGCCCGATGGGACGCTGCGCCACTACCACCCGGCGAAGCTGGACGAGGACGTGGTGCGCGAGATCGTCACCGCGGTGGCGCGAGGGCTCTAGGTGACCGGGCCGGCCGCGGTGGTCAGCGACCCCGCCGCCGCGACCGAAGCGCTCTGCGAAGCGCTGCAGGCCGAGATTCCGGGCTTCGGCATCCTCTACAAGGACGAGTCGCGGCTGCATCGCGCCATCGGGGCGCTGGTCCGGCCGCTGAACGACCGATACCTGCAGGACTACACGACCGTGCTCTTCGGCAAGGTGGCGTTCCCCAGCCGAGCCTGGCGAGCGGCAGTCGGCGAGGCGGCGATCTACGAGGTGCTGCGTCACGAGGCGGTCCATCTGCGCGACGCGCGGCGTTTCCCCGTGCTCTTCGAGTTGAGCTGGCTGCTGCTGCCGCTGCCGACGGTGCTGACGCTGCGGGCGTTGTGGGAGTACCGCGGCTACGCCGAGTCGTTGCGGGCGCGGGTCGACCTCGGCTTGCCGGTGGACGACGCCTGGATCGACTGGGTCGTCGCGCGCTTCACCGGACCGGATTACGGCTTCATGTGGCCGTTCCCGGCGATGCTGCGGCGGCGGTTTCGGGCGTTGCGCGCCGAAGTGACGGGCGCGGCAACGTGACGCTACGGCTGCGAGCCACGGCGTAGCGTCTGCGCCGCGATCCAGCCCGAGCGCGTGGTTCCTGCGTGCTTGGCCAATCTGTCCAAGCGTGCGAGCACCCGGCGAGGGAGCGAGATGTTCACGCGTTCCGGGCGGTCGTCGAAGATCGCTGGCTCGATCTCGACCAATGCCAGCGCCCATCCCGGTCCGTAGGCGCTGGACACGTCGCGGAGCGACGAGGGTGGTGGGATCTCCATCCCGGCGTCGAGTGCCTCGTCGACCCAGAGTGCGACCGCCTCCCGTGCCGCGTCGATCACCTCTTCGAGTGAATCGCCCGCCGAAAAGCAGCCGGGTAGATCCGGGACAACGGCGCCGTAGGCATGCTCGGCGTCGCCGGACTCGATCGCGATGGGATATCGGATCATCTTGCCACCTCGCTCGCCTGTCGCCGTATCGCGGCGACCAATCCCTTGCCCAGGGCCTTCCTCGGGTGCGGTACCACCACAATCCCGCTTCGATCGGGGTGCCGGAAGACGTGGTGCGACCCACGCACACGAACCAAGACCCACCCTGCCTGCCGCAACTCGGCCATCAACGCTTCACTGCGCACGGCAGCACAGCCTGGAACCCATACACATAATACACACGCTATCCTCCCCAGCAAGGCAGATGGCACGCCTGCGTTGGCGTACCGGATCTGCCCCCCGCCAGAGATGATCGGTGGATCAGAGAAATCACGTCGCGCGTCTGCGCCGGTTCAACTTTGCGTTCGGCCCGTGCTAGTTTCCGCTCCCCCCGCATCCGCACCCTCGCCCGAGGGTCGACAGGAGTCCTGCCATGCCGGAGATCCCCGCTTCCATCGCCCAATACATGCCGTTCGCGATGAACTTCATCGTCGGCATCCTGATCTTCGTGGTCGGGAGCTCGGTCTCGAAATGGGCGCAGCTGCTCGTGGTCAAGACCGTGAAGAAGCGCGGCCTCGACCTCGCGCTCGGCAAGTTCTTCGGCGCCATGACGCGCTACGCCGTGCTCGCCGCCGCCGTCATCGCCGCGCTCGGTCAGGTCGGCATCCAGACCACGAGCCTGATGGCGATCTTCGCCTCGGCCGGCTTGGCTGTCGGCTTGGCGCTGCAGGGCTCGCTGGCGAATTTCGCCGCCGGCGTGATGATCTTGTTCTTCCGGCCCTTCGACCTGCTCGACGTGATCACCGCCGCGGGCACCACCGGTCGGGTGCAGGAGATCGGCCTCTTCGCCACGACGCTCGCGACGCCGGACCACAAGATCCACGTCATCCCCAACGCCGCGGTGACGGGCGGGACCATCGTCAACCTCTCGAAGGAGGGACGCATCCGCGGCTCGGTCGATATCGGTGTCGCCTACGGCAGCAACGTGCAGCAGGTGATGGAGGTCTGCCTCGCCGCGGCGGCGAAATCATCGCACGTGATGACGGATCCGGCCCCGGCGATGGCGTTCGTCGGCATGGGCGCGAGCAGCATCGACTTCCAGGTCCACTGCTTCACCACGCCGGACACCTACCTCGACATGCTCCACGACGTGCGGACCCACTGCTACAACGCGCTCGGCGAGAACGGCATCGAGATCCCGTACCAGACCGTGACCATCCTTCGCGGCGACGACGCCTAGAACTGCTGGCCGACGCAGAGCTCTGCGCCCGCCTTGCTCGGCACCTCGAACGCGAGCTTCAGCCCGCCCAACGTGGCCTGGTAGCTGCCGGCCGCCAGCGCCGGTGCGGCGCAGCTCGCCTGCCCGGCGCCGCTGCAATCCGCGGTGCAGGGAACGCCCGGCCCGCCGGTATTCTCGAGGCAGACCTGCGCCCCGATGACCAGCGCGCCGGCCTCGTCGATGGCCGCGGTGCAGCTCTTCTCGTGGACCTTGGTGCACGAGCTCGAGAAGCAGCCCTTCGGCGTGACCACGACGTCGAACGCCTTGCCGACCTCCAACGTCGCGGCGCCGTCCTTCGGCTGCAGGCAGAACTTGCCGATCTCGGAAGGGTTGCCGGCGCTGCAGGTTCCGCCCGAGGTCGGGCAGCAGGCCTCCCAGCTCTTCGCCGTCCAGCCCTTCGGTAGGCAGGTCGAGGGGAACATCCACAACGTGCCGGTCGTCGGGTCGGCGGCGCAGGTCAGGGCGCCACCGCAACCGGCCTCGTTCGACATGCAGCCCTTGTAGACCGGTGTGATCGCTTCGTTGTTGCAGCTCGCCGCAGGTGCCCACGCCGTCATCGGGCCGCACGCCTTGCTCGCCTTGCACGCCGCCTCGTCGAGTTCTCCGCAGCTCTTGCCGAAGCCCGGATCGGGCCCCGCCGCGCAGACGCCGCTCTCGCACCACGCGACCGCCGGGCCACAGGCCATCTCGGTGCACATCGCGCCGGCGCAGCTCCCCGCAGCCGGCGCGAGGGCGGCCTTCGCCTCGGCGAGGTGGGATTTGTGGAAGGCGCCGAGTTTGCCGCCGTTGCAGTGGTCGCAGCAGGCCAGCTCGAGCGGCAGGCAATCGCTGTCTGCCGTGCACGCCGTCCACGCTGCAGGCGTGCCGCCCGTGTCGGCGCTGCCGGCGTCCGTGCCGCCCGTGTCGGTTGTGCCCGTGTCGGCGGTGCCCGTGTCGGCGGTGCTCGTGTCGGCGGTGCCCGTATCGGTGCCCGCCGCATCGGCGGTATCGGCCAGGGTGCCGGCCTCGGATTGTACGTCCGGGGTGCCCGCCCCGCCGCCGCCGGTGTCGGTGCTGCAGCCAGCCCCGACGGCCAGCGCAGCCGCGACCCCGAGTTCGACCAGTCCAATCGTTCGCATGGTGGTTCCTCCTCAGCGTCCCGCGGCCGCGTTCTCGGCCTTCTGCAGCTCGGCCTGGGCGCTGGCCTTGTCCTTGCCCTTCTCGGCAGCTTCCTTGCGCGCGTCGTCGGCGGCTTCCTTGCGCTCTTTGATCTGCTCGTCGAAGTTCGTGCGCATCTCCTTGGCGTCTTCGCCTTTGGCCTTGCCGGCGGCGATATAGGCGTCGAGTTTGGCGCGCTCGTAGCGGGCGCGGGCCAGCCAGACCTCGGCGTCGCGGAGGCGGACCAGCGCCTCTTCGTGGGCGAGGCGGGTGGTCTCGTAACGCTCGCGGGCGGCCTCGATCGCGGCTTTCTGCTCGGCGGTGGCGAGGGCGGTCTTGCCCGAGCGTTGGCTGGCGCCGTGTTTCTCGCGGGCGGCGCGGACCTCGTTCTCGTAGGTCGTCTTGGCGGCCTCGATGGCGGTGTCGCGTTTGCGCTCGGCGGCTTCGAGGGTCGACTCGAGGGTCTGGTCGGACTGCTCGAGGCTGCGCTCGGCGCCTTCGACCGCGGCCTTGCTCTTCTGCAGGTTGGCCTCGGTGCTGCGCAGCGCGGTGGCGGCGGCCTTCTGGTCGCCGCGGCTGCCGGCGAGCGCACGCTCGGCTTCGGTCACGGCGACCTTGCTCGACTCGATGCGGACGACGTCTTCGCCGGTGGCGCCGCGGATCTCTTCTTCGTCGATGCGGTGCGCGAGGCCACCGCCGCAGCCGGCCAGCAGCACCGTCGTCGTCGCCGCCAGCAGCATGGCCGTGGTTGCGGACCGCATCGTTCGCCTCGTCTCGTTGCCCATCACCATCGTCTCGCTCCTCCTGCTGCGCCGGGGGGCGCCCGGCGAAGCTACCGAAACCGTCACGGCCCGACCAGCAGCTCGACTGCGTTGGTCTTGCCGCCGTCCGTCGTCTCCAGCACCACCGTCACCTTCTGCGTATTGGGGAAGTCCGGCATCGTGAAGCGCACCTCGTCGCCGCTCCACGAGGTCGGCGTCACCACCGTGCCACCCACCCGCAGCGTCCCCTGCTCGCCGCCGACTTCTTGGCAGATCACCGTGACCAGCTCGCCCTCCTTCGCCTTGCTGGGCGAGACGAACTTGATCCGCGGCACCTCGAGCAGCAGCACCGCGCCTGTCGCCATGCCCTCGCTGGCCCAGCGGTTGTGCAGCAGGAAGGTCGAGCCGACCGCCGGGGTGGGAACGACCAGCACCGGGTTGCTGTCGGTCAGCCGCGCGAGCAGCGTCGGCTTGCTCGGATCCAGCGCCGGGCCGGCCTCGGCGAAGACGGCGACCTCGGCTTGCGGGCCGAGTTTCTGCGCCCGCAGCACGATCGCGCCCTCGCCGATGGCGCCGAGTGTGGCGAGCGAGATATCGAGCCGGTAGCGCAGCGACGCCAGCGGCGGCCGGGCCGAGAGGTCGAGCGGCGGCGTCTTGCTCGCCTTGGGCACCCAGGTGAACTTCGCGCCGGCGGTGGTGAGCTGGGTCGAGAGCGACATCGTCTTCAGCGGCTCGAATTTCTGTAGCCAGAACGCCTCGGCAAAGGCGCGGGCGAAGCTGCCGATGGTCAGGCCGCTGACCTGCGCCAGGGTCTTGTGCGCCGAAGCCCAGAGCGTCGGGCTCCAATCGAGGGCTTGGTAGATGTTGCGAACCGTAGACTCGCCGTGGGTCTCGGCCAGCCACATCAGCCAGACCGTAGAGGCGTAGATATCGCTCTTCTCGACGCCGCCCCAGCCGCTCGGGATGCCGCCGCCGACGACCTTGACCGCCTCGCCCTGGTCGTTGATGCCGCCGAGGTCGTAGTCGCCCGGCCCGACCTTCCAGGCGACCCAATCCGCGGCGCCTTCGTCGAGCCAGGAGAGCGTGAAGTTGGTGGTGTAGCTGCGTTGGAAGGCGTGCGCGACCTCGTGCGCGACGACGTAGCGCGCCTCGGCGCTGCCCAGGTCGGTGCGCAGCGTCACCTGCGGCTGGCCGAAGAATCCCGAGCTGGTCGCGCCTTTCGCCGTGCTGCTGGCCCAGGAGACGGTCTTGCGCAGCAAGATCCGGAGCGGCTTTTTCGGCGTCTTCCAGCCCTTGTCCTCCAGCCAGGCCCAGGTCTGCACGGCGCGCTCGAGGACGTTGGCGGCGTCGTCCTTGCTCTCGACGTCTTTGCTGGTCGGGTCGACGACGTATTCGACCCGGACGCGGCCCTTGGCGTCCTCCAGCACGCCCGGCTCGTCTTCGCGATAGATCACCAAGATCTCCCCGAACGCGACGTTGAAGTCGAGCGGCAGCACCGGCTCCGGCGCGCTCGGGCTCGGCTTGGCGAGGGGCTTTTCGTAGGTGCCCGCGGCCAAGATTACGGTGGCGACCGCGGCGGCGACGTCGATCGACGCCTGCAGCAGGTGCGTTTCGCCGGTATTGCCGTGGATGAGCGCGAGGTCTGCGCTCTCCTTGCCGAGGCCGAGCTTGTCGGGTGCGAGCGGCAGCTGGAGGGTGATGGGCTTGGCGAGGGCTTTGGGCTGCGGCGTGATCTGGAAGCGGTAGGCGCCGAGTTCGCTGTTGAGCTGCGGGTCGGCGGTGGCTTTGCCGGGGTTGCCGGGGTCGCCGACCTTCGGCGCCTCGAGGTTGATGCTGTAGGTCTGGCCTTCGGGCAGGGCGGGCAGGGCGCCGGCAGGGATCTCCAACGCGCCGCCGCCGAGCGAGAGCGCCACAGCCTCGTCGGCGTGCAGCCCGGTGAGCTTCAGCTGCACCGCGCCGCCGCCGGTCGGGGTCGTCAGCAGCTGGCACGAGGCGCCGAGGCTGCTGTTGAGCAGCGTGATGGTGCCGGCCTTGACCAGCTTGGCGCAGCGGCCGCGGACCCCGACGCCCTGGCCGCCGCCGCGGAAGGGGATCGCCCCGCTCCACAACCCCGGCGCCTGCACCGCCTGGCTCGCCGCGCAGGTCGCGCCGTCGCATTGCACGCCCGCCTGCACGCAGACCACGTCGCCGAGCGCGCGCGGCTGGTTCCAGCTCGGGCAGAAGTCGACAGACGCCCCCGGGCTCGCCGGCGCGGCGGAGGTCAGCCAATAGGCTCCGACATGGGAGCGACCGGCGATGGCGATGGTCACGGTATTGCTGGTCCGCACCACGTCCTGCAGCGCTGGATTCGGCGTGCTGTCGCCGAGGTAGGCCTGCACCGTCTGCTGTATCGTGACGGCGAAGGTGCCGCCGGCGCCGCGCCCGACGAGCAGCGCGGGCGGCAGCGGCACGGCGCAATGGCCGGTGTCTTCGGCGTGGCAGGCGGCCGGCTGCGGCGCCCAGGGCTCGTTGAGCGTGCCGACGAAGCCGGTGTCGATGGCGGGCGCCCCGCCGCCGCTGGCGACGACGCGGAAGCGCAGGTCGTGGTCGCCCGGCGCCGCGCCCGAGACGTTCTGCGCGCCGAGCCAGAGGTCGACGTCGGGTTGCCAGGCCGTCTGGCCTTTCGCCGCCCAGCTGCCGGGGAGCCAGAGCCCGCCGGCCTCGGCGCCGGCGTCGAGGAGCAGCGTGCCGTGGGCCATGATGTGGTAGGCGAAGGGTTCGGAGAGCGGGCCGCCGATGCCGTCGTAGACGCGGATCGTGGTCGGGCCGGCGGGGAGGGTGTCGGGCAGCAGCGCCCAATCCTGGCCTTTGTCGTCGCGCCAGGGCTGCAACTCGTGCTCGCCGATCAGGACACGTCGCGTCGTCGCGCTGCCGTAGAAGGTGCCTTGCAGGCGGATCCAGGTCCCCCGCAGCGCCGCCTCCTGTGGTGAGACGCCCGAGATCTTCGGTTGGCCGGAGTTCAACCCGGCGATCGTGACGGTCAGCGGCGGGCTCGGCACACCATCGACCTCCACGCGCACCGCGACGTCGGTGGCGAAGCTCGGCTGGGTCACGGCGAAGGGGAAGTCGACGCGGGCGTTGCTGCAGTTGCTCGCCGGCACCTTCGTGCCACCGATCGTGACCTGCACCCGGCTGCAATCCCAGCCGTAGCCGTGGCCCCAGGCGGTGAGCAGGCCACCCGGGCCGATGGCGCCCTTGGGACCGGCGGCGTCGCTGACGTCGGCGCCGCCGCTGCGGATGTGGTGCAGGGTCGGCGCGGTCGTGTAGGGCGGCGTCAGGCGCAGCGCGATCTCGCCCAGGCGCGTCGTGGTGCCCGAGCGCCGCGGCTCCGGCGGGAAATAGTCGAACGCGGCGGGCGCAGGATCGAGCGTGATCGGCGTCCACACGCCGCCCTCGAAGCGGTCGATGCTGACGTCGAAGGCCGTCGCCGGCAGCGGGACCTCGGCCGCCGGCGCCTTGATGCTGAACCAGGCCGGCGCGCCGAGCTGCACACCTGCGGGTTCGACGCGGAACCGGCGGGTCGGCACCCCCCACGGGTCGGCGGCGACGCGGTCGTTCTTGCCGGCGGGCGGCTCGAGGGCGTAGACGCGCACCGTCGTCGGGGTCGCGAAGGCGCCGGCGGGGAGCTGCAGCGTCAGGCCGCGCTCTGCGGCGACCAGCGTGCCGCCTTCGCTGCCGATCTCTTGTTCGACCAGCAGCGTCGTGGCGCGCTCGACCGGGACGGTGTCGTCGGTGGTGGTGTCGTCGGTGGTGGTGTCGTCGGTCGTGGCGCCGTCGCTGCTGGCTCCGTCGGCCGTGCCGGTGTCGCCGGCGCCGTCGTGTTTGGCGCCGGCGTCATCGCTCGGCGATTCGCTGCTGCTGCAGGCGACGGCGAAGGCGGCGAGCGTCAGGGCGGCCAGCGTGGCGGCGTTGCGGCGGATGGCTGAGAACGAGGGGCTGCGTGGCATCGGATACCTCCGCCCGCAAGCTAGGCAGGGCGGAGGCGGGGACCAGGGCTGATCCGCGTCTCATCGAATGGTTCGGATCACCACGCCGACATCGAGCGCGGCCCAGGCGCGGTCGGCCGTCATCGCCTCGCAGCCTCGTGCTGACGCCAAGGCGAGGCACGCCCTGTCGCCGAGCGAGAGCCCGGCGGACCGCGTCGTCGGCAGCAGGTTGGCGCAGATCTGCGCCTGTACGGCGTCGAACGGCACCAACTCGACCGCGCCCGATTCGAGCCGCAGCCGGATTTGCGCGACGTCGTGGCCGTCTCTCGCGAAGCGCGCCAAGACCTCGGCGAGGTTCACCGTCGACATCACCGCACGGTCGAGCACACGCGCGACCGCCTCGTGCCCCGGTTCGCGGAAGAGGAAGGCCAGCAGCGCCGACGCGTCCAGGACGATCACCGCGCACCACCGGCGTCGGGCGGACCCGGCTCGGTCGCGCCGCTTTCACCAAGCTCGCGCTGTGCTTCTCGCCGCCGCTCGGCCAGGAAGTCGTCGGTGACGCCCTCGGGCCGCGCATCGTCGTAGAGGTCGGCGACGAATCGCTGCAGGTCCGACGCCGCCGCCACGGCAGATGCGGCTTCGGCAGCCATCGCGTCTTCGAGGATCTGCCGCGCTTCGGCTTCCATGCTGCGCCGGTTGCGCGCGGCGCGCATGCGCAAGCGCTGGTGGCTCTCGTCGTCGAAGTTGCGGATGTTCAAAATCGCCATCGTCGCCCTCCGTGTAGGCGTTGTAGGCATTGTAGGCAATCTCTGCGATGTCCACCAGGAGAATCACGTTCCGCCAAAGCCAGTGCGATTCTTTGGCAAGTGCCCAGCAGAGCGACCTTGAATTCGACAACGGCGTGGAAGCACCTGGACCCAGAACGTGCCGCAGGAGTTTGACCGCATGAAGCGGTGCACCGATGATCGGAACACACCGCGGCGAGGCGCAGCGGAATGAGGGCTCGAGATGGCGCGGTACAAGCTCTTGAAGCTGGAAATCAAGGGGTTTCGTCGGTTTTCTGCGTCGAGATCCTTCGAGTTCCACGATGCGACCGGTCGTCCACTCGACTACGTCGTGCTGGCGGGTCCGAACGGTAGCGGCAAGACCACCGTGCTCGAAGCGATCTTGTTGGCGCTCGGCAGGGAAGACCTGATCGTACGCGATCTCGCCGCCGCGGACCGCACAACTGCCGCACCGGTGCGGCTCGAGCAGGGCGCCGAGCTTCGGGCGGTGGTCCGAGACCTGGAGCGCGCACTTGTCTACTCACTGCACCGTCGAGCGGGCATGCCGGGGCCGCGCTGCACCGGTAGTGCTGACACCGGCATTCCCATGCCGGAGGTGGTCGAGGCTGCGACGATTGGCGTCCAGGTCGAGTACCTCTCGTCTCGTCGACTTCCCGCGCGGGTCGGCGCGATTGAGGACGCGGTTCGGGGGCGGCCGGCGGACGATACCGAGGCGAATCGGCTGTGGCGTTTCAAGCAGCGCGTTCGGCAGCAGCAGGGTCGCCGCGTACCCGGCTACGTCGGCCCGGAGCCGCTCGACCAGCTCTGGATGGCGAAGCTCAACGACTTCTGGAAGGTTTTTCGGGCGGACGGGACGCATCTCACCATGACGCTGGTCGATCCCGGCGATCTCGACGCGAGCGAGTGGGATCTGTTCCTCTACAAAGGCGCGCGACGGATCTGTTCGGTTGACGCGCTCAGCTCCGGCGAGCTCGAGATCTTGTCGATGGTGGTGCCGTTCATCACCGAAGCCTTCGACGGGCTGTTGTTGATCGACGAGCCCGAGCTCCACCTGCACCCACAGTGGCAGGGGCGTGTGATGCGCGCGCTGCGTCGCGTGGTCCCCCATGCGCAGCTCATCGTCGCCACGCATGCCGACGATCCCTGGGATGACGCGATGTCCTGGGAGCGCATCTTGCTCGTCGAGCCCGGAGATCCGCGGTTCCAGCAAGCTGATGAGTCGGCCCGATGAGTTCCGAACTCTCCGCGCTCTACAAGAACCGGCCCGTCATACTTTGGGTCGAAGACGAGTTGACGCGCATCGTGTTGCGCGCGCTGTGGCAGGACCCGGACATCGGTCTGCTGATCGCGGGAGGTAGCCAAGCGGTTCGCAGCACAGTCAACGACGCGCGTCGCGCTGGACACGAGAATGTCTTCGGCATTCGTGATCGCGATTTCGGCCGGTCGAATCAGGAACGCTGGCTGCGTCCGGAGAGTCACGTCGACGTCCTGATCCCAGACGCATTCGAGATCGAGAACCACCTCCTGCAGTTCGACGCGCTTGCTGGACTCGGTGCGGCGCACAATCCCCGCTGCAGGACGGCGGCAGAGCTGCAGGCCAAGGCGCAGGCGGTCGCCGAAGGCAGTCTGTGGTGGATGGCCGTGCGCGCAACAATCGCCGCCAGCCGAGTCCAGCTCACGGACGGATTCCCTGCACATCCGTCGTTGAGGAATGCGCCCAGCCTGCGCACCGAAGCCGAGGCGCTCGCGACGCTCGAAGAGCGCCTGCTGCAGTCGGAATGGGGCCTGCGGGTACAGAATTGGGTTCCGACCCTCGATCGAGCATGGATCGTGGAGCGAATGCGGGAGCAAGAAGCACGTCTTCGAGCCGACTTGGAGTCCGGTTCCTGGCGCTTCAACTGGTCCGGAAAAGAGGTGCTGGCCGTCGTTGCGGACGACATGGGCTGCGGCGTCGCCGACGTGGCACGTGGGCTCGCCGGCTCTGCGGGCGGAGCAGGCGACTTCGCGGCCTTGCGGAACCTGCACGCCGCCATCCGCAAGCGCAGCGGCCTCGACGATTGGTGAGCGTGCCAAGCAGAACTTGGCCCGTGACTCCCGCGCCCTAGCGCCCCGAAGCCTTTACAGCCGGCGGGCGGACATTATGCTCCGCGGCCCAGGAGGTACGCCCATGCATTCGATTCGTCGTCTCGTCGCCACCGCCGCAGTCTGCGGCTTCGCCGGTCTCGGCACCCTCGCCATCGCGCCCACCGCGCAGGCCCAACTCGCGCTGCCCGCGCCCAGCCCGGCGGCCAAGGTCGCTCAACGCGTCGGTCTGACCGATATCGACGTCGAGTATTCGAGCCCCGGCGTGAAGGGTCGCAAGATCTGGGGCGCGCTGGTGCCCTTCGACAAGCCCTGGCGGACTGGCGCCAACCGCGCCACCAAGATCACCTTCTCGAACGAGGTCGAGTTCGGCGGCAAGAAGGTCGCGGCCGGCACCTACGCCATCGTCAGCATCCCCGGCAAGAAGGGCTGGACCATCGCGCTGAACCGCAACCTCGGCCTGTGGGCCGGAGGCACCCCCTACGACGCCAAGGAGGACGTGGTCCGCGTGCCGGCGAAGACCGCTGCCGGTTCGATGCGCGAGCGGATGATCTTCACCTTCACCGACACCACCGACGACGGCACCTCGCTCGACCTCGAGTGGGAGAAGCTGCGCGTCTCGGTCGCCATCAAGGTCGACACCGCCGCCCACGCCCAGGCCGCGATCGACAAGGCGCTCGACGGCTCGTGGCGCTCGCACGCCTACGCCGCGCGCTACCTCTCCAGCGAGAAGAAGGACCACAAGACCGCGCTGCGCCTGATCGACATCTCGCTCGCGATCGAGACGGTCTGGTACAACAGCTGGCTCAAGGCCGAGATCTTGGCCGCCTCGGGCGACAAGGCGCAGGCGCGCAAGTTCGCCCAGCAGGCCTTCGACCTCGGCAGCAAGGACCCCAACTTCTTCTACCGTGAGCGCGTCGAGAAGGCGCTCAAAGAGTGGAAGTGATCTTGCGGTAGAGCGCTTCGTAGCGGTCGAGCATCTCGCGTTGGCCGAAATGCTCGACCGCGCGCCGCCGCGCCGCCACGCCCATCGCGGCGCGCCCGTCCTCGTCGGCCGCCAGCGCCAGCGTTGCCTGCACGAAGGCCGCGCGGTCGCCCATCGGCAGCAGCCGCCCGCCGACGCCGTCGACGACCACCTCGGCCAGCCCGCCGACGTCGCTCGCCAGCACCGGCACCCCGCACGCCATCGCCTCGAGCGCGGCCAGACCGAAGCTCTCGGTCTCGCTCGGCAACAAGAACAGGTCGGCGGCGCGGAGCCAATCGGCGCAGCTCTCCTGCCGCCCGACCAGCGCCACACGGGAACCCAGGCTCGCGCTGCGGACCTCGGCTTCGACGCGTGAGCGCTCCGGCCCGTCGCCGACCAGCAGCAGCCGCGCCGGGCGTGTCGCCGCGACGGCCGCGAAGATGGCGACCACGTCGTCCAATCGCTTGAGCGGCCGAAAATTCGAGGCGTGCATCAGCACCAGCTCATCCGTGCCGAGGTCGGGGAAGAGCCGGCGCAGGCAGTGCCGATTCGGGCCGGGGGCGTAGCGCTCGGCGTCGACGAAGTTCGAGATCACCTCGATCGGCGTGCTCGGCGGCAGCTGCAGGCGCTTCAGCGTCTCGTCGCGCAGAAAGCGCGAAGGCGTGGTGACGGCGTCCGAGCGCAGGATGGCGTGGCGGGTCACCGGCAGGTACGACGGATCTGCCGCCACCAACGTGATGTCGGTGCCGTGCAGCGTCGTGATCAGCGGCGGCGCGCCGGGCCCGATCACCTCGCGTGCCATCCACGCCGCGGCGGCGTGCGGCACGGCGTAGTGGACGTGCATCACGTCGATCTCGGCGTAGGTCGCGACCTCGACCAGGCGGCTGCACAGCGCCAGTGGGTAGGTCCCCGAGCCGGCGATGGCGGCGTGCTCGCCGGTGCGGACCTCGTGGAAGAAGACGCCGTCGGTCGCGCGGTCCAGGCGCACCGGCACCTCGGCCGAGACGAAGTGCACCTCGTGGCCGCGACGGGCCATGCCCAGGCCGATCTCGGTCGCGACGATGCCGCTTCCGCCGATGGTCGGGAAGCAGGTGATCGCGATGCTGAGGCGGCGGCCGCTCATCGACGCTCCGGGAAGAGCTGCGCCGGGCCGCGCGCGTGGCCGCCGAAGTGGGCGACCGGGTCGTCGATGCCGATGGTCTGCTCGCTGACGTAGGGCTCGCCGGCCATCGCGCCGATCTGCGCGCCGTAGAACGCGTCCCGCGCCGCCAACGCCGGCAGCGATCCGGCCGAAGCGAGCAGCGTCGGCGCCGCCGCGGCGTCTGCCCCGACCTGGCTGGCGTAGCAGGCGATGGCGGCCTGCTTCTGCGCGACGACGGCCGAGATATCGACCACGAAGCTCGGCTCGGCGAGGTGCCGCGTCGGATACCAGAGCGTCGCCCGCGGCACGTGCGGCGCCACGTTCGGCAGCACCTTCACCAGCCCCGCGACGAAGGCCGCGCGCCGCAGCAGCTGGTGCGTGGCCTCGTGGTCGGGGTGGCGGTCGTGGCGCCAGGGGCCGACCAGCACCGTCGGGCGCCAGCGGCGCAGCGCGTGCGCCAGATGCTCGACCTGCGCCGGATCGTGCGGCGTGATGCCGCCGTCCGGAAAGCCCAGGTTCTCGCGGCCGTGCAGCCCCAACGCGGCGCGCGCGGCCTGCGCCTCGGCCGCGCGCCGCTCGACGCTGCCGCGGGTGGCGAGCTCGCCCTTGGTCAGGTCCAAGATCGCTGCGCGTTGGCCGCGCGCCACAGCGAGCGCGAGCAACCCGCCGCAGAAGAGCTCGGCGTCGTCGGGATGCGGCGCCACGACCAACAGGTCCACCCCGGTCTTCATGCCGACAGCTCCTGCAAACGGCCCGAGAAGGGCGCCGTCTCCGCGATGATCGTCTGCGCCGCCGCCGGACCCAACCACGCCAGCGCCCACGCCACGCAGAAGCAGCGCTCCTGCGGCACACCACCGGGTTGCTGCAACGCGCGCAGCCGCACGACCCGCTGCCAGGCGTCGGCGTCGCGCCGGCCGAGCGCCGCGGCGTAGCGCTGCACGACCTTGGCGACGGTGTCCTGGACCTGCGCGCTGGCCCGCTCGGCGGTGCGCTGCAGGTTCGGGTCCAGGCGCGCCATCGTCTCGCCGAGCGCTTGCAGGCCCGGCAGCACGTCGGCGAGCAGCGCCGCCTCGGTCGCCTCGGGCGAGGGGAAGCCGTCGCCGGCGGCGCGCTCGGCCAGCGTCGCGCGAAGGGCCGCTTCGTCGCCGAGGACCTGCGAGAGGGGCAGCTCGAGGCGGGTGAGCAGGCCCTGGCTGCGCGGATCGAGCAGGCGGAAGCGCGCCCGCGGCACGATCAGCGGCATCTCCACGTCGAGGTGGGCATAGAGCGGCGGCAGCTGCGCGAAATAGGCGATCTCGCCGGGGCCGCCGAGGTAGGCGGCGGTCGGCAGCAGCGTGTCTTGCAGCAGTGGCCGCAGCAGGGCCGAGCTCGAGAGCGCGATCGGCCGCCCGCGCAGCGCCTGGTGCAACGCCGCACGCGTGACCTCGCGCCCTTGCGGGTCGCCGATCAGCGAAAAGCGCCCGTCCGCCAGCGGCTCGAGCCGGTAGCGCGGCGCGCCGCGGCTGCCGTCGGCCACCTCGTCCGGGGCGAAGAAGGCCAGCGGCGCGCTCGGCCGGACGTGCACCTGCGGCGCGAATCCGGCCGCCTCGAGCGCCGCCGAGCGGGCCTGCAGCACCTCGGCGACGGCCTCGGCCTGGTCCAGGCAGCGGGCGTGCAGCGGCGCGGTCAACGCGGCGATGGCCGGATCGCGGGGGTCGAGCAAGAGCAGGCCGGTGCCGGCGAAGACCTCGGCGAAGAGCGCGGCGAAGGCCTCGGACCAGCGCGCGCCGGGGCGGTAGCTCGCCCGCAGCAGCGCGACCGTCGACTCGGCGTGCGGCAGGCCACCGGTGGCGCCCTCGAACGCGTCGATCGCCGCGGCGACGCCCTCGCCCAGCGCCTCGGCGCCGACCGGGCGGCGGGCCGCGGGGTCCGCATGGTCGCCCGTGTGCAGGCGCAGCGGCTCGGGCTCGCCGGGGAGGAAGGCGTGGTCGATCTCGGCGAGGTCGTGGTCCTCGGTCTGCAGCCAGAAGATCGGCACCGCCGGTGCGCCCGTCTCGGCGAGTAGCGCCTGCGCGGTGCGGACGGCCGCCGCGGCCTTGTAGAGCGCGTAGAGCGGGCCGCCGAACAGGCCGACCTGCTGGCCGGTGACGACGGCGACGGCGCCGGGCGCGGCGAGCCGTTGCAGGGCGGCGTGGCGGGCGGGATCGTCGGGGTAGCGGGCTTGCTGCGCCGTCAGCGCGGCGAGCAGCCCAGGCGCCACCCCGCGCGCCGCCGCCGCCGCGACCGCCGCCGCCCGGGCTGGGGCGCGGCGAAAGCCGTCCGGCAGCAGCGCGAGGGCTGCGGGGTTGGCGTCGAGCAGGGCTGGTGCGAAGGGGCGAGCCATGGCGGCGATGGCGTACCACCTCCGCGCGCGCGAGGCCACGGTCGCGCGAAGAAGCGTGGTGAACGACGAACAGTTGCGCCGCCGTGGTCGTCGCGCGCGGGCGCCTCTGCTAGCGTCGCGCGCCATGACGACACCTCGCCTTGCCCAACTCCTGTCCTTGTCCCTTCCGCTGACCCTGCCGCTCGCGCTGCTCGGCGCTGCTTGGCCCGGCCCTGCTGCCGCGGCGCAGCGCTCCGCGGCCGAGATCGCCGCCGGCATCGACCGCCTCGCCGTGGTCGGTCGCGTACTCTACGTCGCCGCCCACCCCGACGACGAGAACTCGCGGCTGCTCGCCTGGCTGGTCGGCGCGAAGGGGCTGCGCGCGGGCTACCTCTCGCTGACGCGCGGCGACGGCGGGCAGAACCTGATCGGCAGCGAGCAGGGCGATCTCCTCGGCATCATCCGCACCTACGAGCTGCTCGCGGCGCGGGCCGTCGACGGCGCCGAGCAGCTCTTCACCCGCGCCCGCGACTTCGGCTACAGCAAGAGCGCCGAGGAGAGCCTGCGCTATTGGGGCCACGAGGCGATGCTGGAAGACGTCGTGCGGGCGATCCGCCGCTTCCGGCCCGATATCGTCATCACCCGCTTCACGCCGCGGCCTCCCAACCACGGCCACCACACCGCCTCGGCGATGCTCGCGGCCGAAGCCTTCCGCGCCGCCGCCGATCCGGCCCGCTTCCGCGACCCGAAGCGCTTCCCCGGCGCCGACGGTCAGCCGTGGCAGGCCGACCGGCTGCTCTACAACGTCTCGACCTGGCGCTTGCCCGACGATTGGGACCCGAGCCGCTACCTGCAGCTCGACGTCGGCACCTACGACGCGCTGACGGGCCGCTCCTGGGGCGAGGTCGCCGCCGCGAGCCGCAGCCAGCACAAGAGCCAAGGCTTCGGCGTCATCGGCCAGCGCGGCCCGCAGCCCGAGTACTTCGAGCCGCTCGACGGCACCAAGCCCAAGGCCGACGTCTTCGAGGGCTTGAACCTCGGCTGGGGCCGCTACCCCGGCACCGCCGCGCTGCAAGCCGCGATCGAGGCCGCGCGCAAGGGCTTCGACGTGCGAGCGCCCGCGCGCAGCCTGCCGGCGCTCGCCAAGGTCCACGCCGCGCTGCGGGCGCTGCCGGCGGCCAACCCGTCGCGCGCCGAGAAGCTCGCCGAGACCGAGCGGCTGATGCTCGACTGCGCCGGTCTGCACCTCGAGCTGCTCGCCGAGGCCGCGCAGGTCACGCCCGGCGGCAAGCTGCCGCTGCAGGCGACGGTCTTGTCGCGCGCCGCGCCGAACGCGCGCCTGCTCGGCTGGACCTGGCCCGACGGCAGCCGCGACGCCACCGCCCGCGCGCTGAAGCCGCATGCGCCGACGACGCTGAAGCACACGCTGGTGGTGCCGCAGGACGCCGCGCCGAGCACGCCGCTCTGGCTGCGCGAGGACACCGATCCAGCCGCGCCGGGCCTGCACCAGCTCGCGTCGCCGGCGGAGATCGGCTTGCCGGACGCGCCGCCCTCGCTGGTCGCCGTCGCTCGCGTCGAGCTCGAAGGCGTCGCCATCGAGGTGCCGGTGCCCGCGCAGCAGGTCACGGCCGATCCGGTCCGCGGCGAGGTGCGGCGGGCGGTCGAGGTCGCGCCCGCGGTGACGCTGCAGCCGGCCGACGACGTGGTGATGCTGCCCAACGGCGCCGCCCGCGAGGTCGCCGTCACCGTCCGCGCCGGTCGCGACGCCGCCGCCGGTTCGCTGCGCCTCGAAGTGCCCGCCGGCTGGCGCGTGACCCCCGAAAAAGCGCCCTTCCGCCTCGCCAAGCAGGGCGATGAGGCCGTGCTGCGGCTGAAGGTGCAGGCGCCGCGCGGCGCGGGCAGGGCACAGGGCCGCTGGGTCGCGACCATCGATGGCCGCGACGTCTCGTTCCGCGAAGACCGGATGACCTACCCGCACCTGCCGGCGCTGACGCTGCGTCGGCCGGCGCGGGTGGCGCTGCAGCCGCTGGAGTTGGCCGTCCGCGGCCGCCGCATCGGCTATGTACCCGGCCCCGGCGATCGCGTCGCCGAGGCGCTGGCCGGCGTCGGCTACCAGGTCGAGACGCTCGGCGACGCCGCGCTCGGGGCGGCCGATCTGCGCCGCTTCGACGCCATCGTGGTCGGCGTGCGGGCCTACAACGCCGACCCGGGCCTGGGCCGGCACCGCGCCCGGCTGATGCGCTACGTCGAGCAGGGCGGCCGCCTCGTCGTGCAATACCAGACCAACAGCCGCCTCGGTCCGCTGACGGTCGAGCTCGGCCCCTACCCGCTGACCATCGCCCGCGGCCGCGTCACCGACGAGACGGCGGCGATGCAGCCCATCGACCCGAAGGCCAAGGTGCTGACGACGCCCAACCGCCTCGGCGAGGGCGACTACGCCGGCTGGGTGCAGGAGCGTGGGCTCTATTTCGCCGAGACCTGGGACGCGAAGTACCAGCCCGTCTTCGCCATCGCCGATCCGGGTGAGAAGCCACAGCAGGGCGCGCTGCTCGTCGGCCAATTCGGCAAGGGCCACTTCGTCTACACCGGCTTGGCGCTGTTCCGGCAGCTCCCCGCCGGCGTGCCGGGCGCCTACCGCCTGCTCGCCAACCTGCTCGCGCTCTGATGGCGTCGCAAGGAGCCCCGATGACCGAAAACGAGGGCGAGAAGCCGCCGATCTTGGGCAGCTGGCGGCGGGTCTACGCGGTCGAGATCGGCGCGCTGGTCGTGGTCGTGGCGCTGTTGCGCTGGCTGACCACGGCGGCGTCGTAGGGGGCCGCCGATGCACGCGCTCGATTGGGCGGTCCTGCTCGCGACCACGCTGCTGATCATCGGCTACGGCTTGTACAAGAGCCGCGGCGCCGCGCTCTCGGGTGAGCAGCACCTGCGCGGCGGCGGCGACTTGCCCTGGCATACCATCGGCCTCTCGGTCATGGCGACGCAGGCCAGCGCCATCACCTTCCTCTCGGTGCCCGGCCAAGCCTACGAGGACGGCCTGCGCTTCGTGCAGTTCTACTTCGGCCTGCCGCTGGCGATGGTCGTCATCTGCGCCTTCATCCTGCCGCGCTACTACGGGCTGCGGGTCATCACCGCCTACGAGTACCTGGAGTCGCGCTTCGACACCAAGACGCGCGTGCTCGGCGCGCTGCTCTTCCTGGTGCAGCGCGGGCTGGCCGCCGGCATCACGATCTACGCCCCCGCCATCATCCTCTCGGCCGTGCTCGGCTGGCCGCTCGAGGCGACGGTGGTCGGCATCGGCAGCGTGGTCATCCTCTACACCGTCACCGGCGGCAGCCGCGCCGTCAGCCAGACGCAGAAGCAGCAGATGATCGTGATGATGGGCGGCATGGTCGTCGCGGCGGTGGTCATCGCGCGCAGCCTGCCCGAGGAGGTGGCGCTGCCCGACGCGGTCGCGGTCGCCGGCGCGCTCGGCCGGATGAACGCCGTCTCGTTCGAGTTCGACCTGAACGACCGCTACAACTTCTGGTCCGGCATCACCGGCGGCTTCTTCCTCGCGCTGGCCTATTTCGGCACCGACCAATCGCAGGTCGGGCGCTACCTCGGCGGCCGCTCGATGGCCGAGAGCCGGCTCGGCCTGCTCTTCAACGGCCTCTTCAAGATCCCGATGCAATTCCTGATCTTGTTCGTCGGCATCCTGGTCTTCGTCTTCTACCAATTCGCCGCGCCGCCGCTGCTCTTCAACGCCCCGCTCGAGCGGCAGGTGCAGCAGAGCGCCGAAGCGCCCGCGTTCTCGGCCTTGCAGACGCGCTGGGACGCCACCCAGGCCGAGAAGCAGGCCGCCGCGCGCCGCTTCGTCGCCGCCCGCCACGCCGACGACGGCGCCGCGCAGGCCCGCGCCGCCGAGGAGCTGCGCACGCTGCACGCCCGCGCCGGCACCCTGCGCGAAGAAGCCAAGGCCACGGTCCGCCGCGCCGTCCCGGGCGCCGAGACCAAGGACGCCGACTTTGTCTTCATCCGCTTCGTCACCCGCTGGCTGCCCGAGGGGCTGGTCGGGCTGCTGGTCGCGGTGATCTTGTTCGCCGCGATGAGCTCGACCGCGAGCGAGCTGACGGCGCTCGGCCAGACCACCACCGTCGACCTCTGGCGGCGCCTGCTGCGGCCCGAGGTCGACGACCGCACGCTGCTGCTCGCGAGCAAGGGCTTCACCGTGTTCTGGGGGCTGGTCGCGCTCGCCTTCGCCAGCTTCGCGTCGCTGCTCGACAACCTGATCCAGGCGGTGAACATCCTCGGCTCGATCTTCTACGGCACCACGCTCGGCGTCTTCCTCGCCGGGTTCTTCCTGCGCCGCGTCGGGGCGAACGCCGTCTTCGCCGCGGCGGTGGTCTCGCAGGCGGTGGTCGTGGCGCTGTTCTTCGGCAGCTCGATCGGCTTTCTCTGGTACAACGTCATCGGCTGTGGGTTGGTGATGGCGTTGGCTTCGGTGTTGGCTGCGGCGGGGTTCGGGCGCCGCACCGCGTGATCGCGGCGTATCGCAGGTTCCCGGTGCGAAAGGCCTTTCGCTGCATGTTCCAGCAGGGCATGCTCTTCGCAGTGGAGCGCAGCGGCATGGATTCCATCGGGCCGATCTCGATGTCGTGGCCGCTGCCGCGACTCCACACGCTCCGGAGGATGCATGCCAATCCCACCACGCAAGCTTCTCGCCTGCCCCTCGTGTGGCGTCCACGGCTTCCTCGACGCCGCTGCAGGCACCATGACGTGTCCGGCCTGTGGTGACGTCAGCCACGTGCACCTCGCCGGTGGCGCAGCGACCTGCGCGTACCCAGGGATCTGCCGCGTCGTCGGCGCCGCCCTCCTGACCGGCGCGGCGCTCGCGGCCGGCTGCGAGACCTACGACGAACCCGTCTATGGCGCCCCGGCGATCGATGTCGGCGTCGGAGCAGCGGACGCCGTCCCCGCGACGCAGGACGCGGATTCGGGCTCGACCGCAGGTGACTGAGCCCAACGCGACGTCGACGACGCGGCAGACCGCCCGTGACAAGCTGCCAGCCCGCGCCCTGGGGCCGACGTCGCGCAATAGCGAAGGTCCAGCCTACTGCGTCTGGGAGCTGACCCTGCGCTGCGACCTGGGGTGCCAGCATTGCGGCAGCCGCGCAGGTCGCGCACGCGCCGACGAATTGCGCACCGACGAATGCCTCGACGTCGTGCGGCAGCTGGCCGAGGCCGGTGTGCGCGAAGTCACGTTGATCGGCGGCGAGGCCTATCTTCGCGACGATTGGCAGCAGATCGCAGCGGCCATCGTGCGGAGCGGGATGGTCTGCAATATGACCACCGGCGCGCGCAACCTCACCGACGAGCGCGTGCAGCAGGCGGTCGACGCCGGGATGCGCAGCGTCTCGATCTCGCTCGATGGAATCGGCGCCACCCACGACGCCCAACGTGGCTCGCGCGGTTCGTACGACGCAGCGATGGCGGCGTGTGCGCGCGTCGCGGCGTCGTCGCTGGTGTTGACCAACAACAGCCAGATCAACCGCCTGTCGTTGCCGGAGTTGCCGGCGATGGCACGGGCGCTGGCCTCGGTCGGTTCGCGCGCCTGGCAGATTCAACTCACCGTGCCGATGGGAAACGCCGCCGACCGGCCCGCCGTGCTGCTGCAACCCTTCGAGCTGCGGACACTCTTTCCGTTGCTGGTCTGGATCGACGAGACCCTGCTGGCGCCGGCGGATATTCTCCTCGCCGCGGGGAACAACGTCGGCTACTTCGGCCCCTACGAGTCGAAGCTGCGGCTCGGAGGTCGCCGCGGTGCGCACTGGAACGGCTGCAGCGCAGGTCGGCGGACCATCGCGCTCGAGGCCGACGGCACGGTCAAGAGCTGCCCATCGTTGAATCGCGACGACTATGGCGGCGGCTCGGTCCGCGAGCGCAGCTTGGCCGATGCGCTGACGCAGGCGCCGATGCAGCGTCTGCAGCGCCGCACGCCCGCGGACCTGTGGGGCTTCTGTCAGGGATGTTATTACGCTGAGACCTGCCTCGCCGGTTGCAGCTGGACCAGCCACGTGCTGCTGGGGCGGCCGGGCAACAACCCGTATTGCATCCACCGCGCTATGGACCACGACCGGCGCGGGCTGCGCGAGCGCTTGGTCCCGGTGCGTGCGGCGCCCGGTGTCCCGTTCGACAACGGCGTCTTCGCGATCGAGGTCGAGCCGGTGTCGGCAGGCAGCGACACCGCCGACGGGACGATCTTGGGCCTGCCGCGCGAGCAGGTGCTGGGTTGGCGACCCGACCAGGGTTCGATCCACGACCCTACGACGTTGACCCACGTGCTGCAGCTCGGAGCGTTGGTGCAGCCGGGGTTGCGACGGCAGGCGATCAACACCCCCAAACGTTGATGCAGCAGGACTTGCGGCCAACTTGGTGAAAGGATTACGTTGCGCTTCACGGGAGGTGCACAAGGATCTCCCCGATCTCGAGCAGGTCAAAGGAGCGCCCAAGGTGCCGACAATCAGCCGATTCTATGGAATCCTGATCCGCATGTTCTATGCGGATCATGCGCCTCCGCACTTTCATGCCCAGTACGGTGATTCCCAAGCGATTGTCGACATTCGCCGGCTCGAGATCTTGGAGGGGTGATATTCCGCGCCGAGCTCGAGAGCTCGTCCTCGACTGGGCGGAGCTCCATCAGGCTGAACTGTTGCAAGACTGGGACCTTTGCCAACGTCATGAGGCACCGCTGCCCATCGAACCCTTGCGCTGAGGTCGCCGTGACGCCACACGTTGTCGAAGTCCAGGTCGTCGAACAAGGTTTGCTCCATGTTCGCTTCGCGGACGGCACGGCTGGTGATGTCGTCATGTCGCCGAGCCATATGACGGGGGTATTCGAGAAACTTCGAGATCCCAGCGCGTTTGCGCAGGCGTGTGTGGTCGATGGCTTCGTGACGTGGCCGGGCGAGCTGGACCTCGCGCCCGACGCGATGTACGCGGCCATTGCTGCGGAGGGTTGCTGGCGGTTGGGCTGAGGTGGGTTGACCGCTCGAGCGCCACCGTCGTGCCTTCCGGACAGCCATGGCAAGCTTCATCGTAGCGGCACGGGTACCCGAATGCTGTGGGCGCTCCTGCATCCTGGCATCCTGGCTTCCACCCTTGACCTATGGCTGGTTGCTGTTGCTGTTGCTGCCGCTGTTGCTGTTGCTGCCGCTCTAGCTGTAGCTGACTCGAGTCCCGCCTGTGTTGCGTTCTCGTGTTTTCCGGGGTCTTGCGAATCCTCACGGTTCCAGGTGCTTATCCTTTATACTCTCCGAAAAGTGTAAAGGATAAGCACCTGGAACCAATTCCCTCGAAAGATTCACACCCCCCACTCGTAGCACACACTGGTAGATCCTTACAATCCACAATGCAGCGGTTGCCCTTTTGAATGCAAGACCCCATGGTTTTGCAAAACAACGATTTCTCGCAATGTATATCATCACGCGCTACGCAGAACCCGCTCTCGGAAGCACAGTGGCCAAACACAGCGCATGCATCGGACGCTGCACACTCCTCGTCGGTCGTTCCCGGCCGCCAACAGTAGCCTTCAGACAGTTCGCATCTCCCCCCAACTTCACATGCGAGTGTCTCACTACAAGCCCCAGAGAGTCCCACCTGACATCCTAGGGCAGTGCTTTCGCATTCTCCCTCGAACTTGCACTTGTTTGAATTTGCACATGGATCGACCACAACCTTACCGCCGCAGGCTAGTACCGCAGGCCGCAAGTTCCTTCCGGGATCGACGAGACCTTGCAGGCCTGCGATCCTGCACGCATGACGATACCCGGCCCGCACTCACGCCCCCTCCCGATGACCGACGAACTTCGCTGCTCGCTGCAGGCCCTGGCTGCCAGTACCGCGTCGCCTCACCGACTCGTGCAGCGCGCGCGCATCGTTCTCGCCGCTGCGGATGGCGAGGACGCCGAGTCCATTGCGCGGCGATTGAGCTGCACGTCGCGAACTGTGCGGACGTGGAAGGCGCGCTGGCGCACCACCCCGGACGTCGATGCCCTCGAGGACCGCGCCCGCTCGGGCCGGCCGTCGACAGTGGCGCTGTCGGTACGCTGCGAGCTCGTCGCGTTGGCGTGTGAGCGCCCCGACGAAATCGGCGAAGACGGCAAGGTCAAAGGCAAGGCGGCGTTCCGCGACGTGTGGACGCGCCTGTCGTTGCGAGCCGCGCTCGCGGTGGCTACTGGCGTGTTGCTGTCGGTCAGCGAGATCGGCCGCATCTTGCGCTACGAGAACTTGCGGCCGCACCGGGTTCGCTACTGGTTGACCAGCAAGGACCCCAACTTCGCCGCCAAGGCCGAGCGCATCTGCGAGCTGTACCTGCAACCGCCGCCAAGCGCGACGGTGCTGTGCGTCGACGAGAAGCCCGTGCAGGTCCTGGGTCGCAAGCATCCCAGCAAGCTCGGCGCAGACGGCACGGTCCACAAGGAGTACGAGTACATCCGACGTGGAACCTGCTGCCTGCTCGCCGCGTTCGACGTGCGGACTGGCAAGGTCCACGGCCGCGTCGTCGACCATCGTACTGCCGAGCAGACGGTCGACTTCATGGAAGAACTTGCCCGACGTCATCCAAGTGGCGAAGTCTGGATCGTCTGGGACAACCTCAACACGCACTACGACGGCCCCTCGCAGCGTTGGACCGAGTTCAACCGCAGGCACGGAAACCGGTTTCACTTCGTCTACACGCCGATCCATGCCTCGTGGCTCAACCAGGTCGAGATCTGGTTCTCCAAGCTGCAGCGGCGGATCTTGACCCACGCCGATCTTGCGTCGGTGGCCGCGGCCAAGGCTCGTATCGAAGCGTTCATCGAGCACCACAACAGCCAAGAGGCCCGACCGTACCGCTGGACCTGGCGCTACAGCGCGCGGCACACTGCTGGCCGACTCGCTGCCTGAGGCAGCAACAGGTGCAGCGATGGCCGGCATGCCCGTGAAGTTCTTGACCGAGGACGTACTCTCGAAGCTCCGGCCTTTTCCAGAGTTGGCGCACCTGCGCGTACGACCGCACGGCGAGACCCTGGTCATCGAGTCGGGACCCGACGACGACCCGATCCGCCACGCCCGGTTGCGGCGCCAGACCGTGCATCTGTGGACGCTCGACGTCGCCGACCACCGCGGTCGATGGCAGCCCACGCCGTTTCGCGACAGACTACACAGCGTCGTCGAGCTGCTCCTCGGGCAGTTCGGCTGGGTCCTCGAGGATCGGCTCGGGGATGGTGCCGAACCCGGAAGGGACTTGGGATCTTGAGTACTAGCTCTACTCTTCCCGGTTCAGCATCACCAAGGCTAGTATCCAACAAGGACCGAATCGAAGTATCTGCTGGCTCAACATGACTGTCTCCAACGACCTCGTCGACAGGTTTGTTGCCCGAGTCGGTGCCCTCGATCGGCATTGGAGTACATGCGGCAACGACTGCCACAAGCATGCCAGCGGACAAGAACTCCGCCATCCAAAGGACGTAGAACAGGCAAATTGCCCAAGTTCGTCTGCTAGCCACTGCAACTTCTGCCATCACTCGACTCCTTCCGCTGGTCGCCAAACAGCGGCTCACTTCGACGGGTACCCCGCTGTGCGCGGAATTTTGCATACGGCGGCTTGGTCCAGCAAGCAATCCTATCCCCTGCTGGTACCCGGTGCTCAAGCTCTCCCGAACGCTCGCGGTTCCATCTCTCATGCTTTATCCAGCCTCGCGGTTCCAGGTGCCTGTACTTCGTACTTTCCAGAAAGTGTAAAGTATAAGCACCTGGAACCAATTCTTCTACGATCGGCTTTCTCTGGTACAACGTCATCGGCTGTGGGTTGGTGATGGCGTTGGCTTCGGTGTTGGCTGCGGCGGGGTTTGGCCGGCGGGTGCTGCACGGGTAGGGCTGGCGGGCGGGTTTCCGTCGCAGCGCCCACCACCGCTCGAGCGTCGCTGCAGCGCAGGTCAGAGCGGCGCCAGCACGCGGCCCGGGGTGGGGAACTTGGAGACGGAAGTGATCGACCCGCCGCGGCCGAGCGACCCGAAGAGGTTGTCGCCCCAGCAGCGGATCGCGCCGTCGCCGCTGCGCGCGCAGACCTTGGTGCCGATGAACGACGCGATGCTGATTTGGGTCACGCCTGTCACCCCGTTGACCGCGGTCGGCTTGCTGAGACTCGACGATGTGCCGCCGTTGCCGAGCTGACCGGAGTTGTTGCCGCCCCAGCAGCGCAGCTGGCCGCCCACGGCGTCGACGCTGCAGCCGTTCCCCGAGTCGATGTCGAAGGTCGAAATCGCAGCGGGCAGGGTGAATTTGGTCAGGCCGTAGATGGTGCCGCTGGTGCCGCCGTTGCCGAAGATATTCGTCACATTGCGCCCCCAACACCAGAGCACCGCGGCCTCACTGGCACCGCTGGCGTGGATGCAGCCTTGCTGCTGGCCGAGTCGGGTCAGGGTGGGCGCTTGGCCGGGGATATTGCCGACGTGTTTCTTGACGTGGGTGAAGCCGCCCTGACCGCCGAGGAGGCCGTCGACATTGCTGCCCCAACAGTGCACCGCCCGCTGCGAGGCGCTGGCGGCCGAGATCGCGCAGGTGGTCGACTCGCCGGTCGCGACCTCGTCGCCGCTGTAGCCCGCGCTGGTGGGCACGGATACGGTCTTCGTCGCGGCAGAGATGCCGACCTGCCCATCGAGGTTGTGGCCCCAGCAGTTGATCACCGCTCCCTTGCGCGCGCAGGCATACCCGATCCCGACGCTGACCTCGTCTTGGCCGGAGAGGCCCTTGACCTGCGTCGGCGTGGCGAGCACCGACGCCGAGCTGCCGGTGCCAGACAGCCCGCTGTTGCTGCCCCAGGTCCAGATCGTGCCGTCGCTGCGCCGCGCGTAGGCCCGATACGAGTCGACCCCGACATCGACGGCATCGCTGATGCCCGGAACGAGTATCGGCCGACTGCTCGCCACGGAGCTGCCCTTGCCGAGCAGCTTCTGCTGGCCCCAGCACGCCACCGCGCCGTCGTTGAGCACCGCGCAGCCGCCGACGAGGCCTGCCGCGACGCGCTTGCCGACCAGGTAGCAGGTGCCCGCCTCACAGCGGCCGTGGCTACCCAGGCCGCAGATCGACGCGTCGGCCAGGGCCGTGTGCACGCATTTGCCCGTCGCGCCGTTGCAGCTGTCGGTCGTGCACGGGTTGGCGTCGTCGCAGTTCTTGGCCTTGCCGGCGGTGCAGGAGCCGTTCTTGCAGGCGTCGCTCTGCGTGCAGGCGTCGCCGTCGGCGTCACAGGGCTCGCTGTTCGGCGTGTTCACGCAACCTTTGGCCTTGTCGCAGCTATCGGTGGTGCAGGCGTTGTTGTCGTTGCAGTCCAGCGCCTTGCCGTCGAACTGGCAGGAGTTGGAGAGGCAGAGGTAGGCGCCGTTGCAGACGCTCGCGTCGTCGAAGGGCTTGCAATCTTCGGCCGTCTTGCAGCCGCAGACGCCCTTGCCGGCTTGGCAGCTGCCCTTGCCGTCGCAGACGTCGCCTCCGGTGCAGAACTCACCGTCTTCGCAAGCCTCGCCGACCTGTGCGGGCTGCATGCTGCAGGTCCCCGTCTTGCCGTCGCAGGTGTTGCGCAGGCAATCGGTGTCGTTGACGCTGGGGCAACTCACCACGGTCGGGGGGCTCACCGTGCAGGCCGCTGCGGCTTCGCCGAAGGATTTGTCGCAGTAGAGCACGCCGTTGCAGAGGTCGCCGTCTTCTTTGTCGGCGCAGTCGGCGTCGGTCTGGCAGGGGCAGACGGGCGTACCGGCGATGCACGAGCCGCTGCCGTCGCAGATATCGCCGGCGGTGCAGGTGGTGCCGTCCGCGTCGCAGGCGGTCTGCACTTTCAGCGGGGTCATCGCGCATTTGCCGGTCTTGCTGTCGCAGAGGTTGCGCAGGCAGGCGGTGTCGTTGACGGTCGGGCAGTGTACCAGGGACTTCGGGTTGACCTTGCAGGCGCCCTTGCCGTCCTTGCCGGCGACCGGATCGCAGTAGAGGGTGCCGGTGCAGGGGTCGCCGTCTTCCTGGCCAGCGCAGTCGGCGTCCTTGCTGCAGGCGCAGACGTCGGTGCCGCCGCTGCAGTTGCCGTTGCCGCAGGTCTCACCGACGGTGCATTTCGAGCCGTCGTCGCAGGCCTTGCCCTCGGCGACCGGCAGCAGCGCGCATTTGCCGGTCTTGGCTTGGCAGAGGTTCTGCCGGCATGCGGTGTCGTCGAGCGTCGGGCAGCTCACCACCGTCGTCGGGTTGAGTAGGCAGGCACCTTTGGCCTTGTCGCAGTAGAGCGTGCCGTTGCAGGCGTCGCCGTCTTCTTCGCCGGCGCAGTCGGCGTCCTCCTTGCAGCAGGTCCAGGCGCCGGGCGAGCAGGCGCCGCTGCCGTCGCAGATGTCGCCTTCGGTGCATTTGACGCCGTCGTCGCAGAGCGTGCCCAGCGGCTGCGGCCCCTTCTTGCAGGCGCCGCTCGACGGCTCACAAGTCGTGATGACGCAGTCACCGTCGCCGCTGGTATTGCACACGACGACCGTCCCCGGGTTGACCTTGCAGCTCCAGCTCGCCGTGCTCTTGTCGCAATAGGGTAGGCCGTTGCATTGGTCGCCGTCGTCGATGCAGTCGGCGTCGGCGGTGCACTTGCAGGCGCTGGTGTCGGCCTTGCAGCTGCCCTCGCTGCAGCCGTCGCCCTTGCTGCAGGCGAGGCCGTCGTCGCAAGGCGTCGTCGCGGCGTTGGGCAGGTCTGCGGCGACGACTTCGCGGCGGCAGCCCTTCTGCGCTTGGCCCGGCTTTGCGGGCAGATCGCAGATCTCCACGGTTCGCTCGATCGGGGTCTTCTGGCAGGCACCGGTGGTGGAGAGGCAGGCGTTCTTGCTGCAGGCGCCGTCGGCGCTGTCGTCGCAGACCTTGGTCAGCGCCGGGTTCGGCTCGCAGCTGTAGAGCAGGCCGTCGCTCGTCGGATATGCGGCGCAATAGGGAGCGCCCTTGCACAGGTTGGCGGCGTCGGCCGGGCTCGGCGACGGACACGCGAGGATCCCTGGCTCGCACGTACAGGTCTGCGTGCCGCTGATGCACGCGCCTTTGCCGTCGCAGGCGTCGCCCTCGGTGCAGGGCCGGAGGTCGCTGCACGCAGCGCCTGCGGCGAGCGGGGCTTTGGTCTGCGGGTCGAGGCATTGTTCGTCGACGCAGAGCGCCGCCGCACCTTGCAGCAAGGTGCAAGGCCCCGGCCCCTCCGCGGTGCACGCGCGGCTGCCTTTGCACCGCCGGGGGCTCAGCGCCTCGGTGTCGGGCTCCCAGCAAGTGGTGGTCAGCAGCGCCGTCGTGGCCGCCGGCGAGCAATCGCACTGGCCCAGCCCGTTGCTGCCCGCCGCGGCCGGCACGACGCATTGTGGTCCCGGCACGCCTCCTTCGATCGAAGCGACCTCGCGACAAACCCGGCCTTGCGGGCAGTCATCGTCGACCTTGCACGCCACGCCGCAGAACGCGCCGGCGTCGCCGTAGTCGACACAGCGGGCCGTGCCGTGGCCGCCTCCCTGGCAGTCGCCGTCCTTGTTGCACGGGTGGCAGAGCAGGCCTTCGGGGCGGATGCAGAACAACGTCGTGTCGGCGCCACCGTTGCTGCCCTTGCAGACCCAGCCGTCGGGACATCCGCTGAAGCCGCAATACGCGCTGCAGCGCCGGCCGTCGTGGGTGTCGAGGCAGAGCGGCACGTCGCAATCGGCGGGTGTTTCGCAGGCGCAGCCGATGGCGCCCGGGCAATTGGCGGGTGTGGCGTCGAGGCCGGCGGCCGCGTCACCCGGATTGCCGTCCGCGCCCACCACGCCGTCGTTCGCACCGGCGACGTCGCCGACTGCGCCCGCGCCGTCGGTCGGACCGGGCTTGTCGGCTTCCGGGCCGCAGCTCGCGGACGCCAGCGCGATGGCCAGGGCGAAGGTCCATCGGGCCTTGCGCGAGGCGGCGCGGCACCGGGTGATGGTCATGAGGTCCCCTTCGCCGGTCGCGGGACGTCGCGGAATGGCGCTCTTCTCGCTGATGCTGGCGAGTTCGTGCGTCTGGTGTCAAACTCTGGAAGCGGGGCGCGCTGGTCTCACGGTTCCTCACGGTTCCAGGTGCTTATACTTTATACTTTTCGTAAAGTGTAAAGTATAAGCACCTGGAACCAATTCCCTCGGCTACGGCATCATCGCGTCGAGACACACCGAGATGCCGAGACACTTGACGCAGAGCGTCTTGCAGCCGGCGCAAGTGAACCCACCGGCAACCTGGAAATCCGTGCATTTCGCCGCCGCCGTGCAGACTCCCGTGACCTCGATCGAACCGCAGAGCTCTTGTGTCACCTGGGTCTTGCACACGATGCCCGGCTTGGCAGTGCAAGCGCCCGCAGCGCATGTTCCCGTCGGGCAGAGCGCGCTCGACGTCGTGCAAGCCGCGCCGTCGTCCGGCTTGCTCGTGCAACCCTTGCCGACCTCACAGACGTCCATCGTGCAAGGATTGCCGTCGTCGCAGGCGCTCTCGATCCAGTGCGCCACACGGTTCCCGCCACACCACACGGTTCCAGGTGCTTATACTTTACACTTTCCGGAAAGTGTAAAGTATAAGCACCTGGAACCAATTCCGCGCTGGAACCAATTCCGCGCGGCTCCTCTCCTCGCCGGTCGACGCACGCGACGACTTCGGCTATGCAGGCGCCGCTTCCGCGCGGGCGTGATCCGGCGCGCAGGGACCCCGCCGCCGTGACCGAACGCACCTCGCTCCGCTCCGCCCGCGCCCGCCTGCAGAGCGCGCAGACCTACGCCGAGTGGCTCGACGCCGCCCATGCCGTCGACCACCTCACCGGCGCCGAGGCGTGGCGTGCCGACGACGACTCGGGTGCCTACCACGCCGACTTGCTGCGGCAGCAGCGCGACGCCATGCGGCAGCAGCGCGAGCGGGGCAGGGCGCAGGAGCTGGCGCGGCTGCTGACCCACAGCCTCTATCGCAACCTCGCAGACATCCAATCGCCCGAGCTCTACGAGACGGCCCTGGTCGGCACCAAGCACCTGGTCAGCGCCTACCTCGACGAGTGCGAGGCGTCGCTGCTCTGGCTCGCGCAGAGCGACGCCTTCGAGCCGGGCGAGCAGCTGCGGCGCTTCGAGCAGGCCGAGCGGGTCTTCGGCCGCTCGGCGCTGATGCTCTCGGGCGGCGCGACCTTCGGCTTCTACCACTTCGGCGTGGTCAAGGGCCTGCTCGAGCACGACGCGCTGCCGGACGTCATCTGCGGTTCGAGCGCCGGGGCAATGATCGCCGCCGGCGTCTGCGCCCGCCGCGACGACGAGTTGCACGACCTCTTCGCCAACCCGGCGCAGATCCGCCTCGACGGCCTGCACCCCGCCGGGCTGCGGCGCTTCGCCAGCACCGGCGCCTGGATGCAGGGCGAGCAGCTGCGCGAGGTGCTCGAGCACAATATCGGCCCGGCGAGCTTCCAGGAGGCCTTCGTCCACAGCGGCCGCACGCTCTGCATCTCGGTCTCGCCGACGCGGGTCCGGCAGAAGCCGCGCCTGCTCAGCCGCCTCGCCTCACCGGACGTGCTGATCGCCAGCGCGGCGCTGGCTTCGAGCGCGCTGCCGGGCCTGTTCCCGCCGGTGGTGTTGGAGATGCGCGCCGACGACGGCGGGGTCGAGCCCTATATCGCCACCGAGACCTGGATCGACGGCTCGATCCACGGCGACCTGCCGAAGATGCGGCTGGCGCGGCTGCACAATATCAACCACTTCATCGTCAGCCAGACCAACCCGCACGTGCTGCCGGTGGCGCACCTGCGCGCCGGCGACCGCGGCGCCCGACCCGCCCTGACCGGTCTCGCCAGCACGGTCGCGCGCAACCAGGGCGCGACGGCGGCGGACTTCGTGCGGCGGCTCAGCGGCAGCGGCGTGGTCGGCCGCGTCTCGACCCAGCTGCACAACGTGGCGAGCCAGGATTATGCCGGCGATATCGAGATCGTGCCGCGCTTCAACCCCTGGATGTACCGCAAGATCGTCAGCAACCCGACGCTGGACGACCTGCGCTTCTTCATCCTCGAGGGGCAGCGCGCGGTGTGGCCGAAGCTGGCGATGATCCGTGAGCACACCCGGATCAGCCGCGCCTTCGACCGCTGCCTCGCGCTGCTGCGGGCCCAAGCCTGAGCGCACTTGCCAGCACGGGGCGCGCGGTCGAGACTCCTAGGCCCCGAACCTCGGGAGCCTCATGGATCCGGTCCTCCTCGCCGTCTACGTCGCCATCCTGCTCTGGTCCGCGTCCTGGGGCTCGTTCCTCAACGTCGTGATCTACCGGGTGCCGGCTGGGCTCTCCGTCGTCTCGCCGGCCTCGCGCTGCCCGCATTGCGAGACGCCGATCGCCTGGTGGCAGAACGTCCCGGTGCTCGGCTGGGCCTTCATCGGCGGCCGCTGCTGGACCTGCAAGGCGCCGGTCTCGATGCGCTACCCAGCGGTCGAGGCGACCGTCGCCGCGCTCGGCCTCGCCGTGGCGCTGCCGTGGGTCTCGGCCTGGGCCGCGGGCGAAGTGGAGCCGGGGTTGGCCGCCGGCGGCATCGTCGCCGAGCAAGCCTTCGTCTTCGCGTTGGTCGCCATCGCGATGATCGACGCCGACACGTTCTTGATTCCGGACAGCTTGAGCCTGCCGATGCCGATCCTCGGGGTCGGGTTGGCGGTGCTGCTCGGCGAGGCGCGCGACCTCAGCTGGCAGCAGGCGGCGATCGGCGCGGCGGCCGGCGGCTTCGGCACGTTGGCAGTGCAATGGGGCTACAGCGCCATGACCGGACGCGAGGGCTTGGGCACCGGCGACGTCAAGCTCCTCGCCGGCCTGGGCGCCTGGCTCGGCCCCGCTGCGCTGCCTCCTTTGTTGCTCGCGGCCAGCCTGCAGGGCCTGCTCTTCGCGGCGGGCCAGGCGCTCCTGGGCGAGAAGCTGGCGGAAGAGCGGGGCCTGGCGAGTATGCGCCACGTCGCGCTGCCCTTCGGCCCGTTCTTGGCCTTGGCGGGCATCGAGTGGCTGCTGGTGGGACGGCGGCTGGCCCCGGCGCTCGCCGGCCTGCTCGGAGGCTAGGGTGCGGCTGCGCGGCCGGGTGCTGCTGCTGCTGACCCTGGTGGTCACGGCGCCGACGGCGCTGCTGCTCTGGCTCGCCGGTGGGCTGCTGCACGACTCGGTCGCGGCCGCGCTCGAATCCGGTGACGCCGACGCGATCGCGGTCGGGCTGCAGGCGAGCGAGCGCCTGCTCTGGCTCGGCGGTGGGGCCGTTGCGGCGGTGGCGATCGGCGTCGGGCTGTTGCTGGCGCGGCGGCAGTGGCTCGGGCCGATCGAGCGGATCGCCCGAGAATTGGGGCCTGGAGCGGCGAACGAGGCGGAGGCCGACGAGCTGGCGCTGCTGGCCCGGCGGGTGGCGGAGCTGCAGGCGGCGACCCGCCGGGCGGCGCACGAGCGGGAGAGCCACCTCGACGCGGTGCGGGTCGCGCTCGACCGCGCCGAGGCGCAGCTGGTGGCGGCGCAGCGCTTCGGCTTGACCGGGCGGCTGGCGCTCGGCGCGGCGCACGAGATCGGCGGGCCGATGTCGATCGCGATCGCGGCGGTCGACGCCTCGCGGGCCGGTGCGCCGCCGGCCGAGATGATCGAGGCGATCGACGAGGCGCTGACCCGGGTCGACGCCATCCTGCGCGAGCTCTCGACCTTCGGCCGCCCGGCGGACGCCCGGCGCGAGCCGATCGACCTGCGCGATCTGGTCGACGGCGCGCTGCAGCTCGCCCGGCTGCACCCGAAAGTGCGCGCCGTCTCTGCCCTGCAGCGGCAAGAGATCGGCCCTTCGCCGGTGGTCGACGCCGTCCGTCGCCACCTCGAGCAGGTCTTGCTGAACCTGATCGTCAACGCAGCGGACGCGACGCGGCGCAGCGGTCGGGTCGAGGTCGGCGTGCGCTTCTCCGGCATGAAGGCGCTGATCACGGTCGACGACGACGGCCCCGGCGTGCCCGAGCACCTGCACGACCGCATCTTCGAGCCCTTCTTCACCAGCAAGAGCGAGCAGGAAGGCACGGGCCTGGGCCTGGCGATTTCGCGGCGGTTGTTGGCTGCGGACGGTGCCACGTTGACGGTCGAGCGCGGCCCGCTCGGCGGGGCCCGCTTCGTCGTCAGCTTCCCGGTGGCGCGGGAGCCCGATCGCGCGCTGCGCGAGGCGCAGGAGCCCGAGCCATTCGGCGGCGCGGGAGATGCCTCCGAGGCGGTCGAAGGCGACGAACGTGCAAGCGTATCGGATCGTTGACCGGGCCCATCCCCTCTGCTACAAGCGCCGCCCGCTCCGGACCCTCGGGTCCGCGAGTGGTGCCAGATCACGCAGGAGTCGGGATGTTCGAAGCGATCGGGGGGATGACCGGGCTCGGGGGCGCGCTGCTGCGTGTCGTCGCGCAGGCTGATCCTGCGGCGCCGGGCGCGGCTGCTGCGGTGGCGGCCGAGGGCGGCAAGAAGGCCCCCGGGATGGGCGTGCTCTTCGAGCAGCTCCTGATCTTCGGCGGTATCTTCCTCGTCTTCTGGTTCCTCGTGCTGCGGCCGCAGTCCAAGCGGCAGAAGGAGCACACCGCCTTCATCTCCACCCTCAAGGTGGGGACCCGGGTGGTGACCGCGAGCGGGATTTTCGGACGAATCGCCGCGATCGACGAGAAGACCGTCGATCTCGAGGTGGCGCCGAAGACCGTGATCAAGGTGCTCCGCAGCCAAGTCGCCGGCCTCGAGGGCCGGGCCGCCGAGGCGGTCGAGAACGCGACCGCCCGCTAGGGCCGTCGTCCGAGGTGATTTCGAGATGGACAGCAAGCGCAACTGGAAGGTCCTCGGGACCTCGCTGTTGATGGTCCTGGCGGTGCTGCAGATCCTGCCGAGCCTGGTGGAGATGCCGTCGTTCTACACGTCGATCTTCAGCAACCAGCTCAACCTCGGCCTGGACCTGAAGGGCGGCCTCGAGCTGAAGTACACGGTCGACTACAAGCGCGCGATCGCCGACAACACCAACAAGCTCCGCGACGCCCTGCGCGAGCGCTTGGTCGACGCGGCGGCGAAGAAGGCTGGCAAGGACGGCGCGACGCTGACCAACGCCGAGCGCGACGAGATCGGCAAGCGCTTCACCATCACCAAGACCGGCGTCGGCAGCATCGACGTGGCCTTCGCCCAGGCCGACGAGGCCGGCCTGCTCGACAAGGACATGGTCGAAACCATCGACCAGCGCTTCGAGCTCCGAAACAGCGACGGCAAGGCCAACCTCTTCCTTCCGGACAAGGCGATCACCGAGCTGAAGAACGAGATCGTCGCGCAGACGCTGCAGGTCGTCCGCAAGCGCGTCGACGCCTTCGGTCTGGTCGAGCCGGACGTCCGCAAGAGCGGCGACGCCGACATCGACGTCCAGCTTCCCGGCCTCTCCGAGCGCCAGATGGCCGTCGTCCGCGAGAAGATCGGCCAGGCCGCGCAGCTCACCTTCCGCATGGTCGTGCCGGAGGCCAAGGTCTTCGACAACCAGCAGTCGGCGGTGGAGAGCTTCAAGGCCGCCAACGCCGAGAAGGCCAAGACCCTGCAGTGGAGCCAGGACGGCCGTGGCGCCTTCCTCCGCAGCGAGAAGAAGAGCGAGCTGCTCGCCTTCATCAAGACCGTCTCGGTGCCGGACAACGTGATGCTCGGCTACGAGCTCGTCGAGGAGAAGGATCCGACCAGCGGTGAAGTTCGCGACACCTACTGGCGTACCTACGACCTGCAGGCCGTCGCCCCGCTGACCGGTGACAACCTCACCCGCGCCGCGGTCGGCTACGGCGAGAAGGGCGAGCCCGTCGTCAACCTCGAGTTCGACAGCCGCGGCGCCCGCATCTTCGGCGACCTGACCGAGAAGAACGTCGGCAACCTGATGGCCATCATGCTCGACGGCGACGTCTCCTCGGCGCCGCGGATCAACGAGCGCATCGGTGGCGGCCGCGCCCAGATCACCCTCGGCGGCGCCCGCTCGGTCGCGCAGCAGATGGAAGAGGCCCGTGCCCTGGTCACCGTGCTGAACAACGGCGCCTACAAGGCTCCGGTCATCAAGGTCCACGACGTCGAGGTCGGCCCGAGCCTGGGTCGCGACGCGGTGCGCTCGGGCATGATCAGCATCGTGCTCGGCTTCATCCTCGCCGCGCTCTTCATGCTCTGGTACTACCGGCAGGGCGGCGTCATCGCGAATATCGCGTTGTTCTGCAACCTGATCTTGGTGACGGCGTGCCTGGTGGCCTTCAACGCCGCGCTGACGCTGCCCGGCATGGCCGGCATCGTGCTCACGGTCGGCATGGCGCTCGACGCCAACGTGCTGATCTTTGAGCGCGTGCGGGAAGAGCTGCGCAACGGCCGCTCGGTGCGCAACGCGCTCGACCTGGGCTACGGCAAGGCCTTCTGGACCATCTTCGACGCCCAGATCACCACGGCGATCGCCGGCTTCGTGCTGATGCAATACGCCACTGGCCCGATCTACGGCTTCGCGGTGACCATGCTGATCGGCATCGGCTGCTCGATGTTCACGAGCATCTTCGTCACCCGGCTGATCTACAACTACCTGCTCGACAGCGGGAAGATCGGCGCGGAGCTGTCGCTCTAGACGAGCGCCCGTCGGCCAGACGCACGCAGGAGAATGAACATGCAGTTCCGTGAGATCTTCAAGCCGGGTGTGGTGTGGGACTTCCTCGGTCGTCGTCGCGTCTTCTTCGCGGTGTCGGCGGCGATGGTCCTGCTCTCGGTCCTCTCGTTGACCATCCTCGGCTTCAACAAGGGCATCGACTTCAAGGGTGGCACCAAGATCGTCGTCGGCTTCAAGTCCGACGCTCCGGTCGAGCGCGAGGCGCTGCGCGAGATGCTCGGCGAGTTCCTCAAGACCGCCTCGGGCGGCAGCGACGTCGGCCAGATCGAGGTGCAGGACTTCTCGGTCGGCTCGGGCGCCACGACGGACAGCAAGGACTTCTTGCTCCTCACCGAGATCACCTCGTTGGTCACCGACGAGCAGAAGCAGGGCATCATCGCCAAGCTCGGCGAGGCCTTCCCCGGTGCCGCCATCGACGTGGCGAAAGAGGGCGAGGATCGCTTCTTCGTCAACCTCGCCGCGGCGGCCAACGTCAACGAGACCTACGAGAAGCTGACCGGCGTCTTCGGCGCCGCCGGCTTCCCCAAGATCACCGTGAACTCCGACGTGCAGCGGCAGATCGAGGTCAACAACTACCGCACCCTGCAGATGGCCGCGACCGAGGACGAGAATATCGGCGAGGCCGAGATCAAGCAGCGCGAGGACGCCGCCAAGGCCGCGATGGCCGAGGACCTGAAGAAGCGCTCGGACGATCGCTTCACCGTCACCATCGAGGAGTTCAAGGCCAAGCTGACCGACTCGATGAAGCAGAAATACGGCGACGGCTTCATCGCCGTGCGCGAGTCGACCTCGGTCAGCCCCTCGGTCGCCGGCGATATGCTCAACCAGGGTCTGGTCGCCATCCTCTACGCCATCCTCGGCATCATCATCTACATCACGCTGCGCTTCGACGTCCGTTACGCGCCGGGCGCCGTCATCGCCTTGCTGCACGACGTCTTCATCGTCATCGGCTGCTTCTCGATCGCCCAGATCAAGTTCACCATGCCGATCATCGCCGCCGTGCTGACCATCGCTGGCTACTCGATCAACGACACCATCGTCGTCTTCGACCGCATCCGCGAGGTCATCGAGAAGTATCCGAAGGCGCCGATGCGGATGGTGATCAACAACGCCGTCAGCCAGACGCTCTCGCGTACCGTCCTCACCTCGGCGACGACGCAGATGGCGGTGCTCTCGATCTTCCTGCTCGGTGGCGGCCTGATCCGTGACTTCGCCTTCGCCATGTGCGTCGGCCTGGTCGTCGGTACCTACTCCTCGATCTTCATCGCCAGCCCGCTCTTCCTGACGCTGCACGAGATCTTCGAGGCCCGTCGCGCCGAGGCCGCCGCCACTGGCGACGCCGCCGCGGTCGCGCGGACTCAGATCTAGGGGCCTCTGCTGCCCGTGCAGGGCTCCTGGCAGCTCGATACGCCGGACGAGGCCGCGGTTGCGGCGCTCGCTGCAGCCCTCGACGCGCCGCCGCTGCTGGCGCGCCTGCTGCTCAACCGCGAGATCTCCGACCCCGCCACGGCGCACGCCTTCCTCGAGCCGGCGCTGACGGCGCTGCCCGATCCCTTCGCCATGCGCGACGCCGAGCGCGCCGCCAACCGCCTCGCCGACGCCGTCGAGCGCCGTGAAGCCGTCTGCGTCTACGGCGACTACGACGTCGACGGGGTCAGCGCCGCTGCGCTCGTCTCCTCTTTCCTCGCCAGCCTCGGCGCGCCGCCGCGGGTCTTCCTGCCCGACCGCTTCCGCGACGGCTACGGCCTGCACGAGCAGCGCCTCGCCGAGCTCTGCGACCAGGGTGTGCAGCTCTTCGTCAGCGTCGATTGTGGCAGCACGGCGGTCGACGCCGTCGCCGGGGTCCGCGCCCGCGGCGTCGACTTCATCGTCGTCGATCACCACCAGCTCGGCCCGACGCTCCCCGACGCGACGGCCCACCTCAACCCGCGCCTGCCCGGCTGTGGCCTCGCCGAGGAGCCGCTCTCCGCCGTCGGTGTCGCGATGGTGTTGGCGCAGGCCACCCGGCGCGTCCTCGCCAACCGCGGCTTCTTCGGCAGCGGCAGCCCGCCGCCGATCGCAGACCTGCTCGAGCTGGCTGCGCTCGGCACCATCGCCGATATGGTGCCGCTGCGAGGGATGAACCGCATCCTGGCCTGGCACGGCCTGCGCCGGCTCGGCCGCTCGCGTCGCCCCGGCGTGCAGGCGCTGGCGCGGCACAGCAAGGTGCTGGAGAAATGCCACGCCGCCGACCACGTCGGCTTCGTCCTCGGGCCGCGGATCAACGCCGCCGGTCGGGTCAGCGAGGCCCGCTTCGCCTACGATCTGCTGACGACGACCGACCGCGAGCTGGCCGAGTCGCTGGCGGTGCAGGTCGAGATCGACAATACCCGCCGCAAATCGCTGCAGAAGGACGTCGGCGAAGCGGCGATGGCCGCCGCTGCCGCGTGTCCCGGTCGCGCCCACGCCGTCGTCGTCGCCGGCACCGATTGGCATTCCGGCGTGGTCGGCATCGTCGCCAGCCGGGTCAAGGACGCCTTCGACGTGCCCAGCTTCGTGCTCTCGGTCGAGGATGGCGTCGCCCGCGGCTCGGGCCGCAGCATCCCGGGCTACGATCTGGTCGAGGGCCTGCGCGCCCTCGATCCGTCCCTCTTCGAGCGCTTCGGCGGCCACGCCTTCGCCGCCGGGGTGACGCTGCCGGCGGTCCATATCGACGCCTTCGCCACTGCGCTCGCCGATCACGTCGCGGCCACCTTGCCGCCAGAGCAACGCGTCCGCCCGCTGCGCCTCGACGCGGAGATGCAGCCAGCCGAAGTCACCCTCGAGACCGTCGACGTGATCGAGCGCATGGAGCCCTTCGGCAAGGGCAACCGCAAGCCGCTCTTCCTCTTCCGCGCGGTCGAGGTCGCCGAAGTGCGGAAGGTGGGCGGTGGCGCCTGGGTCAAGGCGCGCTTCGTCGAGCAGGGCGAGCGCCCTATCTGGGCCCGCCACGGTTTCGCCGCCTTCGCCTCGGCGGAGGTGCTCGGCGAGCTGCAGAAGGGCGATGTCGTCGACGTCGCGGCGCGGGTCGAGCGCAACGTCTTCCGCGGCCAGCAGAGTGCCGAGGCGAGCGTCGTCGCGATTCGGCCCACAAACGCCTAGCCAAGGTCGGCGGGAGCCGGCAAGGTCCCCGGGTCGTTGAGGGGCGACGGAGTGTGCGGATGATCTCCCGATCTGTGTTCTTTCGCCACGTTTGCGTGGTGCTCCTCGGCCTGACCCACCTCGCTTGCAGTGACGACCCGAACGCCGGCGGCAACGACGCCAGCGGCACCGCCGACGCGATCGCCGATGGCGCGGGCGGCGACGTCTCCGAGCAGGACGGCACCATCGCCGACGGAAGCGCCGACTCTGCGCAAGCAGACGCGGGCGCCGACTCTGCGCAAGCAGACGCGGGCACCGACGCAGCCGCTGACGCAGCCGCCGATGCGGTCGCAGACGCAGCCGCCGATGCGGTCGCAGACGCCGAGGCCGACGCGGATTCGGCCGCCGACGCCGCCACGGACGCCGACGCCGACGCCGACGCCGCCGCCGCCGACAGCACCGACACCGGCGGCAGCGGCGCCTGGCAGCTGCCGAGCTGCACGACGCCGACCGGCGCCCCCGGCGTGGCCTTCGGTCCAAACGGCGGCAAGACGCTGCAGATCGCGAGCACGCCGCTCGCGCCCGGCAAGAGCTACACGATGGGCCTCGCCGCGGCCGGCACGCCGGGCCTGCTCTACGCCGAGCACGCCGGCACGGTCTATCGCTCGACCGACGGCGGCTGCGCCTGGGCGGCGATCGGCACGACGCAGACCACGCCGACCCGGATGGTGCCTTCGCCGGGCGGCCGGGTGTACGGCTTTTACGACAACGGCTCGGAGCTCTACCGCGTCGAGGGGACCACGGTCACGACGCTGAAAGGGCCCACGGCCAACATTCTCGGCGTCGCCGCGACCTCGGCCGACGGGCTGCGCGTCGGCGGCACCGACGGCCAGCTCTGGGACAACAACGCAGGCGGCAGCGGCCCCTGGACCCAGGTCGGCACCACGCCCAACCCCGGCGGCATCGGCTACCGCGTGGCGATCTCGGCGCTCGACCGCGACCGGGTGCTCTACGGCGTGATGCAGAAGGGCATCTGGGTCACCCACGACGGCGCCAAGACCTGGAGCCTCGCGACCTTCCAGGGCGCCATCGCGCCACAGAAGGTCAACGGCATGAACGCGGTCTTCTCGCCCCTCGAAGAAGACGTCGCCTGGGCCATGGCCATCGACCTGAACGAGTCGCTGCAGCAGCCGAGCAAGACCAACGGCAAATACCTCTGGCGCTCCACCGACGGCGGCAAGACCTTCACCAAGGTCGTCGCCCACCTCCAACCCAACGACGTGACCCTCACCAACGGCACGCACCTGATCCCAGACCCCACCGACGCCAAGGTGCTACGCTGGACCTTCGGCACCTGCTTCTCCGGCTACGGCACCAACCTCTACCGCTACGACGACGGCGCCACCACCGACAAACTCACCTGGGTCAACCACCCCATCCCCGGCATCAGCGAGCTCATCCACCACCCCGCCGATCCGACGACCCTGGTCCTCGGCCTCCGAGGCGACGACAACCCGCAGTGTCCCTGATCCGGCGGCGCCAGCCCCAAGCGAGGGGCGCCAGCCCCAAGCGAGGGGCGCCAGCCCCCAAGTGAGGGGCGCCAGCCCACGATGGTGCCGGCACTGGAAGCTCTCTCCCCGCCTATGCGGGGAGAGATGGGCCGCAGGCCCAGAGAGGGGAAACCCAAAAACGCGAGTGCCTCCAGGCACGCCGAAGTGCAACGGCAGAGCGCCTACCGGCGCGCTTCTTTGCGCTACCCCTCTCTGCCTTCGCCTTCGGCTTCGGCATCTCTCCCCGCCGTTGCGGGGAGAGAGCTTGGAAGCTCCGAGGCGGCGCCAGCCCCAAGGCGAGGGGCGCCAGCCCCAAAGCGAGGGGCGCCAGCCCCAAAGCGAGGGCGCCAGCCCCAAAGCGAGGGGCGCCAGCCCCAAAGCGAGGGCGCCAGCCCCAAAGCGAGGGCGCCAGCCCCAAAGCGAGGGGCGCCAGCCCCAAGCTTCCTCCCAACCTCACCAACCCCCGCCGCAAAGGCCGAAGCCGAAGCGAAGCGAAGGCGAAGCGCCAGGCGGCGCAGCCCACCCCGCCCTACCTCGCCGGCCCTAGCGGGGGATGCCCGAAGGGGGCGCGCAAGCCCCCCCTTCGGACGGGGGAGTTCCAAAGAGGGGCCCACCCCTCTTTGATCCCCACGCCACGAAGAGGCAAACCACCTCAGAAAAAAATCGAAATCACTTCAAAGCAGGCCGAGCCGGAAGCCAAGACCGGGTCCGGTCATACTCCGCAGTCCGCTCGGTCCGATAGCTGGTATAGCCACGACCACGAGCAATCAACCGAACCTCATGCCCCTCGCCGGGAAACGCCCGCTTGAGCTCGTCCATCACAGCGTCGACATCAAAGAACTTGCAGCTGAAGATATCGAAGTAGGCCCGCCCGGTATTCTCGAAGTAGTGCAGGGCGATATGGCTCTCGGCGATCATCGTCATCGCAGAGAGCACGCGGGTCCCGTCCGGCAGCGACGACGGCATCACGTACGGCCGCATGATCGGCGTCATATCGATCCGCTCGGGCAGGTTGTCGAAGAGCTCGAACAACCCGTCCATCTCCTTGGGGCCGGAGTAGCCGTCGATCGTGATCATCAGGTGCGGCCCGAAGTCCTCCTCGGGGTGGACGCCGGCATCCTTGATCGTCTGCGCGCGGCCGCGACCGGCGCTCTGCAGGTGCGTGGTCTCGGCGGGCAGGGCGCGCTTGATGAACAGGCCTGCCTGCTCGGGTTCGAAGACGTCGCGCGCCACCAGGTCGCAGAAGTAGACCTCGCGGAAGCTGAAGGTGTGGATCGTGAAGTGGCCACCGGCGAGGAAGACGAAGCCGGAGATGCCGCAATCGTCGGGCTCGACGCCATTGTAGTAGGGCAGCAGCATCGGCGGCATCACCGGCTGCAGGCCGAGGCGGGCCGGGACCTCCTCGAGCAATTCCTGCACGAGTCGGATGTCGTCGTAGCGCGAGCGGTGCCCGCCGAAGCCGTCGAGGGTCAGGTGCAGCATGGTCGTCTCCGTGGTGCGCGGGGCCGGCCTCGCGCGAGCGGGGAGTGTAGGGACCGTGGGGGGGAGCGCAAGAGGCGTTCGTCTGGCTCCACCGTCGCTCGTTTGCTAGACTCCGCCGCCGTTCGCCGCTGCAGGAGTCTCGCCATGTCCCGCTTCGCCCGCCTTGCCCACCCCGCCTCGGTCGCCTTGCTCGTGCTCGCCGCGTCGCTCGCCGGTTGCGCAGGTGAGTCGACGTCCTCCGGCGGCGGTGAGGACAGCTCCGGCAGCGACGGGCAGAGCCTCGACGTGACGCTGCAGAGCTGCAAGTCGGACGACGACTGCGCCACGATCGCCAAGCCCTGCGAGGAGGCTTCGTGCTCGGCCGAAGGCTTCTGCGTCAGCACGAAGGTCCCGGACGCCGAGATCTGCGACGACGGCGACCCCTGCACCGCCGATACCGCCTGCAACAACGGCCTGTGCATCGGCACCAACGTCTGCGAATGCCAGAGCGACGGCGACTGCGCCCCGAAAGAGGACGGCAACGTCTGCAACGGCACGCTCTACTGCGACACGAGCGGCGCGCTGCCCAAATGCGTGCCGAACCCGGCGACCATCGTGAAGTGCGACAGCAGCCTCGACACGGCGTGCAGCAAGAACCTCTGCGATCCGAAGACCGGTGGCTGCGTCATGCTCAACCAGCCGAACGGGACGGAGTGCGACGACGGCGAGAAGTGCACCGGCCCCGACGCCTGCAAGGGCGGCAACTGCACTGGCCCCTCGTCCTGCGACTGCGAGAAGACCGAGGATTGCGCCGCCTTCGACGATGGCGATCCCTGCAACGGCACGCTCTTCTGCGAGCTCGAGAGCCACACCTGCAAGCAGAACCCGGCGACCGTCATCGTCTGCCCGAAGGGTGACGCGAGCGGCTGCCTGACCCAGAAATGCGACCCCACCGACGCGAAGTGCAAGGTCGTGCCGAAGGTCGACGGCGAGGACTGCGATCTCGACGGCTCGAGCTGCTCGGTGGACGCATGCAAATCGGGCGTCTGCACCTCGGGCCCGCTCGCCGACCCCTGTGGCTGCACGAAAGACTCGGATTGCTCTCCCTTCGAAGACGGCGACGCCTGCAACGGCACGCTCTTCTGCAGCAGCATCAGCGGCAAGTGCGAGATCAACCCTGCGTCGGTGGTGACCTGCTACAGCGGCGACGACACGCCGTGCGTGCAGAACCAATGCGACGTCAAGACCGGCCAGTGCAAGCTCGGTCCGGTGCCGGACGGCCTGACCTGCGACGACGGCTGGGATTGCAGCCAGAACGAGACCTGCCAGAAGGGCATCTGCACCGCCGGCAGCAACCTCTGTACCTGCAAGGAGACCGCCGACTGCGTCAAGTACGCGGCGCAGAACAAATGCGCCGAGTTCTTCTGTCTCAAGCCCGAGGGCCTGTGCAAGGCGAACCCGGCGACGCTCAAGGTCTGCGCCCAGCAGGGCGACCCGGCCTGCAGCATCACCGCCTGCGAGCCGAAGACCGGCCTGTGCAAGGTGCAGCCGAAGAACGAGGGCAAGCCGTGCGAGGCGGACGGCTCGTTCTGCACCAACGTCGATATCTGTCAGGGCTCGGTCTGCAAGCCGGCGAGCAACAAATGCCCCTGCCAGAAGGACGCCGACTGCGGCGCCTTCGAGGACGGCAACGCCTGCAACGGCACGCTCTTCTGCGATATCAAGTCCGGCGTCTGCGAGGTCAACCCGGCGACCGTCCCGGTCTGCGACGGGCCCGGCGGTGGCCCCTGCATGCCCGACCAATGCGATCCGAAGGACGGCGCCTGCAAGCCGCTGCCGCTGCCCGACGCCGCGACCTGCGATACCGACGATTTCGTCTGCACCGTCGAGCGCTGCAAGGACGCCAAATGCGAGCTCGTCGGCCAGGGCTGCTTGTGCTGGGAGGACGGCGACTGCGCCGGATTCGAGGACGGCAACGCCTGCAACGGCACGCTCTACTGCGACAAGGCCGGCGCGCCGCCCTATTGCAAGGTCAACCCCGCTTCGGTCGTGACCTGCCCTGACCCGGCGCCGAACGCCTGCCTCGGTTCGACCTGCGACCCAAAGGACGGCGCCTGCGTCGACGCCCCGATCAACCTCGGCAAGGCCTGCAACGACGCCGACGCCTGCACCGAGAACGACGTCTGCGCCGCTGACGGCTCCTGCGCCGGAACGGCCAAGGCCGCGGCGAGCTGTGACGACAAGGACCCGTGCACGGCGGATTCCTGCGACGCCGGCAAGGGCTGCGTCCACACCGGCGCCGCGTCGGGCACCCCCTGCGATGACGGCGACGTCTGCACCGAAGGCGATACCTGCGACGGCGCCCAGCTCTGCACCCCTGGCAAGGCCAAGGTCTGCGACGATGGCGATCCCTGCACCGCCGACGCCTGTGATCCTGCGACCGGCTGCAAGACCGCGCCGGCGGCGAAGGACACGCCCTGCAACGACGGCGACGCCTGTGCGACCGACGACGTCTGCGACGGCGCCGGCACGTGCGCTCCGGGCAAGACCAAGAAGACCTGCGACGACGGCAAGCCCTGCACCGAAGACGGCTGTGCCGCGGGCAATTGCACCGTCGCCAACAGCGCCAAGGGCAAGCTCTGCGACGACGGCGACGCTTGCACCATCAACACGACCTGTGACGGCTCGGGCGCCTGCACCGGGCCGCAGAAGGATTGCGACGACAACAACGTCTGCACCAGCGACGCCTGCGTCGCCGGCGCCTGCAAGAGCACATCGGTCGGCCAGGGCGCCGGCTGCAGCGACGGTGACGCATGCACCACCGAGGACGCCTGTGACGGCGCGGGCGCCTGCAAGGGCGCGGCGGTCAGCTGCGACGACGGCAACCCGTGCACCACGGACAGCTGCGACAAGGGCAAGGGTTGCAACTACGGCAACGCCACGAACGGAACTGCCTGCAACGACGGCAACGCCTGCACCGTCGATGAGGCTTGCGCGGCCGGCTCGTGCGCCGGCGGGGTGCAGCTCGTCTGCGCCGACGACGACCTGTGCACGGTCGATACGTGCGACGCCAAATCCGGCTGCAAATACACCGTCCAGGCCGGCGCGATCTGCGGCGGCGGCACCTGCGGCGCCAAGGCATGCGAGCCGGTCGGTGGGGCGCCCATCGGCGCGGTCGGCGGCTCGGTGGCGTTCGCGGCCAAGGGCGGCAAGCTCGTCGGCTGGGGCTACAAGGCCGACAAGCTGCTGCCGATCACCGGCAACGATGGCGAGGTCTTCGGGCCGTCGCAGACGGTGATCAGCTCGGCGCAGCTGGTCGCGGTCAACGACAACCGCGCCTGCGCGGTCGCCCCCGGTGGCTCGGTGCAATGCTTCGGCAAACACGGCGCCAACAACAACCAGACCTTCGGGCCGAGCGCGATCAATGGCTTGCCGCCGGTGGTTTGGGTGAGCGCGCGGGGTGAGCAGATGGCCTTCGTCACCCTCGCCGGTGAGATTTGGCTGCAGGACAAGACCGACGGCACCAAGGCCGCGAAATCGACGCCGCTGCAGGGCGGCAAGCCCTTCCGGCAGGTCGCCGTGGGTGTGAACTTCGGCGTCGCCTTGCGCGACGACGGGACGCTCTGGGCATGGGGCGAAAACGGCGTCGGCCAGCTCGCCCAGGGGACCGGCGCGTCGGACGGAGCCAAGCCCGACAGCCCGCTGTGGATCTCCGGCGCCACCAACGTGGCCCAGGTCTGCGCCGGCGAGGAATTCGCCTGCTACCGCGCGACGGACGGCAAGGTCTACTGCTGGGGCTACAACGACCATCACCAAGCCTCGACCGGCACTGCACAGGCGGTGACGACCCCGACGCTGGTCGCGGGGACCGAAAAGCTGCCGATCGCCGGCGGCATCCCGGCCGCGCAGCTCGCCTGCGGCAACGCCCACGCCTGCCTCGTCTCGACCGCGGGCGAGGTCCACTGCTGGGGCGCCAACGACGTCGGTCAGCTCGGCACCGGGCATACCAAGGCGGTGATCACGGTGCAGAAGGCGGTGCAGAGCTCGGGCCAGCCGCTCGACGGCACCGGCGGCAGCCTGATCGCCGGTGGCAACGCCAGCTGCATCGTCCGCGCGACCACTGTCGATTGTTGGGGTGACGACTCGCGCGGCCTGGTCGGGCTGTGGAAGGCCGGCCAGGCCACCGATCCGTACAAGCCCGCGCCGGTGGTCACTGTCGGTGGCGGCAAGCTCGTCGGCGCGAAGGAGTTGGTCGGCTCCGATGGCGCCTTCTGCGCCCGCCTGCTCTCCGATCCGAAGGACGTCGAATCCGATCCGGCCTGGTATTGCTGGGGCCGCAACAGCGGCGGCCTCGTCCCGGGCGGCGATCAGAACCTGCAGCAAGCGACGTTGCTCAACGCCTTCAACGGCGCCTGGAGCCTCTCCCCGGGCCCGAACGAGAGCTGTCGTGACGGCGTTCAGGGTGGCACGGAATGTTGGGGCAGCAACACCAACGGCGCCACCCTCGGCGTGGCCGACGGCAAGGCCGTGACGCAGTTCGCTCAGCCAAAGGATTTGTCCTGGCAGTCGGGGGCGCGGCGCAGCGCTTCGCACGGCTGCGCCAACGGCGACGGCGCGCTCTACTGCTGGGGGCAGAACAGCTTCGGCCAGATCGGCAACGGCAAGACTTCGGCCACCGAGCAACCGGTCGAGATCCCGATCTCGAACCTCGGATCGTTCCGCGTCACCCAGACGCTGACCTGCGCGCGGATCTTCGACGGCACCCTGAAGTGCTGGGGCAACAACGGCTTCGGCCGCGTCGGCGACAACACCAAGGTCCATCGCTCGACGCCGACCCTGGTCAACGGTGGCAATTCGCTGTTCATGGACTTCGACGCCAGCGCGACCCACGTCTGCGGTGTGCAGGCCGACCTCGACCAGCAGCAGGATCCCGTCTCCAACGGAAAGCTCGCCTGCTGGGGCTTCAACGGAGGGGCGTCGCTCAACGTGCTCGGAGCCGGCTCGACCGCGAACGAGCTGCTGGTTCCGACCACGACCACCTACTTCGGTGGCAGTGGGCAGCCGCTGGCGAAGCACGTCGCCGTCGGCACGATGACCACCTGCGTCACCGACAGCACCGACAAACTCTACTGCGTTTCGGCGCCAACGCCACTGGCAGCTTGGGCAACGGCGCCGATGGTACGGTTCCTGCCGCGTCGCAGCCGGTCGCGCCGGCGGTGCCGAAGGTCGACGAGAACGTCGGATCGGCTGGCTACGCCGTGCGCGCTCACGCAAGAGAGCCGCAGGACGCCAACGACTGCGAGGTCTGGTGCCAGGGGCGACCGCTACGGCGCGCAGAGACCGGGCGTGGCACGCACTTCGCCCTTCGCCAAGTCGCAGAACCTACCGTAGCGCGCTGGTCCGCCCGTCGTCGGGCTCCGTGACGGAATACGATGCCTGCGAGCAACGCTTGGACCGGGCTCGGGCGGTGGTGACTGCGCGCCGCGAGGGCCGGAAATACACGCCATCTCGCGCGCGTGGACGAGGGAGCGATGGTGGTGAATCGAGCCAGAACAAGCTGCTATCGACCGCAGCGCGCTGCCCTGCGCGGCGTTGTTAATATTCGGCCGCAAGCCCGGAAAAGCCGCATCCTGAGGGCCCGGGCGTGCGGCCAGAGGCGGCGAAGACGGTCGAGGACATCCCGCAGCCTAAGAAGGTCGAGGCTTTCTCGGCTAATCGAAGCTCACGCCTGAGCAGCGCCTGGATCCTGGCGACGATCGGCCAGCGGACGCGACCGGGCGAGCCTCGAGGTGCGCGGTTGGCGGCAGCCTGAGGCCGTGCGGGCGCAAGGTTGCATCACCGTGGCGCGGCGCGGCGAGTTCTTGCTGAATTGGGTAATCGGAGGTCCCGGCCGACGAAGCGGTGCGGCGTGGCTTCGACAAAGATCCCGAGGTCGGCGCCGAGACGCTGGTGCAGCCAGATGGTGCGCCGCTTCCTGGAAGAGGCGTCGTCACAGGGCGACCGAGTCGGTCACTGAGGATGAGATCCGCGCTCTACTACGACGCGCCAACCTGCGGTTTCCCATTCGCGGCCGGCGTCGGCCGAGCTGCGCCACCTGCAGGTCAAGGACGAGGTGCTCGGCGAAGCGGCTGCACGACGAGATCGTCGCCGGCGGCGAGGCGGTGCCGGCCACGATCATGGCGACCTGGTGACTTATATCGAAGCTACCACGAAGACCAGGAAGCACCAAGCGCTGCTTCCGGCTCACTCGGTATCGTCTGGTCGGCGCTAGCTGCCAGGGCGACGCGCCGGAAGAGGTCGGCCTGCACGAGAGCCTGCCCGACGCCATCCGCAAGGCTGGTCTGGCGCTCGGGCCCCATGAGATCTCGCCCGTGGTGGAAGATGGTGAGCAATGGCTTCCACATCCTGTTTCGCCGCCGTGGCGAAGAACCCAGCGCCCGGTCGGACTCGACGACGGAAGGCGTGATCCGCGCCCGCTCTGAGTCAAGCGCAAGCGCGACCTTGCTTCCGCGCCGGACCTGATCAACAGCCTGCAGGGCGGGGGCGCTGCAAGGTCGAATACAAGCAACGAAGAGGCGACTTGCCTTTGCTGCCGCCGCCCGGAGCGCGCCGCCTGCTGCCCAAGCCTGGCGGCAGGCGGCGACGCGGCCACGACCACGGCAGCCACGGACCGGAGATGGTCAGCGGGCATTTCGATCGACGCCTCCCCAGGGCGACCCTGGCGGCGCAATCGTCTGTAGCAGCCTCGATGCTCGGTGGCCCGTGCTGCCAACGGCGGCGGCGGCGGCCCCGAAGCGCGCCGGGCTGCGATCCGCCAGGCGGCGATGCCGGACGGCTAAATTTCGAGGTCGACGGCATCGCGGCCGTGGTCGGCAAGAAGATCATCACCATCTCCGAGCTGGTCTGCGCCTCCCAAGTGCAGGGGCACCAGCCAGCAGATGGTGCCGACAGAGTCTGGAGCGCGGCCGCGCAACGAGCGCGACGCGCTGCGGCAGCACCCTGCAGACGCTGGATCGGACAACGAGCTGACGCCGCGGCCTCTCCTGCGACTACCCGACTGTCGCAGACTCCGAGATCGACGCCCACCTCGCCGAGCTTCGTCGGCGCAACGTCTGGGATCTCGAGGAGCTGCGCGAGGCGACCCGCAAGCTCGGCTTCGCCGACATGAAGGCCTACCGTGAGCACGTGCGGCAGGAGAAGCTGCGCATCGCCGCGATCCGGGCCAAGCTCGGCGCCCGCCTGCGCGTCTCCGAAGACGAAGTCGACAAGGTTCTCGCCGCGGACTACGACGGCGGCAAGACCGAGGAAGAGGTCCGCTCGCGCCACATCCTGATCAAGGTGCCGACCGGAGCGAGCCCGCTGCAGCTGACGCAGCTACGTCGCAAGGCCTGGAAGATCCACGATATGATCAAGGCCGGGCAGAAGAAGTTCGAGGACGCCGCGGAGGAATTCTCCGACGATATGGGCACCCAATACGGCGGCGACCTCGGCTATATGCGCCGCTGGATGCTCGACCAGACCTTCGCCAATACGCTCTGGAAGCTCGACAAGAACGAGGTCTCCGCGGTCGTGCAAACACCCTTCGGCTTCCACGTCATCCAGCTCCTCGACCGCCGTCGGGTGCCGGTCAAGGACGTGAAGATCCTCAAGCAGTTCATCCGCGCCCAGCTGACCGAGGCCGCCTTCGTCCGGCTCTACAAGGTCTGGATGCAGGAGCTGCGCGCCGCCACCCACGTCGAAGTCCGCATCTAGAGACGCGACCAGAAAATGCAGTTTCGCATTTTCTGGCCGAGTCTCTCTTCTGTTCTAGGAGCCGCGTCAAGAAGTCGCCTGCGGCGACTTCTTGATCGCGTCTCTAGCGTCTTTGCGGCCTACTGACAGGCGCTCCACTCCTTGCCGCAATAGACCTGCCCGCATTGGTCGCATTGCTGCGCCGAGCCGCCGTTGCAGATGCTGGTGCAGTATTTGTCGTTGCAGGCCAGCAGCGCCGTGAGCGCCGAGAGCCCGGCCGCCGACGCCTGCGCCTTGCAGTTCTGCGCGCAATCCTTGCTGCTGCCGCATTGGCCGGCGCATTGCAGGACCTGGGCGCAGGTATAGCCGCCCTGACCGGTGCTGCCGAAGCAGGCCTGGTAGGCGTTGCCGCAGAGCTGCGCGGTGCATTGGGCGAAGGCGTCGCCGCTCTTGCCTTGGCAATATTGCTCACCGCAGAGCAGCAGGCCGTACCACTTCTGGATCGCCGAGACGCTGGCCTGGCTGTGGCAGGCCGAGGTGCACACCGTCGAGGTCCCGCAGCCGGCGAGGCAGCCGCCCAGGCCGCCGCAGTCGTTGCTGCCGACGCCGGTGCAGACCGTCTGCTCGGTGGCGCATTTGCTGTAGACGCAGAGCAGCGCCTCGTAGGCTTTGCCGGCGTCGATGAGCGTCTGGCAGGAGAGGGCGATGCAGGCCTTGCGCGCCTTGTATTGCGCCTGGGCCGTCGGTGTCCCCTTGGCGATGCAGGTGTCGATGGTCAGCGTGTCGCCGGGCGCGGCGAATTGCTCGATGCAGGCCATGACCTGACCGCAGCTGAGCGTGCCGACGCATTGGCCGGATTGGCAGATCTGCGCCGTCTGGCAAGCCGGTGTGCAGGTATTCGGGTCGGTCTTGCAGACGCCGTTGTCGCAGATTTGCCCCTGCGGACACGCCGGATCACACCCCGACTTCTTGCTGCACAGCCCGCCGTTGCACAGCTCGTCCGGGTTGCAGGCGACCGGCACGCCGTAGCGCAGGCAACCGCTGGCGTCGAGCTCGCAGGTCTTCACCGCGGCGACCGTGGTCCCGCTGCAGACCTTCTGCCCGATCGCCTCGCATTCCTTGGCGCAGACGCATGTGCCGTCGTCGCAGCCATAACCCGACGGGCAACTCGTCACGGCCTGCCACGCCCCGGCGACGCACAGCGCCGGCGTCACCTTGTCGAGGCAACCGGTGGTGCCGGCGGTGCAGCCCGGCGGGCCCGTGTCGGTCGTCTCGGCAGCGTCGGCGACGTCGGTGCCGGCGGTGTCGATCGAGGCCGTGCTGTCGGCGGCGTCGGCCTGCGCGTCGGAGGTGTCCGCCGCGTCGGTCGCCGCGTCGGCAGCGCCGATATCGGTCGAAGTATCGGCCGCGGCGGTCGTGTCGACGGTGGCGCCGGTATCGCCGAAGAGCACGTCGCCACCGCCGCACGGGATCACCTTGCAGCCGATCGGGTCGACGCAGACGCTCACGCCGACGCACGGCTCGCACAGCCCGGTGCCCTCGTTCTTGCAGACGAAGCCCTCGGTCTGCAGGCCCGGACTCTCGGGTCCGGAGCAGCCCGCGATCGTGATCAGGGCGAGGAGAACGACGCTGCCGGCACGGACGGGCAGGCCGGGGCAGGGCATCAGGTCGTGGCGAGTGGGCATGGTGAACAGCTCAGGCGGCGGCTGCGGGGCGGGCGGCGGGCAGGCGGACCGTGAACATGGTGCCGACCCCTGCCTCGCTGTCCACCGCGATCTTGCCACCGAGGGCGCGGACGACCCGCCAGGTGATGGTCAGGCCCATGCCCATGCCGCGGCCCGGGCCCTTGGTCGAGAAGAAGGGCGAGAAGACGCGGTCGCGCGTCTCGGCGTCCATGCCCGGGCCGTTGTCGCGGACGGTGAGCACGACCTCGTCGCCTTCGTCGGCGGCGCGGACCGTGACCTGGCCCTCGGGGTGCGCCGCCACGGCCTCGAGCGCGTTCTGGATCAGGTTGGTCAGCACCTGGTGCAGCTCTTCCGGCACCGCCTCGACCTGCGGATGCCCCTCGACCTCGACCAGCACCGGTCGCTCCGCACCGACGGCCTGGCCGACCAAGGCGGCGACGTCGGCGATGGCGTCGCCCAGGGAGATCGGCTGCGCGACGCGGGCGTAGCCTTCGCGCGAATAGCGGCGCATCAACGCCACGGCCTTGGCGATTCGCTCCACACCCGCCCGTGAGCTGTTGAACATCCGGGCCGTGCGTTCGGCCGCCTTCTCGAGCTGCTGCTGCTCGCGGGCGGAGAGCGCGGCGCCGCTTTGGAGCTTGTCGATCGCGCTGCGGACCTTGCCGACCTCGCCCTCGATGACCGTCATGCTCTGCTGGATATAGTTGAGCGGGTTGTTGATCTCGTGGGCCAGGCCGCCGGCGATGGTCTCCAGCGAATCCATCCGGCCTTCGAGCAGGCGGTCGGCCTGCTTCTCGGCGAGGCCGAGCAGGGCGCGGACGTTGATCTGCAGCTCGCGGGCCGAGAACGGCTTCTGCAGGTAGGTGTTGACCCCGCTCTCGATGCCCTGAACCCGGTCTTCCAGCGCGCCACGGGCCGTCAGCATGATGATCGGCGTGTGCGCGGTGGCGGCGTCGGCGCGCAGCCGGCGGACCAGCTCCAAGCCGTCGATGCCCGGCATCATCAGGTCGGTGATGATCAGGTCGGGGCGGTATTTCAGCGCGAGCTCCAGGCCCTTGAGCCCGTCCGGCGCGGCCATCACCTTGAAGTCGCGACGCAACGCGAGGTGGATGATGCGGGTCACGTCTGGCGTGTCCTCGACGATCAGCACCGTATGGCTGCGCTCGTGCTCGTCGATGTCGCGCTCGACCACGCGGCGCTCGGTGACCTCGGCGATGTCGAGCAGGCGGTAGCCCTCGCTGCGGGGCATGGCGGCGGTCGCGGTGAAGACGGTCGAGAGGTCGGTCTCGCCATCTTCGCGGCCCAGCGCGTCGGCCGGCAGGTGGTCGCGGCCGCAGATCAGCTCGACGTGGAAGGTCGCGCCCTCGCCGGGGCGGCCCTCGGCCCAGATCTTGCCGCCGTGCAGCTCGACCAGCTCACGCGCCAAGGAGAGTCCGATGCCGGTGCCGCCGAATTTGCGCGTGCCGCCCATATCGACCTGGTAGAAGCGCTCGAAGAGCCGCTCGGCCTGCTCCGGAGCGAAGCCCTCGCCGGAATCCTCGACCAGCACGTGCAGCCGCTCGGCGTCGCCGCGCAGGCGCACCACGACCCGGCCCTGCGGCGGGGTGAACTTCACCGCGTTGGAGAGCAGGTTGACGAAGACCCGCTCGATCCGCTCGATATCGACGAAGACCGGCGCCGCCGCCAACTCGGGCTCGAAGTGCAGCTCGATATCCTTGCGCTGTGCCAGCGGCACGACCTGGTCGACCAGCCCCTGCAGCCAGGGGCGCATATCGTGCTCTTCGACGTAGAGCTGCAGGCGCGACGCTTCGAGCTTGGAGAGGTCGAGCAGGTCGTTGATCAGCTTCAGCAGCTTGGTGCCCGACTTCAGCATCGAGGCGAGCGTCTTCTCGGCGGTCTCGGTCATCGGGCCGAGGTCGCCCTGCATCATCATCTCGATCGGCGCCAAGATCATCGCCAGCGGCGTGCGCAGCTCGTGGGTGATATTGGCGAAGAGCTGGCTCTTGAACTCGTCGAGCTGCTCGAGGTGCTCCTTGGCCTTCTGCAGGTCGGCGCGGGTCTCTTCGAGGTCACGCGCGGTCGTGTATTGGTGGTGCTCGGAGCGGTAGTTGAAGATCTGCCCGACCACCACGATCAGCGCGGTCGAGCCGAGGAAGAGGCTGTTGGCGAAGGCGTCGAAGGGTTTGCCGAGCTGACCCAAGAGCAGGTTCGGCACGAAGTACATCGCCACGATCGCGACGTGGGTGGTGATCACGACCCGCTCGGGCCAGACGAAGAGCAGCCCGGTTGCCACCATCGCCAGCGAGAGGCCGGCGTAGTAGGTCGAAGCCAAGCCGCCCATGATCACGATCATGATCGCGATGCCGAGCGAGCAGAGCAGCATATAGGCCGAGGTCACCCAATGCGGGTGGCGGTCGAAGAGCTGCGAGCCCGAGAGTGGGAACATCGCGACGGTGGCCAGCGTCACGACGATGCGGCTTCCCCAGAGCAGCCAGAGCCAGGCGTGCGGCGCGACGAAATAGTCCAGCACGCCGAATAGGGGGTAGAGCAGCAATACGATGCCGAGCATCGCGCGGGTCGCGGCGCGGTTCTGTTCGAGCAGGCGGTCCTGCCAGGTGGGCGCGAGCAGGGAGGCGTTGCCGATCGCCATGGTCGACCTCGGTCGTCAGTTGCGCCGGACGGCGACGAAGGGGTTCACGCCGGTGGGCTCTTCGAGGATGCGGTGCTCGGCGGAGGGCACGCCGGCGCGGGCGAAGGCGAGGATCTCCTCGCGCGTCCGGTAGAGCAGGCGCCAGTCCTGGTGGTGCTCCATGAACCAGCGGCAGGGGTTCTCCGGCACCATATTGCCGATCCACACCTCGCCGCCTTCGCGCAGCACCGAATAGAGCTTGGCCGTCAGCCCGGCGGCGACCTTGTCGTTGAGGTAGTCGTAGAGGCCGCAGCAGATGACGCCGTCGAAGAGCCCGACGCCCTCGAACATCGCCGGGTTCTTGATCAGCGCCCGGATGCCTTCGTGCAGGAAGGTCACTTGCACCCGGCCGCGCCATTTTGTGTCGACCAGGGTTTTGATCCGGCCGTAGGCATACGCGAGCGCGTTGGCGTCTTGGTCGAAGAGCACGATCTCGACCGGCGCAGGCATATGGTCGCGGTCGCGCAGCAGCTCGTAGACCTCCTGTGCCGGACCGGCGGCGATGCTGAGCAGGCGGATCTTCTGGTCGGGCTTGTCCCAGCCCTGCATCAGCGCCGTGAGCTGCCGCAAGATCAGGTTCTTCCGCTCGCGCACCGCGCACGCCGCCGCCGACTGCAAGAAGGCGTAGGCCATCGCCTTGGCGAAGAGCGTCGGGCCCTCGAACGGACGCTCGTAGACGTAGCGCATCAGCTCGTAGTCACCCGGGTAGCCGAAGGGCTTGTCGAGCGCGCGCCGCATCCACGGCGCCTCGATCATCGCTGGATGGACCATCGCGCGGGAATAGGCCTCGAGGTCCTTGTCCCGGGCCGGGTCGGCCAGCCGGCGGGCGGCGTCGATCTCATCGCAGAAGCGCAAGATCGTCGGCACGAACTCGCGTGAGATCAGGTCGATCAGCGCGCCGTAGGCCTCGCTCTCGACCGGCGCGTGCACGATGTCCCAGCCCAGCTCCTGCTCGATCGCGTCGAATTCGGCGCGCGTGCGCTGCAAATACGTCGCCAGCTCGGCGACCCGCGCCTTGAACGCGTCGGCGGCGACATCGGCCCAAGGTGCGCGGCCGAACGCCTCGGCTCCGCGCGCGCGCTCCCGCGCCTGCGCCACCCGCTGCGCCGCCAGCAGCGCGTCGATGCGCAAGAGCGCGCCTTGCAGCTCCAAGCCGACGATGCGGCCCGGCTGCAGCGAGACGACCTTGGCGTCGAGCGTCGCGATCGGCCGGCCGTCGACCAGGACCTGCACGCCCGGGAGCGCGCCACCTTCGGCGGGCAGCGCCGCTTCGGTCGGCCAGACCACGCCGAGGCCGCTCTGCGAGAGGTTGCGCAGCCGCGCCTCGCCGACGTCCCCCAGCGCGGGGATCAGGACGCGCACGTCGAGCGGCGCCAATGCGTCGGGATCGTAGCGGTTCGGGCGGAAGTAGATCTCCCGCCCGAAGGCGCCCGAGGTCAGCGCCGAGGTATCCTGGTGGGCGTGGCCGTTGGACGCCGGGCGCGTCGAATCGGACTCGGGGCTCGAGGGGCGATGCAGGGTCATGGCGGGGCTCCGCCGCGGCAGGACGCCGCGCGTTGGCCGAAATTACGCCACGTGCGAGGTCCGGTCCAGAATCGCGTTCGACCGGCTGGCGAATCCCACGCTACACTCCCGCCCCGCGCGCGCCGACCGCGCGACGAGGAGCCCGCCATGCGCCACGCCGACCATCCCGACCGCCCTGCCGCCCCGCTCCGCGCGCCCCGCGGACCCGAGCGGACCTGCTCGACCTGGGCTGCCGAGGCGGCGCTGCGGTTGCTGCACAACAACCTCGAGCCGGATATGGCCGAGCATTGGGAGGAGCTGGTCGTCTACGGCGGCATCGGCCGGGCGGCGCGCAGCTGGCCCGACTTCCACCGCATCGTACGGGCCCTGCGGGCGCTGGCGCCGGACGAGACGCTGCTGGTGCAGTCGGGCCGGCCGGTCGGCGTCGTGCGGACCACCGAGGATTCGCCGCGGGTGCTGATCGCCAACAGCAACCTGGTGCCGAAGTGGGCGAGCTGGGAGCACTTCCGCGAGCTCGACCAGAAGGGCTTGATGATGTACGGCCAGATGACGGCCGGCTCGTGGATCTACATCGGCACCCAGGGCATCGTGCAGGGCACCTACGAGACCTTCGCCGAGGCCGGGCGCGTGCACTACGCGGGCGCCGTTGGCTTCGACCCGCGGCGGCCGCTGCACAGCAAGCTCGTCGTCACCGCCGGATTGGGCGGCATGGGCGGGGCGCAGCCGCTGGCGGCGGCGTTGGCGGGCGGCACGGTGCTCTGCGCAGAGGTCGACCCGACCCGCATCGCGCGGCGGCTGCAGACCCGCTACCTCGACGAGCAGGCCGAATCCATCGACGCCGGCATCGACCGCGCGCTCGCCGCGAAGCAGGCCGGTGAGGCGATCTCGGTCGGCGTCTGCTGCACCGCGTTGGATCTGTTGGAGCGGCTGGCGGCGCGCGGCGTGCTGCCGGACCTGCTCACCGACCAGACCTCGGCGCACGATCCGCTGGTCGGCTACCACCCGCAGGGGATGACGCTGGCCGAGGCCGCCGCAGCCCGGCAGGCCGATCCCGACGCCTTCGTCGCCCGCGTGCGCGGCGATATCCGCCGCCACGTCGAGCGGATGGCCGACCTCGCCGACGCGGGTGTGCACGTCTTCGACTACGGCAACAACCTGCGCGGCGAGGCCGAGAACGACGGCTTGCCGCACGCGCGGGCGTTCCGCTTCCCGGGCTTTGTGCCGGCCTACATCCGGCCGCGCTTCTGCCGCGGCGAGGGGCCCTTCCGCTGGGTCGCGCTGTCCGGGGATCCGGCCGATATCCATGCTACCGACCGCGCCATCGCCGCGCTCTTCCCCGACAACGCCGGCGTGCAGCAATGGCTGACCGAGGGGGCAAAGCGGATCGCGTTCCAGGGGCTGCCGGCGCGGATCTGCTGGCTCGGCCTGGGCGAGCGGGCGCGCGCCGGCCTGCGCTTCAACGAGATGGTCGCGAGCGGCGAGGTCTCGGCCCCCATCGCGATCGGCCGCGACCACCTCGACACCGGCTCGGTCGCCTCGCCCAACCGCGAGACCGAGGCGATGGCCGACGGCAGCGACGCCGTCAGCGATTGGGTCTTCCTCAACGCGATGACCAACGTCGCCTCGGGCGCCTCGTGGGTGAGCGTTCGCCACGGCGGCGGCGTCGGCATGGGCTATTCGCAACACGCGGGCGTGGTCGTCGTGGCGGATGGGACCGAGGCCGCGGCGCGGCGGCTCGAGCGGGTGCTGACCAACGACCCGACGCTCGGCGTGTTGCGGCACCTCGATGCGGGGTACGAGATCGCGGCGGAGACGGCGCGCGCGCGGGGGGTGAAGGTTCCGACGTAGGGGCGGGGCTCGCGCAGCTCGAGCGCCTGGCTCAGGGCGTGGCGGGCATCTGGCCGGGGCAGAGCTCCTTGCCGATCTTGGCGTCGAGGCGGATGTGGATGGCCCAGGCGGAGTCTTTCGTCTTGGGGACGAGGGTGCCGAAGACGTGGAGGATTCCGCCTTGGTGCATCATGTTGTCGATGCTGGCCCACGCAGTGTCGTCTTTGAACTCCCAGGTCCAGGCGACTTCACCTGTCGAGTTGAGGCGGACGATGCGGCCGGTGGGTAGGCGGCCAACTGGTGTAGGAATAGGCTGATTGCGCTCGGAGGGACGCATGACCAAATTCAGGTATGCCTCCCCAGAAGCACCGGGGACTGCGCTACGTGTGATCGGAGACCACTCCGACAGCAACTCTTTGACATCCTTGGCCCAGATGAGATTCCCATCGAGATCGAGGCTCGCGATGCGTTCGTCACAGACGAAGTAGTAGCCATCCTGCCGTGGGACGGCAGACGGAGCCGAGCAATCTGCACCCACCATCGCATTGGAGCCGGTCGAGATCACGTAGCCATTGCTACCGGCCATTCGCAGTGCTGGTTCCCACTCGGTACCGTCGTAGGTCCAGTACCTTTGTGATGGAGCCAGCAGATCGAATGTCCATGCGAAATGTGCAGGGTCAACCACAGCAACTCGTGTCAGGTGGATGGGGTAGTCAGGGTGTTCTGGGCCGACAGCCTTGGCGCTGCCTTCCTTGGCCAATACTTCCGCGCATCGTACTGACGAGACCCATCCTGAATCAGCGAATTCATAGGGCTCATCTATGTCATAGTAGAGGTCGGCCAACTCAGACTGCATGATTGGGAGGATGATTGTGCCAGATGCATTCGATCCTTCGATCTGCGTGGCACCGACACTGGGGAGTCCCCATCGGTTGTAGTCATCTGGCAGAATGTCCAATAGATCGAGCTTTTCTTCGGTTCGGTGCAAGAGAGCATTGGGCGTCCCACAACAGACTCCTCTTCCCTCAGCGGACCAAAACTCCTTTCCCGCAGACGACTCGTACTTCGGGAAGACCGTCTTCCTGCACACGATGGCAAGGACATCCGTCGCATCGATTCGTTTGGCGCCGCAGGGTGAGTAGCTGCCTGAAAGCGGCGAGTCTCTCACCTTGATGCTCTCAATGGTGAGCGGGCTACCGTCCGGTGCAAACACAATCTCTGCCCATCGCTGGACGCTCACAGCCTTGGGGCAGCTGGGACTCCAGAGCAACGTGAGAATTCCGTCCCCCGTTTTCGTCGGCTCAACCGGGATGGGTCGAAACATGGCGTGCTTGCCTTCAACGCACGCCGGCGACTCCGCGGTCCAGAAGCGGAAGGCCTGCCATCGTCTCGGCGCGGATTGAAAGCTGCTGCCGTCGCTGGCGCAAGGATCGACCTGGGTGATGGTCGAGCAGCAGGCGTTCTTATCCTTGCAAGGCGAGATCTCGGCCAGTGACGG
>JACKFC010000026.1 GCA_020632665.1 Deltaproteobacteria bacterium
TTGGAAGGATAGAGTGGCTTCCGTACTCCGGACCGATGTCGATCCCTATGGGCATGACCCCACTCCACCTTCGGCAGTACATTAGCAACAACAAGATCTTCGAGTCGATGCCGGGCAGGCGCTTTGCACTGAACGCGTTCTTCTTTCGGGTGTTTGACAACGTGGCCCTCTTCGACGATTCCGACTCTATACGGCGGGGCATTTCCGGCGCTGCAGAGTGCCCGACCATCGGTCCCAACGAACGCGGCGCCGCAATGGCACGATGCCTCGAGGAGCTTGGTGCAGCTGCGGCCGTGCTGCCTGCGGCGCTTGCGTATTGTGCGACTTACAACAGCGTGAACGTCGAAGCCTGTGCCGTGGTTGTTGGGGATGGCAAGACCGCTGCGAACAGCGTCGCGAAAACGAAGAGCTCGAGATACGAAGATGTTGCGTACGGACTTCGCTTGGCACACGAACTCGGCCATCTACTCGGGGTGGTCGGGCATCTCGGGCATGACGCACACTGGGACATCATGAAGGCAGATGGGACGATCAGCGACGACGAAACGAATTCTCCGCTCACGTGGCGGTTCTCCACCCAGACAATTCAGGATCTCCGCGGCAATTCCTGCGTGATAGCTGGGGCGTGTCCATGAGTATAGCAGCGACCAACGCCACTCGGCACAAGGGCAGAGTCGTCCGATTCGGCTCGAGCCTCGTTGGCGTCGGCCTGCTGTGCCAGGCCTGCCTGGCCGACTACGAGTGCGGGTATGCCGGTCGGAATGTGCTGGATACGCTCGATGTGCTCCTCCCGCTGTTCCAGACATACGACATGCTGGAAGAGGGCGGACCGTTGCTGCCTCTTCTGCAAGGTGTCCAACACGACAAGGCGCTTGGCTGTGAACCGGCCACGCCCAAACAACTCGTGGAGTGGGCGCACGCAGGGAAGATCGCAGCCGTCGGCAGGATCGACGGATCACGACGGGCCTGGTCTGGGTTCCCGATCTCCGAATCACTGCTCTCGGACCCCGCCGTACGCGACGGCGCGCGTTGGGCGCGCATCCGGTGGTATGTCGACTCGCCGCCGGGCATCTGCCGAACCTATGAATTCTCCGGACGCATCTACCTCCCCGGCGACTCCGCATCCATCACGGGCCACGACTGTCCGAACGATCCGTACTTGCTCAACCCCACCTTTCGAACCATCGGCACGACCTGCGAGGCCCTGCCATGATCCGCGCGCCTCGCTGCCTCGCCGCCTCTCTCCTCTGCGCGGTCCTCGCCGCCGCGCTCGCGGGCTGCGCCGAGGGCTTCGTCGTCGACGTCGTCCTCCGAGACGAGAACGCCGCTGCAATCTCGGACACCTGCCGGCTGCTGCGCTCCGAACTCCCGCTTCGGCCGTCGAAGGGAGTGATGCTCTGCGACGACGTGACCTGCGACGCGACGACGTGCTTCGTCCCACTCACGGAAGAGCAGCACGAATCCGCCCGCAAGGCGCCGATCGACGTCCTGATCGCCGACCTCGAGGGCGCCGCTGGACCGCGGTGTGGGCTCTTGCGCGTCGATCTCCGGGCGGTTGGTGAAGACGTCCGGCAGGTCGACGGTGGAACCGTCACGCTGCTCCCCCTCGGGGTCGAGGGCTCGGCCTGTATCTGGCTGTCCGGTCAGGCGGAGTAGCGCAGACGCTTGACGCCGCAGACGCCACCCCCCGGACGCCGCTCGTCGAAGTGCCCGGTACCTCGCTTTGCTTGGAAATGCGTCGTGTTGAGCCCCGCGGAGGCGGGGCGTCCACCGTTAGCCCGTGACTTCAGTCGCGGGCGTGGGGACCGACCAGATCGGAGGACAAGCCGGGCCGATGGCCTCTCCTGCCGCAGCCGCCGATACCTCCGTCTCTCTCGCATACCCCTCATCCTCATCCAACGCCGCCAACGCCCCGGCAAAGTCCTCGTCCCACGCATCCGAGAGTCGCTTGTAGAAGAGCAACGGACAGACGAATTGCTTGCAATCGCCCGCGTCGACCAAACCGCGCAGCAGCGTGGCCGCGCCCCAGAGGTACGATTCGAGGGCCGATTGCGTCAGGGTGTTCATGCTGGGGTCGCCTCCGGGGTGGTGTACTTCTGCTCCGGGTGTTTGGGCATCTCGGGCACGGTGTAGACCAACTCGCCGCTCTCGAGCATCGGCCGGAGGTGCTCGCGTGCCAGGTTCTTCGCGTCCCGATCGCCGAAGATGCTCGCCAATTCCCTGGCAGAATGCGGTCGAACCGCACAGATCGCGACGATCAGGGGCCGCAACGTATGCTGTCGGGGCCGCGACCCAGCCTTGCGGACGCGGTCACGGAGCGCCATGGGTAGATCCGAACCCGCCATGGGTAGATCCGCGCCCGCCATGGGTAGATCCGAACCCGCCATGGGTAGATCCGAGCCGAGCTGGTGTAGATCCGAGTCCGCCATGGGTAGATCCGCGCCCGCCATGGGTAAATCCGCGCCCAGATGGTGTGGATACGTGGTCGCCATCGGTACATCGCTGACGACCCGCGCCGTCGGCAAGTAGTAGGTCCGACTCCCCGAGCCCTTCATCTCAAGCAACCCGAGATCCCGCAGCCGCCGCAGGTGGTGCGAGGCCGAGAGCGTATCGACGCGGTTGATTGAGCGATACGACGCGTTGTCGATGGCGCCGAGCTCCCGCACTACGACCATCGCCCGCATCTCCTCGTCCGAGAGCCGCTCGCCCGTCAGCCCCGTGAGCCAGGCGAGATCGTCCACGCCGAGGAAGTGGTGGAACAAGAACGTCGCGACGAATTGGTCCGGTCGTCGACTCGACTCGAACGTCGGCGGCAGCAGGTCCTGCGCCAACATCAACTCACGCATCACGCGGATGCCGCTGCCCTTGGTCTCGGCGAGGTGGATATCGTGCAGCACCGCGGCGATCCGCGGGTTGCGCGTCTGCGACCCCGGCTCGCCGAGCTGCTCTTCGGCCTTGAGCGAATGGCCCGGGTTGCGGACCTCGAGCCGGTTCGCGTAGCGCAAGATCTGGATCGGGCTGTGGATGCGGTAGCTGCGGTGCATCACCGCGTTGACGATGGCTTCGCGAAGCACGCGGGTCGGCAACACGGGCTCGTCTTTTCGCAGGGCAGAGCCCTCCGGCAGCGAGAACGACGTCGGCAGGTCGTCGTGCACCGCCGCGATCGCGCGCCGCGTCGCGAGGATCAACGGCGCGCGGATCTCGACGGTGTCGAAGCGACGGTCGGGGTCCTGGACCCACTCGCGGCCCGGAATGCGGATGTAGTCGACGCGCATCATCGGGAAGCAACGGCGAAGCGCCATCGACGTGCCGAAGAGCAGCACGCCCGCCACCGTCGGCCGCAGTGTGCCGTCTTGCATCGCGACGGCACCGAGCGCCCGGAGCAGGTCGCGGTCGGACCAAGCCAGCTCCTCCGCTGTTGAATTCGCGGCCTCGCGGAGCTGCCGGTAGACGCGGATCGCCTCGGAATCGAGATCGTCGAGGTCAGCGTCCGCCAGAACGGCAGCATCGTAGGTATCCTGCTGGTGGCCCTGGTAGAGCGCGACGAGGTCGTCTTCGGTGCCCTCCTGGTCGGTCGGACCGACCCGCCGAAACGCTCCCCGCGGCAGCCCCAGCTTGGTCAGATAGAGCGGCTTCTCGGTCGGCGCCGACTCGGCCACGAAGACCACGAGGACGGGCTTGCCCTCGACCTCTTCGACGGCGATCTGTGGGCGCACGGGCCGATTGAACGCCGAAGCGCATTGCGACGCGAGGTCGCTCTGCAGCTTGTCGGGCTCGCGGACGCCTTCGACTTCGTACGTGCGACCGAAAAGGCCGAGTTGCGTGGACGGCACGACGCCGAGCAGCAGATGCCCGCCGCCGAGGCCGGGCTCGTTGGCAAAGGCGCATACCGTCTCGAGTACCGAGCGGTCGATGGCGCTGCCACGCTTGGCTTCAATCTCGTGCGACTCGTCGAGCGCGCGAAGCTCTTCGAGCAGCGAAGCCGCGCTCCTCATGCCAACCATCCGTCGCGCCGCAGCACCTCGCCGATGCTGAGGTTCCGATCGGTCCGATCGAGGGGGTTCCCTGGCACGATGTTGGCGGCCTCCCAGAGATTGGACTCCAATTCGGAACTGGTGAGTGCGTCCGTCGTCGCCATCATGAGCCCTCCTCCTCGCCTGCGAGCACCGGACGGTGGCACAGTGCCCAAGTAAGGAAAAGGCTCCCGGCCCGACGTTGCCGCCGAACACGACGACCGGCGTCGCATTGCGTCAAGGACCCTTGACGCCCGCCCCGCCCCGTGTCACTTGGCGCCGCAGGCGCCACCCCCCGGCCGCCGCAGGAACCCCAGCCATGCGCACCGCCGTCCTCGTCGCCCCCTACGCGATGCCGAACACCCTCCGCTACGTCCTGGCGCTCTGCGAGCTGCCCGGCGTCCGCCCGGCGCTGATCTCCGCCGACCCGCCGCAGCGCTTCCCGGCCTCGATCCGCGAGCGCCTCGCCGCCTTCGAGACGGTCGGCAACTGCTTCGACGGCCACGCCCTCGCGCTCGCCACCCAGCGTATCGCCGCCCGCACCGGCGGCGTCGACCGGCTCTTCGGCGTGCTCGAACAGCTGCAGCTCCCGGTCGCCAAGGCCCGCGATCTGGCCGGCGTTCCCGGCATGGGCGCGGCGGTGGTGCACCGCTTCCGCGACAAATCCGCGATGAAGCAGGCCCTGCGCGCCGCCGGGGTGCCGTGCGCTCGCTACGCCCGGGTCGAGAAGGCGCAAGACGCGCTGCGCTTCGTCGACGAGGTCGGCCTGCCGATCATCCTCAAGCCGGTCGACGGCCTCGGCACCCGCGCCACCTTCCGCGTGCAGACCCGCGAGGAGCTCGAGGTCGCGCTGGCCTCGCTCCGGCCGAGCCGGCGCAACCCGCTGCAGGCCGAGGAATTCCTGGTCGGCAGCGAGCATTCGTTCGAGACCGTGACCATCGACGGCAAGCCTATCTGGTCGAGCTCGACGGACTATCTCCCCGGTCCGCTCGAGGTGATGGAGACGCCCTGGATCCAGTATTGCGTCCTGCTGCCGCGCGAGACCGCGGGGATGGAGCGCTTCCGCGCAGTCAACCACGCCGCCCTGAACGCGCTCGGGATGCAGACCGGCCTCTCGCACATGGAGTGGTTCCTCCGCCGTGACGGCAGCGTCGCGGTCAACGAGGTCGGCGCGCGCCCGCCGGGCGTCAACATCATGCCGCTGATGAGCCACGCCCACGGCGTCGACTTCGTGCGGCTGTGGATGCGCCTGATGGTCCTCGACCAGTTCACGCCGCCGGTGCGCAAGCGCGCCGCGGGAGCCGCGTTCTTCCGCGGCCAGGGCAAGGGCACCCGCGTGGTGGCGGTGCACGGCGTGCGGCAGGCGCAGGAAGAGGTCGGCCGCTACGTGGTCGAGGCGTCGATGCCGAAGGTCGGGCAGAGCCGGGCAGAGGGCTACGAGGGCGAGGGCTTCGCGGTCGTCGCCGCCGATACCACCGATGAGGTCCGGCACGCGCTGGCGCGGCTGATCCGCAACGTCCGCGTCGAGCTCGGTTAGCGACGAGCGAGGTGTTGCGATGTGCTGGGCCTGGTGGCGCGCGCGACGGCGGCGGAAGGTGCTCGCCGCGCCGCTCGATCCGCAGTGGCAGCGATGGCTGACCGACGACGTCGCCTTCTTCGCCCGCATGCCGGCCGAGCAGCAGCGGCAGCTCCTCGACTTGGTCCGCATCCTGGTCGCCGAGACGCGTTTTGTCGCCGCGGCCGGCTTCGAGCTGAGCGAGCGCCACCGGGTCGTCATCGCGGCGGCGATGGCGCGGCTGGCGCTGGGGTTGGGGCCCGACGTCTACCGCGACCTGCGCAGCGTCGTGGTCTACCCCGACGCGTGGAAGAACACAGCGCTCGGTGAGGGCGCGATCTTGGGCGAGGCACACGATTTCGGCGTCGTGGTGCTGAGCTGGAAGGACGTCGCCGGCGGGCTGCGCAACGACGCCGACGGCCACGACACCGCGACGCACGAATTCGCCCACGTCCTCGACGGCCTCGACGGTCGCTTCGACGGCGTACCACCGCTGGCATCGCGCCCGGAGTTGGCCGAATTCGCGGGCTTGGTGCGGCATCATCTGGGCCGGCTGCGGCGCGACCGCAAGCCCGAGCGGCGGGTGTTGCGCAGCTACGGCGCCACCAACGAGGCCGAGTTCTTCGCCGTCGCGACCGAAGCATTTTTCGAGAAGCCCCGACAATTGCAGAAGCGCTTGCCCGAGCTCTACGCCGAGCTGGTCGAGCTCTACCGGGTCGACCCGGCGGCGTGGACGCAATCCGAGCGCGATCGTACGCTCGCCGCCCCCATGGAGGACTGAATGCACGCACCGTCTCTCGCCCCCTCTCTCGAGCCCTGCCTCGACCCTCGCATCCTCGCCTCAGGCCTCTCCGGGCTGCATCTGATCGACGGCGCGATGGTCCCGGCCGCTGGCGGCAAGTGCTTCGCGGTGCACAACCCGGCGACGATGGAGGTCATCGGCGAGGCTGCGGAGGGCGACAGCGCCGACGTCGAGCACGCCGTCGCCGCGGCGAAGGCGGCGCAGCCGGGCTGGGCGGCGATGCGGGCGCGGGATCGCGGCAAGCTCGTCGCGGCCTGCGGGCAGAAGCTGCTGGCCCACGTCGAGGAGCTGGCGCGGCTGACGGCGCTCGAGACCGGCAAGGCGATCCGCACCGAGAGCCGGGTCGAGGCCGGGGTGCTGGCCGACGTCTTCACCTACTACGGCGGCCTGGGTGGCGAGCTGAAGGGCGAGACGATCCCCTTTCACCCCGACCAGATCGTCTACACCACGCGCGAGCCGATCGGCGTGGTGGGGGCCATCATCCCGTGGAACGCGCCGCTGCTGCTGATGGCGCTGAAGATCGCGCCGGCCCTGGTCGCCGGCAACGCCGTCATCGTCAAATCGGCCGAAGAGGCGCCCTTCGGCGTGCTCCGCGTCGCGCAGATCATGGCCGAGGTCCTGCCCAAGGGCGTGTTCTCGCTGCTCTCGGGCGACGGCCCCGGCTGCGGCGGACCGCTCGCCGGCCACCCCGGCATCGGCAAGCTCACCTTCACCGGCTCGGTCGAGACCGGCCGCATCATCGCCCACGCCGCGGCCGAGAAGTTGGTCCCGTGCACGCTCGAGCTCGGCGGCAAGTCGCCGATGATCGTGATGGACGACTGCGATCTGGAGCTCGCCATCGCCGGCGCCGTCGGCGGGATGCGCTTCACCCGGCAGGGCCAGAGCTGCACCGCGGCCTCGCGGATCTTCGTCCAGCGCAACGTGCTGCGCGGCTTCGTCGACGCGCTGCGTGCCAAGGTCGACGCGATGGTCATGGGCGATCCGCTCGACGAGGCCACCGATATCGGCACCATCATCTCGCCGCGGCAGAAGGCGACGGTCGAGCGGTATATCGCCATCGGCGAGGGCATCGACGGCGCCGTCGCGCACCGCTGCAGCGCGCTGCCGAGCGATCCGGCTTTTGCCTCCGGCCTCTTCGTCCGGCCGGTGATCTTCGAGGGCCTCGACAACGATTGCCAGGTCGCGCGGGAGGAGATCTTCGGCCCCGTCACGATGGTCATCCCCTTCGACGACTACGAAGAAGCCATCGCGATGGCCAACGACTCCGACTACGGCCTGGCCGCGACCATCTGGACCCGCGACCTCGGCCGCGCCCTCGACGCCACCCAGCGCCTGCAGGCCGGCTTCGTGCAGGTGAACCAGAACCTCGTCGTGCAGCCGACCCTCTCCTACGGCGGCGTGAAGACCTCCGGCGTCGGCAAGGAGGCCGATCTGCGCGCGATGCTCGACCACTTCACCCACGGCAAGACCGTGTTGATGCGGGTTCGCTAGCGATGCGGGCGCGGAAGCTGGCGGCGCTGCCGACCGTGGCCCTGGCGGCCTTGGTGTTCGCGCTCGCCGCGTCCGCCTCCCTCGCCGCCGATGAGCCACCGCCGCCGCCCCTGGCCGGCCAAGACGAGCTCGCGCCCGATCCGAACGCGACTCCGCAGGGCGGCCCGGGAGCCGACGCGCCCGAACCCGGCTCCGCCACGGCGCCCTCTGCAGCGACGCCTGCCCGGCCGGTGCCGCCGCGCAACGCGGTGCAGCAGCGCACCGAGAGCGAGGACCCGATCGCGCGCGGCCTCGCGCTCGAAGCCGTCGGCCTGCCGGTCGACGCGGCGGCCGCCTTCCGCAAGGCCGAGCGCGCCGGCCTCGGTGACCGCGGGGTCGAGGCCGGACGCCGCGCCGACGCGCTCGGCGAGGTCGAAGAGGCGCTGCGGCTGGTCGCTCGCCGCAAGGCGCGGCCGGCCAAAGCGGCGCTGGCCTCGGCGCTGCAGACCTTGCGTCGGCAAGAGCAGGCCCAGGGGTGGGCGATCTCCGCCGCGCTCGCCGGCTACCTCGCCCAGGCAGCGTCGGCGGTGCGCGATGGCCGCAACGCCAAGGCCCTGGCGCAGATCGCCGCCGCCGCCGGCCCCGAGGCGACGGCGATGACCGGCGTCGCCGCCGCCGCGGTCGCCCGACGCAGCGCCCTGCGCCTGTACCGCTGCCTCGGCGGCCCGGATCGCTCCGAGGCCAACGCCGTGGTCGCGCTCGCCGGCGGCTACCTCGTCACCGGCGCGACCGGCAGCGGCGACGACCAACAGGTCTGGAGCTGGCGACTCGACGCGCATGGCCACGTGCAGCGCGCCGGTGGCTTCGGCGCCGCCGGGGCCGACCGTGCCCTCGCGGCGCTGCACACCCCGCAAGGCATCTGGCTGGTCGGCTCGACCGCCGGACGCGCCGGGACCGACGCGCTGGCGCTGCGCGTCGACGAGACGCTGCGCCCGCTGGCCCACGCCGACCACGACCTCGGCGGCCGCGAGCGTGCCACCGCCATCGCGCAGGGCGGCGACGGCCAGCCCTGGATGCTGGTCGAAGGCGAGGTCGGCGATCCCGCCGGGCCGCACCGCGCCGCGTGGCTGGTGGCGCTCGGTCCCGACGGCAAGGCGCGCAAGACGGCGAAGCTGCCGATTGGACGGCGGGGCTTCGTCACCACGCTGCTGCTCGACTCGCAGAAGGGCGAGGCGCTGCTCTACGGTGGCGGCCGCGGCGTCGGTGAATCGGCGGGGGGCATGCTGCGCGCCTTCTCGGTCGGTTCGGCGACCGCCGACGCCGACGAAGGCCCCGACTTTCCGGGGCCCGTGCTCGCCGGTGCCGAGCTTGGTCGCGGCGCGCTGGCCTTGCTCGGCGCGAAAGGCGAAGGGGCAGGGCAGCGGCTCTGGATCGGCGGCCGCGACAAGCGCCGGCGGTGGCAGAAGACCCGCGACTTGCCGCGCGGCATCCACGCCGGCTCGGCCACGCTCTTGCCGCAGCGCCGCGGCGTGCTCGCGCTCTTGGCGCCGGCCGACGAGGCGCCGACCGACAACGCCGCGGCGAGCGCGACCGGCGGTGTCTGGACCGTCGATGGCCGCGGTCGCGCCAAGGCCGTCTTCTCGGCTCCGGGCTTCGCCCCGCGCGCTGCCCTGGCCGAAGGTCGCGAAGTGGTCGTGGTCGGCACCGCGCAGGGCTGCGGCCGGGCCGGGTTGGACGCCGCTTGGCTGAAGCTCGCGCCCTGAGCCGGTGCGCTCGCGCCAGCCCCGATGGCGTCAGCGCACGTCGGCGGGCGGCCAGCGGAACCGAGGCTTCGGCGGCACCCGATCGACGAGGTAGCGCACCAACTCGACGGGCGGCCCTTCACCTTCGATGCCCCGGATGCCGGTGAACGGGTCCGGCCGCCCCAGCCGCGTCTCGATCTGGCCGCCGTTCGGGTCGCGCCAGGCCAACTCGACGACGTCGTCTTCGCGGTGCTGCGCCCGCTCGAGCGTGTAGCCGCGGTAGCGCGCCCCCTCGACCAATGGGCGCAAGAGGTCGCGCTCCTGCGGCGTCAGCGGCGCCCGCGCCGGTGGCTGGTCGGCCGAGTGCGTCCATGGCTGCCAGATGTGCAGCGGGTAGGCGGCTCGCGTCGCGAAGAAGGCGTCGGCCCGCAGCACGGCCGCCAAGGCGAGCACGACCGCGGCGCCGATGGCCAGGCGCTTGCCGAGCGCCTCGACCGCCGGGGCCCGGACCGCGGCGACAGCCTCCCGCCCTTGCGCGCCGGCCGGTAGGCAGAACGCGAGCGCGACCACCACCGCGGTGTATTCGTAGAGTCCGCCGACGACCCACATCATCATGTGCACGGCGCCGATCCCGAGGCCGAGGCCGATCCGCAGCCGCCTTCCGAATGGCGCCGCCACCATCGCGAGCTGGGCGACCATGGTCAGGCCGGCGGCGGCCGCGGCGAGCTCCGGCGTCTCGGCGAACGCCGCGGAGACTGCGGCGACGCCGCGGCCCTCGTCGACCGGGGCGCTGCAGGCGATGACGTGCCAGATTGGCCGATGGTCCCAGTGCAAGCCGCCGCGCAGCAGCTTGGCCAGCCCGGCGCAGACGTAGCCGCCGGCGAAGGCCGCGAAGGCGAGGGCCTCGGGCAGCGCGCCGCGTCGCCACACCGGGGCGCGCCGCTCCAGCCAGCAGCCGAGGGTCCAGCCGGCGAGCAGCAGCCCGATCAGGAACGAGCGCGGCGGGAAGGTCGCCATCGTGCCGAAGACGGCCTCGCCGAGCAGGTGCATCGCTGCCAGCGTCAGCACGCCGCTCGCCAGCGCGGCGCGGTTGGTCAGCAGGCCGAGGCAGCCGAGCCAACCGAGCCCGGCCAGGATGCCGAGCGCGACCGGCGTGTCTGCGATCCAGCGGTACAGGGCCGGCGAGCTCCAGCCCGGCTGCGAGAGCTGCGAGATGGCCCGCGCGTCGAGCCAGAAGTGGATCTCGTTGGCGGCAAGCAGCGCCACCGTCGCCCGCTGTACGGTACGGCTCCTCCCGGCCCAGGGCGAGGTCGCGCGCGCCGTGCTCATTCCGCCTCCCGCGCGACGCAACGGCTGATCGGGCAGTCGACCCGCTCACGGCCGCCTTCGGCGTCGAAACGCTCGATCCGACGCGCCAGCAGCAGCGGCTGAGCGGCGCCCGGCGGCGGTTGGCCGTGGTGGCGCAAGATCCAGAAGAAGCTGGCCCGGTCGTGGACCTCGATCGACGTCCAGGTGCCGCAGACCCCCGGTGCCGGCAGCGAATATTCGGTCGGCATCGGGTCGCAGCGGTAGTCGACGAAGCGCTTCGGCTCGCGGGCGGTCCCGTCGGCCTGCAGCACGATCAGGCGGCTGCCGCTGGTCGGTACGTAGGAGAACATGTCCAGCGCGTAGAAGGGCCACGCGTGATGCACCACCTGCGCGGTGGCGACGACGACGATGAGCACGCCGAGGGAGAGTCGCCAACTCACCGGCTCTGCTGGCGACGGCTGGGCACGCTGCGGTCCGTCTTCCGCTGTTGGGGCGGCGATCACCGTCGTTCCGCGGCGCAGCCGCCAAGTGCGCACGGCCAGCGCGATCGCGGCGCCGAGCAGCACCACGCACATGCCGATCCCGGCGGTGAGCGAGATGTCTGCTGCGCCGAGCTGCTGCATCGACGGCCGCACCTCCGACGAGGTCGTGATCGGCTCGGGATGCGAGACGGCACCCTGCGGCAGCTCGAGAAGATGACCGTTCGGAAGCGGCAGTTCGCGTCGCATCGGCTGCAGAGTGCCACCGCATCGCCGCGCCGACCAGTTGCGCGGCCGGGGTGTTGACGGCGCCGCGCGAGTCGCTACGATTCGCCCTCAACCGCCCGACATCCGTGCGGCTTTCGTGGCCAGTTTGCGTGACCAGCCTCGCTGTTCACGGTGCGCGGAGTCCGTCATGGTGCATCCCGACACCACCCTTGCGTTCATCGACGAGATCGTCGGCTACGGCGTCGTCGCCACCCAACCCATCCCCAAAGGCACCATCGTCTGGGTCGAAGACCCGCTGGATCAGCGCTTCACCCCCGCGCGCATGGCCGAGATGCCCGATGTGCTGCGCACGCCGGTCGAGCGCTACTCCTACCGCGACCACCGGGGCGATATGGTCCTGTGCTGGGACCTGGCGAAATACTTCAACCACAGCTGCGAGAGCAGCTGCTTGGGCCTCGACTTCCCCTTCGAGGTGGCCGTGCGCGATATCGCGCCGGGTGAGCAGCTCACTGACGATCACGGCACCTTCTACCTACTCGGCGCCGAGCGCTTCGCCTGCCGCTGCGGCGCACCGGGCTGCCGCGGCGCGGTGACGCCGGAAGACCGCAAGGGCCACGAGCCGACCTGGCGACAGATGCTCGCCGCCGCGCTCGGCAGCACCCAGAGCGTGGCCCAGCCTTTGGCCGAGCTGTTGCTGCCGGGAGAGCTGGACGCCGTCGTCCGGCGCTACATCTCGGGCGTTGCCGCGGCATCGACGCGGCGCCCGAAGTAGCGGCTTCACTCCCAGCGATCGACCATCGCCAGCAGCACGCGGTGGGTCGCGGCGAGGTCGTCCGCGTCGACGTCGGCGGCGACCTCTGCGGCCAGCCCATCGAGGATCCCGATGCCGTGGACCAGGCCGGCGCGACCGCGCTCGGTCCAGCAGATCAGCCGCGCCCGACCGTCGGCCGGGTCGGGGCGGCGCTCCAATACGCCGAGCGCGTCGAGCTCGTCGACCAGCTGCTGCACCGCCTGCTTGCTGATGCCGAGGCGTGCGGCGAGCGCCGTCAGGCGGATGCCCTCGAAGGGGATGTGGGGGAAGAGGTTGGTATGCGTCACGCGGATTCGGTCGTCGCCGAGGGCCTCGCGGACCCGGCCGATCGCCTCTTCGTTGGCCAGCCGCGCCGCCTTGAACAAGACCTGCAGCAGCGACCGCCGCTTGAGCGCCTCGAAGTCGGTCATCGCGCGGCCCCGCGCGGCAGAGCGGCCGCCTCGCCGGGCAAGAACGCCCACGCGGTGCGCAACGCCGCGGCGACCTCGCCCAGCAGCGGTGTGCCGTGGCCCAAGACCGCGCGCTGCAGCGGCCAATCGAGCATGGCGTCGACGCTACGCCGCGCCGCTCGCCGGTCGGAGAACGCCGTCCAACGCAGCATCCTGCTCAACGCGACCGTATCGTAGAAGCCCATGACCCGGGCGTACGTGGCCGTCCAGAGGTGCGTCGGGCGGCCGATATTGTGGACCAGGTCGGTGAGCAGGATCGTGCCGCTCGGCGCGTGGTAGAACGCCGTCTCGTGCAGACGGCAGCCGTCGACCGCCCGCTCGCGCAGCGCGTCGCCGAAGTCGAGCTCCACCGCCGAGCCGAGCTCCCGGTCGACCCGCAGGTCGGGCCGCTTGCGCGGCAGGCCCGGCGCGGCGTGCAGCTTCGCCTGCGGATACGCCGTCGCCCAATCGCCGATCGCGAGGTGGTGCATCAGGTTCGGCGCGACCAAGTGCGTCACGGTGCCCAGCGCGTCGACCGCAGCGCGGCGCGCGGCCGTGCAAGGCAGCGGCGACCAGAGCAGCAGCCCCGCGTCCGGCAGGCGCACCACGGCCATCGTCGAGCCGAGCTGCAAGCCGAGGAATTGCTGCGGTCCCTGGTCGATCCACAAGCCCTCGCAGAGCGGCTGCAGGCCGACTGTTCGGGCGATGGCGAGGGAATTGTCGCTCGCTGGGGTCGTCATCGCGCGCTCCGACGGCGCAGGTCCGGGCGCCTCGACGCACCCTGGCGGAGCCCGTCCAAATGGTCAAGCGCGATTGACGAAATCACCCCGCGCCAGCGGCCTCGTCCTGGAGCGGGAATCGGCGCACCGACGCCCAGCGCCAAGCCAGCGCGCCGGCACCTCGCGGCAGGCTCTGGCACCAGTCGAGGTAGCCGCCGAGGGTGGCGAAGCGCTCGGACGCGGCGGCGAAATGCGGATCGTCGCCGACGGCACCGACGTCGCGTCGCAAGCGCTCCGCCGCAGGGTCGGCGCGATAGGCGCGGACGTAGCCGAGCAGGCGGGTGTGGTAGCCGGCGTCCTCGATCACGGCGCCGATGGTGCCGGCGCGTGGGTGGCTGCCGTCGATCATGGCGCCGACCTCCGCCTCGAAGTCGGCGACGCCGTCGGGCCACATCTGCAGCAGCTCGAGGTCGTAGATCGGGTCGAGGTGGGTCACCTGCAACACGTGCCCGGTGATGGTCTCGCGCAGCGAGAAGAGTCCGCTCGGATCGAGCACGCTGACGGGGTCGTCGGCGAAGCGCAGGACCTGATGCATCGCGAACGAGATGCCGCGCTGGGCGTAGTAGTCGCGCGCACCTGGGATGATCACCCAACGCAGCTGATCGAGGCCGCCGAAGAAGAGCTGGGCGCGGTTCGGCCGAGGGCGGTCGGGATCGAGCAGGCCGCGCGCCGCGAGGTTGTCGAGCCGCCGGCCCAACTCGTCGCCGTCGGCCCAGACCGGCAGCGTCCGGCCGACCCGCCGCACCTTGTCGCGGACGGCGCGGCGATTGCCGATCGCGCGGACGAGCAGCCGCCACGCTGGTTCGTGCAGGCGCGCGGTGGCGCCTTCGCGCAGGCGCGCCTCGGCTACCACAGGCGCATCGCCAGCACGGTGCCCACCGCCATGAGCAGCAGCAGCGCCGCGCCGCCGAACGGCCGCCCACCCTTGCCGCCGGTGCAGCCGCCTTCGCTCGGGGTGTTGTGCGCTTCGGCAGCGGCGCGGTGCAGCGTGGCGTGCGGATCGTCGGCGGGCGGGGACCACGCGCTCGCTTCGCCCGCCGCTGGGGCCAGCGAGATCGTCGCCGGCAGGCTGGGCGCGCCGGGCTGTGCGCCGGCGATCGCGGTGTCGACCAACTCGACCATCGACGCAGGCACGGGCTTCGCCGCCCCCGTCTCGTCGAGAAGCTCCACGCGCAGCGCCGCGGGGCTGCTCTTCCAGCGTGGGTCGGCAGTGGTCGGTCCCGCCAGGCGCGTCGACGTGCTGATGGCCTCGAAGGCGTTGTTGGGCAAGATCCAGCTGCCACCGTCGAGCGGTCCGCCTTCGAGTCGCAGCCGGATCGCGTCGGCGTCGAATTCGCGGTCGTAGCAGATCGCAGCGACGCTCGCGGCCCAGTCGATGCGGACGTCCGGCAGCGTCGCGTTGAAGGCGAAGATCGGGTCGCGGTCCATCTCGTCGGCCGAGATGCGCATGTGCAGCCGGGTCAGCTTCGCGCCGGGGGCGTCGAGCGCGTCGCGGACGGCCAAGACCGGCTCGGCCACGCCGGTGCGCAGGCTCTCTGCGAGGGCGGCGCCGTCGACCGCTGCTTCCCCGCCATCGGTCAACGCGAGCGTCGTCGCGTCGCGCAGCGTCGACCAGAACTGCTCCGCCGCATCACCTTGGCCGTTGGCCTGCGCCAACCCCGACGCGGCCTCGAAGAGCACCGCGGTCTCGGTCACCACCGCGAAAGCCGAGTCCCGCACCCACTCTGCCAGGCCCTGCGCCGTGGTCACCGTCTTCAGTGCGTCGAGTTCGTCGAAATACTTCGGGTTCAACGCCTTTCCGTTGGCCCAGATCGAGCGAGATTGCCAGCCACCGTCCGCCGACTCCCAGACGATGGGCCGCGTGAAGAGCGCGGTCGCGTCGACGCCGCCTTCGTTGCCGAAGAGGTCCACCCGAAGGTCACCCGCCGGGCCGGCGAACTCGGTCACGAAGGCCCGGCCGGCCGCCTCGTCGATCGCCGCCGCGACCAGTTGCACGTAGTTCTGCACGCCGCCGTCCCAGCGCAGCCGCAGCGGGTTCGGCGTCACGGCGAGGTGATGCTTCGGCACCGCGCGGCCGGGTCCGATGGTGTAGACAACGACCGCGAGCTCATCGGCCGCGGCGATCGAGGTCAGTCGCAGCGGCACGCAAGGGTCGGCGTCTTGCATCTGCAGCACGACGGGGCGGATCTCCGCGACGTCTGCTCCGCTCGCGAGCTTGAACGCGACGAAGACGTCGCCCTTCGCCACGTGGCTGGCGACGATCGGCGCCGCCGCGGCCGGTGTGTCGTAGCCGTTGTCGGCCAGCCACTTCATCAACGCGCTGCCGTCTTTGCCTTGTACGACCTCGTAGTTGTATGGGCCGGCCTGGCTCTTCTCGAGCACCTGCACATCTCCGCCCCGGCCTCCGCCGTGGGCGCCGCCGTCCGTGACCGCGATATCGCTTGTCAAACCGCTGACTGCGAGGTCATTGTCGCTGCAGCCGAAGGCCGACTCCGCGGCGTAGAGGCCGCAGCCTTCGTCGTCCAGGGCGAATCTGCTGCGGAAGCGTGGCGCCACGGCCTGATCCAAGCGGTCGAAGACGTAGGCTGTACCGACCCCGACCTTCGGCGGCTTCGGCATCGGCACGACCCATGCGAAGTCCTTCGCCGGCCCGCTGTACCGCACCTCGATGGTCACGGTGGTTTTGCCGCCGGCGTCGCGGTGAAAGAGCACCCGCTCGGCGTCCTGCACGACGAGGCTCGACGACCCCGGTGGCGAGAAGCAACCACCGCAGGCGAAGGCCTCGGTGCCGACGGTCATCGCGGCGAGCGCCACCAGGATCAGGATGGTTCGCAGGCGCCATGCCTTGCTGCTCGAGGCCTCGTGGCGCACCACGCGCTCGGTTCGGCTCGCCATCACCGCCTCCTTCCCGGCCGCATCGGCCCTCACCACTGCCATCCGATCCAACCCCTCACGTCGAGTTCGAACTCGCTGCAGGTATCTTCGACCTCGCGCTCGGCTTCTCGCATCGTCGCGACGCTGTAGCGCCCGCCGAGCAAGCCGTTCGCCTCGATGAACGCGTGGGGGCCCAGGCCGAACCGCGCCGCGACGCCGAACGACGCCGTCACCGCGTCCCCGGTCAACGAGATGGCCGGCACGTCCGGGGCATTGAATACGTTCTCTGCCGCTCGCCCACCCCAGCTGTGACGCCAGAGCAGCTGCGCCAGCAGGCCCATGCCGTGCGTGCGGTTGCCGATCCCGAGGAAGATGCCCTGGACGCCACATTCGAAGCGGTTGAGGTGCTGCAATACCACCGTCGCCGGGCTCGCTGCGCCGACGATGGCGGCTACACCCCATGCGCGCGAGAGGCCGTATTCGTAGCGCAATCGCGGCGCGACCGAGAGGGCGGCGGTCGCGTCGAGTGCGACGCCGTGGCGTGGATAGGCATCCTCTGCCGCAGCCGGCGCAGCCAGCAGCGACGCGGTGGCCAGCAACCACAGCACGATGGCTGCAGGGAGGGTCGTGTTCCGCCTCATTTCGCCTCTCGGAAGCTGATATTCGCGGCCCAAAGCTAGCAAATGCCGCAGCAGGCTTCCAGCAGCATGACGAGCGCGGCGGCGGGCGCGCGGCGCCGGATCAGGGCCGCGCCCGCCGCTCGTCGACCCCGGTCGAGACGATCGGGTCCTCCGCCGCCGTCTTCCACGGCACCTCCGGCCACCAGCGCTCGCGGGCGGGCGGCGCGTCGGGCTCGATCGACTGCCCGGGGCGCGGGGTGAAGACCTCGGCCCCGCGCGCTTCGGCGGCGACCAAGGTGCGCTCGATCGGCTCGGTCCAGCCGTGCAGGGCGAGGTCGAAGAGGCCCCAATGCACCGGCAGCATGCGCTTGCCGCGCAGCCAGCCGTGCGCTTCGACCGCCTGCTCCGGGCCGATATGCCAATCCGGCCAAGCCTGGTGGTAGGCGCCGACCTCGATCATGGTCAGGTCGAAGGGGCCGAGTGTGCTGCCGATCGCCTTCATGCCGGGAAACAAACCCGTATCGCCGGAGAAGAAGACCCGATGGCGCTCGCCGACCAGCGCCCAGCCGGCCCAGAGCGTGCGGTTCTGGTCGAGCACCTGCCGGCCCGAGGCGTGGCGCGACTCGGTACAATGCAGCGTCAGCCCCGGCCCCGAGGGGCGGGTCAGGCGATGCTCCTGACCCCAATCCATCTCACGAATCCGTTCGCTCGGCACGCCCCAATATTCGAGGTGCGCGCCGACGCCGAGCGGGCAGAACCACTGGGTCGTGCGGCCGGCGAGGGCGGTGATGGTCGGCTCGTCGAGGTGATCGTAGTGGTCGTGCGAGAGCACGATCGCGTCGACCTGCGGCAGCGCGTCCAGCGGCAGCGGTGGCGGATACCAACGCTTCGGGCCGAGCCAATCGAAGGGCGAGGCGCGTTCGCCCCAGACCGGGTCGGTCAGGATGCGCCAGCCGTCGATCTCGACCAGGACGGTCGAGTGACCGAGCCACGTCACCCGCAGCCCGGTCGCCGGCGGCTGGTCGAAGCGCGCCGCCTCGACGGCCTCGTAGGGGATCGGCGCGCTCGGTGCCGCGTAGCCGCTGCCGTCGAGGAAGCCGAAGATGCTGCCCTGGATATCGTTCCACAGCGGTTGCTTGTTCTCGAAGCCGCCACCTTTGTGCTGCGGGCTCGCCTGCATCCGCTGCAGCCGCTCGCCGGCCGGTGCCTTGCCGAAGGCCCGCCAGCCGTCGACGACGAGCCAGCCGCCGCCGAGTACGGCGAGCAGCGCGGTGAAGCGCATCCACTGCAAGAGCCGACGCCCCGGGCGCGTGATGCGCGCGATCAACCCAGACATCGCGACCTCATTTCCCCGCTGGCAGGGGCAGGACGAGCTCTCCACCGAGCGCCGGGACCTCGGTATCGTCGACGTCGGCGACGACGTAGAAGCGCAGCGCGCCGGCCTCCGCCGCGAGCAGCTCGATGCCCTCGAGCTTGAGGCCGCACGTCTTGCCGTCGGCGGACTTCAGGTCGTAGGTGCGGACGGCATCGCCGTCGATCAGGCCGAGTCGGCAGCCACGCACTTCGCCGTCGTGGTAGGCGTCCGGTGAGGCCTCGGCGGCGGCGAGGAAGGCGATCCGGCCGTCGGGCAGGGCGGCGGCGTCGGAGAAGGTCAGCTGCACGCCCTCGAGCTGGCCGAGATCGTAGTGACGCACCGCACCGAGCGCAGGCGCCGCAGCCTTGCCGTCGACATAGGCGACGAACGCGGCGAGATCGAGCTCGACGGTGGCGTCCACCGGCCGCAGCGCGCCGTTCGGATCGCCGTTGCCGCGGTTGAAGACGCGCAGCGTGCCGCCGCTGAGGACCACGCCCTCGATATTGAGTTCGCTGCCGGAGAAGGCCTTGTTCGCCTCGAAGGCGAGGTAGAGCGCTTCGGCGTCGAAGATCCGCACCTGCTCGCTCGGATCGACCAGGACCAACCGCCGCCGCGCTGCCTTGCTGCCCGAGCCGAAGGCGCAGAGCCGCCCGTCGGGCAGGACCACCGCGGCCTCGAGGTCCATCTTGTGCCGCTTGTTGCCGTGCTTCGCGGAGAAGAGCCGCCGGCCGTCGGGGCCCGGGGGCAGGGCGAAGGCCCGAACGCTGCCGTCGTCACGCCGGACGGCGAGGAAGTTGGCGTCGTCCTGCGCCATCCACAGCGCACCGCCGAAGCGACGCACCGCCGACGCGGCGCGGACGTGGGCCGGGCGTTCGGTGCCCGGGTCCGCGCCGTCGGTATAGCGCAGCGGCTGCAAGGGGCCGAGCGTGGCGACGGTGGCGGCGTCGTGCACCGCGCGCAGGGGCTGGATGGCGTTCACGGGCGCTCCTACGGGCGTCGTCCCCGCGCCCGAGCAACCGCAGAGCAGCGCGGCAAGCAGGGCGGCTATTCGCTGCATGTGCCAGCCGTGGTGCAGACACCCGAGGTGCCGCACGGCGCGGTGGAGACCAGCTTCTCAGCGCTGCATTGGCCGTTCGCGGCGTTGCAGCCGTTGTAGAGGCAGGTATTGCCGTCGTCGCAATCGGCCAGCGATTTGCTGCTGCATTTGCCCGCGGCGCTGCAGCTCGGGTGGCCCCAGGCGTCGGTGCGGACCACGGCGAGCACACTGGAGCTGTTCGGCTTGACGATGGTGCCGATCGCCAGGCCGCCGTCGGAGAGGCCGGCGATCGACGTATTCTGATTGATCGGTGTGCCGAAGCTACGCTGGAATGCGAAGCTTCCATTGTCGTAGCGCAGGCCACCGACAAAGGTCTTCCTCGTGAGCGGATCGATGGTCAGCAGACCGGCTGTCGCGATATGCGTGCCGAGGGGGATGACGCTGGTCAGGTTGATGCCATCCGGGGAGCTGGCCACCTTGCTCCACAGGGTCTTTCCGGTGCCGTTGACCCGCCAAACCCAAGAGCTGTCGAGCCCGCTGCTCGGCTCTGCCGCGCCGACGGTGATGGCGCCGCCATCCTCGAGTGGCGCCACCGCGTTGGCAGAGAGGGAGCGGCTGCTGTGGCTGGCGTAGATCGAGTACAGCGTGCTGCCGTTGCTGGCGAACGCGCCGATCCAGCCTTGGTAGAATGAGCCCACCTTGCGCCGGGTGACGAGCAGGACGCCGTCATCCTTGCGTGCTGCAGAGGCTCGGTAGGTTTCGGTGTTGTTGTAGCGTGTGTGCTGCGCAATGCCGCCTGCGCCGCCTCCCGTCGTGTAGCGCACCGCTTTGAGCGGGCCGATCTTGCCCTGACTCGGGTAGTCCTCGTACATCACGGTCCACGTCGATCCTCCGGGCGTCGGATGCATGGCGGTCGGGATCGCGGAACAGGAGGTTGTGCCACAGGCCTGCTTGTCCCAAGTCGTGTTGCCTCGGCGCGAGAAGATCGCCCGGTACGACGTCTTGCCGTTGTACACGTAGCCCTTGCGGCCCCAGCGCACACAGCCGACCTTGCCGCCGACCGTCGCGTCGGCAAAGTCTTCGGTGTTCGGGTCCAACGCTGGAAGCGAGCCGGCGCAGCCACTGCTCGCACCCATCGTCAACGGCGGCGCGGGGCCGACCTCGTCGGTGGCGACGCAATAGTTGCGCGGGTCGACCCAGCTGCTTTGCCGCGCCATGAAACAAATGCTGTCCCCGCTGCCTCCCGACTGTACGAAAGCGGGGGGCACCGAGGTGGTCACGAGGTAGGTCGGCAGGGTGAACATCCGCCCCTCTTCGCCCGGCACGCAGGCGCCGTTGGCGTCGCAGGTGGCGCGCTGCGAGCAGCCGTTGGCGACGTCGCAGGAGAGGCTCGGCGCGGCTTGGTGCGTGCAGCCGGTCTTGCCGTCGCAGCTGTCGACGGTGCAGGCGTCGTCGTCGTCGCAGCTGGCGGAGGTCTTGCCGTAGCAGCTCGCCGCCTCGCCGCAGCTCTGGTGACCGAAGATGCTGAAGCGCAGCACCTTGCCGAGGCTGGCGAACGAGCTGCCGTCGAGGTTCGTGCCCAGCAGGACGCGGCGCTCGCCGTCGACCGCGATGCCGCCAAAGCGGCCGGTGCTGCGGCTCCAACCCCAAACCTCGTTGCCGCGGTGGTCGGTGACGATCAGGTAGACGCCGTTGCCCTTGCTGAGCGGCCCGGCCATCACCACCCGATCCTTGCCGAGTGGCAGCGCCACCGCGGGCTCGCCGTCGTAGAAGCGATCGTAGCGCTGCGGGTTGGCGCCCTTGCTGTCGGTCGCTTCGATCAGGCCCTCGGTCTTGCCCTTGAGGCTGGCGCGCAGGCGGGTACGGAACAGGCGTCCGCTGCCGAGCGTGAGCTGAATCTGCGCGGCGGCCTGACCGGCGCTGGGGTTCTCGTCGTAGGGCGCGTATTTCGGCTCGAGGCCGCCTTCTTCGACCGCGGTGCCGCTCTCGCCGATGATGGCAGCGAAGGCGCCGCCGTGGGTCTGCCCCGAGGAATAGCCCGTCATCGTGAAGTCGACGTAGGTCGAGACCTTGTTGCTCGCCGTCCACTGCACGCCGCCCCGACCGAGCTTCAGGCCGTTGTAGACCGTGCCGAGGTTCTTGGCGTAGGGCACGCCGATCGCCTTGCCGTTGCCGTCGAAGAAGCGGACCGCGACGTTGTCGAAATATTTTCCGCTCTTGTTCACCGTCTCGCCGCCGAGCAGCGCGACCTTGCCGGAATCGTGGGCCGCCAGCGCGACGCCGGCGAGCGGCAGGGTGCTGACCACCGATGTAGTCCACAACGCCTTGCCGGCCGCGTCGAAGCGCCGCAGGTCGATGTAGCGCTTGTTGCCGGAGGTCGCGGCGTCGGCGCCGGCCACCACCTCGTCGCCGACCGCCGCCACGCCGAAGACCCGCGTATTCGGGTGCGCCACGCTGCCGGCGTAGGTCGCCTGCCAGCGCTGGACGGTCCCGGCCGGATCCCAACGACGCACCAGCGCTTGGTTCGAGGTCGCCGGCGTCTTCGTCGAGGCGCGCCAGACGCCGCCGACCACGATGTCGCCGTCCGGCATCGCGGTGAGGGCGTAGACGTTCTCGAATTGCGTCGTCGGCACCCCGTCCTTGATCGGGCCGGCGACGTCGATCGCGTCGAATTTCGGCTTGCCGCACGTCCCGCTCTTGCAGACCGCGCCGATCTGACACGCCCCCTCGGCGTCGCAGCCGGTGCCGTCCGGCTGTTGCCCGACGCTGCAGCTGTAGTCGGTGCCTCCCTTGTCGACGCAGATGGCCTTCTGGCACGGATTCTCGGGCTCCTTGCAGACGACGGGGCCGCCGGCCTGGCAGGCGCCCTTGCCGTCGCAGGCGTCGCCCACCGTGCAGCCGTTGCCGTCGGCGTTGCAGAGCGTGCCCTTGGCTGCGTTGACAGGGGCCTTGCAGTTGCCCGTCGTGGCGTCGCAGCCGTCGCTGGTGCAAGCGTTGCCGTCATCGCAGCTCTTCGCCGTGTGGGTGCAGCCCTGCTTCTCGTCGCAGCTGTCGATGGTGCATTTGTCGCCGTCGTCGCAGGCATTGGCCTTGCCGCCGCCGCATTTGCCGGAGGTGCAGACCTCCGCGACCGTGCACGTTTTTCCGTCGTCGCAGCTGGCGCCGTTGCCGACCGGCTGCAGCGCGCAGGCGCCGGTCTTCGGCAGGCATTGCGCCTTGAGGCAGTCGGTGTCGTCGGTCGTCTTGCAGTAGACGGTGCTGCCGGGCAGGTCCTTGCACAGCGGCTTGCTGCCGCTCTTATCGCAGAACTTCACGCCGTTGCAGAGGTTGCCGTCGTCCTTGCTGCTGCAGTCGGCGTCGGTCTGGCATTCGCAGGCATAGGTGCCGGGCGTGCAGGTGCCGAGCTTGCAGACGTCACCGGCGGTGCAGGCGTCGCCGTCGTCGCATTTCACCCCCGGCGCGACGGGCTGCGGCTGGCAGACGCCGGTCTTCGGCTGGCAGGTATTCTTGGTGCACGTCGTATCGTCGACGCTCGGGCAGGCGACGATGGTCTTCGGGTTGACCACGCACTTCTGGCTGGCCGGATCGCAGAACATCGTGCCGTTGCAGAGGTTGCCGTCTTCGAGGCCGGCACAATCGGCGTCCGCGGCACATTCGCAGGTCTTCGGCCCGCTCTTGCAGTTGCTGCCGTCGCAGACGTCGCCCTTGGTGCAGGCGTTGCCGTCTTCGCAGACGAAGGGGCCCGGATCGGCCGCCTCGCCATCCTTCTTCGGCTGGAAGAGGCAGAATTGCGCGACGAAGCCGCCGCCGAGGTCGACCGCCTGGCAGCCGACCTGCTTGACCTCGGCCCGTGGCTTCGGTTCGCATTTGCCCGTCTTCGGGATGCAGACGTTCTTGCTGCAGGCGGAGTCGTCGACGGTCGGACAGGTGACGATGGTCGCCGGGTTCACCTGGCACAGGCCCGATTGCAGGTTGCAGAACATCGTGCCGTTGCAGAGGTCGCCGTCGTCCTTGTCGGCGCAATCCGCGTCGGCGCTGCATTTGCAGGTATCGGTGCCGGCGGTGCAGGCGCCGCCGACGCAGATCTCGCCCTTGGTGCACGGGTCGCCGTCGTCGCATTGCTCTTTGTCGCCGACGGGCTTGAGGAAGCAGGCGCCGAGCAGCTTGTCGCAGGTATTCTTGCGGCAATCGGTGTCGGCGTCGCTGCTGCACTCGACCACGGTCGCCGGGTTGTCCTTGCAGACGCCCTTGCCGTCGGTCTTGTCGCAATAGCGCACGCCGTTGCAGAGGTCGCCGTCGAGGTCGGGGCAATCACTATCCGACGCGCAGGCACAGATCTCGGTCGCACCCTCGCAGGCGCCGTCCTTGCAGGCATCACCGGCGGTGCAGGCGTCGCCGTCGTTGCAGGCCTCGCCCTCGTTCACCGGCGTCGGCGCGCATTTGCCGGACTTCGGCTCGCATTGATTCGATTGGCAGGTCGAGGCCGACGGGTCGCACTTCACCACGGTCGCCGGGTTGACCACGCAGCGGAAGGGGAAGCCGGCCTTGTCGCAATAGGGTGTGCCATTGCAGAGGTCGCCGTCGTCCGTGCAGTCGCTGTCGGCGTTGCATTCGCAGCTATTCGGGCCCGGCTTGCAGCTGCCCGCCTCGCATTGATCGCCGAGGGTGCAGTTGTCGCCGTCGCTGCAGCTGGTGCCGGCCGCGGCGGCTTTGGCCTTGCAGGTGCCGTCGATCGGGTCGCAGGCGGTGGCGCTGCAGGCGGTGTCGGCGCTGGTATCGCAGATCTTGATCGACGTCGGGTCGACGGCGCAGACGCCGAGCGTGGCGTCGCAGCGCAGCGTGCCGTTGCAGGCGTTGCCGTCCTCGAGCGCGGCGCAATCGGCGTCGGCGGTGCAGCCGACCGCGGCGCCGGTGCCACCCGTTCCCGCGCCTTCCTCGCTGCCGCAGCCGAGCAGCAGCGCGGCCAGCAGCGCCACCGCGCCCCGACGGAAGATCGAAGTGTTCTGCATCCTTGGTCCCCTCGCCTCGGCGCGTCCCGCCTGGTCGTCGCTGCGGCCCGGGCAGCGTCGCGGCTGCTTCGGACGGTGTCAACGCGGCACGCAGCGGCTTGCTCCCGGTGCTGCGATGGCGTAGACCTCAGCCCGATGCAGCTCGCCGCCGCCATCGCCCGTTGGCTCGAAGAGGACGCCGTCCTGGTGCTCGCCGACGCCCGCCATCCGGCGCACCGCTTCCCCGAGCGCCCCGGCGATCCGGCCGACGTCCTGCGCCTGTTGCTGTTGCCGGGCGATCCCGCCGAGACCCACGACCCCGAAGCGTTGCTGGCCCGCATCGACGACCGTGACCAAGAGGTGCCGGTGCGCATCGCCTGGGACGCGATCTTCTTCGCTGGCCGTCGGATGGCCCCGGGCCGGGCCCCGGAGCGACTCTTTCTGCCCGAACGCATCCCGCCGTGTTTCGGCCCCGAGCGCGAGATCAACGCCGAGCGGATGATCGAGCAGATGGGCTTCGGCGCGAAGGTGCCCGGCATGCCGGAGTGGAGCATCCGGGTCGACGGCTCGGTGCTCGCCGACGACGCCGACCGCAGCGCTTGGTGCGCCGACAAGGCCGAGGCGCTGCGTCGCCTGGTCATCCGCCCGACGGGTCTGACCTGGCTCTTGCTCGACGGCAGCATCCCGGGCGTCCAGTTGCCGGATCGCGCCGTGGCGCCGCCGATCGCGGTCGACGGCGCGATGGTCATGGTCGGTGTGCTCGGCAATGGCCCGCACGGGCCGCCCTCGGTCGGCGTGGACGCGCTCCGCTGGCGCCTACCCGACGGCGGCGAAGGCTGCGAGATCGTCGTGCCCTGGCGCGCGCTCGGCGCGGCGCAGGAAGCACAGACGGCGCAGGGTTGGTGGTGGCCGCGCGATCTCCCCGAGCAGGTGCGCGCCCAGCTCGCCCGCGACGCCGCGGTCTGGGCCGCGCTCGAACGCGCCGAGGGCATCCCGCTCTCCCCTGCGGCGCCGCCGGCGCAGCGCATCCACGTCCTCGACATGCAGCCGCAACTGCCGGCCGATCCCGGCCGCGCCATCATCCGGCTGCGCCGCCTCGGCGTCGTCCTGGTCCTGGCCGACGCCCACGCGCCAGGCATCGAACTCGGCGGCGAGCTGCCCGGTCGGGCGCGGATCGTGATGGTGCCGATGGGCTTGCCCGGCCTCGATCCGCACTTCCACCTCGGCGACGACCGCTTCTCGGCGATGATGCCCGACCACGCCGGCAAGGTGGTCAAGGTCCGCATCCCCTACCACGCCGTCCTGCTCGTCACCGCCCAGCCAGGCGGGCGCACCGCGAGCTACCCCGATCATTTCCCGGAATTCCTGGTCACCGCGCAGCACGCCCTGCACGCGAAGCAGAATTCCGGGGGCGCGGCGCTGCCGACCCAACTCGACGTCTTCGACCGCGACCCCAACGGCGACGGTCTGGGCCTGGGCCTGGAGCTGCTGCCCGACGGCCAATATTCGCTCGTCATCAGCCAGCCGGTCGGCACCCAGCCCGCGCCGCCCGGTTCGCCCGAGGGCACCAAGGGGCGGCTGCTGATGAATATGAGCTTCCGCCTGCCGCCGCCGCTGCTGAATTAGCGCCGCGGCGCACCAGGTCGCGGTGCGTCGGGCGGTGCCGACCGCTACCGCTCGACCCGGCGCGCCCCCTGCAGCGACCACGAGAGCCCGGTCTGCCATTGCCATTGGCTGGCGTCGGCGAACCGGCTGGTGATTCGCAGCCACTCGACCACGGCATAGATCGACCATTGCCCGCCGGCCGAGAGCCACAGGCCGCCGCGGGCCTCGACCTCCACCCGGTCTTTGCCACGCGGGTCGAGCCAGCGGGCGTCGAGCTCGGCGTCGGCGTCGATCTGCAGCGGCCCGAGGGTCGCGACTTCGCTGCGCAACATCCGCCCGGCCAGCATCGCCAGCGGCGCCGTCGTCGGGAGATCTCCGGCCCGCGTCCAGCGCACGCCACCGCCGCCATCCAAGCGCAGGCGCAGGCGCGGCTGCCAGCGCACTCCGGCCACGGCGTCGCCGTCGAGCAGGCGCTCGGCACCGGCGGCCGGTGCCAGCTCGGTCCGGCCGCGCAAAGCGAGCAGCGGCATCGGCGCGAACCTGCCGCCGCCGAGCGCCCGCCGCAGCCCGCCGAAGGCCCAGCCGCTCTCGAGCCGAAGCTCGTCGGCGGTGATCCAGCTCGCCGCCGCAGCGCCGAGCGAGCGGGTCTGCTCCAGGTCGAGGATGATCCGGCTCTGCCAACCGTGGACGCGGTTGTGCAACCACGCCAGGCCCTCGATCCGCAGCGCCAGCGCGGCGGCGTTGACCTCGTTGAGCCGTGGGTCGCGGGCTGTGCCGGCACCGGTCGCCCGTGCTCCGGAGGCGGCGAGCCAAGCCATGCCGAACAACTCCCAGCGCGCCCGCGGTCGCAGCCAGCGGCGGAGCTGCGCGATCTCGCCGCGGCGTCCGTCCAGGCCGCGCAGCATCGACTCCAGCAGCGCGTGGTGGCCGGCGCTGCCGACCAGCGCGTAGCGCGGCGACGGCGGCACCGCGCCCGCCAGCCCCTGCGCCAGGGTCTCGGTCATCGCCACCTGGTAGTGCAGCCGGGTATCGAGCGGCAGGCCGTGCAGCAGCCACTCGCCGTCTTGTCGTTCGAGGCCGGTGACCGTCGCGCCGCCGGCACGTCGGAGCACGGCTGTCAGCAGGTCGTGCAGGGCCTGGCCGCTGAGCTCGGCGCGCACGACCCGCTCGGCGCCGGCGGTGAGCCCGGCGAGGTCGTCGAGGCTGGCGCCGCCGCGGTAGCGCGCCGGCCCGCGGCGCAGCGCGGCGTGGGGCAGGATGGCGGCGTCCGCAGCGGCGTCGCGGCGGACGGCTGCGGCGAGCAGGCCCAAGATCTCGGCGCGGAGCGGCCCCGCGTCGCCGTGGCCGAGGTAGCGCGGCTGGCCGTGCGCTTCGCACCAGCGGGCCCGCGCGGCCGCGTGCAGGGCGAGCATCGCGGCGCTGCTGGCGTGGTCGGCGCTCGCCGCGACGCTGGCCCGGAGCCGCTGCACGCGCCGGCCGATCGGGGCGTCGTCGGCGAGCTCGGCGTCGATCAGGTCGAGGCGGGTGCCGGCCCCGGCGAGCCCGACCACGTCGAGGTGGGTCGTGGCCTCGTCGGCGCCGATGTGCAAACGACGGGGGTGCTGTGCGTCGCCGCCGAGCGCGTCGGTCAACACGACGTCGACGTGGCCGAGCAAGGCTTCGGCGAGCGCGGCGACGTCCCGGCTCGCGTGGCCCTGCGCGCCGCGCAGCGCCAGCACGACGATGGCGTCGACCCGCTCTGCCGCCAGGCGCCGGGCGGCGTGGCGCGCGGCTTCGGCCGCCGGGATCAAGCGCAGGCCGCGTCGCGCAGCGGGATCGACGCTATAGGCCGGGTCGTCGAGCTGCACCACGATCCAGCCCAGCCGCAGGCCGCCGCGCTGGATCACCCGGCCCGCCTCGGCGCAGAGCGCCCCGCGTTCGGCGTCGCAGCGGAGGTTGTCGAGTTGCAGCCCGGCTCCAGCGGCGCGCAGGCCCGTCGCGAGGCGGTCCAAGGTCGGCGGCAGGAGCGCCCAGGCGTCGTTGTCGAGCGCGCCGGCGTCGAGCTGGAGGGCCGCCAGGATGGCGCCGAAATCCTGCCCGTTGCCGCCGAGCCACTGCGGCCCGCGCCGCGCGAACAAGCCGCCGCGCGAGAGTCGGAAGCGATCGGCCGGGAGCGCGTGCAGGGCGCCGGCGAGCGCCACCAGCGGCGGCGCCTCGTGCGCTCCGCGGCATCCGACCAGGTCGAGGTCGTGGCGGGCCCGATGGCCGACCAGCGCCAAACGCAGGGGGCGGGCCGCGACGTCCTCCGAAGCGGCGGTGGCGACGCCGACCAGCAGCGCCGCCACCGCCCAGGCGCGAGGCCCGATCAACGGGTCTTTTTCAGCGGCCGGCGCTCCGGCTCGGGCTTGACCGGGCGCAGCTTGCCGTCACGCCCCTCGGTCGGCCCCTTGGGCGGGTCGACCAAGCCATCGGTCGGCTTCGGCGCGAGCCGGCCGGTGTCGGCGCGGTTCTGGTCCGCCTTCTTGTCGTGCGACTCGGCCTTGCGCCCGGCCTTGTCGGTGCGCTTTTCGCTCGGCTGGTCGCGGGCGACTTTGTCCTTGCGCACGGTCGGCGGAGCCTTGCGGTCCACGGCCGCGCCCGGCGCCTTGCGCGGGTTGGCGCGATCCGGGTTGACCGCCGGCGGCTTGCTGCCCCGGCCGCCCGCCGGATCTGCCGACGCCGCGAGCGGAGCGGCCAACAAGAGCGCCGCGGCTCCGAGCCCGAGCATCACCTTCTCGATGTCCTTCTTCATGCAACCTCCTCGGCCGCGGCAGGGGGCCGCTGCCTCGGGCACCCGCCTCCAGGGCCCGCCATCAAGTTAGGTCCGGAGAGGTCGCTCGCAATCTCGACGCTGTTGCCGTGCTCAGCTGCGGCAGCTCGCCGCGTCGACCGTCGTCTCGGCGTCGCGCAGCTCCGGCCAATCGCGGTGCTTGCCGAAGACCGGGATGGTGCCGAGCGGCGCCGGCACCGTCAGCGTCCGCCCGCCCTCGACCTTCTGCCCGGTCCAGACGTCCCACCAGCTTCCGGCCGGAAGGTAGAGCGTGCGCGTGGTCGCGCCTTGCTGCAGCACCGGCGCGATCAACAACGCGTCGCCGATCATGAATTGGTCGGCGAGTCCGCGCGCCGCGGGGTCGTCGGGGTCGCTCAGGACCATCGCCCGGAGCAGCGGCGCCGAGCTGACGCCGGCCTCTTCGGCGAGCGTGGAGAAGAGGCCGCGCAGGGCGCAGTGGACGAAGGTGTAGCGGCGGAAGTGCGCGGTGGTCTCGGCGTCCTTGTCCCAATTCCAGTTGTTCAGCTTGTCTGCGCCTTCGTGGGTCCGCATCACCGGGGTGAACGCGCCGAGCTCGGTCCAGCGCATCCACAGCTCCTTGGTCGAGGGCGTCCCCTTGGCGAATCCGGCGATATCGTGGGTCACGAAGGGTTGGCCGGCGAGGCCGAGGTTGAGCAGCGCCGGCACGACCGTCGGCAGGCCGTCGAGGCTGCTCCATGTCGTCTCCTGGTCGCCGACCCAGTGGATTTGGGCGAAACGCTGCACGCCGCTGTGGCCGGAGCGGGAGATCCAGGCAAAATCGTTGTCGGGGCGCTCTTTGTCCGCCGCCAGGCGCACCGCCCGGTTCCAGTCGACCGGGAAGCTGTTGCGGCGCTGGATCGGATCGCTGCCGTCGTGGTGCTGGCCGTCCGCCGGCACCCACTCGCCGAAGTCGTGCATCCAGCCGTCGACGCCCCAGGTCCGGATGATCGCCGCGAGCTGCTCGCTGACGAAGGGCACCGTCGCGGGGTTGCCGAAGTCGGGGTGGCCGTCCTTCTGCGGCAGGTTCGGCACCAGCGCGTCCTCGTAGACCGTGCCGTCGGCGTTCTTCACCAGCAGGCCGGCGGTGGCCATCGCCTCGAAGCGCTCGCTCTGGATCTCCTTCGGAATGAAGGGGTTGGCGTAGACCAGGAATTTGTAGCCGCGCGTGTGCAGCGTCTTGGTCAGCCCGCCGAAGTCCGGATAGAGGGCCTGCGCCGGGTCGGCGATCAAGGTCTCGTCCGGCTTCCAGACGTAGTGCACGCCGAAGCCGCCATCGAGGTTCTTGCGGATGCCGCCCCAATCCTGGGCCCAGAGCGCCGCCGTCGGGATGCCGGCCGCCTCGAGCGCGTCGGCCTCGCCGAGCACCTTGTCGCGACCGCCTTGCACGCCGATCCACAGCCCCCAGGCCCACGCCGGTGGGGGCTTGGGCCGACCGAGCAGATCGCCGAGTTGGCGCACCACCGCGAGCGGCGTCGGACCGTGCAACACCCGCCAGGCGATGGTCGTCGCGCCGATCACCTCGATCGTGGCGAGGTCGGCGTCGGCTTTGCAGAGGTCGACCCGGACCCGGTGGTAGCCGTCGAAGTGCACGCCGAAGCCGCGCGCGTCGAGCCAGGTCGGCATCGGGAAATAGGTCGAGTGGGCGTCGCCGACCGAGATGCCGCCGCTGCCGTCACGGCCGTTGCCCTGCTCGTTGACGAGCAGCTCGAAGGCCTCGCCGCGCTGGTCGACCGCGTTGTATTGCTCGCCGAAGCCGTAGAAGCTCGCCGCCGCGTCGCAGGCGATCGGGATCACCCAGGAATCGGCTTTGCCCGAGGTCTGCAGGCGGAAGACCGTGCCGTGCTCGCCGTCGACCGTCGCCTCCAGCGCCGCCTTGCGGTCGCTCGTCGCGCTGGCGAAGAGCTGCTGCGCCGTCTTGCCGTCCGCGCTGACCTGCACAGCGCCCGGGATCAAGGCGTCTTCGACCAGGTCGACGTGGCTGAAGGTCAACACGCCGACGCCGTTCTTGTTGGCGGTGAAGGTCCGCGCGACCACCGGCGTCGCCGCGAGCGCGAAGGTGACGGCGTCGCTCGCCGCGTCGCGCAGCGCGATCGCGCCGTTGCCGCCGAGGGCGAGCCGCATCGGCCGGCCGTAGCTCCAGTCGCCGGGTTCGGGCGTGCCCTTCGTGCCACTCGCTTCGTCGCTGCAGCCGCCGACGGTCGCTGCCTGGACGAGCGCGAAGAGCACGACGACGAGGGCGCTGCCGCGCGCGGAGGGGGGACGCTGGGGATGGCTCATGCTCGCCTCCGAGGGACCGCGGGGGCCGAAGGGACGAGACCGTAGCAGGGCCCCGGCGCCGCCGTCACGGCGTCGGGCCCGAACCAGTTGTCGCTACGCTTGCTTGGCGGCCTTGGCGCCACCGGGCTGCAGGGTCATCGCGATGGCGCGACCCTCCGAGGACGGCGCGCCGATCACCTCGCCGACGTCCTTGAGGCTCTCTGCGATCTCGCGCAGCTGCTCGACCCAACGGTCGCCGTAGGCGTTCTCGCGTCCACGCATGCGCATCACCAGGCGGACCCGGTGCCCCTTCTCCAAGAAGCCACGGGCCTTGGAGAGCTTGGTCTCGAGGTCGTGGGTATCGGTCTTGGGCCGAACCTGGACCACCTTCAACTCGGGAGCCGAATTCTTCGCCTGGGCTTTCTTCCGCTTCTGCTGCTCGTAGCGGAACTGTCCGTAGGACATGATCCGGCACACGGGCGGGCGGACGTTGGCGGCGACTTCGACCAGATCCAGGCCGCGCTCGTTGGCGAGTGCCTGCGCGACGTGGGTCTCGATCACGCCGAGCTGCTCGCCGTTCTCGTCGATGACGCGGATCGGCGAGATGCGGATCCGATGGTTGATGCGGTGGTCGAACTCAGGCTGAACGGGTGCGCGAAAACGTGTACGACGAATGGGGCCTCCTCTGCGGCGCTGCGGCCGCTTCGTGGCTGCTGCCACGATAGTTTCGATCGACAGTATATGACTTCCCGGAGTTTTTTTCCACGACGAAGATCCTTCGCCGCGCTCGCGCGTCGTTGAACTGTCGCGGCCTGCTGCATCAGGTCACGCGTCGATTCAACTCCAGGAGGATTTCATGCCCACCGAACGCCGCCCGTTGCTTCTCTCGGCCTCACGTCTCCTCGCGGCCTCTGGGCTCGCCTTGCTCGTCGCTGGCTGCGGCGCCGGCACCACGACCGCCGTCCGCAGTGATCAGGCCGCGCTCGGCCGCGTCGTCGTCTACCGCAACGGTGTCGCCTACTACGAGCGCCGCGCCGAGGTGAAGGACAACCGCCTCGTCGTCCGCGTGCCGTCCGACAAGATCGACGACTTCCTCAAGTCGATGACCATCGTCGACGACGCCACCGGCAAGCCGCTGCCGATCTCGTTTCCGGCGCCGGGCCGCTCGCGCAACAACGTGACCGAGCTCGTCGTCCAGCTGCCGCCGCTGCCCGATGGCGTGCGCGAAAAGGCCCGCGTGGTCCGCCTCTCCTACGTGACCGAGGCCGCGGCGTGGAAGCCCTCCTACCGCGTCGTGGTCAACGACAAGGGCCAGGTCGAGCTGCAGGGCTGGGCCGTGGTCGACAACACCAGCAAGGAGGATTGGCGTCGGGTCAAGGTCGGGGTCGGCTCGTCTTCGGCGCTCGCGTTCCGCTACGATCTGCGCTCGATCCGCACCGTGCACCGCGAGACCCTGCACGACGAGACCCGCTTCGTCCGGGCGCCGCCGCGCGGTGGCGCGGTCCACGACGGCAAGCAGCAGGACGACAAGGTCCTCGCCGCGGTCGGTGCCGAGGCCCTGCAGAGCCGCGCCAAGGCCGAAGAGAGCCGCGCCGAGGTCGACAGCATGGACGACGCCGACACCGCGCGTGAGAGCGTGACCCGTGGCGGCGGCGGCGCCGCGGCCCGGGGCTATCGTTCGCACCCGGCCAGCGCCGCGAAGAGCGCTCCGGCCTCCCCCGCCAACGAAGAGATGAAGAAGGACTCTGCCGAGCGGGACATGCGCAGGCAGAAGCTTGCCCGCCATCGCCAGCTCGAGGCCCGGCGCGCGGCGCACGAGCGATGGCTCGACGTGCTGGCCGACCGGCTGCGCCGCACCGGCCAGACCGTGCGCGTCGAAGGCACCAGCCAACCCGGCGAGGGTGACGCCGTCGGCCGCTCGGTCGACCGCGCGCATCAGATCCGCAACCAACTGATCGAGCGCGGCGTGGCGCCGGCGCAGGTCGTCGCGGTCGGTCGCGGCGTGGTCCGTGGCCAGTCCGCGGGCGTCCGGGTGGTCGCCGTCGACAACCCGCAGGTCGGCAGCAAGTCGGCCCGCGGCGACGCCGCCGACGCGCCGCCGGTCGGCGAGAGCCACTTCGAGTCGGAGTCGCCGATGACCGTGGCAGCCGGCACCAGCGCGATGGTCTCGATCGTGCGCGCCGCGACCGCCGGTGACGTGGTCTACCTCTACGCCCCGGACAGCCGCGGCGGCGACGAGCGCTTCGCGTTCAAGGCCGTGCGCTTCCGCAACAACACCGGCTCGACGCTGGATCCCGGACCGATGACGGTCTACGGCCGCGGTCGCTTCATCGGTGAAGGCATGGCCGAGCCGATCCCGCCCGGTGCGCTGGCGGTGGTGCCCTTCGCCCTCGACCGCCAGATCATCGTCGAGCGCAAGGACGGCAAGCGCGACGAGATCGCCCAGCTGGTCAAGCTGAACCGCGGCGTGCTCACCGCCGAAGTGCGCCACCTGCGCAAGCGCGTGCTCAAGGTGCACAACCGTGGCACGCAGGCCGCCAAGGTCCTGGTCCGTCACGACACCCCGCGCGGCTGGGAGATCGCTTCGGCGCCCGCGAGCGTCGAGCAGATGGGGACCTCGCGCCTCTTCGCCGTCACCGTCGAGCCGGGCAAGAGCGCCGAGCTGACCATCGAGGAGCAGACCCCGCTCCGCCGCTCGGTCGACCTGCGCAGCGACGCCGGCATCGAACTGGTGCGCGTCTACCTCGCCGCGCCAGGCGCCGATCCGAAGCTGAAGGCCGCGATGGCCGAGGTCCTCGGCCACTTCGACGCCATGGTCGGCGCCGAAGCGAAGATCGCCCACCTGCGCGAGCGCGCTGCCGAGCTTCGCGTCCGCCTCGACGAGCTCCACGACCAGCTCAGCAGCCTCGAGGGCATGCGCCGCGGCGCCAGCCTCGAAGCGCATCTGCAGAAGAAGATGAAGGAGACCAGCGAGCACGTGCAGAAGGCCACGCTCGCCATCGTCGAGGCGCAGGAGGCCCGGATGTTGGCGCGGGTCCGCTTCCAGGACGCGCTCGCCGAGCTCAGCCTCGCGCCGAGCCGCAGCGCCGCCCGCGCCGCCACCGCCACTCCGGCGGGCTGAGTCCGCTGGGCGCCGGGCGCCGTCCGCGAAAGAGCGCTACGGCGCGCCGCAGTCGTCCTTGACGATCCAACCCGGGCCGACCTCGACCGTGACCAACACGATCGTGTCGGCCCGGGTCGCGGCGTCGAGCTTCGACCACGCCGACTGCAGAATCGGCACCCAGCTCGGCTGCAACGTCCAGACGTGCAGCACCTGCTTGGTCCATTTGTCCGCCGGCGCGACCTTGGCGCTGCTCTCGACGATGCCGTCGAGCTTCTTCTGCAACAGCTTGGTCGCGTCGGCCTCGGTGTAGTTGGTGTTGGTCGGCCCCAGATAGGCCCGGGTCACCGAGACGCCGATCTTGGTCCCGCCGATGGTCAGCGCATAGTCGGTGATCGCCCCGCTGGTGCTGGTATAGGTGATCTCGGTCTCGGTCTTGATCTCGCCGCCGGCCTCGCAGTCGACCAGGAGCTGCATGCTCATCACCTCGGAGCATTTGCTGCTGCCGCCGGCGTTGACCCCGTCGTAGCGCTTCTTCGCGCCGACCTCGAGGCCGGCCGGATCGAAGCTGGCGCCGGAGAAGGTATAGGTCGTCTGCAAGAACGACGGCTGGCTCGTGCTCAACTCGGCGAAGACGTCGCCACACGCGCCGTCGATGCTGCCCCACGCCGTCTGCTTCGGCTTGCCGTCCGTGAGTCCGTCACTGTCGCTGCCGCTGTCGCTGTCGCTGTCGCTGTCGCTGTCGCTGTCGCTGTCGCTGTCGCTGCCGCTGTCGCTGTCGCTGTCGCTGTCGCTGTCGCTGTCGCTGTCGCTGTCAGGCCCGGTCCCATCACTCTCGACATCGCCAACAACGTCACCACCGGGCGTGAGTACGTCACACCCGCTGCCGCAATCCGCCCCATCCCCCCCATCCGCCACACCGCCGCCGCTGCCGCAGCCCAAAAGGACGACAAACACGAGCCCGAGGACGAGGTTCTTCCGCATCACGCCTCCCCTATCGCAGACGCCGCCGGCATCACCAGCGCGCCGGCGTCCCGCAGCGCCTCGATCGCGGCCGCGTCCGCACCGATCCACTCCCGCAAGACCTCCGCACCATGCTCACCGAGCAAAGGCGGCGCGCGGTCGACCGCTGTGCGCTGCAGGCCATAGCGCACGGGGTGGGCCATCAAGCGCAGGGTCCCGATCGCCGCGTGCTCGACCTCGGTCAACATCCCCCGCGCCAGCAGCGACGGATGCTGCAGCACCTCCTCGACCTCCAGGATCGGTCCACCCGGCACCCCCGCCACTTCCATCGCGGCGATCCAATGCGCGCGGTCGCGACGACCCAGGATCTCGCCCAGCACATCGCGCAACGCGCCGCGGTTGGCGACGCGGCCTGGATTGTCGGCAAAGCGTGGGTCCTGCTGCAGTTCGGGTCGCTCGATGGCGGCGCAGAAGGCGGCCCACAGCTTGTCGTTGCCGACCGCGACGTTGAGCCAGCCGTCACGGGCCCGGAAGGTCTCGTAGGGCGCGATGCTGGGGTGTTCGTTGCCCATCCGTCGGGGGCGGGCGTCGGCCGAGAGCGCGCGTTGGGCCTGGAAGGTCAGCAGGGACGCGACGCAATCGAGCATCGCGACGTCGACGACTTCGAAGCCGACGGGCTCTGCGGCGCGTGATCTCGCCAGCAGCGCGGCCAGCGTCGACTGCGCCGCGTACAGGCCGGTCACCAGGTCGGCGATGCTGACGCCGAGCTTGTAGGGCTCGCCGTCTGGTGCGCCGGTCAGCGCCTGCAGCCCGGATTGGCCCTGCACCGCCAGGTCGTAGCCCGGGCGGTCGTGCCACGGTCCGGATTGGCCGAAGCCGGAGATCCGCACCAGCACGCCGTTCGGATTCGCCGCCGCCAGCGCCATTGGCGAGAGGCCGAGCCGCTCGAGCGTGCCGGGCCGGAAGTTTTCGACCACCACGTCGGCCTGCGCCGCCAGCTGCAAAGCCACCGCGCGCCCCTCGGGCTGCTTCAGGTCGAGCGCGATCGAGCGCTTGTTGCGGTTGCAGGAGAGGAAATAGGTCGCTTCGCCGGCGACGAAGGGTGGGCCGAAGCGGCGCGTGTCGTCGCCGGCCGGGCTCTCGACCTTGACCACGTCGGCGCCGTAATCGCCGAGCAAGGCCGTGCAGAAAGGACCGGAGAGGATCCGCGAGAAATCGAGCACCCGCAGCCCGCTCATCGCACCGCTGCGGGCCATCGGTTGGGTGCTCGCCATCGCTCAGCCCTCGAAGTAGGGATGGGTGACGAGCAGGGCCTCGTCGACGATCGCGAAGGCGCCGCGCAGCTCGTCTTCGGTGATGCAGAGCGGCGGGTTGCACATGAACGAGCCCCAGCGCACGAAGGTGAAGAGCGAGAGCTCGCGGAAGCGCTTGCCGAGAGCGGCCATCGCCGGCGAGGCGCCGTTGTAGGGCGCGAGCGGCTCACCCTTGCTGTTCTTCTGCAGGTCGACCATGCCGAAGAGGCCGATCGCGCGGCCGCCGCGGACGGTCGGGTGGCGCTCGGCGAGCTTGGCCATCTCTTGCCGCATCACGGCCTCGAGTCGGGCCGCGTTGCCGACCAGGTCCTCGTTCTCCATCACCTCGATGACGGCCAACGCGGTGGCCAGGCCGAGCGCGTGGCTGTTGTAGGTCAGGCCGCCCCAGAAGACGTTCTTCGCGAAGTGATCGGCGATCTTGCGGCGGACGCCCATCGCCCCGAGCGGCGCGTAGCTGCTGGTCAGGCCCTTCGCCATGGTCACGATATCGGGGACGATCTCGCTGTGCTCGAAGGCGAACCACTTGCCGGTGCGGCCGAAGCCGGCCATGACCTCGTCGCAGATCAGCAGGATGCCGTATTTGTCGAGCAGCGCGCGCAGGCCCTGCAGCCACCCGGCCGGCGGCCGGAGGATGCCGTTGGTGCCCGTCACCGTCTCGATGATCATCGCGGCGATGGTGTTGGGGCCTTCGTATTGGATGACCTCCTCGAGGTAGGTCAGGTGGCGGGCGGTGATCTCGGCTTCGTCTTCGGCCCAAGAGAAGGTGTAGGGCCACGGATCCATCACCCGCACGATGCCCGGGCTGCCCGGCTCGTTGGCCCAGCGACGCGGGTCGCCGGTGAGCTGCATCGTGAGGTTGGTGCCACCGTGGTAGCTGCGGTAGCGCGAGAGGATCTTCGAGCGACCGGTGTAGAGGCGCGCGGCGCGGATCGCGTTCTCGTTCGCCTCGGCGCCGCCGAGGGTGAAGAAGAAGGTGTCGATATCGCCGGGCACCAGGCTGGCGAGCTTCTGCCCGAGGCGGGCGCGTGGCTCGGTCGCCGTGCCGGGGTAGGCGTAGAGCAGCTGGTCGATCTGCGCCTTCATCGCGGCCCGCACGTGCGGGTGGCCGTGGCCGATGTTGACGCTCATCAACTGGCTGTTGAAGTCGAGGATGCGCTCGCCATCCGGCGTGTAGAGGTAGATCCCCTCGGCCCGTTCGACCGGCAGCGGGCTGACCGCGTCGTTCGCGGCCCACGTATACATCGTGTGCTCCTTGCAGAGCCGAATCATCTCCTCGCTACCCATCTTCGACGTGTTGCTCATGAATCTCCCTCGCTCCGGCGGCGGCTGCCTGCACGGCGGCGCGATGATCGCACAAGGGGGCCGGCACGCAAGAGCCGGACGGGCTGTGGCTGGTTGCCGTACCTACTGCGCAACGGCACGACTGTAGGTGGCTTCTTGCACTTTGTCCGGCTGCAGGGGGATCTGCCAGCTGCCACGAGGGCCGCTCCAACGAATCCCCGCGTCGGTCCAATCGATGTTGCCGAATCCGCCGGTCACGTCCTCGGCGTTGGCTTCCTCCGCCGCGACGCCCGGTCCCTGCCGGCCGACGACCAGGAAGGTGGCGACGTCGACGAACGCGCCGCGCACCTCCGACCACGCCATCGGCGACCGCCAATGCACCGGCAAGCTGGCCGCGGTGCTGCCGTCGAGGCGCGCGAAGCGCTCGACCATCAGCGTCGTCGGGTTCGAACCCGGCCAGCTCGCCAGCAGCGAGCCGCGTCCGGTCGAGACGGCTGGGGCGTCGACCAAGCGCTCGTGGATGCTGAGGTAGACGGCTTGCTCGGAGCGCACCCGATCCAGCACCAGGAGCACGCCCGGGACCGGACCGTAGAAGACGGCGCGCGTCTGGCGAATCCGATCCGTCGCCTCGTGCTGCGCCGCGACCACGCCCGAATCGAGCGCCGTCTCGGTCGCCGACGCCGCGACGTGGACGATCGTGCCGCCCGCGCCCGAGCCGCTGACGCTGGTGATGTGCGCGCTGCTGTGCTGCCCAGCCGAGAGCTTGGCCTTGCCACGCGGGTCGTCTTGGCTGACCCAGCCGGGGCCGCGCAGCAGCTGCCGGCCGCCGCCGAAGAGGGTCAGTGCGAGGGCGTCGCGGTAATCGTCGTCGCCGTAGCTCCGCGCCACGGTCATCGTCGTGAACAGGCGCGGGAGCCCGGGAGAGTCGCCGGTATCGAGCAGCGCGTAGCCGGCCGGCATCCAGCGCTTCGCCCGACCCGGCGCCGGCGTCGCCGCGGGGCTCGGTCCGAGGCCGGCGATCTTCGCGTTCGGGCCGCTGCCGTCGAGACCGAAGCCGACGAAGCGGTCGAGCGCCGGGCACATCCCGGACTCCGACGCCGCGCCGATCGGCGGCATCGTACCGTCCGGGTTCCGCATCTCGCGCAGGAAGCCGACGATGACCTCGAGGTGGGCGGCCTCCCCCTCCGCGAGCCGCTCGCCGACCCGGTCGCGCAACGCGGCGTGCCACAGCGCCCACAGCGCGAATTGGCAGTTCTCGATCAGCGAATGCTCGATCAGCGGGCCAGATTCGGCGAACGCGGCGGTCCGGTGCGCCACCATCCGCTCGCGCGATGCGCGCCCCATCGCCCGCTCGGGGTCGAGGAAGGGATAGGCCGTCGAGAGCGCAAGCATGACCGTATCGACCGCCATCGCCCGCTTGCCGCGCGCCACTTGGCTGCGACGGTCGAGCAGCACCTCGCGGTGCAGGAGCAAGAGCCGGAGCAGCGGCCCGGCCTCTTCCACGGCGAGCGGCCCGGCGCGGCGGCTCTCGGCCAGCACGTCGAGCAGCGCAAGGGTCCGCGAGACCGTCGGTTCCGCGGCCCAAATCGCGCCCTCGGCACCGGGCCAGCGGCGGTGCTCCCAGCGGTTGCGCTGCCAATCGAGGAAGAAGGCGCGGACCCGTTGCAGCACGACCTTGCGGGTCGATTCCGCGCCCGCGAGCGCGGCGACCAGCGGTTCTCCGCGGCCGAGCGTGTAGCGTGCGCTGCCCTTGACCTTCCCCCACGGCACGGGCTCGCCGGCAGGCCACGCCACGCTGCGCTCATTGCGAAGCGGCAGGCGATCCCGCTGTAGCCGGCCGGCGGCGAATTCCGCCTCGGCTTCGGTGATCTCCACCACCCGCTCGGAAAAAGGCGCGCCAGCGGGCTGGTGTTGCCGGAACTTCTCGACCAGCGCCGTCCAGGCGGCCGCTTCGTCGCCAGCGTCGAGGCTCCGCGCGACCTCGGCCATCTCCGGGCTCTGCCGCGCCACGGCCTGTTGCCAGGCGACCACCTCGGCCGCAGAGAAGGCTTGGTAGGCGGCGCCTGCCGCGAGGGCGGTGATCAGCAGCAGGCTGAGGAGAACCCGCTTTCGGTAGCGGAAGATCCAATTCATCGCCGGCCTGTAGAGGCCGCAGAAGAGTAGGACCAGCGCAGTCGCGAAGAGGGCGAAGCTCAGCATCTGGGCCAGCGTGAGGCGAATGGCGTCGGAGATCGTGCCGTCGGCGGCGAAGAGGCGACCGGCGATCGAGGGGAAGGCCGCGATGCCACCGATGACGCTGACCGCCGCGAGGAGGACCGAGAGCCCGCGCAGCCAGTTCAGGATCACGCCGAACTCGAACTCGGCCTGGCGCTCCGGCGAGAGTCGCTTCCAGAGGGGGTCGATCTCCTCGAGCGGCGAGGTCTCGTCGACCAATTTCCAGCCGGGCGGCAGGTTGCCGGACTCGTCGGGCTCATAGCCGACCGCGCCCAGGAGCATCATGTCGCGCTGGTAGGCGGCATCGGCCTCGCTCTGTGCGGATTCGGCGGCAGACGTGCCGTCGACCTCGTTGCCGTCGCCCTTCTTCAGCTCATCCACGTCGCGTCCTTCTGCAGGGCCCATTTGGTTGTCACTTTGCGCGCCTGGGACCAAAAGCGGTAACCGTCCGCGCCGGTGATGTCGCCATGGCCGATTCGCGAGTCGTTCCAACCGCCGAACGCGAAGGGCTCGCGCGGCACCGGCACGCCGATATTGACGCCGCACATGCCGGCCGAGAAGCGGGCGATGGCGTATTCGGCGGTGCCGCCGTTGCTGGTGTAGATCGCCGCTGCGTTGCCGTAGGCGTTGTCGTTCTCGATGGCGATCGCCTGGTCGAGGGTACGGGCACGGATGATCGAGAGCACCGGGCCGAAGATCTCGTCGCAGCCGGCCGGCATATCGGCGGTCACGTCGTCGAGGATGGTCGGGCCGACCCAATAGCCGCCGCTGCCGTCCGGGCGCTGGCCGCGGCCGTCGAGCAACAGCTTCGCGCCGCGCTGGACCGCGTCCTCGATGAAGCGCTCGATCCGGGTCACGGCCTCTGCGTCGATGATGGTCCCGATGTCCTCGCCCATGCGGATGGCGCGGGCCTTGGCCACGGTGAGGTCGACGATGTGCTGCACATCGCCCACGGCCACCATCACGCTGGCCGCCATGCAGCGCTGTCCGGCAGAGCCCATCGAGCTGGCCACGACGTTGGTCGCGGTCATCTCGGGGTCGGCGTCGGGCACCACGACGAGGTGGTTCTTGGCGCCGCCGAGCGCAAGGCAGCGCTTGCCGAGCGCGGTGGTGCGGCTGTAGACGAGCTTGGCCACGCGCGTGCTGCCGACGAAGGCGAGGGCGCGGATCTCGGGGTGATCGCAGAGCGCCTCGACCACCGGCTGGCCACCCTGCACGACCTGCAGCACGCCGGCCGGCAGGCCCGCCTCTTCCGCGAGCTGGGCCATCCGCAATGCGGTGAAGGGGACCTTCTCGCTCGGCTTGAGGATGAAGGCGTTGCCGGCGGCCAGCGCCAGCGGGACCATCCACATCGGCACCATCGCGGGGAAGTTGAACGGCACCACGCCGGCGACCACGCCGAGCGGCTCCTGCCGGACCTCGCAGCTGATGCCGCGGCTGACTTCCATCACCCCGCCGTTCTGCGCGTTCGGCACCGCGACGGCGAATTCCAGGCACTCGATGCCCTTCTCGACGCTGGCACGGGCCTCCGAGACGATCTTCCCGTTCTCGTGGCTCGCCAGCCAGGCCAGCTCGTCGGTATGCGCCTCGAGCAGCACGCGCCAGCGATGCAGAATCTGCGCCCGGGCCTTCGGCGGCGTGTCGCGCCAGCCGGGGAAGGCGGCGCGGGCCGCGGCGACGGCAGCCTCGACGTCCGCTGCGTCACCCCAGGCGACCGAGCCCATCGCGGCGCCGTGGCGCGGGTTCTCGACTTCGCGCACCGCACCGCTTGCGGCGTCGCGAAAGTTGCCGCCGATGCGGTGGGCCGCGGCGCCGGCCGAGGTCAGCGCGTAGGAGGTGGCGGGGAAGGGAAAGATCGGCGTGGCCATGCGACAAACCTCCAATGCCGCGATCCAGCGGCGCGGGGCCGGGGAGTGTAGCCCAAGGGTCGTCGCGCCGACTAGCCGATGTGGTGCGTCTCGTGGTGCGCGTCGACGGCCGGCGCGGCGGCCTCGTCGCCGGACTGCCAATGCGTCAGGCCGCGCTCTTCCGCCGTGCCGGGGATGATGTTGTCGAGGATCAGCGCGATGAACGCGCCCACCGCCATGCCGGTCTTGCCGAGGGTGTTGAGCACGTCGGCCAGCCAGGTCGGCTCGAACGCCAGCGGGTGCGCGCCGATATAGGTCGGCACCGAGAGGCCCATGAAGAAGGCGAAACCGATGATGAAGAGGTTGCGGGCGCTGTTCAGGTCGACGAACTGCAGGTTGCTCATGCCGACCGCGGCGATCATGCCGAAGAGCGCGCAATACATGCCGCCGACGATCGGCTGGGGGATCGTCGTGAAGAGCGCGCCGAACTTCGCCACCGCGCCGAGGACGATCATGATCGCGGCGCCGTATTGCACCACGCGCCGCGAGCCGACCCGGGTCAGGCCGATCGCGCCGATATTCTCCGAGTAGCTCGTGGTGCCGTTGCCGGTGCCGAAGATACCGGCGACCAGGCAGCCGACGCCCTCCATGCCGATGCCGCGGCTGATGACCTTGCCGGTCGGCACCGGCGCGCCGCTCATCCGGGCGCAGGCGTAATAATCACCGATCGACTCGACCATGCTGGCGATATAGCCGGCGAGGATGCCGACCGTCGCCGCCACCGAGAACGTCGGCACACCCCACTGCATCGGATAGGGCACCCGCACCCAGGGCGCCGCTTGCAGCTTCTCGAGGCTGGTATAGGCCGGGTGGCCGGGCTCGAAGACGCCCGTCGCGGTGCAGATCGCCGCGACCGCCCAGGCCCCGCCCATGCCGAGCAGCACCGGGAAGAGCTCGAAGATGCGGTGGCGCTTCCGCAGCACCTGCGAGAAGAGGATGATCAGCAGGATGGTCCACGCCGATGCCCTAATGTTTGCTGGCCTCCGGCGCACCGAAGGTAGAGAGCGAGAGGCCAATTCAGGGCGATGGTCGGCGATGGTGATCGGCCCGGACGAAGCGGGTCAGCTCTGCCGACCAGGCTGGAATAGCCGATCGCGATCTGACCACTTGCTCGGCGATCACGGCGCCCCGGATATGCTGCATCTTCACGTCGAAGCTGGCTTCCTTGATGCCCGCCATGCCGCAGATCGCGATCGCTTTGTCGGTAGCTGAACGTGCCGCCCTGGATGATCGGCAGCCGGTTGCCCCAGGTCGTCTGGTAGCAGCGCAGGATGTCGGAGACGAAGAACATCGTGCCGATCAGCGCGCCGGGAGCTGCGCTGCAAGCGCCGGCGATGCCGGAAGCGGGCTTGGGCCAAGATCAGCGGGACGGCGACCGTGCTGCCGAACATCGTCAGGTAGTGCTGCAGGCCCAGCGCCATGCCGACGCCGACCGGTGGATATCGTCGATGGCGTAGACCGTTTGCGGCGGGCTCTGCTTGATGCGTGTGTCGCAGACACTTCGTATTCCTCGGCAGGACGCGCGGCGCCGCGACGGCCCGTTCGGGCTCGGCTGCGCACGCTTCAACGTCGGACGAGCGTAGGTCAGGCGCCGAAGACCGCAAGAATGGGTGATCCGTTCCTCGCCGGGCGGGGGGGGGACGCTACCTCGCACTCGATGCGAGGTCCCCCGCCGCGAACGCTGCCGCGTGACGCAGAACCGCCGATGTTCGGCCCATGACGCCGACCGTCGCGCCTTTGCTCCTTCGCCACGCTCATCGCCGGCGCCGTCGTGCTGGGCGGCCGCCGTGAAAGCGCGAGGTGACTGTTGCCCCAGGCGACGTCAATGAGGCGCGTTCGGCGGCAGCCTCGGCGACGGGCAGCGGTTCTCTGATTGCGGTGGACGGTGCCGGTGCGATCCGATGGCGCTGCGGGCGGCGACGTCATATCGGGGCCAGCCGCCGATTACGCAGTCCACGGCCGACGCGGGCCCTGGCAGACAGCGGAGTGCCGGGACAGCGGCGCCCAGACGCTGATCACTCCGCGACAGTGGCATCGCCGACAGTGGCATCGCCGGACAGTGGGCACGCCGGATATGTATATCACGCCGGATAGTGGCATCGCCCGACGCGGGCGCACCTGACGCTGGCACTCCTGACGCTGGTATTGCCCGACGCCACCGACGCAGATACCGTCGATAAACCTGTGCCGACGTCGCGCCGCCAGCCGAGTTTTCCGGTCCCTCTGGAGCAACGTCTTCCAGCTCTACGGCTGCGGGCCAGCCTGGCCTGCCACGGCGCCTCTCGACTGCGTGGGTTGATCTTCGTCGACATGCAGCTCCTACGCTCTTTTGCTCAGGGCAACCCCGCGACTGGGCCCCTGCAAGCCGTCGAAATACGTGATCAAGGGCAGCCTGACGCATCCGTGCTGCTGCAGAAGATCGATGCTGCAGCTTCCAGCACCTGCGGCGACAAGATGCCCTCCGCCGCCGGTACCGCCCCGGAGGACGCGCAGGCCGTGCGCGATTGATTCGCCGCTTGCGCGCCGTTCTTACCAGCAGCAGAGTTCAACTGCAGCGCGGCGCTGCGCTGCCGATGCACCCCTTGCCCACGCTTTGCAGAAATGAAGCGGCGGGCAGTCCCCTTGCTCGCAATACTGGTGAGACCTCGGTGCCTGGCAGCGTGGCATGAGCGGTACGAGTGCCGCCATGCAGCGCACACGGCCTGCAGCTCTGGAGCGGCGGGCATTGGAGCCCGCCGGACGTCGAATCTGTCGCGAGACCCTCACCGGCGGCGCAGCTCGTCTCGACGTACTTGTCATGACGCATTGTGACGCCCGCCGCCAGCGCAGCTTTCTGCAACCAGGCCGGCCGGGCAGGGCACCGCGCAATTGCCAGGTCGCCTGGCTGTGCAGGCAGCGGCTTTCCGGCGGCGCAGTTGAGGTCGAGGCCGCCGCAATCGGATTCTGGATCGCCTGATTGCTGGCGCTGCGCGACGACGCTGCCGCGACGCGCCGTCGCAGGTGCTGATATTGCCGGCCGGGCAGGGCTAACGACGACGCAGCGGGGGCCCGGAAACCGACCATCAGGGCGCTGGTGCCGATCGCAGCGCACCTGCGACCAGGGCGCCACCGCTGCAGGCATAGGCGAATGCGTCGCAACCCAACGCAGGCTGGCCGAGCGCAGCTCGGCGGGCCCTGTGGCTGCAGGCAGGCCGCGACCGGCACGAGGTCGCCGCCGCGACAGCCGGCGACCGGGCTGGATGCTGGTCATCGCGGCGATTGCGACCGGCAGCGCGACTCTTTGGCGACGTCACCGCCACCATAGTTCGGCGTCAGACCGTCCGTGGTGAGATGTGGCGCCTCCATCCCCTGATCTGGCGCGAAGCAGGTAGTGCAACGGCGCTGCCGCGCCGTCATGTCAGTTCCGCACCGAGCAGAAAGCAGCGTCGGCGGCCGCTTGGCATTCGCCTTCTCGCTGCACACCCCAGCCGGAAGTGCGCGATCGGCGTCCACGCGCCGTTGATGCACTCGAGGCCGCACTTGGCGTCGGCGCTGCGTACGCTCCACGCCTTCGCCGGGCAATAACTGACAGCGGCGTCGGCGCTGGTTCGCTGGCGTCGGGCGCGGTTACGCCGCCGCTGCTGCCGTCGCTGCCACGGCGTTCTCGCTGCCAAGCGTCGCTGTCGCCGTCGTGCCAAGCGTTGTCGCCATGTCGCTGCTGCTGTCGCGCTGCCGCCGCTGCCGTCGCTGTCGCCGCCAAGCTGCTGTCGCCGCCGCTGTCGCTGTCGCTGCCAGCGTCGCCGCCGCTGTCGCTGCCGCCGTCGCTGTCGCTGCTGCTGTCGCTGTCGCTGCCGCCGTCGCTGTCGGGTGTCGCTGGCGCTGCTGCTGCCGCTGTCGCTGCTGCCGTCGCCAGGGCCCGCTCCCATCACCCCTAAATATCCCCTGTCCGGGCACCTCGCATCGGTTTGCAATCGTCTGGCTACATCCATCTGGCTGGCCATCGCCGCCACTAAACGAGATGCCGCCACCGTGCCGAACTCCACCGCCAAAGCCTCGCTGATCCCCGAGCTGCCGCCACGCCACACCTCCCGCCGGACGCGACAATGAGCGCCACACCAGCGCCAGCGCTCGACAGAACGCACGCCTCCCATCAAGAATCAGCATCGTGAGCGCGGAGGTAGGCGACCAGGGCGTCGAGCTGCTGCTCACCTTGCGATCGGGCAGCACCATCGTGGTGGCGGTCTTTCAGCGCCTCAGCCCTCGCGCTGCCGTCGTGCAGGTAGGGCGTGGTGGTGAACATACGCGCAGCGAGGGTGTATTATACTTCGCGGGCACGGCGATGGTGGCAGCTGCGACCTTTTTCCTCGGACCCTGCGGTGCCACGCCGCATCGCGCCATCGGTGAACAGCCGGTGACGCGGCAGCGGTAATCGGTCCCGTCTCGAAGAGCGCCGCCTTACCCTGCAGCTGCTCGGCGGGTCAGACCACCCAAAGTGAGGTTCTGCCTGGCGGCGGCACCTGCGCCCTGCAGCAGGAAGTCGGCGAGCCCTGCGCTCGCCCGGCAGCAGGGCCGGAGCCGCGCCCATGCGCGCGGTGGTGTTGCTGACGTTGTCGGTCGCTTAACGGAAAGCGAGCCAGTTGAAGGCGCGGGTATCGTGCAGCGGCCGGCGAGCGTGGGGGTTCGCGTAATTCAAGTGGCGAAACCGTATTGGCCCGGTCTCCATGCCCTCGCGCGGTGGCGCAGGCGCGGCTGCGCCTGAGGCGCGGGTTGCGGGCGGCGGAAGACTCACGACCCAGCAAAGGAGGGCGGGCGGACGGTGCCATAGGCGGCCTGGCGGTGCTGCCCAACATCAGCAGCTCGGCCTCGGCAGGGCGCCCGGGTTCTGCGGGTTGGCGTTCTGCGGCGCCAGCGCGAGCAGCGGGTGAGTCGACCTGATGCACCGAGAAGTCGGCGGCGCAGCGGACGTACGCGACGCCTCGGCGCGATCACGATGCTGCTCGGCGCGGCGCTTACGCGAGCTCGGCCAGCGGCCAGCGCATCGGATCCGGTGCGGCGGTATTCACCATCAGCACGTTGTTGCTGCCGCGGCCCGCGCGCGATCAGCGCCAGGCTGCGTCGGCGATGCGCGATATCACCTGGCTGGTCGAAGCGGGCGAGGAAGCTGCGACTGCCTTCCGGATCGAGCGTCGTAGCCGTCGCCGCTGATCAGCGTAAAGCGGAGCTGGCCGAAGCGCCGATGCTCGCCGGCTGCTGACGCTGCTGATGCTGACCTCGTAAGGGGCTGGCGCGCCGACGGTAAAGGCTTGCCCGGCGGCGTGCGGGATGATCTTGCAGGTGCTGCTGTAGGCTGCCGGTGTAGACCTTCTTCGGCGGCTGCGGATGTCGACCGGCTTGATCCCGGTGCGCCGAGCACGTCAGTCGGCCGAGCCCGGCAGGACCAGCGCAGGCGCGCGACCAAGGCCTCGCTTCCGCCCGGGTGCTTCGGGCGATCGAGAGCGCGCGGTTCGGCACGCGGGCCTCGATGGTCAGCTTGTCGCGGCAGACCGGCACCGGGTTCACCGTGCGCAGGGTGGTCGGGCCGAAGTTCGCGGTGAAGGGCGGCTGCCCGATGCCGAGCTTGGCCTGCTCGAGCTTGGCGTCGAGATCCGGCATCGGCATCGTGAAGACCTCGCCACCACCGGCGGTCACGACCAAGCCACCATCCTTGCGCACCAGCAGCGCGCGCGGCCGCGAGATTCCGGCCAGCTTGGCCACCACGAGCCCGCTCACCACCTCGAGGCCGAGCACGGCGTCTTCGCCGACCAGCGCGACGAAGAGGACCTTGCCGTCCGGTCGCATCGCCAGACCCGCCGGCTCGAAGCCGACGGCGAGGAAGGTCGGCGCGCCCGAGGACCAGCTGCCCCAGGCGAGCTTCGCCAGCTTCGCCTCGTGGCGGACCGAGACCCAGACCGTGCCGTCCGGGCCGACCACCACGCTATCGGGCCGCTTGCCGACCGGGACCGTCGCCTCGACCGCCAGCGTTGCGGCGTCCATGACCACGAGCGCGCCGTTGTCGGTGTCGACGACGAAGAGCTTGCCGGCGTGCAGCGCCATCGTGCGGCTCTGGGTCCACGGCATCGGCGCCTTCGCCAGCAGCGCGCGCGGCGCGTGCGGCAGCTGGGTCGGCGTGCCGGCGACGACCGTGTCGAAGACCGCAGAGGTCACCGCCACCGCGCCACAATCGGCAGGGCAGCTGCTCGCCTCGTCGCCGTCGCAGAGGCCGTCGCCACAAGCGAAGACTTCGCCGACGCAGCCGCCCTGCTTGCAGCTCTGGCCGCCGGTGCAGGCCGCCTTCGGGTCGAAGCCGAGGCCGTCGGCGTGGCAGCTGGCCGGCTGGTCGCCGTTGCAGAAGCTCTCGCCCGGGACGCACGCGAGCGCGACGCAGCCATCGCCGGCGCAGGTCTGGCCGGCGCCGCAGGACGCCGCCTGCCACGCCTTGCCGTCGTCGGCGCATGTGCCGAGTTGGCCGCCGAGGCAGGTCTGCACGCCGGGCACGCAGGTCAGCGCGACGCACGCGCCGGATTCGCAGACCTTGCCCTCGCTCGCACAATCGCGAACGGTCGACTTCAGCAGGCCTTTGGCGTCGCAGCTGGTCAGCACGCTGCCCTCGCAGGCCGTCAAGCCCGGGGTGCAGTGCTGCTCGAGGCAAGCGGCGACGCTGTCGTCGCCCAGGCCGCAGATCGTACCCGTCGCGCAGGGCGTGACGTCGAAGCCCGAGCCGTCGGCGCGGCAGACCGCGAGGCCGGCGCCGGTGCAGCTGGCGGTGCCGGCGACGCAGGTCTTCGGCAGGCAGACGCCGGCGTGGCAATCCTCGTTGGCGCCGCAAGCGACCGCTTGCAGGAACGACGTGCCGCGGGCGCTGCACTTCGCCACGCCACCGACCTGGCAGCTCGACGCGCCCGGGTCGCAGATGCGATCGCGGCAGGCGCCGTCCTCGCAGACGCGGTCGCCGCAGGGCTCGCCGCGCCAGAGGTTGTTCTCACAGACCTCGACCGTGCCGAGGCCGGCGCAGCGCGACGCGCCGTCGGTGCAGACGACTGCTCCGCCGGAGAATTGCGTCGCGGCGCCACCGCCGCTGCCAGCGTCGTTGCCGCAGCCCGGAACGGTCAGCAGCGCCGCGCAGAAGGTGAGCATCCGGAGCGGGCGGCTGCAGAGCAGTCGCGCCATTTGGGCAGGACGGGGGGCGTTTCGTCGCATGGCGTACCTCGATGTCGAGGCGTGAGGGTCCGACGAATTTCCAGCAATTGCAAGTGAAATTCGGCTTCGTCCGGAAGGGGGATCATCCCGATTCTGCGCAGTTCGGAGAGGGACTGCTGCCCGTGCCACCGCTCAGAAGCGCGATCCGGGCGTCTGCAGGAAGGCCAGTTCCTCTTCGCTGCTCTGCCGGCCCAACGCGGCGTTGCGATGCGGATAGCGGCCGAAGCGATCGATGATGGCCTTGTGCTTGAGCTCGTAGTCGAAGGTCATCCCCATGCCGGCGAAGATCTTCACCGCCTCCTCGTGGATGCGCCGCGACTCCGAGTGCATGAAGGGCATGTAGAGGAAGGGGCGCTCGCGATCGTCGAGCGCGACGTCTTGGCCGCGGGCGATGGCCTCCTGCGCGAGGCAGAGCGCGAGCGGGTCGGCGGCGAAGGCGCGCGGATCGTCGCGGAACATATTGCGCGAGAATTGGTCGAGCACGATGACTTCGGCCAGCGCGCCGCGCGGCGTTTTCCGCCACTGCCAGAGCTCGCCGGCGAGGGCGCTGCGGCGGGTCTCGGCGAAGCGCGACACGATCGCGGCGTCGAAGGCGGCGTCCTTGGCGAACCATTGCGGCGGGCCGTTCTCGACGAACCAGAAGTCGAGGACGGTCTGCGGGTTCGGCGTTGGGTCGTTCATGGCGTCTCCTGTGGTTGATGAGTTCGGCTGGTCGTTCAGGGGCCGGCGCCGACGCTGGTCATCCAGCCCGCGGCCTTGCCGAAGCCGTGTGCGACGGCCTGACAGGGTTTGCTGCAGACCAGGCGGTGCGTGCCCGCGCTGAGCTTGCTCCGCCACGCGGCGAAGCCGGTGCCGGCGATCGGCTGCTCGCCGCTCAGGGGCGTTCCGTCCAGCATCAGGATGGTGCCGCTGGGCGCCGCGATCGCGAGATGCGCCTCCCCCAGGCCGCTCGGCGCGGCGAAGGCGTGGGTCTCGCTCCAGCGCGAGACAGGGGGCAGCGCCGCCATCGCGGGATCGCCCGTGGCCCCGGCGAAGAGGCCCGTCGCGCCGCCGCCCGCCAGGAGCTGCACCACCGCCACGGGGCCGTCGGCGACCAGGACGGCGTCGCCCTGCAGCAGCAGATCGACCGGCTCGCCCGCCAGCAAGATCCGCGGCTTGCCCAGGTCCGGCGCGGCGAAGAGCAGGGTGCCGCTCTGCGCGGCGACGACGCGGACCACGTCCGGCGCGTCACCGCGGGCGGCGCTGCGCGCGACGACGTGGACCGTGCCCCATTTCGCGACCGGCGCGAGCGCGGTGAACATCGGGTCGCCGCAGCAGGGGGCGCCGCAATCCGCGTCGAAGAAGCAGAGCGCGCCGTCGCCCAGGCAGGCCCCGGCGCTTCCCGGCCCGGCCCCGGTCGGCAGCACACAACGGCCTTGCTGCGGCACGCGGGCGCTGCGGTGGCCACTCAGCACGACGACGGCCGCGCCCGCCTGCACCACGCTCCCGGTGAGGTCTTCGCCCGGCTCGGCGAGCAGCAGCAGCACGCCCCCGGCCGGCAGCGTCGTTTGCCAGCTCGCGCCCTTCGCCAACGCCGGCACGGCGAGCCCCGGCGCGTCCTTCGGGCTGGCCTGCACCGCCCCGCGGAGCGTGAGCTGGACCGCGCCGCCACCGCCGCGGTCGACCACGGCGAGCCACGCCTGCGCGCCCGATCCTTCCGAGGGCCAGCCGACGACGCGGTAGGTGCCCGGCTCGCCCTGCGCCGGCACGACGCTGGCGGCTGCGGCGCTCTGGTCGTTGCTGCCGAAGGCGGCGAGCAGGGTGGCGGCGGTGTCGAGGCTCAGCGCGACCGCCTGCGGTTGGCCGCTGCCCGTCGGTGAGGCCGAGGCCGGCTTGTTCCAGCTCGCGAGCGAGGCGCTGAGCGTCGCGCCGACCGCGGCGGTGCCGCTCGGCGGCGTCGCGCCGAGCCCGCCGACCTGCACGCTCTGCACGGCGAGGGTGGCGACCCGCGGCGTCAGGTGCAGCGTCAACGGCTGCGCGGTCGTGACCGGCGCCGGATCGCTGCTGCTGACGGCGGGGCGCGGCGGATCGAAGAGCGCGAAGCTGCACCCGACCATGCCGGCTCCCCCGGCGCAGGCTTGGACGCACGCGGCGCCGGCGCAGAGCTGGCCGGCGTCGGCGCAGAGCTGCGACGGCGCAAAGCCGCTGGCGTCGGCCTTGCATGCGAGGACGGCGTCGCCTTCGCAGCGCAGCTGGCCGGGCTTGCAGGTCTTGCAGGCGGCGGCGTCGCAGATCTGCCCCGGCTGGCAGGCCTGCGCGATGGCGGCCTGCTTGCCGGTGGCGTCGCAGAGGGTCACGGCCGCGCCGCTGCTCAGCCCCGGCATCGGCGGCGCGCAGGAGGTCGAGCCGATCGCGCAGCTGCAGGCGCCGTCCTGGCAGCCGAGGTTCTTGCTGGCGCAATCGGCGAGGACGCCGTAGCCCTCGCCCTTGCCGTCGCAGACCAGCACGCGGCTGCCGAGGCAGCGGGTCGAGCCGGGTTTGCAGGCTTTGCAGGCGCCGTCGTCGCAGATGCCGCCGTCGCCGCAGATCGCTTCGGGTTGCCAGCTCTGGCCGTCGGCGGCGCAGCGCTCGACGTGGGTCGTCGCGTCCGGTGCGCAGCGCAGGGTGCCCGGTTCGCAGGCGCGGCACGCGCCCTCGCCGGCGCAGAGGGCCTTTTCGCTCGGGCAGGGGTCGGCCTGCCACGCGCCGCCGTGCTCGGCGCAGCGTTGCCGGCCGTTGGCGTCGCAGCGCAGCGCTCCCGGCGTGCAGATCTGGCACCAGCCGGCCTTGCAGGCGACGCCGGCGGCGCAGGCCGTCAGCGACTCGACCTCGTCGCCCTTCGCGTCGCAGACGGCGGCCGCCACGCTGGCGCCTTCCTCGACGCAGAAGCGCTGCCCGGCGAGGCAGACCTTGCAGCCGCCGGCGACGCAGGTCGGCTTGGTCGCAGGGCAGGGCGTCGCGCGGTAGCGGCCACGGTCGTCGCAGGTCTCTCGGCCCAGCGCGCCACACCGCGATTGGTCAGCGCTGCACGGCACGCATGCGCCGAGCACGCAGGCCGGCGCCGCGGCCGGGCAGGGGTCGAGCTGCCAGGTCTGGGCCGCGTCGCAGCGCTCGCGGGCGCCGTCCTTGCAGCGCAGCGCGCCTTCGGTGCAGGGGCCATCGCTCGGACCGCCGTCGCTGCCCGCCGCATCGGAGGCCGCCGCGTCGCCCGCGGCGGCCGCGTCCTCCGCGACGACGGCGTCGGCCCCGAGGAAGCCGTTGGCGCCGGCCTGGACGCGGACGACCTCCTTCTCGCAGCCGGCCGCTGCCAGCAGTGTCGCCAGCAGCAGTGTCGCCAGCAGCGGTGTCGCCAGCAGCAGCGTCGGCCCCAGCGCGGTCGGTCCCGAGCAGGCGGGCATCAGGTCTCCAGCTCCGTCGCCAGGGCCGCGATGGTCGCGTCGTCGAGGCGGTGGCCGCCGGCGAAGGTCCGGAGCCGCACCGTCACGCCTGCGGCCTGCAGCGCGGCGCGCATCGCGTCGCGGCGCTCGGCGGTGGCGAAGCTGTCGCGCTCGCCGATGGCGAGGTGGATGGCGCCGTCCTTGCTGCGGCTCGCCAGCAGGCGCGGATCGACGTCGCGCGGGATGCCGCCGCCCCAGATCACCACCGCGTCCCACAGCCGCTCACGCGCCACGGCCCAGCGTGCGGCGATGATGCTGCCCTGCGAGAAGCCGAGCAGCACGCGGGCGCCGTCGCCGGCCTCCCGATCCAGCCGCTCGGCGCAGGCGTCGAGCCAGGCGTAGGCGTCGGGCAGATCGATCGGGCGGTCGGGGATCGTGGTCCAGCACGCCCCGGCGGTGTCCTTCTCGAAGTCGAGGATGGTACGCGAGAGGCCCTCCGGAGCGAGGACCCGCCGGCCGGCCTGCCCCTCGATGCGGGTCCACGGCGCGATGAAGTCGGCGGCGCGCTGGTGGATGCCGTGCAGCACCATCCAGCCGTTCGGCGCTCCGACCGGGCCGGTATGGGCGAGGACGGCCGTGCGCCGGACCTCGACGTGGTCGACGGCGACTGCCTCCATCGCGGCCTCCTAGCGCTGGACCGCGGTCGGCTCGGCGACCTCGTTGCGACGCAGCTGGGCGTCCCAATAGGCCGGGAAGCAGGGGCGGTCGACGTAGCGGCCGTAGCCCTGCTCGGCGTCGAGCTGGCCGCGGTTCCAGACCAACTTGCCACGCATGAAGGTCATCGCCGGCACGCCGGTCACGGTCATGCCCTCGTAGATGTTGAAGTCGATGCGCTGGTGGTGGGTCTTGGCCGAGATGGTGCGGCTGCCCTCTGGATCCCAGACCACGACGTCGGCGTCGGCGCCCTTCGTGATGGTTCCCTTTTTCGGGTACATATTGAAGATCTGGGCGGCGTTGGTCGAGGTCGCGGCGACGAATTGGCTGCGCGTCAGCCGGCCGGTGCGGACGCCGTGGTGCCAGAGCACCGACATGCGGTCCTCGACGCCCGAGGTGCCGTTCGGGATCTTGCGGAAGTCGTCCTGGCCCATGCGCTTCTGCTCGACGCAGAAGCAGCAGTGGTCGGTCGCCGTGGTCTGCAACATGCCCGACTGCAGGCCGCGCCAGAGCGCGTGCTGGTGGTTGCGCGGGCGGAAGGGCGGGCTCATCACGTAGCCGGCGGCCTTGTCCCAATCCTCGTTGCGGTAGACCGAGTCGTCGAAGACCAGGTGCTGCGCCAGGACCTCTCCGAAGGCGATCTGGCCTTCGAGCCGCGCGCGGGTCAGCGCCTCGAGGGCGTCGATGCAGCTGGTGTGCACCAGGTAGAGCGGCGTGCCGAGCACCTCGGCGATGCGCAGCGCGCGGTTGGCGGCCTCGCCCTCGACCTCGGGCGGACGGCTCAGCGGATGGCCCTCGGGGCCGTGGATGCCCTTGTCGAAGATCGCCTGCTGCAGCCGGTAGACCAGCTCGCCGTTCTCGGCGTGGACGGTGCTCAACGCACCGAGCTCGCGGGCGCGCAGGAACGAGTTCACCAGGACCTCGTCGTCGCACATGATGGCGTTCTTGTAGGCCATGAAGTGCTTGAACGAGTTGACGCCGCGCTCCTTCGCGAGCACGCCCATCTCGCGGTGCACCGACTCGTCCCACCACGTCACGGCGACGTGGAAGCTGTAGTCGCCAGCCGACTTCTCGGCCCAGCCGCGCCAGGTGTCGTACGCCTCGAGCAGCGATTGGCCCGGGTTCGGGATCGCGAAGTCGATGATGGTCGTGGTGCCGCCCGCCATCGCCGCCGCGGTGCCGGTGTAGAAATCCTCCGACGCGGTCGTCCCCATGAAGGGCAGCTGCATATGCGTGTGCGGATCGATGCCGCCGGGCAGGACGTAGGCCCCCGACGCGTCGACGATGGTCGCGCCGGCCGGCGCCGCCAGGTCCTCACCGACCGCGGCGATGGTCTCGCCGGTGATCAGCACGTCGGCCTTCCATTCGCGGTCTGCGGTCACCACGGTGCCGCCCTTGATCAGCGTCGTCGCCATCGGTCGTTCCTCCTGCGGCGCGCGCTGCGCCGGGCTCGTTCGGGGCGTGAGCGTAGGAGCCTGCCGAGAAAAGCTCAACTCGGCTGCGTCGACGTCGCGGCCGCCATCGGAGCCTCCGCGATCGCCGCGTCGACGTAGGCACGGGCCTGGCCCAGTGCGTAGCCCACCGGTAGCGTCTCCGGGGCCGCGCTCGCCAAGAGGAATGCGCCCTGCATCAGCGCCACCAGCCCGGCGGCGATGGCGTTGGCGCCCTCGGTCCGGCGCACGCTCGCCGCGAGCCCCTCGCTGATGAGCGTCTCGGCGCGTCGCAGCTCAGCCGCCATCACCCGCTGGTAGACCTGCCGAACCTCGGGTTGGCGCACCGCCTCGGCACCGACCATCACCCAGGCCGCCACGATCTCCGGCGCCGCGCCGGGCCCCATGCCGAGGCGCGCGCGGAGGTAGGCGGCCAGGCGCGCGTCCGGCCCCTCGGCCTCGGCGAGCAAGGCGGCCAGCCGCTGCTCGGAGACCTCGGCGATGGTGCCGACCAGCGCGACGAGGATCTCCTGCTTGCTGCCGAAGTGATAATGCAGCAGCCCTGGCGTCAGCCCCGCCTCCTTGGCGATCGCCTGCACCGTCGCGCGCTCGTAGCCGCGGTGCGCCATCACCCGCAGCAACGCCTGCACAATCTCGGCCCGTCGCTCCTCCCGATTCTGCTTCCGCGCCACGGCTGCCTCCCGCAAGTTGGTCGGATGGCCAACTTTGGTCTTGCGCCGCTCTCCAGGCAAGCCTAGAGTGCTGATTGAAAGTTGGTTGTGTGACCAACTTAGATAGGGCGGAGGCAGCGATGCGAGAACAATGGGCGCTTCACGGCGGGGTCGATGTTCCTGAGGTTCCTGGATTCTGTCGGGTGGTCGATGACTTCCTGACGGACGCCGAATGTGCGGCGTGGATCGCGCAGGCCGAGGCGGCGGGCTTTGGTGCGGCTTCGTCCGACTATCCGCCCTCCTATCGCGACAACGAACGGCTGGTGCAGGACGACGCGGCGACCGCGAAGGCGTGGTCAGCGCGCTTGGCGGGGGTCGCCCCGGCGCGTCTCGACGCCGACGACGGGGCGTGGGTGCTCGCCGGCGTCAACGCGCGGATCCGCACCTGTCGCTATCTGCCGGGGCAGCAATTCCGCCTGCACCGCGACGGTGTCCATCACCGCGGCCCGGACCTCCGCTCGCGCCTGACGTTGTTGGTCTACCTCGACGATGGCGACGCGTTCGGCGGCGGCGACACCGTCTTCTATGCCGGCGGTCCGGCCACCGTGCCCCGCGAGCTGGCGCGGGTTCGGCCACGGCGTGGGCGTCTGCTGATCTTCGACCACGCGCTCTGGCATGCCGGCGCGGTGGTCGAGCACGGCGTCAAGCGGGTCGTGCGCAGCGACGTGCTCTATGCCCGCGACCGGGACGCCGGCCTCACCGCGCCGCCAGCGGCCGAGACCGCGCCCTGGACGCCGGGCCATCAGGGCTACGTCTGGGCGCTCGCGCGCTTGCACGGCGAGGTCGTGGCGAGCGGGGGGCGCGACACCACCATCCGGCTCTGGCGCCCCGACGGGCGGCCGCTCGGAACCCTGGTCGGGCACGAGCGCTCGGTCCTGGGGCTGGTGCCGGGTGGCGACGGCATCGTCTACAGCGTCTCGCGGGACCGCACGCTGCGCCGTTGGCGTTGGCGCGACGGCGTCTGCGAGGCCGCTCGGACGCTGCACGACGGCGCGGTGCTCTGCCTCGCGCGCGGTCGAGACACTGCCGGGGCAGGGCTGCTCGCAACCGGTGGGGCCGATGGCGTCGTGCAGGTCCTGCGCGATCCGCCTGCCGGCGCGCGCGGGGTCGACGCCACGCCGCGCGTCGTGCAGACGCAGCAACGCCACGCCGGTTGGGTCTGGGACGTCGCGCCGCTCGGAGAGGACGCCGCCGAGATGGGCTGGGTCAGCGTCGGCGAGGACGGTGGCGTCTGCATCTGGGACGGCCGCGGACCGCGCGCTCGCTTGACCGAGCCACGCCCGCTGCGTGCGGTCTTGCCGCTGCCGGAGCGCGAAGAGCTGCTGGTCGGCGACGTGGCCGGGATGATCGCGCGCTGGCGGAAGACGGCCCACGGCTGGACCAAGGTCGCGGTGTGGGCGGCGCACCGGGCCTCGATCCGGCGCCTGCGTTCGCTCGGAGCCGGCCTCTTCGCCTCGACCGGCGAAGATCGTGCGGTCCACGTCTGGTCCGAGCATGGCGGCCGGCCGGTCGCTTCGTGGTGCCACGACGACTTCGCGACCGACGTCCTCGCCGCGGGTGCGCGTTGGCTCAGCGCCGGCTACGATGGCCGTATCATCGACCGCGCGCCCTGGTCGTCGCGGCGGGAGGCGGCATGAGCGCCGATCTCGGGACGCATTGGGAACAAGCATTCGCCGCGCTGGGGCTGACGAAGCCGCCGGGAGAGCTCGGCCGGGTCCTGGCCGCCTACGCCGAGCCGCAGCGCGCCTACCACACCGGTGTTCACCTCGAGGAATGCCTCGCCCTCTTCGACGAGGTGCGCGCGTTGGCGCAGCGGCCGGCGGAGGTCGCGCTGGCGCTCTTCTACCACGACGTCGTCTACGCTCCGCGACGCCAGGACAACGAGGCCCGCAGCGCCGCGCAGGCCGCCACCGCCCTGCGCGGCGCCGGCGCGGACCCCGCCACCATCGCCCGGGTCGAGGCGTGGATCATGGCGACCCGCGACCATGGCGAGACCGACGACGCCGACGCGGCGCTGGTCGTCGATATCGACCTCGCCATCCTCGCCGCGCCGCCGGCCCGCTTCGCTGCCTACCAAGAGCAGATTCGGCAGGAGTACCGGTGGGTCCCGGCGTGGATCTATCGGCGCAAGCGGGCCGAGGTATTGCGGCATTTCCTGGCGAAGCAGCCGATCTACCGCACCGCCGCGCTGGCCGCCCGATTCGAAGAACCGGCGCGTGCCAACTTGCGCGCCGCGCTGGCGTGAATACCGTGGCCGCCCATTCGCGCGCCGAAGCGGCACGCACAGGAGCAAGACCATGCTTGCACGACGACTCGGAATCCTCGCGGCTCTGACCCTCTCCGGCTGCGGAGGCCCGCTCGCCGTCTTCGGCAGCAGCGCCGGCGAGGCCTTCGAGCCCGCCGCCAAGCCGATGTACGAGCAGTGCATGCACTTCCTCAGCCACGACAAGGGTGCCTACCTCGAGACCCGCTGGGCCTATTGCGACAGCGTCGACAACCCCGACCGGCACTGGGTCCGCCGCTACAAGGAGAAGCCGCCTGCGTTGGAGAAGCTGGCCGTCGAGATGAGCGCGCCGATCGCGTTCCCTGGCGAGCACAAGGTCGAGACCCACCGCGAAGAGCACGATCTCGGTGGCGAGAGCGTCGAGTTGTTGAACGTGGTCTTGGTCAGCGCCGACGAGCCGTGGCGCGATATCTACCTCGCCCGCACCCACGACAACTACGTCCTCGCTTGCGCGGTCGACTTCAAGCACAGCTACGAGCCGAAGGACCACCCGCGGACGGTGGCGCGGCAGCGTTGCTACCAATCGCTCGCGGCGCTGCATCGGGCGATTCGGCGGTAGCATCCGCGGCAGAACCTGCGACACTGCCGCCCCATGAAGCTCCGCCGCATCGCTCCGATCGTCCCACTCACCCACGTTGCGCTCCTCCTATCGGGCTGTAGCGCGCTCTTCCCCGAACCGGTCGGGATCTCCGCGGGCGCCGACGCCAGCATCGACAGCGGCGGCGCCATCGCCGTGCAGGACGCCGGTGAATCGACCGTCGACGCCGAGCCCGCGGACGTCACCGCCGACGTGGGCGGCCCGGACTGCAACCTCGGCGCCTGTCCGTTGCCGGCGCCCTGCCACCTCGCGGCCTGCAGCGAGGGTGCCTGCATCGAGGTCCCGGCGACGGGGGGAAGCTGCGACGACGGCGATCTCTGCACCGCGACCGGGCGTTGCGAGGACGGCGTCTGTAGCGCCGGTGGACCGCGCAACTGGCTCTCGGTCCTCGGCAACGGCGGCGGTGGCCGGCTCTCTGCGCTGGTGGCAGACGCCGGCGGCGGCATCTGGGCGGCAGGCAGCTCGCTCGCGACCAAGGGCGGGCAGGGTTACGACGCCTGGTTGGTCCGCCTGGACGCCGACGGCAGGCAGGTCGGCAGCGTCGAGCTCGGCCAAGACGGCTCGGACGATCTGGTCGCGCTGGTCCGCACCGTCGACGGCGGCATAGCCGCGGTCGGCTACGGCGGCAAGACCGGCCGCATCGTGAAGGTGAAGGGCGACGGCGCGTTGGTCTGGAGCCAGGACGCATCGCAGACCAACGCGCGCTACGACGCCCTCGCCGCGGTCGGGGCGGCGCGATTGGTCGCGGCGGGGATGTCGTCGCTCAGCACGCAATCGGGTGGGGCGCTGGTCGACGCGTTCGAGCCGGCCGGCGCGCTGGCCTGGACCTTCGAGCGCAAGGTGGCGGGCAAGCGCGTCGCGGCGACGAAGGTGGCGGCGTTCGGCAGCAAGAGCGCGCTGGCCGGCCAGCCCGTGGTGCTCGGCTACGATCGGACCTTCCCGCCGGGCGGCTCCGGATCGGAGCTCTACGAACTCTGGCTGATCGCCTTGGACGCCACGGGCAAGCAGGTCTGGAAGGCCGATTTGGCGAGCGGCTCGTCGCTCGCGGCGGCGGGGCTCGCGGCCCGGATCGACGGCAGCTTCGTCGTCCTCACCGACCAGGTCGGCGCGCAGCTGGTGCTCGACGTGGTCGACGCCAAGGGCAAGGTCACGCCGCTCGGCAAGCTGCCGTCCGGCTCGATCTCGACCTCGAGCGACCTCGCGCTCGGTTCGGCGGACCAGATCTTCGTGCTGCGGGACGATACCAAGGCGCCGGCGCAGCTGATGCAGCTCGACGCGACCGGCGCCGTCATCGCGGCCCGCGCCCTGACCACGCCCACCGGCACCCGCGCCCGGGTCTTCGGCCTGCGCGCGCTCGGCGGCAGCGCGGTCGGCTTGGTCGGCGACCTCATGCGCACGACGACCTCGGCCTCGTCGACCAGCTGGCGTGCCTTCGCCCGCCGTGTCGACCTCGGCCCCGCGCCCGGCTGCAGCGAGACCGACGCCTGCCTCGGCGACACCCACGGCTGCGCCGAGCCGCCGGCCTGCACGACGGCGTATTGCGACGCTGTCTCGGGGTGCCAGACGTTGGCGTTGCCGCCGGCGGTGTGTACGCCCTGACGGCAGGCGCAGGCGCTCCAGGCACGGAATTCTGGCGTTTCTGCCTGTTGGGCTACCCCGCGCGCCCGCTCAACACCTCGAGCACCTTGCCGAAGCCGATGGCGGCCTGGACGTCGCCCTTGACCTTGAGCTTGCCGCCCATGAACGCGGCCGGGCCGTCGAGGCGCCCTTCGGCCATCGCGACGAAGTCGACGTCCTTCATTCGCATCGAGCAGCGCGGGTCTTCGCATTCCTGCCGACGCAGCGAGCGCGGATGATCGAGGCGGAAGGTCCAGACCTGGGCCTGCTCGCCGGTGACCTCGAAGCGGTAGGTGCCGCCGACCGGCAGCGCCATCTTCGGGTTGGCGTCGAGCCGCGCCGCGGCCGCCTCGAAGACGGCCTGTACCGCACCCTCGGGCACGGTCGGGCCGGATTCGTCGAGCCCGAGCGCGTCGATGGCGGCTTCGAGCTCGTTGGCCGACTCCCAGATCATCTTGGTGAACGCGTCGAGGTCCGGCATCACGGTCGGCGAGGAGGTCGCGGTGATGGCGAGCACGCCGTTGTAGCTGGTGACGGCCAACATCAAGCCCATGCCGTCGAGGATCGGCGCCGAGCCCATCTGCGCGAGGAGCTGCGAGCCGGCGAGGTAGAGCGGCACCTGCGGCCCCGGCACGTTGGTGATGACGCAGTTGAAGATCGGCCGGTGGTAGTCCGAGAGCTGCGAGCGGGCGTAGGCCTTGGCTGCCTGGCCGGCGAGGCCGAAGGGCACGAACTCGGTCGCCTCGATCAGCCGCTTGGCCTTGACCGCGCCCTGGTAGGTCTTGCCGACCGCGGCGTTGCGCGCGATCTGCCGCAGCCGCTCGATCGGGTCGGCAATGTCGGTGGCGAGCTGCAAGAACATCGCCGACACCTGGTTGCCCATCGTATTCTTCTCGGCCGCGGTGCGCGTGCTGACCGGCACCATCGTCACCAGCGGCGTGCCGGGCAGGGCGTCGTGCTCGAGCAGGTAGGTCCGCAACGCGCCGGCGCAGATGGCCAAGACCACGTCGTTGACGGTGCAGCCCATCAGCGTCTTCAGCCGCTTGACCCGGTGCAGCTCGAGCAGGGCGACGTTCCAGTTGCGCTGGGCGTTGATCGGCCGGTTGATCGGCGTCGGCGGCGCCTGGAAGGGCAGCGTCGGCGGGGTATCCGAGGCCTTCGCCAAGGCGGTGGCGCGGCCGACGGCGGCGGCAACATCGGCGAGCAGACCGGGCAGCTTGGCCGGCCGGCGCAGGACGGTGGAGGCCGTCATCTGCAGCAGCTCGAGGTCGGTCGGGATCGGCGCGACCTGGCGCGGCGGCGCTGGCGGCACCTCGCGTGGCTCGCGCGTCAGGTCGAAGAGCATGCCGACGATATCGGTGCCGCTCATGCCGTCGATGCAGGCGTGGTGGATCTTGTTGATGACCGCGACCGAGCCGGGCGGCACCTGCGGGATATTGTCCAACCCCTCGACGAAGACCATCTCCCACAGCGGCCGCGAGCGATCCAAAGGCTGCGAGAAGATGCGCGAGCACAGCCGCCGCAGCTGGCGCCAATCGCCGGGACGCGGCAGCGCGGTGTGGTGCAGGTGCCAGTCGATGTTGAAGTCCGGGTCCTCGATCCACATCGGCTTGTCGAGGCCCATCGGCACGTGGACCAAGCGGCGCGTCAGCACGTTGACCAAGTGCAGTCGGTCCAGCAGCAGGTTGCGCATCGCGTCGAAGGTCAGGTTGCCTTCGAGGATGCTCAGGCCGCCGACGTGCATCGGCGCGTTGGGCGTCTCGAGGTAGAGGAACGCCGCGTCGAGACCAGTCATCTCGTGAAGTTCTGGCTCATTTTCATGCATGATAACTCCCCCGCGCGCGTGGCGCCGAGCCGGAACCTTGCCCCCGACCCTCCCCAGCCGCCGAGATTGACGCAACAGGCGCGTCGATCCAACCTTTCGGCCGTCGATCACTGCGCCAGGGCGAGGCGGCTTCGAGGCCGCCCCAGCACCGCGCAGGCAAGGAGCGAACGATGAGCAAGGCCAGCGAGAAGCAAGGAATGTCCCCCGGCACCTCCCCAGGCGAGGTCGAGAGCGTCGAGGCGCTGCTGCGCATGATCCCCGAGAAGGACCAGGCCGAGGCGTGGCGGATCCTCTACGGCGAGATGCCCGAGACGCTGCCGGTGCCGGCCGAGGCGCAGAAGCTGGCCAAGACCGGTGATTTCGACCTCGCCGTGTACAAGTTCCACGCCAAGGCCGAGCAGCTTCGCGCGCCGCGTATCGTCCGCATCGGCGCCGTCCAGGTGCAGGTGACGGTGCCGACGACCGAGCCGGTCGCGGTGCAGTACAAGGCGATCGTCGACCGCCACGTGCAGCTCATCCACGCCGCGGGCGCCGCGGGGGTCAACGTCCTCTGCCTGCAGGAAGCCTGGACGATGCCTTTCGCCTTCTGCACCCGCGAGAAGGAGCCGTGGCTCGAGTTCGCCGAGGCGGTGGACGGCCCGACCTCGCAGCTGCTGGCCAAGCTGGCGCGCCGCTACAATATGGTCATCGTCTCGCCGATCTTGGAGCGCGACGAGGCGCACGGCGGCACGATCCACAACACCGCGGTCGTGATCGGCAACAACGGCAACATCATCGGCTCGCACCGCAAGGTGCACATCCCGCGCGTCGGCGACTTCAACGAGTCGACCTACTACATGGAAGGCGACACCGGCCATCCGGTCTTCGTCACGCAGTTCGGCAATATCGGCGTGAACATCTGCTACGGCCGGCACCACCCGCTGAACTGGCTGATGTTCGGGATCAACGGCGCCGAGATCGTGTTCAACCCGTCGGCGACGGTGGGCGCGCTGAGCGAGCCGCTGTGGCCGATCGAGGCCCGCTGCGCGTCGATCGCCAACAACTACTTCAGCGTCGGCATCAACCGCATCGGCACCGAGGTCTTCCCCAACGCCTTCACCTCGGGCGACGGCCGGCCGGCGCATCACGACTTTGGCCACTTTTACGGGTCGAGTTACGTCACCGCGCCGAACGGCGGCCGCACGCCGGGCCTGAGCCGCGTGCGTGACGGTGTGTTGGTCTCCGAGGTCGATCTGAACCATTGCCGCCAGGTGCGGGACAAGTGGGGCTTTCAGATGACGCGGCGACTGGCGGAGTATGCCGAGGAGCTGACGGCGGCGGCGGCGCCGGGGTTCCGGCCGCAGCAGATTGTGGATCCGGCGATCAAGTAGTTTGGCTGGGGGGGGGGCCGGTCAAAGCACGCACGCTGATCTACGTGGCATCCACCGGCCGCGAGTACGTCACATCCGTTGCCGCAATCACCAAAGAACCCATCGCCAACGACATCGGCGGTAGCTGAGTCATGAGCATCAGCGACAGCAGCGGCAGCAGCAGCGACAGCAGCGGCGGCAGCAGCAGCGGCGGCAGCGGCAGCAGCAGCGACAGCAGCGGCAGCAGCAGCGACAGCAGCGGCAGCAGCAGCGACAGCAGCGGCGGCAGCGGCAGCGGCAGCAGCAGCAGCAGCAGCGGCAGCAGCAGCGGCAGCAGCAGCGGCAGCAACAGCGACAGCGACAGCGACGGCGACAGCGTCAGCGACAGCAACAGCAACAGCGACGGCGCCAGCCTCAGCGCCAGCACCATCACCAGCCCCCCCAAGCCCTACCCAAACCCCGCCTCCGTTCCTGGTTCCGGCCGTGCGCGCCGCCCACTTCGGCCCGTTCTCGCCGGGGCAGCGCCGAGCGCAAGGGTTCGCTTCGCCGGCTGCGCCGCCCTTGACGCTCGGCGCTTGCGCCCCGGCGGAACTGGCCTGCGTCGGGCGGCACACACGGCCTTGGGGCCGGGCCCGGAGGGAGGTTTTCGATGTCGGAGGGTCATGTGGAACGTGGAGGATTGCGGCGGCCGTTGGTTGCTGGGCGGTGCGCGGAGCGGGCGGCGGGTCTCGCGATTGCGGTGGGGCAGACGCTGCCGCCGGCGGTGCGGTGCCTGTCGGATCAGCTCACTCGTGCGGCGCTCTCGACCCCGCTCAACCTCGCCGAGGGGTTGGGCCGCACCGGGCGAGATCGGCTGCACCACCTTCGGATCGCCTATGGCTCGGTTCGCGAGGCGCAGTCGGCGGCGCGGATCGTCGTGGCGAGCGGCCTTGGCGATGGCGAGAAGGCGGCGCAGCTCGTGGCGGAGCTCGACGAGCTCGGGGCGCTGGTCTGGGGCCTCATCCGATGGGCTGGGGGGTAGGCCCGCAGCTGCGCTGCCCTTCTCCTGCCCACATGACGCGGATCGCCACAAAGTCATTTTCTATCGCGATATTCCGAGCGTTTCGAGGCTCTCTCCCCGCGTTGGCGGGGAGAGATGGGCCACAGGCCCAGAGAGGGGACATCGGAGAATCGAGTGCCGTTCGGCACGCCGCAAAGCAACAGTCGAGCGCCCAAGGGCGCGCTTCC
>JACKFC010000027.1 GCA_020632665.1 Deltaproteobacteria bacterium
TCGCAGTCGAGCGCGGTGCCGACGCAGGCGCCGGCGAGGCAATGGTCGTCGGTCGAGCAGGGCGAGCCGTCGTCGCAGGCGACCTTGTCGCCGCCCTCGGCGCCGAGCGCTGCGTGTTGGCAGATGCCCTCGCTGTCGCAGCTGTCGGTCGTGCAGGGGTTGCCGTCATCGCAGCTCTTGGCCGTGCCGGCGCATGCGCCACCGTTGCAAGCGTCGCCCTCGGTGCAGGGGTTGCCGTCGTCGCAGGAGAGGCCGATGGCGGTGTGGGTGCAGCCGTCGGCGAGGTCGGTGGCACGGGTGGGATCGCAATCGTCGACGGTGCAGGCGTTGTCGTCGTCGCAGGTGCTCTCGTCGGTCACGCCGTCGCAGTCGTTGTCGGCGCCGTCACAGACCTCGTCGCTCGGGGTGCAGCCCGGGTCGACGATATCGTCCATGCAGACGAACTTCTTCTTGCCGCCGCGGCCGACGCTCTTGCAGGTCTGGCCGGCGGGACACGAGCCACCGCAGGGATCGTCGCAGACGCCGGTGGTGGCGGTCGGATCGTCGGGCATCGCGCAATATTCCGACTTGCACTGCTCGTCGAGGGTGCACGGGCAGCCGTTCTCGCCGTTGCAGGGATCGTCGATGTCGCCACCACCGTCGCCGACGAGCGCGTCGGGGTCGCCGGTGACGGCGACGTCGGGGTCTTCGAAGCAGCCGCCGAGCGAGAGGGCGAGCACGGCCGCGAAGGCGAGCAGTAGGGATGAGCGCATGGGGACCTCTTCAGTCGAACGGCAATCGATCGTCAGGTCCCGGAGTGTAGCCGAGCGGAGCAACGGGAAACAGATCGAATTCCGCCCGAACGCCTGCCTGTGGAGTTCCCACCCCAGATCGACCGGTGAGGCTCGGTGCGAACGTGTGCAAACGCGTGACGAGGAGCCGCAGTCGGGAATGTACGGAGGCGAATCAAAGCTGTGAGAAATTGTGGTCGAAGGTTCTCACCACGCGTCGCCCTCGCCCAAGAGCAGCCACGCCTCGGCGATGACGACGTCCGGATCGTCCCGCCAGCGCAGGCGCAAGCCGCCCGGACCGCCGAAGACCAGGGTCGAGACGCCGGCGCTGGAGTCGTGCACCGACACCGCCCGGACTTGCGCTGCGGGCTGCTCTTGGTCGCCATGCGGCTCGGGTGACCAAACGTCCCAGACGCCCTCCTCACCGTCGTCGCTCTCGTAGCGCACCTGCTGCACGGTCCGCTGCGGTCCGGCGGTCTTGTAGCGAAGGCTGGCGCCATCGGGCAGGGCATCGCTCGGCTCGACGTAGACCTCGACCGCCTCCGCGGCCTCGACCGTCGCCTCGACCACCTTGCGTAGAGCGGCCACTGCCGCCTCTGCCCGCCGTCGCGTCTCGCCCATCGTCGTCCTCCCCCGTCCGCCGGCGGCAAAAGCGCCGGCGCCGGTCGCTCCGACCCGCTGGGGAGGGAGCTACCGGCGCCGTCTCCGAACGTCAACGGTCTAGGAGCCGCAGCCGTCGTCGCCGCCCTGGTAGCCGTTGCCACCCGAGCCGGAACTCGACCCGCTGCCGCTGCCGGTATCCGTGCCGCTGCCGCTGCCGCTGCCGGTATCCGTGCCGCTGCCGCTGCCGCTGCCGCTGCCGCTGCCACTGCCACTGCCACTGCCGCTGCCGGTATCCGTGCCGCTACCGCCGCCGCTGCCGGTATCCGTGCCGCCGCTACCGTTGCCGCCGCCGCCGTTGTTGCCGTCACCCCAGCTGCCGTCGTCCCAGCCACCACCGGTATAGCCATTGCCGCCGCCGTTGCCGGCCGGGCAGGAGCAGTCGCCGCCAGTCGGACCGCTGCGGACCGGAGGCGTGAACGCGGCGCAATTCGGGCCGCCGAATGCGACTTCGCTGGCGCCGGTGGCGTCCTGCTGCACGTCCTGCACCGGGCCGAAATAGCGCACCGCGCTCGCTCCGGAGACGTCGATGCGGAGCTTGTCCTTGACGCAGACGTCGGCCCGGGTGGCACCCGACGCCTCGAGGTCGACCAGGTCGCCGCGGAGCGATGCCGCGTGCAGACGCGACGCGCCCGAGCCATCGAAGCGCAGGTCGTTGACCAAGCCCGCCAGCCGGACGTTGGAGGCGCCCGAGACGTCGACGTCGAGGCGGTTGCTCGCGATGCCCCAGGCCGTCACGCCGGACGCTCCGGAGAGATCGAGGCCGCGGAGGTTGCGCACCTTGACCCAGACCTCGAGCGGGAACTGCGGGTTGAGCCAGCCGTCGGTGTCGACGTGCAGGGTGCCGCCGCTGATCTCGGTCTCGACGTGCAGCAGCAGGTTGTCGTCGCCGGCGACGACCAACTCGGCCTCGGCGTTGGGGTCGACCTCGACGAAGAGGTCGACCGCGCCCGAGACCTCGATCCGGTCGAAGTCGCTGGCCGCGCGGAATTCCTCGGCCCAATGGCCGCTGCCGGTGTGGTCGGCGTCGCAGCCGAGCAGCGGCGAAGCGAGTGCCATGCCGAGGAGGAGGGGGAGCTTTCGGTCGATTCGCATGGGGCTTCTCCTACGCGACGCGAGGTTCAGTGCGCGGCGCTTGCCCCTACCGAAACACCGGTCGGGCAGAGAAGTGTCACCCCCTGTGCGGAAGGACGGCTTCGGCTAAGGCCCGACCTCTTCGACGGCGAGGAAATTCTGCGAGGTATTCCAGCCCATCAAGCACTCGCTGCCGCCAGAGTTCATCGCGTTCTGCACCTTGATGGTGTGGCTGCCGGCCTTGAAGCCGACGCCGAGGCCGGTGTGGGTGCTGTTCTGCATGCGCCAAGCCGTGCCGTATTGCAGGTCTGCGGCTGAGAAATAGGCGACCTGTGTACTGTCGACGAGGATCCGCCAGCGGCAGCGATCGTAGCTGCTGCCGAAGGTGCCGAGCGTGTCTTGGTAGGTGATCCGAAGCACCGAGTCGGCGCGCTTCTTGGCGTAGGTCAGGGTCCGCTTCGGGATATCCTTCCATTTGCCGTCCGCGACCTTGTTGCGCCAGTCGTTGTTGATGAAGACGTATTTGAAGTTGCTCGCCAGCGGGCCCGCGCTCGAGACGATCTGGCCGCTCACCTGCAGGTCACCGGTGATCGCGGCCGTTCCGCCGACCGAGAGCGCGCCGGCGATGCCGACGTCGCCGGTCGCCGCGATCTTCTTCGAGGAGAGCGTCTGCACGGCGATCGACCAGTCGACGATGGCGCCGTCGACCTTGCTCGGCAGATCGCAGATCTTGTCGTTTCCGGGCTTCTGCACGACGCAGAACGAGGTGTCCTTGACCTTCAAGGTCCAGACGCCCTTCGGGTTTTGGCCGACCCAATCGGAGAGGTCGCCGCTCTTCGGCGCCGTGGGCGGCAGCTTCAGGTTCAACGTCTTGACCGTGTCGTCCTTGCCGCAGGGCGAGCAGAGGACGTAGCCGATTTTCTTGTCGTTCGGCGGCAGCAGGGTGACCTCGAGGTTCGAGAGGTCGGAATTGCTGATCTGCAGCTGGACCGTCAGCGCCTGGGCGAGCCCTACGTCGGGGAAGGTAAGGTCGCTGATCGCGTCGCTGCCGGTGCTGTCCGGGATCGCGACGTTCTTCTTGTCGGCCGTCTTGGTGTCGACGAATTGGTTCGTCAGCAGGCCGTTGCTGACTTCGTCGAGGCCGTCGGCCGGCAGGCCTCCCGCGGCGCACAGCAGCTTGCCGTCGGGGGCGATCCCGCGAACGACCTGGCCCTGCGGGCAGGTGCCGTTGGGGAAGGGCAGGCCGGTGAGCTTGCTGCCGTCGCCGACGAAGCTCGTCGCGATGACGGATTTCGCGGCGACGTCCCCGGTGAAGGTGCCGTTCTTCGCTTTGACGCTATTGCCGCCGAGGTCGATATCGGCGTCGAATTTCATCTCCGCCGCCGAGACGCAGCCGCTACAGGCGAGATCCAGCGCGGCACCGCCCTTTTGCGCGCTGCCGGCATAGTTGAACGCGATCTTCGCCGCTGCGATGCCGCCGTTGGCCAACTGGTCGCCTTGGACGCAGCCGTCGCAGGCAAGGGCCGAGGCCACCACGGCGTAGGCCGCTGCGGCGAGGCGCTGGCGCGGCAGCTCCGGCTCGGTACCGACGCTCACGCCCAGCCAGGCTTCCGGCATCGACGCCAGCGTCTGGGCCGGCAGCGGCTTGCTCAGCCCGAGCGTCGCGCGGAAGCGGCCGGCGGCGACCGTGACCTTGGTCGGCCCTTCCTGCCAGACCGGAGATTTGGCGTTCTCGCCGGCGTAGAGCGCGAACGAGAGCTCGTAGCTGCCGTCGACCGCCGGAATCCCACCGGCCGCGGTCAGCACGCCCTCGGTTTCGAGGCTCGGTGGTGGCGCGGCGACGGCAGGGATGGTCGAGAGCAGCGTCGCGAGCGCGACGGTGAGGCCGGCGAGGCCCCGAGGTAGGCGAAAGTGCGTGGGCATGGGTCGTCTCCGAGGCGTCCGCTGCGGCGTCGGCGCCGGCCCGAATCTAGCCGAATTCGCGCTGACGGGACAATGCAGCCGCGGTGTCCGTGGCCCTCGGCCGGGGCTTGATGGCCGGCGCATCGCGGGTGACCCTGCGGCGCGGGAGGGCACGTGCCGAGCATCGGACGCAGCGTTGGAATCATCGTGGCGCTGGCCACGCTCGCCGGCGCGCTCTGCGTCGACGGTGGCTTCGTCTACGACGATCGCCACGCGATCGTGCAGAGCCCGGTCGTACAGGGCCAGGTCGGGCTGCTCGAATCCGTGAGTGCGCGCGACTTCTGGGGTCTGCCGCTCGGCGGCGCGGCCAAGGTGTCGTGGCGGCCGGCGCTGCCCTTGATGTGGCGGGGATTGTGGCTGGCCGGAGGTGGGTCGCCCCTGCCGTTCCGGCTGCTCGGCATCCTGCTCCACGTCGGCGCGAGTTTGGCCGCGTTCGGGCTGTTGCGGCAGCTGCTGCCGCCCCGTCCTGCTCTGCTCGCCGGTGCGCTCTTCGCGCTGCACCCGACCCACGGCGAGGCGATCGGCGGGATGGTCGGACATGCCGATATCGCCGCCTCCGCCGCGATCTTCGCCGCGCTGGCACTCGTGCTGCGGGGCAGTGCGCGTGACGTTTCGCTGGCGGTCCTCGTCGCCGGCGTCGGTGCTCTCTTCAAGGAGTCCGCGCTCTTGGGGGTGGTGCTCGGTGGGGTGGTCCTGCTCGCCGAGCGCGCCGACCTGCGCCGCTGGCGCGCCTTCGCCCTGCCAGCGGTCGTCGTCTCTGCCGCGGTCTTGGCGATGGTCACGCGGGCCCACGGCGGCGCGCGCGAAGGCGTGCTCGACAACGTCCTCGGCGTGCTCGCGCCCTCGGCCCGCGTCGTCACCGCGTTCGCGATCATCGCGCGGCAGGCGCTGCAGCTCGTGCTGCCGATCGGCGTCGCGCCCGATCACAGCTACGGCGTCTTCAGCACGGACGTCGGCCCGATCGTGGCGGAGGCGGCGGTCGGCGCGGTGCTCGTTCTGCTCGCAGCCGGCGTCGGCTTGCTCGCGTTGCGCCGTGGCGATCGAGCGCGGGCGCTGTGGATCGCCCTCGCCGCGGGGCCGATCGTGGCAGGAAGCAACCTGCTCTTCATCGGGCCGACCGAATATGCCGAGCGGGCCCTCTATCCGGCGACGCTCGCGGCCTGTGCGGCGATCGCTCCGTTGCTCGTCGAGCGGCGGATCGTCGCCGGCGTCCTGCTCGCCGCTGCGTTGCTGTTCTCGGCGCGGACGACCGTGCCGTGGCGGTCGCAGCGGGCCCTCTTCGAGGCGGCAGTGCAGACCGAGCCCCGCTCTTGGCGGATCCACCACAACCTCGGCGACGCCCTGGCGCGCGAGGGTGAGGTCGAACGCGGGCTGTGGCACGTGATGCTGGCGACCCATTTGAAGCGGAGCGCGCCGGCGCCGGTCGATTGGCGGGTCGTCGACGCGCTCACGCTGGCGGAGGGCAGCGAGCGGCTGCTGCTGGCACCGGGCGCGCTCGCGCCGAACGACGCCTGCGGACTGATCGAAGCCTTCGCCGTCGCCGCCTACGGGGGCAGCCCGGATCCCGGCGCTATCGCAAGAACGCGCGCGCTGTTCCGAACGCGCTATCCTTGTGGCCCCGGACGCTGATCGATCAGGAGGTCGCGATCGCACGTCGACAACCATGGCTGAACCCGCTGCTCCGCAGCGCGGTGATGATCGGCAGCATCTTCGCGATCGGGACCGTCGGCTACCACCGGCTGGGGGCGCCGACGACGACCTGGCTCGACGCCCTCTACATGACCGTCATCACGCTGACGACGGTGGGTTTCGGCGAGATCGTCGACCTCTCGTCGCAACCGCACGGCCGCCTGTTCACGATCTTGCTCCTGCTCGCCGGCGTCGGAACCTTCGTCTACTTCATCTCCAACCTCACGGCATTCTTCGTCGAGGGGCGTTGGGGAGAGCTTCTCTGGAGTCGCCGCATGAAGCGCCGCATCGACGCGATGAACGACCACACCATCGTCTGCGGTGGCGGCCACACCGGCGAGGCCGTCCTCGGCGAGTTGGTCGAGACCGGGCGGCACTTCGTCCTGGTCGAGCGTAGCCAGGAACGGGTCGCCGAGCTGGAGCGGGCGCTCGACGCCGAGATTCCCGTCGTCTATGGCGACGCGACCGACGACGACGTCCTCCGTGCCGCCGGGATCGAGCGTGCCGCCGGGCTCTGCGCCACGGTCTCCTCGGACAAGGACAACCTCCTGGTCACGATCTCGGCGCGGATGTTGCGGCCGCAGCTGCGGATCGTGGCGCGCTGCGTCGAGAAGCGCTCGATCGCGAAGATGCGCAACGCCGGGGCCGACGCGGTGGTCAGCCCCAACCTCATCGGTGGCCTGCGCTTGGTCAGCGAGCTGATCCGGCCGACCGCCGTCTCCTTTCTCGACATCATGTTGCGCGACCGCGAGCAGAAGCTGCGGGTCGAGGAGGTGCCGGTGCTGTCCGGTTCTCCCATCGTCGGCCAGCCCTTGGGCAGCCTCGCATTGGTGCAGGCACGCGAAGTGATGGTCGTCGCGATCCACGGCGAAGATGGGCGATGGGCCTACAATCCGGCCCCCGAGCACACGCTGGCGATCGGTGAGGCGATCGTCTACGTCGGCAGCCCCGAGGCGCGGCGCGCGATGGAGCGTGCGGCCGGGATCGGTGTGCAGGGCGGCGATTGACGGGCTGTCGCGGTCGCGGGCGCAGCGACGCTCAGAGTTGAATGCCGGCGAAGAGGCCGGGGCCGAAGGCGACGCTGATCTGGTCGTCGATCCGGGTCGGCGTGGTCGAACCGAAGAGCAGCGGCTTCGGATCCTCGAAGTCCAAACCGAAGGCCATGTTCAGGCTCGCGCCGGCGAAGACCGAGAGGCGCGAGAAGAGCCGATAGCCGAGCGTCGCGCGGGCCCGGAGCAGGGCCTCTTGGGTCGGACCTTGCAAGGTGTGGCCGGTCCAGCGGCTGCCGGCGAGGCCGTCGATATCGAGGTAGAGCTTGCCGAAGAGCGGAAGGTGGCCACCCCAACCCAGCGCGAGCTCCCAGGCGTCGCGCTGCTGGTAGCCGTAGCCGGCGGCGATGATGGTGTACATGTGGGCGCCGCCGAATTTGATGCCGGCCGAGAGCGCCGTCGTATCGCTGCTCCAGACCTCGAGGTGGTTGTAGCCGCCACGGACGAAGGAGAGCAGGCCGATGGCTTCGGCATTCTCACCGCTCGCGACGTTGACCACGCCGACCTGCAGGCCATCGGACGCGCCGCCGACGTTGACGACACCGACCTGCACACCAGAGAGCGCGCTGGCGATATTCACCGGCGCCGCCTGCACGCCGTGCACCCCGCCGGCGATATTGACTGCGCCTGCGGCCTGGTAGCCGTGCAAGGTGCCGAGCAAGAGGTTGACCGCGCCCGCGGCCTGCATGCCGCGCAGTGAACCGCGACCGAGGTTGACCGCGCCGGCGGCCTGCAGCCCCTCGAAGTCGCCGCCGACGATATTGACCGAGCCGGCGACCTGGGTCGCGGCGACGTCGCCGGTGGTGATGTTGATCACGCCGGCCGCTTCGAGGCCGCGGACCTCGGCGTTGAGCCCGCCGATGATGTTCAGCGAGAGCTGGGTCACGCGCTTGTTCGGTCCGTGCAGCGAGAGGCCGGGCACGATGCCGATGTTGATCGCGACCTCTTCCGGCCCGTCGCTGCGGCCGATCGTCGTCGCGGCCTGCATCGAAGACCCGCGGCTGCGCGAGGCGCCCAGTGGCGCTCGTCGCATGGTCGCGACGTCGAGGCGGGTGCTGACGCCTTCACGCAGCTCGATCTCGGTGATGTAGGCGCCGCCGGCCGCGCGCAGCTCGACGCTGTAGCGACCCGGCTCCAGGCCGAGCTCGGTGGCGCGACCGGGGACCTTGTCGAGCTCGGCGACCAAGCGCGCCCGGGGATCGCGGACGAAGAAGCGACCCGCCGCGCCGCGATCGAGGACCAGCACCGAGCCGGCCATCGAGAGGTCGGTGATCACCACGTCGCCCGAGCCGGCGAGCTCGAAATCGTAGTTCGGGTGCTGCGGCCCCTTCTGCGAGCGCTGGGTCCGCTCCAACGTCGCGTGGAAGGCGTATTGATAGGCTTCCGAGAGGGTCACCCGGCGGTCGCGGTCGACATCCGCCGCGCCGCGTAGGCCGGTGACCAGGTGGTGGGTGAAGAAGGACGCGCCGATGCGATCCGACTCCTGCGCGACCTCGTCGGCGGATGAGCTGGTGAGGTAGGCGTGGCCACGGACCTGGGCGCTCTCGTCGAGCAAGAAGGGCGCGCGCCGCTTGCCGCCCTTGCTGCGGATCAGCGCGCCGCTGGCGCAGGAGTCGAGGATCGCGATGCGCACGTCGACCTCGAGACCGGCGAGGCTGCTGCGGAGCTCGGCGTAGGGCAGCCTGCCGCCGCCGGGGAGCAGGCCGATCTCGTCGGAGTGGCCGGAATAATAGAGCACGACCTCGACCCGACGGTGCGCGGCCCGGGCGGCGGCGACCCGCGTGGCGAGGCGGGCGAGGGCGCTGCGGACGTCGTCCGGCGAGGCGTCACGCAGCAGCATCAGGTCGGACTTGGCGACGCCGCCGAAGCGGACCAGCACGCGGGCCATGGCCTCGGCGTCGCTGTTGGCGAAGCGCAGGGTGGCGCGGTCCTCGCCGCCGACGTTGCTGCCGACGACCAGGGCGAAGCGGCGCAGCGGCTCGGTGGCCGAGGCGGTCCAGGGCAAAGCGAGGGTCAACAAGACCCATCCGAGCCAGCGGAGTGGCCGTATTTTCGGGCTCATCGTGCCTCCTTGCGCAGGCGCAGGGTGGCGACCACCAGCCCGGGCTGCAAGCGCGGCTGCTCGCGCGCACCGGCGGCGGCGACCGCTTCGGCCAGCGCGTCGACCGAGAAGCGGCGGTCACCGTGGACCAGGAAGAAGCGCTCGTATGCCGGCGCGTCGTCGAGCTCGTAGGCGTGTGGCAGCAGGCTGAGCTTGCCGCCGTCGAGCGCGACCGGGGCGTCACCGGCGTCGGGGAGGTGCCGGGTCACCGTGCCGCGGCCGTCGACCGAGAGCACCGCGACGAAGGCGTCCTCTGGCAGTCTGACGCCGATCTGCAGCAGGTCGCCGGCTGCGACTGCAGCGTCGTCTTCGAGCGCGTGCACCGCGTCGCCTTCCTTGCGGTAGACGAGCAGCGACGGCGCGTCGGCGCCCTCGCCGCCCTTGACCCGCACTTCGCCCGGACCATGCACCGCGCCCGGACCATCCATTGTGCCGAGGCCGCTCGCCGGGTCGGCATCCGGACCAGGCGGCGCGACGCGCAGCGCGAAGAGCGCGAGCAACGCCGCCAGGGCGAAAGGCGCAGCCCACATCCAGCCGGGGCGGCCGCGCGGCGCCGCTGCGACGGCGTCGGCGGTGCGGGCGACGTGCAGGCGGCGTTCGATCGCGGCGGCCATCTCCTGCGCCGGGTGGGCGTTCAGGATCGCGACGTCGTCCTCGGCAAGAGCGGCTGCCGCCGCGCCGAGTCGGTCCGCGTCGAATCGGCCGCGGAGATCGGCCATCTCCGCTGCGTTGAGTTCGCCACGTCGATACCGCTCCAGCAGCAGCGCGGGGATCGTGGCTTCGGAGTGCTCGCTCATGCCGTCGCCTCCAGGGCGTGCAACCGACCGCGCAGGGTGCGGAGCCGCTTGCGGACGCCCGAGACCGAGAGGCCGACCGTGGCGGCGACCTCTTCGTGGGTCATGCCGTCGAGCAGGTGCAGGACGGCGATCGTTTGGCTGTTCTCGGGCTCTGCCCCGAACAGCCGCTGCAGCAAGGACTTGGCTGCTGTCCTCGCCTCGGTGTCTTCGCTGCGCGCGATGCGCAGCAGGAGATCGCCGTCCGGTACCTCTGGCCGCCGCCGTTGGCTGCGCAGCCGGTTGAGGCAGACGTTGGTCGCGACGCGCCAGAGCAGGCTCGACGGAGCGTCGCCGTCGAGCTGATCTTCGCGCCGGAGCACCTGGACGAAGGTGTCCTGCATCGCGTCGAGCGCCGCCTGTTCGTCGCCGAGCAGACGCCGACAGCGCCGCAGCACCATCGGGCCGTAGTCCTGGTAGAGAGCCGCGGTATCGACTGCCACTTCGCCTCCCCCCGACGTCCTCGGGGCCATCTCCATCCTCTTCAACACCGCATCGTGCGTGAGGTGTCACCCGCCACGGGAAAAAAATGCTACTTAGGCGGCAATCGCGCGGCGTGCGACCGCGCTCCGGGGGCCTCGATGTCGCTCTTCTCGCGGACTGTCCACGACTTTCACGCCCTTGCCGGCATTCGCGGAGCCTTCGTGCTGCTGCTGCTCGCCGGATGCGGCACCACCGCGGGCAGTGGCGGCGTGGTCGGGGGCGGCGGCCCGGTCGTCTGTGGCGATCAGGTCTGCGACGACGGCAACCCTTGCACGACCGACCTCTGCGATAGCGCGACGCAGGGCTGCCAATATCTGCCGAACAATATCCCCTGTGACGACGGCGATCCTTGCACGATCGGCGATCGCTGTGCCGAGAGCGGTTGTGTCGCGGGCACGGTGAGCGACGGTTGCGACGGGACTGCGGCCAGTGACGGCTCCACGGCCAGCGATGGGGCCGCGGGCGCGGATGGGTCAACGGCTGATGACGGAGCCACGGCGGGGGACGGGACTACGGCTGGTGATGGCGCGAGCGTCGTCGACGCGGGGGATGGGGCGGATTGCGGTAGCGGGTGTGACGTCCTCACGCCCGGTGACGACGCTGTTGGCGATGTCGCGAGCGATGGGACCGGGCCTGAGGATACGTCCGGCGACGTCGCCTCGGATGTCGATAGCGACACCGCGGTGGACGTCGGCCCGGAGGTCGACGCGAGCCCTGCGCCGGTCGGCATCGTCCTCACCGAGCTGCAGATCAACCCCTACGGCGACGGCCTGGTCAGCGACGCGGACGGCGAGTGGATCGAGATCTACAACGCCGGCAACGCCGCCGCGGATCTCGCCGGCTGCAAGCTCGAGGACGGGCAGGGCAAGCTGGTCCTGCTCGGCGCCGTCTCCATCCCGGCGAAGGGGCGCGTCGTCATCGGCGCCTCCACCGACAAGGCGAAGAACGGCGGCGTCGACGTCGCCTGGGCTTGGGGCGGCGCCTTCGCCCTGCCGAATACCGGCAAACATGCGGTGCGCTTGGTCGCGGCGAACGGCTCGACCGTGCTCGACGAGATCACCTACGACACCGACGGCGGCTGGCCGACCGTCAATGGCCGCAGCCTCAGCCTCGACTCCGGCGTACTCGACGCGAAGGGCAACGACGCGGCCTCCGCTTGGTGTGGCGCCACGGTGACGATGGCCAACGGCGATCGCGGCACGCCCGGCAAGCCCAATACCGCCTGCGATTACGCCGACGCTGATCTCGATGGGGTCGACGACAAGGTCGACAACTGCCCCGGCCTGAAGAATCCGAGCCAGAAAGACAGCGACGCCAACGGCACCGGCGACGATTGCGAGCCCACCGGTCCGGCGTGTGGTGACGGCACCAAGGACGCCGGCGAGGCCTGCGACGACGGCAACAAGGAAGGTGGCGACGGCTGCAGCGCGAAATGTGTGCTCGAGGCCGCGATCCCGGCCGGCACGCTGATCATCACCGAGTTGATGGTCGACCCCGACAAGACCCCGGATCAGGACGGCGAGTGGATCGAGGTGAAGAACGTCTCGGGAGCCCTGGTCGATCTGCGCGGCCTGAAGGTCTCGGCCGCGACCGACGCGGCGAATTGGAGCTTTGTGGTCGAGGGCAGCGCGCCGATCTTGCTCGCGGCCGGCGGCTACGCGGTCTTCGCCGGCTTCGCCGACAAGGTGAAGAACGGCGGGGTCGACGCGGTCTTCGCCTACGGCTCGCTGCCGCTGGCCAAGGCCGGCGCGACCGTCAGCATCAGCTCGCTCGGCACCTTGCTCGATACGGTGGCCTACGGCGCGGGCTGGCCGCTGCAGACCGGTCGCGCGCTGCAGCTGGATCCTGCGAACAAGACGGCCAACTCGAACGACAGCCCGGCCGCCTGGTGCTGGGCGCTGAAGAGCTACGGCGTCGGCGACTTCGGTTCGCCCGGCAAGGCCAACCACAGCTGCGCCGGTTATGCGGTCGATACCGATCAGGACGGCGTGGTCGACGCCATCGACGTCTGCCCCACCGTCTCGGACAAGGACCAACTCGACGGCGACGGTGACGGCGTCGGCGACGCCTGCGACAACTGCGCCGGCAAAGCCAACGCCGCGCAGGCCGACGGCGACAAGGACGGGGTCGGCGACCTCTGCGACAACTGCCCGGCGACGAGCAACCCGGATCAGAAGGATAGCGACAAGGACGGCACCGGCGACGCCTGTGCAGCACCTTCGGGCCCGGCCGTGGGCGATTTGGTGTTCTCCGAGATCATGCCGAAATCGGTCGCCGGCAGCCCCGACTACGGCGAGTACGTCGAGATCTACAACGCCAGCAAGAAGAGCATCGACCTCAAGGGCCTGATCTTCCGCTACAAGGCTGTGACCGTGACCATCACGAGCAGCCAGAGCACGATGACGCTCGCGCCGGGGGCCTATTTCGTCTTCGGTCGCAGCGACGACAAGACCCAGAACGGCGGCGTGCCCGTCGATTGGGCCTGGGGCTCCTCGATCGGTCTCTCCAATAGTGGCGGCGATGTCGCGCTGCTCGCCGGTTCCACCGTCATCGACACCGTGACCTACGATTCCGGCGGCAGTTGGCCCTACGTGACCACCGGCAAGAGCTTCCAGCTACGGACCAATTGGCTCGACGCGACGTCCAACGACGCACCGACCGCGTGGTGCTTGGCCAGTGATCTGCCCGACCAGCCGAAGTTCGGCCCGCTGCCGCTCTACGGCACGCCGGGCGGCCCTTCCAAGTGCGCGGTGAACTGAGCCTGCGTACGGTTTCCTGGACGCGCCCGCAGGGCAACGGCAGCCTCTTCGGGGGAGATGATCTCCCGCGTTCGAGGTTCGATGCGTCGTCTGGTTTCGATTTCACTCCGGCTCCTCGCCGCCGCCCTGCTGGTGACGGGCTGCGCGATCGATGCCGGATCCACGGCAGCCGCGGGCTCCACCCAAGGTGGCGGCGCCGGTGCAGCGGATGCCGCTGCTTCGGATGCGGCTGCCGATGCGGCGGGCAGAGCTGCCGGGGCGGACGCGTCCGGTGACGACGGCTCGGCCGGCGACGCCACGGGCTCCGTCGCTGCCGACGCAGCGAGCGGCGCTTCCGACGCGGGCAGCAGCGGCGACGCGGGCAGCGACGCCGGTGAGGACGCTGGGGGCTCATTCGCCAAGCCCTCGCTCGACGCCGGCGGCAGCGACGCCGCGGCCGCTCCGGCGCCAACAAGCTGCGACGGCCGCTGCGGCTCGTTCAGCGAGGCGCTCTCTTGCCAATGCGACGCCGCCTGTGGGCAATACGGCGATTGTTGCGACGACTTCGAGCAGAGCTGCGGCGACGAGCAGACCGTCGGCTCGTGCGTCGGATCGTGCGGCAAGCAATCCGCCCAGGGCACCTGCTGGTGCGACGGCGAGTGCGCCGCCAACGGCGATTGTTGCGCTGATTTCGCGACCGTCTGCCCGGCGACGCCCTTGCCCGGCGGCGCGACGCCCTCCGGCGGCTGATTCGACGCTGGCCTTGCGCTGCGTCGCGCGGTGTGGCACTCCCCGCGCGCCGCATCGCGCGGCGGGAGGAAGTCCGGTGAGAATCCGGCGCTGGCCCGCAACCGTGAGGCGTCGCAGGTTCGCCTGCCGCGCCGAGTCGGGAACTCCCAGATGACCGCGTCCGAAACGGGACGCTCGGCCTTCGTGGAACAGAGGCCGCATCACACGGCGACGCGTCGATCGCAGGGGCGATCGCGCGTCGGCAGCGGGCCCGCGTCGTCTTCGCCTCCGGCTTGGAGGATTCGATGCAACGTCGGCAGCAATTCGTCAGCAATCTGGTGTCAATCGCCCTCATCGGCCTGGTCGTCGCCGGCTGTGAGACCGAATCGGCGGGCTCGGGCAGCGGTGGGGCGGCCACGTCTACGGCGGGAACGCCGACCCTCGCTCTGCCGATCGCGGGCGTGTGGAAGAGCAACTTCGACGCGATCGAGACCATCGGCGCCGGCCATTGGCAGGTCAGCAGCTCCGCTGCGCCGACGTCGGTCTCGGCCATCGTGCGCTACGACGCGACCGAGCGCTGGCTGCTGACCCGCAACGCCGCCGACGCGAGTTACGCCCCCGGGGCCTTCAACCGCATCGTCTGGCACGACGTCTCCGCCACCGAAATCGCCTATTGCACGGTCGATTTCGGCCTCGCCAGCGAGGAGGAAGCGGCGGCGTCGAGCAAGACCGCCGATGCGGCCGACCTCGACGGCAAAGGCTGTGGCGGATTCTCGTGGACCCGGCTGAGCCGGCCAGAGGCTGTCGGCCTATTCGAGAGCCAATTCGGCGGCAACGAGCGCCTGGACGCCGAGAAGATGGGCTGGGCCAACACCATCCGCTGGGACAACGCGAAGCGGACGGCGGTCTCGCAGAATGCGGCCGACGATACCTTCAGCCCCAAGACCTTCAACCTCGTGCGCTGGGCGAAGGGCAAGGATGGCGCGTTCTTCTACTGCACCGTCGACTACGGTCACGCCACCGCCGAGCTCGCCGAGGCCAGCACGAAGACGGCGGACGACAGCGATCTCGAGGGCAAGGGCTGCGCGGGCTTCGCCTGGACCCGCCTCGATCCGCTGCCGCTGCTCGGGGTGTGGAAGACCAACTTCGACACGACCGAGGCGATCGACGGCCTCGGCTGGGGCGGCTCGCGGCTCGATTCGTTCCGCCGTGCCGACCGCGTCGCCATCGTGCGGAGCCCGCAGGACGATCCATACACGCCGGGTCAATACTCCCGCATTCGCTGGAGCGAGCCGAGCGCGGCGGGCTTCGCGTATTGCGTCGAAGCTTACGGCAAGGCGACCGCCGCCGAGGCAGATGCCGACCCCGCGACTTCGGACGCGACCGACCTCGACGGCAAGGGTTGTGGTGGCTTCCCGTGGACCCGGATGTCGCCGGCGCAATAGGCGCGTTGAGCGGAGGAATCGGCGCCCGCGACCCGAATGCGGGTCGCGGGCGCCGAGGCCGGCTGCTGGGAGGGTAGCCGCTGGCCGGCCGCGTCGGACGGCAGAGGGTGGGTGGCGCCGCCGACCCCGACTCGATGCGCGGGCCGGCCGCGAGGTGCGCGAGCAGTTGTTGAATTCTCGACGTCCTCAGGGCGTCGCGCGGCAGACGAGGCCGAGGCTGCGGACCTCGTCGGCGAGCGCTTCGAGCCAGGCCGCGTCCAAGCGCAGCAGCCGCTTCGCCTCGGGCTGATGCGAGGGGCGCGCGACGCTGTAGAGCAAGACGCCTCGCAGGGGCGTACCGGCGGCGACCTCCTCGCGCAGGACCTGCAGCCACGCGGTGCGCCACGCCTTGCCCGGCGCTTCGCCGTCCCAGCCGAAGGCGCAGGTCTGCACCCAGGTCGGCGCCAGCGACGCGGTGCCGCGGAGGTTGCTGCGCAGCCGGTGCAGGCCGACGTCGCTGTCGTTGGCGAAGCGCAGGTCCGCGTCTCGGCCGCCGTCGAGCTTGAACCAGACCTCGCCGCCGGCAGCAGCGAGAGTCTCGATGCCGGCGCGGACCCGCGGTAGGTGGGTCAGCGTGCCGTTGGTGATCAGCACCAGCGGCAGCTCGTTCAGGCCCGCCGCGTCGCGTGCCGCCCGCACCGTGGCCACCGCGTCGGCGAAATTCGGCGCGCTGGTCGGCTCGCCGTCGCCGGAGAACGCGATGTCCTTCAGCACGCGCAGCGCTTCTGCGACGTGACGCTGGTAGAAATCGCCGTGCAGCACCCAAGCCAGCATCGTGTCGAGCTCGCGCCGCAGCAGCGCGAGGTCCGCCGCCGGCGCCTTGCCGCGTTGCAGACCGGGAACTTGGCAGTAGAGGCAGCGGTAGTTGCAGGCCCGGTTCGGGTTGAGGTTGACGCCGATTGAGACGCCGCCAGCGCGCCGCGACACGACCGGATAGACGTGCCGCATCCCGCCGACCTGATCGTTGTGATCGGCGGGTGTGAGCAGGTGGGTGGCGTGGTCTTCGGCGTTCGACATCGGCGCTAGAACTCCCCGCGCAGGCCCAGGCTCGGGATGATCGGCAGCAGCGATTGGTACGCCTTGCGGGTGGCGTCGAAGTTGTAATTCAGGCCCTCGGGGTTGCTGCGGTTGGTGACGTTCTGCACGTCGAGGTAGGCGCCGAGCATCCAGCGGTCGAAGACCCATTTGCGGTCCACGCGCAGGTCCCATTGCTGGAAGCGCGGCAAACGGGCGCATTGCAGGCAGGCCGATTGGACGCGCTGGAAGCCGTCGTCATTGGCGTCGTACACCGCCGTCGCGACGTCGGTATAGGGATTGCCGGAGACGAGCCGGAACCGCGTGCTGAACTCGAGGTTCCACGGCAGCTTCCACGAGCCGACCGCGGTGAGGATATGGGTCTGGTCCCACGGCAAGAGGCGTTCGGTCTCGCCGGGGTGGGGGATCTCCGTGCCGCGCATCAGCGTATAGGCGATCCAGCCGAAGAAGCGGCCGATCGGGCGGTGGCGTGCGAGCACTTCGAGGCCGACGATGCGGCCTCGGCCGGCGTTTTCCCAGGCCAAGCCGCGCCACGGCTCGCGTGGGCCGACGACGCGGTCCCAGAGCTGCTTGTGGAAGCCCTGCACGTCGAGCGTCAGGCGCTCGCCGACGCTCCATTCGGCGCCGGCGGAGACCTCCCAGGAGCGGAAGGGCAGCAGGTTCGGGTTGCCGAAGCGGGCGACGACCTGCTCCGGATCCGGCGCCTGCGAGAGCACGCCCGTCGCGGCCTTGAGGGTCAAGGTCTCGCTGGCGCGGAAGCGGACGTTCAGCCGCGGCAGCGCCGTCTCGCCCTGCAGCGCGTCCCGGTACAGATCGAGTCGCACGCCGGGGACGACCTCCAGCCGCGGGTGCATGCGGAAGACGGCGTCGACCCAGATCGCCGGCTGCAGCAGGTTGGTGTCGAGGCTGAACAGCCGTCGCCCGGCCTCGGCGTCGGCGCCGCTGCCGACGTCGGCGGCCTGTGGCGGCAGGCGCACCTCGGCGTTGTAGGGCTCGTTGTACAGATCCAGGCCGAAGCGCAGCTCGATCGGCTGCCCCGGGCCGACCCGGACGTCGTGGCGCAGGTCGAGCTGCCAGGAGTTGGCGTCGACGCGGAAGGTCTCGCCGAAGCCGAAATTCAGGCCTGCGCGCAGCACGCCGAGGGTGGTGCGCATGGCGATGCCGCCGCCGTTCCAGCGCAGCAGGGCCATCGCGCCGTGGAAGCCGATGCTGGTGGAGAGCTCGGCGTTGGCGTCGCCGAAGCCCGGTGGCGGCCGGTCGACCACGAGCGAGAGGCGGTCGTCGCTGCCGAGCACGAGGAGCGTGGCGTCGAGCTTGTCGCTGAAGCGGTGGTCGACCTTGAGCTGGTAGTCCCAATAGCGCGGCGCCAGGGTGAAGGGCAGGGCGCCGTCGGGGATCACCGCGGCCAGGACCAGGTCGATGTACGAGCGGCGCGCCGCGATGGCGATGTGGGTGTCTTCGCCGACCGGGAAGCGGAGCAGCGCGCCGGTGTGGAAGACGTTGGACTCGACGTAGCCGTGCGCCCCCTCGTCTTTCCGCGGCACCCGCAGGCGGGCTTCGAGCACGCCACCGGTCTTGCGGCCGTAGCGGGCGGTGTAGCCGCCGGGATAGAAGTCGATGCCTTCGAGCAAGTCGGTGTTCATCACCGAATAGAGCCCACCGAAGTGGTAGAGGATCGGCACGCGGACGCCGTCGATGAGGATCTGGGTATCGCCCGGCGCGGCGCCGCGCACAATGATGTCGCCCGAGATCGCGGGCGCACGGGCCACACCGGGCAGGTTCTGCACGACCTTGAAGGCGTCGCCATAGACGCCGGGGACCCGCTGGATCTCCTCCGCCGAGAGCTCGCGTCGGGCCATTTCGCCGGGCGCCGGCGGCGCGACGGCCGTGGCGCGGTAGACGACGTAGGACTCCCGCTCGACCCGGAGCTCGATGGTCGCCGTCTTGCCGGCCTGGATCGGCACCGAGACGCTCTGCTGCTTGTGGTCGACCGCGATGACCCGCACCGTCCACGAGCCCGGCTCGAGCACGCCGAATTCGAAGCTGCCGTCGCCCTCGCTGATCGTCGTCTCGCCGCTCTTCGGCAGGAGGATCGTGGCGCCGGCGATCGGCCGGTTGGTGCCGCGCTCGATGACCCGCCCGACCAGGCTGCGAAAGCCGGAAGGTGCGCGTTCGTGGCCGCGGCGGTCGAAGCGACCCAGGCCCCCCGCCTTGCCGCGGCGCAGGCCCGCGGTCGCCGGATCGAAGACGAAGCGGTAGTGGATGCGGACCGCGATCGGGGTGCCGCCGCGCGTCGCCGGTACGAAGCGCAGCGCCCGGGCGGCCTCGAGCGCCGACGCGTCGAAGGCCGGCCCGGCGGATTGGACGATCGACGCCTTGCCGACGCTGCCGTCGATTCCGACGTCGATCTGGACCACGACGACGCCACGCAGCCGCCGCGCCGCCATCACCTCGGGGTAGCGCGGCGCCACCTCCGCGAGCAGCTGCGGCGGCGTGATCTTCTCGACCGCCGGCGGTGCGGCGAGCGCGGCCCCGCCGGCGGTGGATCCGAGCAGGAGCGCGACGGCGAGGCCGCGGATCAGCGCGCGACGCACGTGCTCGCTCCCGGCAGCTTCGCGATGCAGTCGTCGGGGATTGCGCCCGGCGCCGCCATCTCGGCGCGGCGGGTCAGCCAGGTCACGCCGCCGCGGTTGTCGCGCGCGACGATCCAGAGCTGCACGGCGCGCGCCGCGGCGGTGGCGTCGTCGGCGACGGCCTCGGGGCGAAAGCCGTTGGAGGGGACGTTGTCGCCGGTCTGCACGTAGTCGAAGGTCCCTTGGGTCGAGAAGAACGAGAAGACCAGCGTCTCTTGCACGTCCGGCAGGCCCGGATCGGCGCTCTTCTGGATCACTTCGAGCGTCGACGGCGGGAAGGTCGGCTCCAGCCGCAGCCCGGTCGTATCGGGAAGCGCGGGCGTCGCCGGTGCCGGCTCGGCGCGGTAGGGCGAGAGCAGCAGCGTGGTCGCTTCGGGCCAGCCATGCTCTCCGTAGAGCACCCCGGTCAAGGTCGGGTTGGCGTGGGCGTAGCGCGGGTCGGGCTGCCCCTCGCCATCGACGCCGAGCGCGACACCCTTGAAGCCAGCGACGCAGCGCGCGCGGTCGGGGCAGGGTTCCGCCAGCGCCGTCGCCGTGTCCGGACAAGCGTCGCCCCACAGCGCCCGCTCGGAGACCTGGAACAGGACCTGCACCTCCAGCCCTTGTTGTTCGTCGCCGGCGTCGGTCGCGCCGTCCGTGCCGCCACCGCCGCCGCCGTCCGGGCCGTTGCCAGCTCCACCGAGTTCGTCCGGCGGCAACAGGCCCTTGCGCTGCAGGACCTCGGGCACCTTCGGTAGCAGCGGCAGCAGATCGAGCACCGACGCCCGCGCGCTCGGCCCGTTGCCGAGATCGACCGCAAGCTCGGGATCGATGCAGCGGTAGTTGCCACCCTCTTGCCAGGCGAAGAGGCACAAGCTCCAGGCGTAGCAGAGCGGCTGCTGTGGGTCGTGGCCGACTGCTAGCAGCTCGAGGTTGGTCTCGGCCACGCCGAGGTAGGGCGGCTCGGCGCGCACCGCGATGACGCGGAGGTGGTCGATCAAGGTCGGCGGTGCGTAGTCCGGCTGATCACAACCGGCCAGCGGCAGCACGAGCGGGACCAGCGTCAGCGCCGAGGCCATCAGCGCGGACAACACCCGTCGAGGCTGCACCCGGAGGCTGCGGCTCATCTCAATCGTTCTGCTCGGCGCTGCCCGAATCCTCGGCCTTGCCGGGTTCGTAGCTCTGCCGGTGGCCCCGTCGTCCGGTGCCCTTGCTGCGCGGCCCGCCGCCGAAATCGTCGGGCGGTGCCATATCCCATCCGCCGTAGCTTCCGCCGCGCTCGGCGTGAACGGGTGGCTCGCGGCGCTGGGGTCGTTCTGGGCGCTGGGGTCGTTCTGGGCGCTGGGGTCGTTCTGGGCGCTGGGGTCGGTCTGGGCGCTGGGGCCGTTCTGGGCGCTGGGGGCGCGGCCCATCGGCGAGGTGGACGCGGATCTTGCGGCCGTGGAGCTCGTTGCCGTTCATCGCGTCGACGGCGGCCAGCGCGTCGGCATCGTTCACGAAGGTGACGAAGCCGAAGCCACGCGAGCGCCCGGTCTGGCGGTCGTGCGGGACCACGGCTTCGCGGAGCGGGCCGAAGCGCTCGAAGGCAGCATAGAGGGCGTTGTCGCCCGTGGTCCAAGCGAGGCCACCGACGAAGAGCTTGGTACCTGGGGTCGCGTCACTCATCTCGCCTCGCTCGTCCGTCGCCTCCGTGGGCCGGCGGCGCGAGGGTCGCAAAGCGTCGTCGGGCAGACAAGGGGCGCCTCGCCCGCGGATCAGATCACCCCGCGGCGCTCCTGATCCCGCTCGATGCTGCGGAAGAGCGCGCCGAAGTTGCCCTCGCCGAACGAGGTGTGGTTCCGGCGCTGGATCAGCTCGAAGAAGATCGGGCCGATCACGTTCTGCGTGAAGATCTGCAGCAGATAGCCTTCGTCGTCGCCGTCGACCAGCACCTGGTGGCCGATGATCCGGGCCGGATCTTCGCGCACGCCGTGGACACGGTCGAAGACCGTCTCGTAGTAGACGGCGTCGATATCGAGCGTCGCGATGCCCGAGCCCTCCATCTTGTCGAGGCTGCCGAGCAAATCGTCCGAGATCAGCGCGATATGCTGCACGCCGGCTCCCTGGTATTCGCGCAGGTATTCCTCGATCTGGCTCTTGCTCTCGTTGCCCTCGTTGATCGGGATGCAGAACGAGCCGTCCGGCGAACGCAGGGCATACGACTGCAGCCCGGTCTTGTTGCCGCGGATATCGAAGGTCCGCACGTCGGTGAAGCCGAAGATATCGCGGTAGAACGCCCGCCACGTCGGCATCGTGCCCTTCTGCACGTTGTTGGTGAGGTGGTCGATGGCATAGAAGCCGCGGTCCTCGACCAGCATCGGCTCGGGGTGCGCCACGGTCGCAGCGCGCCAATCGCGCTGGCTCGGCGAGGGGTGCCCCGGCCAGCCGTCGACGAAGAGGATCAGGCTGCCGCCGATGCCGCGGATCGCAGGGACCTCGACCGCCGCCCGCCCGTCTTCGCCTTCGTAGGCCTGCGCGCCACGCTCCAGCGCCTCGCGAAAGGCGTGCTCGGCGTCGTCGACCCGCCACCCCATCGCGCTGACGCAGGGGCCGTGCGCATGCTGGAAGCCGTCGGCGAAGCTGCCGGCCTCGCGGTTGACCAGGAAGGTGACGTCGCGCTGGGTCCAGACGTCGACCTCCCGGCCTGCGAGTTGGCGGGTGCGCGAGAAACCCATGCCGGTAAAGAGCGACTCGAGCTCGCCACGCTCCGGGTGGGCGTATTCGACGAAGTCGATGCCGCGCAGGCCGAGAGGGTTGGTGCTGTCGGCTGTCGTATTCTGCATTGGAGGCTCCTTGCGGATGGCTAGTTCGCGCCCCAGCTGCGCCAATAATCGGCACGGGCGAAGGTCTCGGCCGCCGCGGTCGGCTCGAGCGGGCGGCGGGTGTCGATCATCACGGCCTGCTCGTCGGTGCGCAGCTTGTCCTCAGCTGCGGCGACCGCGCCGGGCTGCGGGCCGTGGTGGATGCCTTGCGGATGAAAGGTCATCATGCCGGGGCCGATCCCTTCCCGGCTGAAGAACTGCCCGGCGTGGTAGAAGAGCACTTCGTCGTAGTCGATATTCGCGTGGTAGAACGGGACTTTCAGTGCGCCCGGGTCGCCGGTCTCGAGCGGCCGCGGCAGGAACGAGCAGATCACCACGCCGTCGGCGACGAAGGTCGCGTGCGCGGTGGGCGGCAGGTGGTAACGCTCCGACGCGACGGGGCGGATATCGTCGACGTGCAGGCGCCACACGGTCAGCTCGCCACGCCAGCCGACCGTCGTGATCGGGTGGTGCGGGTAGCGGATGGTCGAGAGGCGGCCGCGGCGCTTGACCTGCAGGTCACGCGGCGCCTCGGCGTCTTCCGGCGGCGCCGGCGTCGGCACGTCGATGACCGCGGGGTCGAAGAGCGCGTGTTGGCCGATCAGGCCGCGGTCCGGCAGCTTCACCTCACCGCGGGTCTCGATGAAGAGGATGCGCACCGGCTCGCTCGGCACCAGCCGGTAGACGGTGCCGCGCGGGATCACCACATAGTGGCCGGGGCGAAAGTCGAGCGGGCCGAAGTCGGTCTCGATGCTGCCGCTGCCGCGGTGGACGAAGAGGATCTCGTCGCCGTCGGCGTTGCGGAAGCAGGCGCGCATCGGCGCCTCCAACGCGCCGATGCCGACCCGACAATCGTCGCCGATCAGGAGCTCGACGCGACCGGCGGCCCAATCGTCGCCGCTGGCCGGGATCGCCGCGCCGTCGAAGGCGTAGGGGCGGAGCTCGCCGTCGATCGCGACCCAATCGACCGGCGGATGGCTGCGGTAGAGGTGCGAGGTGCGGCCGAAGAAGCCCTCCCGCGCGTATTCTTCTTCGACCGTGCCGGCCGGAATGTCGACGTGGGCCTGACGGGTCGTGGTGCCGCGCTGGAAGTACATGCTGCCTCTCGCTGCGGGCCTTGCGGCCGATGGTTGGAAAGGATGACGGTGCCGAGACGGTCGCCTCTGGGCCGAAAGAGCGGCCGGGCGCACCCCCGAATCCCGCCTCGGCACCGCCACCTTGCAACGGCAGACTGGGCTTCCGTGCAATCTGCGTCCAACGCAAAGATTGGATAGACTCCATCGGCTGCGTTGATGGAGAATGCCGCGCGCGCCCTCGCGCCGACGGAGCCCTGCCATGCGGATCACCCTCGATGCCCTCGAAGTCCTCGACGCAATCGACCGCGAGGGCGGCTTCTCGGCGGCGGCGCGGCGCTTGCACCGGGCGCAATCGGCGGTGAGCTACGCCGTGCGGCAGCTCGAAGAGCAGCTCGGCCTGCAGCTCTTCGACCGCGACGGCTGGCGCGCCCACTTCACCCCGGCCGGGCGCTTGGTCCTCGACGAAGCGCGTCGCGCTTTGGCTGCGGCGCAGCGGGTCGAGGCGATCGCCGCCGGCCTGGACCAGGGCTGGGAACCGCGCCTGGCGGTGGTCGTCGACGCGGTCTTGCCGCTCGGCCCGGTCTTCGCCGCGATCGCCGAGCTCGATGCCGCCGGCGCGCCGACCCGGGTCGAGGTCGTCAGCGCGACGCTCGGCGGCGTCCCGCGGCGCTTCGACGAGATCGACGCCGACCTGATGTTGGCGAAAGAGCTCGCGCCTCGCGCCGACCTGCACCTGCTGCCGCTGGCCGAGGTCGAGATGGTCCTGGTCGCCGCGCCGGCGCATCCCTTGGCGCAGCAGGGCGGCATCTCCCGCGCCTCGCTCGACGCACACCGGGAGCTCTTGGTCTACGACTCGGGCGCGCCGATGCCGGCCGCCTCCGAGCACGCCCTCGGCAGCAGCCGACGCTTCTTGCTCGCCGACTTCGGCAGCAAGCAGCAAGCGTTGCTCGCCGGCCTGGGCTACGGCTGGCTGCCGACCTCGCTCTGCACCGGTTTGTTGCAGCAGGGCGCGTTGGTCGAACTGCCGCTCGAGCACGGTTCGCGGTTCCGCTTCGTGCCGACGCTCGCACACCGCCGGGATCGGCCGCTCGGCCGCGCCGGTCGCGCGTTGCTGGGCCTGCTGACAGCCGAGCCGTCGCCGGGCTAAGGTGCGCCTCAGCGGCGGCGCTGGCTCCCTCACGGCGCGGCCCGACGAAGCATTCCCACGTCCCCACAACGAGGCTCCGCGATGAAGGTGCTCGGCTTGAACTTCAGCAACGACGCCGCCGCCGCGCTGGTCGTCGACGGCGTGGTCCGTGGCGCGGTGCAAGAAGAGCGCTTCAGCCGCAAGAAGCACGACGCCGGCTTCCCCGCGCGGGCGATGCAATGGTGCTTGCGCGACGCTGGGCTGCGGCTCGAAGAGATCGACGCCGTCGGCTTCTTCTGGAATCCGGGCATCCACGCCGAGCCGGCGAACGGCCGCATGGCCAGCGTGCCGCGTGATCACCTCGAATACCTCTACGCCGTCCCGGTGCAGCTGATGCGCGCCTTCGACCGCGCGGGCGAGGCCTACCGCGGCGTCGAGCGGGTCGAGCAGACCTTCCACCTCGAAGGTGGCCACGCCCTGCGCACCCACTTCTTGCGGCACCACCTCTGCCACGCGGCCGGGACCTTCTTCCGCAGCAATTTCGAGCGCGCCGCGATCCTGACGGTCGACGGCTACGGCGAGCGCGCGTCGACCCATATCGCGCGTGGCGTCGGCCGCGACATCGAGACCCTGCTCGAGATCGAATTCCCCCATTCGCTCGGATCGTTCTACGCCGCCCTGACGCAATACCTCGGCTTCCGCGCGAATTCCGGCGAGGGCAAGGTCATGGGCCTGGCGAGCTACGGCGACCCGATCTACGCCGACGCGCTGCGCCCGCTGATCCGCCTGCACGACCGGGGCTTCGAGCTCGACCTCTCCTACTTCAGCTACTTCCTGCCGCGCCGCCGGCGCTACACCGAGAAGTTGGTGCGTCTGCTCGGCCCGGAGCGCGCACCGGAATCGGCGATCGAGAAGCGCCACGAGGATATCGCCGCTTCGTTGCAGCTCGTCACCGAGGAGGCGCTGCTGCACCTCGCGGGCGTCGCCAAGCGGCTATCCGGCGAGCAGAACCTGGCGATGGCCGGCGGCGTGACGCTGAATTGCGTCGCCAATGGTCGGATCACCCGCGAGACGGGCTTTCAGCGCTGCTACTTCATGCCGGCCGCCTCGGATGCCGGCACCGCGCTCGGCGCCGCGCTCTACGTCTCGCATTGCCTCGGCGACGTGCCCCGCGTGCACCAGCCCGAGACCGACGCGCTCGGTCCGCACGACGACGACGCGGCGATCGAGAAGGTTTTGCAGGTCTCCGGCTGCGTCTATGCCAAGCAGGACGATATCGCCGAATCCGCCGCGGAGCTCTTGGCGCAGGGGCAGATCGTCGGCTGGTACCAGGGCAGGGCGGAATACGGCCCGCGCGCGCTCGGCAACCGCTCGATTCTGGCCGATCCGCGCGCCGCCGAGATGAAGGACGTGCTCAACGCGCGGGTGAAGTTCCGCGAGTATTTCCGGCCATTCGCGCCGGTCGTGGTCGCTGATCAAGCCGAGCGTTGGTTCGGCACGACGCACCCGACGCCGTACATGCTCGAAGCGCATCCGGTGCCGGCCGAGACCGCTCCGCAGCTCGGCGCGGTGACGCACGTCGACGGCACCGCACGGGTGCAGACCATCCGCCGGCAGGAAAACGCCCGCTACCACGACGTCGTCGCCGCGTTCGGCCGGCGCACGGGCGTGCCGGTCTTGGTCAATACGAGCTTCAATATCCGCGGCGAGCCGGTCGTCAACAGCGTCGCCGAAGCGCTGCGCTGCTACTTCACGACCGATATGGACGCGCTTGCCATCGGCTCCTTCCTGCTGGTGAAGCCACATGTCGGTTCCGCCGGCAACTAGCCGCGACCGCTCCTCCGATGTCGCCGCGCTGCTGCCGGCGGTGGTGCCCGCGCTCGTCGCGCTGGCGTCGCGCGCGACGGCCCTGGTCTGCGGCTTCGCCATGGACGACGCGTACAATATCGTCGGCAATCCGGCCTTGCGCAGCCTCGGCGGCGCGCTGCGGTCGGCGCTGCTGCCTTGGGGCGCTGCCGCCGACGACAGCTGGACCCACGGCCTCAACGCCGCCTATTGGCGCCCCGTCACGACCCTGTTCTGGGCGCTCCAGACGCAGCTCTTCGGGCTGCGGCCGGCCGGCTGGCATGCCGTCTCGCTGCTGCTCCACGCCGGCTGCGCCACACTCCTGGCCGCGACCATGCGCAGGCTCGGCATCGCCGCCTGGCCGGCGGCGCTGGCGGCGTCGTGGTGGGCGGCACATGCGGTCCACGCCGAGACCGTCACCCTCTCGACCTACCAGACCGAGCTCCTCGCCACGCTCTTCGCCTTCGCGCTGCTGCACCACGCGGCGGGGGAACGCGACGGTGGCCGTCCCGCACGCCTCGCCGTCTTCTTCGCCTTGGCGCTCGGCAGCAAGGAGAGCGGCGCGGCTGCCGCAGTGGTCTGGGCCGCATTGGCCTGGGTGCGTGCGCGTGGCGAGGACGCGCCCCTCGCTGCCCAGCTCCGTCGCTTCGGGCCCGGATTCGCGGCCCTCGCGGCGGTCGGGGCGGTGTGGCTCGGGGTCCGCAGCACCCTGGTCGACGCCTCGGCCTTGCCCTTCTTCGCCGCGCTCGATCCGAGTCAGCGGCTCGCGTCGGTGGGCGTCATCGTCGGTCACGAGCTCGGCTGGATGCTGCTGCCCTGGCCGTTGGCGCCGTTCTGGGACCAAACGATGCTGGCGCCGGCGCTCTCCTGGGCGACGCCGGCCGCTCTCGCGGGCTGGGGCTCGCTGGCGCTGCTGCTCCTCGTCGGCGCGACCCAGGCCCGCACCCGACCGCGGGTCGCGCTCGGCGCGTTGTGGTGGATCGCCGGGCTGCTGCCGACCATGCAATTCGTGCCGCTGCCGGTCGGCGCAGCGGAGCGCTTCGTCTACCTCGCCAGCGGCGGCGTCGCCGTGCTCCTCGCCAACGCTCTGCACGCGTCGTGGCAGACGCAGTCCGGGCGGTTTCGGCTCGCCGCAGCGGCGGTCGCCGCCTGGATCCTCGTGCTCGGTGCCGGATCGGCGCTGCGTGCGCTCGATTTCCGCGACGACGAGACCCTGCATCGGGCCACGGTCCGCGACCATCCGGACGGCTTCTCCGGCTGGCATTACCTCGGCACGTGGCTGCTCGATCACGGTCGCCCGGCCGAGGCCAAGGTCGCGCTCGACCGCGCGGCCGAGATCCTGCCCGACTTCCCGCCGAACGAGCGCCTCCGCGCCGCCGCGGCGAAGGCACTCGGCTCAGGGCAAGCGCCAGAGCCGTAGCCGCTCGCCGCCGACCCGCCGTTCCCATATGGGCTCGGCGTCACCGACGGCGCCCTGGACGTAGGCGGCGTTGCGGGCCGAGCGCGTGCGCCAGGCTTCGGACTCGTCGCGTTCCTGCAGCAGCGCGAAGATCGGCCGCTGCTCGGCGTGGGCGCGCGCGGTGAGCCGGGTCCGCGCCGAATCACGCAGCGCGGCGATGGGCGCCAGTCGCAGCCGGCCGTTGTCGGGTCCGAGGAATTTCTCCACGCCGTTGCCGTCGCACGCCACCACCGCGCCGTCCGGGATCGCCGCCCGCAGCTCTGCGATCACCGGCGCCACCCGCTGCGATTGGCGCAGCACGCCGAGATGGCCGGCGATCAGCACCAAGCTCGTCGCCAGCGCCAGGCCGATGACGCCGCGTCGTCGCACGCGATCGTCGCCTGCCAGGGCGCCACGCCCGGCCAGCCAGCGCCGCCACGCGTCGCCTTGGGCGAGGGCGAAGAGCGGCAATGCCGGCACCATGAAGCGCCCGACGAGCAGGACGCGCTTGAGCGGGCCGCTCTCTTCGGCGTGGTAGCCGTAGGCCATGTAGAGGGCGACGAAGACGACCGCCGAGCTGACCAGTCCCGCCGCGCGGGGCCCCCGATAGCGCAGCAGCAGCGGCAGGCCGGCCGGGATCAGGATCGCCGTGAGGATCGCGTAGGTCGGCACGCCGACCAGCAGATGCGACGCCGCGAAGTCATAGCCCGGCGCCTTGACGTAGAGCGCGTCACCGAAGGCCCACCAGGTCGAGAGTGGGCGCAGGGCAACGCCGGCGATCCCGCCGACCAGGACCGCCAGGATCCCGCGTTCGCGACGCAGCAACGCCAACGCGAAGAGCGGCGCGAGGAGCACGACGTTGGTGTCGCGGAGGTTGAAGGCGGCGCCGATGCACAGGCCGGCGAGCCCGCGTCGCAACAACAGGTGTGGCGCGTCCTGCCGCGCGTAGAGCCACAAGCCCACCGCGATGGCGGCGAACGACGGCACGTCGCTCATCGCGATGCGCGAGAAGGCCGCTGCCGGCAGAAAGAGCAGCGGGGCAAGCGCCAACTCTTCCGGCTGCCGCTCCCGCCGCAGCCAAGCCCATGTCGCCACGCAGCCGAGGATCAGCGCCAACATCGGCACGGCATAGCCGCCGCGCCAGCCAAAGAGCCGCACCCACGGCGCCATCAACAGCGAGAGCCCGGGGACGTAGAGGCTCGGTGGTCGCGGCGTCGGCGCCAACTCGGGGCCGTGCCAGCGCGTGACCGTCGTCTCGCCGTCGGCGAAGCTCGCAGCCGCGGCGATATAGCGTACCTCGTCGACGATCAAGGTCGCGCCCGGCCACGCCAGCACACACAACGCGAGGTGCACCAGCAGCGGCAAGGCCAGCCAGCGGCGGGCGCTGCGGTCGAGGGTCGGAGCGCCGGCCTGTGCCGACGGCGCGGTCTCGCTCACCGCCCGCCTCCCGCGGCGACGTCGAGCAGACGGCGCGCGGTCTCGGCAGCGGCCAGGCAGACGTCCAGCCCCGCGGCAGGCGCCGGGATCGTGTCGAGCTCGGACCAGACGGCGGCGCGGATGGCGTTGTCCGCGCCCCGCCAGATCAGCCGCCGCGGATGGGCGGCGAGCACGCCGCCGCGGCGAATCGTCGGCAGCAGGCCGAGGATCGAGAAGGTCGGCTCGACCCGCACGATCGCGAGCAAGTCGCCCATCTGCACCGCGGCGTGGCGGCTGTCGGGGCTGATGCTCCACTGCGGCGGATGCGGCGACGCCAGCGCCGCCGCCGGAGCGACCGCCGCGGCCGCACCGCCGACATCCTCGCGCAGCAGCGTCCAGCCCGCGCCGAGCACGCGCTTGCCGCTGGCGTCGACGGCGATCGCGGCGCCACGGGAGAGGGGCGTCCACGGGCCCGAGAGGCTGCCGCCTTCCGGGGCCGAGAGCGCGGCGGCGCCGTCGGCTGTTTGCAGCACGACGCGCCAAGCGACTTCGCCCACGATCAGGGCCGAGGGCTCGGGCACGTCGAGGCTGCCGAGGACGCGCAAGCTGGCCGCGTCGAGGAAGAGCAGGGTGCCGCCGGCCCAGAACCAGAGCCGGCTGCCGTCGCGCGAGGTGGCGATCCGCGGCCGACGCACTTCACCCTCGGCGAGTGGCACACAGCGCTGCACTGTGCGGGTGCCGTCGACGGCCAGCGCGTGGACGCATGCGAAGCCGCCCGCCGACGGAGCCTGCGGTCGCGGGCCGGGCGGAGGTTGCTGCTGCCGCGTCGTCAGCGCGACGTGGCCTCCGCCGGCGTCGATCGCCAGGTCGAGCGCGCCGGGCGGGATCGGCACCACCTTGGCTTTGTCCTCGAGCGCGAAGCACGGCCATCGCCGCAGCTTGCCCTGCGGCTGGACGAAGAGGACGGCGCCGCCCTCGTCGGCGAGCCGCATCAAGGCACCTTCGGGGCGTGGTTGCCACGCGCTGACGCGGCCGTGGCGCAGGTCGACCACGCGCACCCGCTCCGCGTCGCCGAGCAGCGCAGCCTCGCCATCTGCCGAGAGGTCGAGCAGCTCTTCGCCGGGCTCGCCGATGCGCCGACCCGGCTCCGAGGCCCACGCCGCCGTCACCAGCGTGAGCACAACTGTCGCCGCGAGTGAGGCGGCCACGCGCGGCGTCACGCAACGACGCGAGGCGGTCGACGCAACCAGGCTCACGAGGCCTCCCAGGCGGCGCGGCGGGCCCGGTCGAGCGGGCGCCACGCTTGCACCGGGTCGGCAGGCCAAGTCGGTCGGGCGAACGACATCTGCCGCCAGGCGTCGAAGTCGGTCGTGCCGCCGCCGGTCCGTACGTAGATCGACTTGCGGATGTAGCGCGCGAAATAGAGTCGGAAGGGGAAGAAGGATTTCACCACCACGACGTCCGCTTGCCACGGATCCAGGCCCCGGTCGAGGTAGAATTCTGGCTTCATCGCCAACGCCGCGCCCTCGGTCACGACGAGCTGCACGTGGCCGAGGTCGAGGACCGCGACGCGACCGAAGGATTCGGTGAGATCGAAGCGGACCAAGCGTCCCTCGACGTGGACCGGGCGGCTGCGATCCGGATCCAGCGATGCGCCCACCGCCATCGAGACCCGGCTGCCAATCGATTTCTCCGCGAGGGCACGGATCGCGTCGGGATCCCGGATCGGCATATGCCAACGCAGGTCTTTGCCCCGGCGCAGCGCCGCGTCGAGCAGCTCGGTGCGGTCGCCGGGGGCGCCGGCGCCGACCACATCGGAGGCGTCGCACATCGCGACGATGCCGAATTTGCGCCGAATCCGCGCGCTGCGGGCGATGGCGATGGCCTCGTCGGCGCTCGGCAGATCCGGCGGCATCTTGTGCCGCACCGCCCAGAGACGGTCGGCGAGCTCGTCCGCGACCCGATCGGCCTGTGCCCGGTCGCCGTCGGTGGTGACGTGCACCGACCAGCCGAGCTCGGGGGTGTCGAGCCAGAGGTGACTCATGAAGAGGTTGGCGAGCAGCACGCCCGGGACCTTCCGCTCCAGGCTGCCGAGGCGCCAGAAGACCGAGAGCATCGGCGGCAGGAAGTCGAGCGTCAGGCCGCCACCGATCACCATCGGCAGCGAGCGCCAGGTCGACACCGGCCGAATCTTGCCGAGCAGCGTGTCGCAGAGCACGGCGCCGGCGCGCTCGCCGGTCTTTCTGTGGTCGCGGTGCGGGTTGGTGTGATACGCGGCGAGGACGTCGATATATTCCAACTTCCGCGGGGTCAGGTTGGCGTGCAGATCGAGGCTGACGGCGATGCGGGCGCCCGGGACGGCCTCGCGCACCGCGGCCAGGATCTCGGCCTCGGGCTCGTCGGTATCGGTCGCCGTCATCGCGCCGTGCAACGAGAGCATCACGCCGTCGAGTGGGCCGGCGCGACGCAATTGGTCGGTCAGGCGGTCCTTGAAGTTCTCCAGCGTGGCGCGCGCGATCGGGCCACCCGGCACGGCCCAGGCCGAGAGCGTCGGCACGGCCTCGATCTGTCCGGAGCGCGCCGCGACGGCGCGGAGAAAGCCCGAGAGTTCGGCGTCGCGGAGGAATCCGGGCGCCTCGAAGCCGTCGGGCTGGCAGGCCCGGAGCAGCGCGTCGCCCTGCAGCAGGTGGGTCCGCTCGAAGTCGGCGAACTCGGTCGTCACCGGCGAGAGCGAGTTCGATTCTTGGGCGATTCGACCGAATGCGATCCGGCGCATCGGGGCCTCCTTGCGGCGCGGCCGCGGCCCGGATGGTGCCCGGGTTTGGCTCGGACGTCATCCGCCGAGTCGGCGGATAGATAGATGTCTAGTGGAGGTTGATCAATCGGTGTGCGGAGGCTCGGGCGCGACCGGGCGGCCCCCGGCGTCCTGCTCGCGCAGCATCGTCTCGACCTCTTGCCGGGCCTCGACCTCGAGCCGGAGCTGCTCGGTGTGGTCGGCGAGCTGGGTGCGGACCTCACCGACCGCGGCGTCGATCTCGGCGCGGGCGATGTCGACCAAATGGCCATGCGCGGCCTCGACCTGGCGCAGCGCGGCGTCGATCGAAGCCTGGGTCGCTGCGCCGGTTTGACCCTGCGCTTCGTCGGGCAGCGCCGCGACTTGGGTCCTGGCGTCGATGGCGGTGGCGAGCGAGGCGATGACCCGGTCGACGTCGTGCATCAGCGCCGCCGCGTCGTTGGCCTTGCCGGCGAGCACCAATTTGACCATCGAGCGGCGGAGCGTGAGCGCCCGGGCCATCTTGCCGTCGATCATGGCGAGCCGGCGCCAACGCCAGGGGATGCGGCGCAAGGGGTGTGGCTGCAGGCTGCGGTAGAGCAGGGCGGCGAACGCGGCGACGATGGCCGCGAGCAGCAGGCGACCGAGCATCCTATTCCCCGCCGAAGAAGCGTCGCCAAGAGGCCATCGATCCGAAGCGCTGCAGGAAGCCCGGGTCCAGCGAGTTCAGCTCGATCTGGCCGAGCTCGAAGGCGCGGACGGCCTCGATCGCGGCGTAGATCCGGCCCGCTTTGGTCGTCAGCGCCTCTGCCCGCAGCTTCTCGCCGAGCGCCTGCGCTTCCAGCTCCGCGCGCTCGCCCTCGGCGACCAGGCGGTCGTATTCGGCGTCTGCCTCGGCGCGCACCCGGCGGTCGTATTCCAGCGCCTCGGCGTCGACCTCGGCGATCATGGTCTCGGTCACGCGCCGGGCCAACTCGACCCGCTCGTTCCAGTTTTCACGCTCGACCGCGACTTCCTTGTCGATGCCCTTCTGCACGGTGTCGGTGGCCTGCTTGCCTTCGGAGCGGCGCTGCTCGGCGACGTCGAGCTCGGCCTGCACGGCGTAGAGCTGCTTGGCCTGCAGGCGCTCCTCGTAGGGCGCGTCGAAGCTGATGGCGCGGATGACGACGCCCTCCTCGACGACCTCGACGTGGTATTGCGAGAGGCGCTGGTTGAGCGGACCGATCGCCGAGAGCGCTGTCTTGATCCGCACGTCGGGGTCCTGGATGTCTTTGTTCGACATCGACGCCATGTGCTTCAGCAAGAAGCCCTCGACCGCCGAGCGGACGCGGTGCGGATACGAGGTGGCCATGCCTTCGCGGCAGATGGTGTGCGCCGCGCCGTCCTTGATCTTGTAGACGATGACCAGGTCGACGTGGATGAGGTTGCCCTCGCGCGTGCGGACGTCGAGGTCGTCGGCGTCGGCGAACTCGAGGTAGTGCAGGGTCCGCGGCAGGCGATACCAGGAGTGCACCATCGGCACGTCGAGCCAACGTCCTTGCTGGAAGTCCTGCTCCTCGATGCCGCCGAAGAGCGAGCGACGGACGCCGATCTCGTCGGGGTAGACGTAGGTCGTCGCGAGGTTCGGCAGCATCCAGCCGAGGATGATCAGCAGCGAGAAGCCTTGCAGGCCGAGGAGGCGCTTCATCGGTCACCTCCCTGGTCCAGCGAGGAGGGTGTGGTGATGTGCCGGATATCGATGGGCTGTGCCGCGTGGGCGTAGGGCCGCGCGCGAAGGTTCTTCAGCTGCGGGAAGACGTGCTTGGCGATCTCGGCGTTGAGCACGTCCGGGCCCTGGTCGCCGACCGCCTTGATCCGCGCCGCCAGGCCCTGCGCCCGTTCACGCGCCGCGTAGGCGCTGGCCTTGGCCTTGGTCGTCTTCTCGGTGTGGATCGCCTTGGCGTTGGCGCGGCGGTCGATGGCGTATTTGTCGGCCTCGCGCTTGACCGAGACGGCCTTGTTCTTCGACTTCTGCAGATCTGCCGCGAGGGTGGCGAGCAAGGCCTGATATTCGGCGTTCTTCGTCTCGCGCACCTGCTGCTTCAGGCGTTCACGCTGCTTGTGCAGCCGGTCGCGTTGCTTCTCGAGGACCAGGACCTCTTGCGTCGCGTTCTGCCGGTCTGCGATGGCCTTCTCGACGTTGGCGGCGAAGCTCGGCTTCGGTGTGATGACCTGGGTGACCTCGAGGCCGGTCGCGCGGAGGCGCTCGTTCAGCATCTGCCGTGCGTCGGTCGTCGCCTTGCCGTACGACGAAGGATCGGCGGCCTGCAGGAAGGAGTAGCGGCCGAACTCGTCGCGCAGGATGGCGCGCGAATGCACCCGCAGCGCGTCGTATTTGTAGGCGTCGCCGCGGCCGTGGGTGGCGACGATGACGTCGGCCCGCGCCGCGATCGCCTGGTAGTGAATCTCGAGCTTGTTGAACCAGAAGTTGCTGCCGTCGCTGGCGCGGACCGTGAGCTTCTTGACGTGGTTGGCGTCGGCGTCCTTCTCGCCTTCCATGACCAGCACCAGCGGCTCCATGTGCAGGATCTCGACCCGCTGGAACCACGGCACGAAGGTGATCGTGCCCTGCTGCTGCACGACGCGGTGCTCGTCGCCGAAGAGCGACATCCCGGTCGTATTGTAGATGACCGCCACTTCGCCGGGCTCGACTTCGATCACGCCGAAGCCTCCGGAGAACGCCGAGAGCGCGATGATCCCGAGGGCGACGCCGGGCAGGACGAAGCGTAGGAACGCGAGGCGTGATGTTGTCGTCGAGTCTGCCAAGGTCCCCTCCGCATGCTGCTGCTCGGCCGATGCTAGGGCGAGCGCCGCTGCGCGACAACCGGCATCGACAGTTGCGGCGCCGCCGGCCGCGCAGGCATGCTCTCGCCCCCGCCCGCCGTGCCTCACGCGCGCGTCGCCCCGGAGCCCAGCCATGACCGAACTCGCCCAGCAGTCGCCCTATCAGCCGAAGCATCCGGTGCGCGTGGTCACGGCCGCGAGCCTCTTCGACGGCCACGACGCCGCGATCCACATCATGCGCCGGATCCTGCAAGCCTCGGGCTGCGAGGTGATCCACCTCGGCCACAACCGCTCGGTTCGCGACATCGTCGACGCCGCGATCCAGGAAGACGCGCAGGCGATCGCCGTCAGCTCCTACCAGGGCGGCCATATGGAGTTCTTCCGCTATATGGTCGACATGCTGCGCGAGCGCGGCGCCGGGCACGTGCGGGTCTATGGCGGCGGCGGCGGCACCATCATCCCCGAGGAGAAGGCGGAGCTGCAGGCCTATGGCGTGGCGCAGATCTTCCACCCCGAAGACGGCCGCAAGCTCGGCTTGCAGGGCATGATCAACCAGATCGTGCGTGAGTCGGACCATCCGATCCTCTCGCTCGGCGCGCCGCCGGCGGATTTCGCCGCCATCGACCGCGACGATTGGGTCGGTCTCGCCCGGGCGATTTCGGCCGCCGAGGCCAACGCCGCCGGGCAGCAGCCCGACGGCTTCTCCGACGCGATCGCGGCCGCCCGCGCGCGTGCCGATCAGAGCGGTGTGCCCGTCGTCGGCCTCACCGGAACCGGCGGCGCCGGCAAGAGCTCGCTCTGCGACGAGTTGGTGCGACGGCTCGCGGAGGACCATCCCGAGCTGCGGATCGCCGTCCTCTCGGTCGATCCGACCCGCCGGCGCACCGGCGGCGCGTTGTTGGGCGACCGGATCCGGATGAACAGCCTCGCCTGCGGCCGGGTCTTCATGCGCTCGCTGGCGACGCGGGCCTCGGGCAACGAGCTCTCGGCGGCGCTCGGCGACGCCATCGCCATCTGCCGCGGCGCGGGCTTCGACCTCGTCATCGCCGAGACCTCGGGCATCGGCCAAGCGGACGCCGGGATCGTCGCCCTCTCCGACCTCGCGGTCTACGTGATGACGCCGGAATTCGGCGCTCAGAGCCAGCTCGAGAAGATCGAGATGCTCGACGTCGCCGACCTGGTGTTGGTGAACAAATTCGACAAGCCCGGCGCGCTCGACGCGCTCCGCGACGTGCGCAAGGCGGTGCAGCGGGCGCATACGCGCTTCAGCGAGCCGCTCGAGGCGATGCCCGTCTTCGCCACCATGGCCAGCCAGCACAACGACCGCGGCGTCAACGCCGGCTACCGGGCGCTGCTCGGCTTGTTGCAGAGCAAGACCGGCCGCTCGTGGCAGGGGCGCTTCACTGCCACCTTGCCGACGGGTGAGCCCGACCGCGGCGCGCTGATCCCGCCGCGCCGATCCCGCTATCTCGGCGAGATCGCGGCCGCGGTGCGCGAGCACGAAGCGCGCGCCGAGCAGCAGGCGGCCAAGGCGGCCGAGGTCGACGCGCTCCGCCGCGCCGTCGCGTTGCTCGGGGGGCCGGCGCTGGATGCTCCGCGTACCTACGGCGCTGACGCCATCGCCGCCGCGACGCCGACCCAGGCCGAGCTGATGGCGGCCTACGATGGCCTCTTGGCCGAACTCGACCCCTCCGTCGTCGCCGCGATCGCCGGCTGGCCGCAGACCGAAGCGCGTTACCGTGCGCCGGTGAATCGCTACACCGTCCGCGGCCGCGAGATCGCGGTCGAGACGACGACCGAAAGCCTCTCCGGCACGGCCATCCCGAAGGTCGCCGTGCCCCGGCTCGGCGGTTGGGGCGAGATCGTCCGCTTCGCCATGCTCGAGAACCTGCCGGGCGCGTTCCCCTTTACCGCCGGCGTCTTCCCGTACAAGCGTCAGGGCGAGGATCCGGCCCGCATGTTCGCCGGCGAGGGCGGACCGTGGCGCACCAACCGTCGCTTCCACCTGCTCAGCGAGCACGCCAAGGCCAAGCGGCTCTCGACCGCCTTCGACTCGGTCACGCTCTACGGCGAGGACCCCGACCCGCGACCCGATATCTGGGGCAAGATCGGCACCTCCGGCGTCAGCATCGCGACGGTCGAGGATATGGAGGCGCTCTACGCCGGCTTCGACCTCTGCGCCCCGAGCACTTCGGTTTCGATGACCATCAACGGGCCCGCGCCGACGCTGCTCGCGTTCTATTTCCACGCGGCGCTGCGGCAGAGCGTGCGCAAGCACCTGCGCGCCGAGGGCAAGCTGGCGATCGAGGAAGCCGATTGCCTGCAGCCGGGAGCCGGTGGCAAGGATTGGGACGCCTTGCGCGCGATGCTCGACGACGCGACCTACGATGCGCTGCTCGCGAGCACGGTGCAGCAGGTCCGTGGCACCGTACAGGCCGATATCCTGAAGGAAGATCAGGCGCAGAATACGTGCATCTTCTCGACCGAATTCGCGCTCGAGCGGATGGCGGACGTCGCCGCCTGGTTCGTCGACTACAAGGTCCGCAACTTCTATTCGGTTTCGGTCAGCGGCTACCATATCGCCGAGGCCGGCGCGAACCCGATCTCGCAGCTCGCCTTCACCCTGGCCAACGGCTTCACCCTGGTCGAGGCCTACCGCGCCCGTGGCCTGAAGATCGACGATTTCGCGCCGAACTTCAGCTTCTTCTTCAGCAACGGCATGGACCCGGAATACGCCGTCATCGGCCGTGTCGCGCGTCGCATCTGGGCGGTCGCGATGCGCGACCTCTACGGTGCCTCCGAGCGCTCGCAGAAGTTGAAGTACCACGTCCAGACCAGTGGCCGTTCGCTGCACGCGCAGGAGATGGCGTTCAACGATATTCGCACCACCCTGCAGGCGCTGCTCGCCATCTACGACAACTGCAACAGCCTGCACACCAATGCTTACGACGAGGCCGTGACCACGCCGACCGAAGAGAGCGTGCGCCGCGCCCTGGCGATCCAGCTCGTGATCAACCGCGAATTCGGCATGGCGAAGAACGAGAACCCGATCCAGGGCGCCTGGATCACCGAAGCCCTCACCGAGCTCGTCGAAGAGGCCGTGCTCGCCGAATTCGAGCGGATCAGCGAGCGCGGCGGCGTGCTCGGCGCGATGGAGCGGGCCTACCAGCGCTCGAAGATCCAGGACGAGTCGATGCACTACGAGCATCGCAAACACAGCGGCGAGCTGCCGATCATCGGCGTCAACACCTTCCTCGCTGACGCCGCCGCCGATGGCCCGACGACGATCGCGCTGGCCCGCGCGTCGGAAGAAGAGAAGCAGGACCAACTCGATCGGCTGCGCGACTTCCAGCGCCGCCACGCCGATCGCGCCGATGCCGCCGCGTTGCGGCTGAAGCAGGCCGTCATCGCGGGCGAGAACGTCTTCGCCGCGCTGATGGAGGTCGCGCCGATGCTGAGCCTCGGCCAGATCTCGGCCGCGCTCTACGAGGTCGGCGGCCGCTACCGCCGCAATATGTAGCGTTCAGCGCTGCTAGAAGCGGAGCGAGAAGGTCGCCGCTGCGCCGCCGTCCTGCTGCGGTAGCAGCATCACGCCCCATTGCCGACCGGTGCGCCGACGGACGTCTTCGTAGTGCTGGTTGTGCTGCTTCGGACCGGCCCAGACGTCGTAGATCTCCCAGACCCGCAGCACGGTGAAGGCGAGCGCGCCGCTGACGCCGACGATCATCCAGCGGTCGTTGCTATTCGACACCTCGCGGCAGCCGAATTCGGTGCACTCCAGCTCGCGCGTCGCGCCGCGCGCCAAGCCGGCAACCATCGCGCTGAGCGAGAGAATCTGGCCGCCGGTGAAGAGGAAGCCGCCGTCGGACCAGCGACTCTGGACCATATGACCGACGCCGAAGCCGATCCAGCTGCCGAGGATGCCGCCGAGGACCCACTCGCCGGAGCTGATCGGGCCGCGCATGAGGGTCGCGCGATCGCCCGGCGAGAGTGGGCCACGCGCCGGAGCCGCGTTCGGCGCGTCGAGCACCGGGTCGTTCATGCCTCCGGGCGGCGCGGTCTCGACCTGCATCGAGCGCGGCTGATCCGGATCGGGCGCAGCCTCGGAGGGCCCCGCTGGCGGCGGCACCGCGGGACCCGGCTCCGCGACCGCGAGCGAGGGCAGGGCCCAGAGCAGCGCGATCACGGCGCGGATGCGGAGCGCATCGGCGCTGCGACGCAGAGACCTCTGCGGCAGACGGGGCGTGGGGACGAGCGTGAACATGCGGACTCCAGGCACGCGGCAAGGCGTGCGGCGCCATGGTCCCGGCCCCCGCGCGGCTGCGCAAGAGGGGGCCGATGAATGCGGAGCCCCGCTCGCCCGTCGACCTGGTGCGCCCCCCGGCGCCCTCACACTGGAGGTGGGAATGCGAAACGCACGCGATCGATCTCTCGGCCTGCTCTGGATCACCACCCTGCTCGTCGCCGGACCGGCATGGGCCAGTGGTCCCCGTGGAGACGGTCTGCCGGCCGAGCTGCCGCCGTCCGTCGCGGGCCAGCGGCTACCAGGGGACGCGCCGCGACTCGGAGCGCTGCGGCTGGAATGGGAAGCGGCCGACGCCGCCCGTGGCAAGTCGCCGAAGGGAGCGCCACGTTGCCTGCCGTTCCAAGAAGGCGAGCGACTCGAATACGTGCTGGAGTGGATGGGTATCGACGTCGGCCGCGCCACCTTCCTCGTCGCTGCCGACGGGAGCTTCGCCGGCAAGCCCGCCTGGCATTTCCAGATGCGGGCGCAGACCACGTCCTGGGCCGACCGGATCTACCGCGTCCGCGACAAGATGGACGCCTGGGCCGACGCGAAGATGCGACGTGCGGTCGGGCACGAGAAGATCGCCCGTGAGGGCTCGTACCATCGCGATATCAAGCTCGACCTGGATTGGAAGCGACGCCGCGTCGTCTACCACAACCAGTGGAAGGCCTTCCCGGCCAAGCCGCTCTTCTCCGATACCTGGGACCCGTTGGGCCTGCTCTACGCCTTCCGCATGCACACCATCGCGGCCAAGGGCGTGCGCAAGATGTCGGTGACCGACGGCCTCAAGACCATCCGCGCCGAAGTGAAGGTGCACGGCGTCGAGACCATCGAGATCGGCGGCAAGAAGGTCTCGGCCTGGCACGTCGAGCCGGAGATGAAGGACGTCGGCGGCGTCTTCGAGCGCAGCCCGGGCGCCCGCATGCACGTCTGGGTCAGCCGAGACGGCCGTCACTTGCCGCTGCGCCTACAGAGCAAGGTCATCGTCGGCAGCTTCACCGCGACCTTGGTCAAGGCGACCGGCCTGGCTCCGGATCGGCCTGGCTGCCGGCTCGACGAAGTCCGTTGACGCAAGAGCGGACCCTCTCGATGATCAGTTGCCGAAGTTGATGGCGGCCGGATCATCGGGCCCCTGCCGCGGCGGCGGCGGGTTGCGGAAGATGGTCCACGCCGCGAAGCCGATCAGGATGGCCGCACCCACCGCGATTCCGGTCGTGCTGTCCTTGCTGAAGCCGACGATAGCGCCGCCGATGACGGCCAGCGCCGCACCGAGGCCGATGACGCTGCGGCCTTCGGCCGTCTCGTGCGCGATCGTCTCTTCGCTCTTGCCGTAGTGGCATTGCTTGTATTTGCGGCCGCTGCCGCACGGACAGGGGTCGTTGCGGCCGATCTTCTTCTCGCCGCCCTGGGCCTGCTCGCTCATGGCTCCTCCGTCTGCGTTGAACCGGCCGCGACGATACCGCGCAGGACCGGCGCCGTCGACACGAGGCCGGATCGTCGCGGTCTCTGGCATTTCCCGGGCGACGCTCTACCCTGTCTGGGGGAGGGCCGGGTGAGCAAAAGGACCGAGATCGAGGATTCTGCCGAGGTTGCCGCGCCTGTCGTGGTGGACGGGGGCGTCGTCGTCGGCGGCGCCACGGAGCTCGGCTTCGGGACCGACGAGCAGACCGATCCCGACGTCGCCATCCCGGTGGATCACGTGGTTGCGGCCGATGCCGCCGTCGAGGACACGCCGGCAGAGGTCGAAGTCGCGCCGCCGCTGCCGGCGGACGACACGCTGCCGCTCGACGCCGCGCTGCCTCTCGACGCCGCGCTACCTCTCGACGCCGCGCTACCTCTCGACGCCGCGCCTGCCGAACCCCTCTTCTTCGCCCCGCCGGCACTCGACGGCGACAAGCCGCCGTTGCCCTCGCTCGGCACGCTCGACCTGCCCAGCGCCGCCAGCCGGAGGCGCCGTTCGCGCCCCGACATGAACTCGATGCTGCAGGAGTTCAGCGTTGTGTTCCGGGTCGACCACAAGGCGCGACGGCGGCGGGCGTGGCTGTGGACCGCGCTGGTGCTCGTCGTCCTCGCGGCGGTGGGTGGCGGGATCCTCCATCTCGCCAAGGTCGGTGATACGCGTCCGGAGATCGACGCGCCCTCGCTGCTCGCAGATTGGCAGCAGAGCCACCACGAGCCGACCGACTATCTGTGGCTCGACCGCAGCCAGACGCCGCCGACCAGCCGGCGCGTCCCGCTCTCGGCGTTGGCCAGCAAGTTGGCGCAGCTCGCGTCGCTCCGCGCGCTCCGTGATCAGGGCGCCGTCGGGAAGACGCAGTAGTTCGGGAACGTCGCTTGCGCGGCGCTGTCGTCGGCGATCGGGCTATGCCCGACCGTGCCGAAGGTGTGGGCCTTCAAGAAGGTCACCGCCCAGTTCAGCCCACCCTGCGGGATGGTGTGGCCCAGGCCGTGGTTGCACAGCACGACGTAGTGCCCATCGGCCTGTAGCGCCGCCGACATCGCCTTGGTCGTCTCGTCGAAGGAGAAGAAGGCGTTGTCGTTCTCCCCACCCCAGGCCATCAGGATCGGCAGCTTGCGCTTGGGCTTGGTGTAGGTATTCGCCGTCTTGCCGGTGCCGCCGCTCCACACCACCGCCGCCGCGATGAACGAGCTGCGGTGCATCACCAGCCAGCTGCTCCAGAGCGCGCCGGACGAGAAGCCCATCGTCCAGACCCGCGTATTGTCGATCTCGTATTGCGCGTCGACGCAGCTGAGCAAATCGTCGAAGAGCGCTGCGTCTTCCTGCGCGTCGGTCGGCGTCGACCAGCCCCAGCCGCTGACCTTGCCCTGCGATTGCGGCACGAGCACGACCGCGCCGAGGATCGTCGCGAGCGATTGGGCGCCCATCGCTGGGCCGAAATTCTCCTTCGTGTCGCCCAATCCGTGCCAGAGAAAGAGCAGCGGGGCGCCCTTGGTCTCTTTCGGCAGGTAGAGGTCGACGCCGCGGGTCTTGCCCCACGACCAGAGCTCGTTCTTGCCGGCGACCAACTTCGGGCAGGTCTTGCCGGAGTAGGCGATGGGCGCTGGCGGCCCGTCACCGCCGGTGCCGCCGCCTGTGTCGCTGCTGCCCGCGTCGCTGTCGCCTGCTGCATCCCCCGTGCTGCCGGTGTCGCCGTTCGCCGTGGCCGCTCCGTCGGCGCCGCCACCGGTCGCGTCGTTGGTGCTGGCTGCGTCGTTGGTGCTGCCGGAGGCGGCGTTGCCGTCGTCGCTACCACAGGCGGTCGTCGCCGCCAGAAGCGCACAGAGAAGCCCGTAGGCCAGGCGAGATTGACGCATCTTCATCCTCCGGTCGGCATGAACCGCACTTCGAGGCCGACGCCGATTTCGAAAATCTGCGCGAGGCCGTCGGACCCGTCGGTCCCGATCAAGAGCCCATTGGCCCGCAGGCCGACCCAATTCGAGAGCTCCCACGTCACGCCGAGTCCGCCGCCGACGGCGAAATCGTAGTCCGTGCCGATCCGGCCGACATCCGCTGCCAGCCACTCCAGGCCGCCGAACGCGCAGACGTACGGACGCAACCTGCCGAGCGGGATGTAGAGCGAGAGCACGCCGCGCAGGCTGACGAAGTTCGCGTCTCCCTCGACGCCGTCGAACGTGGTGCCGTGCCAGCCGCCCTCCACCGCGATCGAGAACGAGGAGCTGGGCGTATAGCCGAGTCGCACCACCGGCGAGATGCCGCTCGCCGCGCTCGGAGCGTTGCCGGAGCCGACCGTGCCGACGTCGAGGTCCGATGGCATCACCCGGTAGCGGAGATCCAGACCGAAGAGGAATTTGTCGCCGTAGTCGCCGGCGCGGACGTTCTCGATGGCTCGCCGCTCGAGTTGACGACGCTCGGCCTCGGTGACCTTGCGCGTCGTCGCACCGGCGGTGGGATCTTCCGGGCGCGCCGGGGCGATCCCCGGCGCCGGCAAGCCAGCCCGCCGCTCACCCTTTTCGCCGGTCTCGTTGCCCGATTCGTCCCACCCGTCGAGCGGACGACCACCGTTGCCCGGCGGCTGTTGTGCCATGGCGGTCGATGCAGCGAGTACCGACGCCGTCATGCACCACGCGAGGGTTCCTGCGGCCGAGAACTTGCGCATCTTGCTGCCTCCCGCGGCGAAGCTATCCCCTGCGTTGCGGGGCGGCAAGGCGCGCACGACGTCCGATCTCAGTAGATCGACAGGCCCAGGCCGAAGCTGGTCGACGTCGGCACGGCGCCGTCGTGTTGCATCGTCCATTGCCAGCGCGCGGTGAGCGCGAGTCGGGTGGTGAGGTCGAACTGCAGCATCGGCCCGACCGAGCTGACCAGCGCGTCGCGGTCGTTGCCGGCGCGGTCGCGCCGGACGATGTCGATACCGGTCGCCGCCATGCCGCCGATATGCAGGCGCCACAGTCGAATCGGGATCACTTCGAGCGCGATCCGGGGCTGCACACGCGCGACGGCGAGGCCGGTGCCGTCACTGCCCCAACCCATCATCGCGCCGAACTCGACGCCGGCGAACCACACCGGCCAGAAGCCGAATTGGATCGTGCTGCCGCCCAGCGCGGCGAATTCGCCGTTTCCGAGCGCCAGTTGCTGACTCGAGCCGTCGAAGCCGTAGCCGAAGCCGACGCGATCCAGCGGCCGACGCCCACGGAGCCACATTCCTGCACCTTCGTGGCGAACCACGATGGCCTCTTCCTGCTCGGTCGGCGGCGTCTCTGCCAGCTGCCAGAGCGGTACCACGCGGTGCGAGCGTGGGCCGACCAGGTGCACCGGATGGGCAGGGTGCACGGCGACCCAGCCGTCGTAGCGGGCGCCTTCGGTGGCCGCCAAGCCGACGCCGACCACGACGGCCGCGACCGCGGCAGCGGCGAGCGTCTTGCCGAGGTCGGAGCCGCCGGTGCCGGTCGCGCCCCCGGCAGCCGCCTTGGCGCCGGTGCCGATTCCGTCCGGTACGGCGCGCTGTGGCGTCGTCACGCCACCCATCGGGGGCGTTCCTCCCGCCGCTGCGCTCGAGCTGCTGACATGCCATCGCGGCTGCACGATCGGGCGGCCGGGCGGTCCCCACCACCACCACCAAGCGCCACCGTTGAGGTCACCGTCGGGGTGGGCATCGGGGGCGCGGGCAGGGCGCGGCGGCGGCGCTGGCCACGACGGCGCTGGAGGCGGTTCGTCTGCGGTGGCGAAGCGCTGGACGACGTGCAGCTTGTCGCCGCGACGCGCCGGCTCGACCTGCGCCAGGCGACGCAGCTCCGACTTCGGCACCACGTACGAAGGCCCGAGGCAACCGCTGAGCGCGACAGCGACGGCGAGGGCGGTCCAGCGCCGCAGGCCGCTGATCGTTGCGGCCGTCGAGGTCGTCGGGTCGTTCGCCATGCTCGCCTCCTACGCCATCGGTTCTCTGCAGCCCAAGCCACGAGATGCTACGGGCTCCCGACCTCCGCGTCGATGCGTCTGCACGGCATCATCGCTGCGGCGAAGCGGGTCTCGCCGCCACGGTCGAAGCGGACCACGACGCTGCCGTCCTCGGCGCCGACGACGGTCCCGTCGCCCCGCTTGCGGTGGCGGACCCGTGCGCCGAGCGGCCACTCGTCGCCGGCGCCGCCCGCGTCCGGCGTCGGAGTCGGCGCGGGGGGATGGTCGAACCAACGCGTCGTCGAAGCCGGCAGCAGTCGCAACAGCGGGCTCGGCGAAGGCTGCGCGCGTGGGGTTGACGGTGCCTGATGCCACGAGAGCTCCAGCTCGTCGCGGGCGCGGGTCATGGCGACGAAGAGCAGCCGCACTTCCTCCATCAACCCGTCTGGCGTGCGCATCGCTCCCGCGATCGGGAAGGCGCCGTCGTTGACACCGATCAGCCAAACGGCGTCGAATTCGAGGCCCTTGGCCGCGTGCACGGTCAGCAACGTGACCGCCTCCCGCTCTTCCGGCGTCGGCGGGGCGGCGTCGACCAGCCAATTCCCGTCGCAGAGCGCAGCCGCCAGGGTGTCGTGCCACGCCTGCAGGTCGCCACCGCGCGCGTCCGCGTCCTGCTGCCACGCCTCCAACAGGCGGTCGCAGAGCGCACGGTCACGGAAGTAGGCGGCGCGCGTCGGCCGTAGCAATTCGTCGATCGGGAGCGCAGCAGCTGGCCGAAGCGGCGTCGCGCCCGACAGGTTGGCCGCCTGTAGGCCCTCGATCAGGCGCTCCACCAGCGACGCGTCCAGGCGTGACCGCCGGCGCGCCATCGCCCGCAGCCGCTCGGCGGCCCGTTGCCGCGCGCTGCCCTCGTCTGCGAGCTTGGCGTCGCCGAGATCGACGTCGCGGCACAGACCGCGGCTCGCGTCAGCGAAGGCGATGCGCAGCGCGGCCAGATCGCCGTCGTCGAGCGCGGCCCGTACCAAGGCATGAAGCCAGCGCGCGGTGGCCTGTTCGTCGCTCTGCGTGATGGTCCGGCGAATGGGCACGCCGATGCGTTGTAGCGCGCCCGCGACCGGGTCCAGTGGGCTGCGGGTCCGACTGAGGACCGCCATCCGCGAAGGCGCAGCGCCCGCGGCGATTCGGCCGGCGATGGTGCGCGCGATCCAGTCGGCCTCGGCGCTCGCGTCGTGGTGCCGGATGATGCGCACGGGTTCACCTTCGGCGCGTTGCGGCACGATCCGGGCAGAGAGCGGGTCGAGGGTCGCTCGTCCGGCCACGAGGAGGGCCTCGGCGGCCTGGGTGATCGCGGCGCTCGAGCGGTAGTTGCACGGCAGCCGCAGCGTCTTGGCGCCGGTCCGCTCGGCCAAGCGCTCGAAGGTATCGCGCCGTGAGCCGCGCCAGCCGTAGATGGTCTGGTGCGGGTCGCCGACCGCGAAAACGCGCGCGGTGTCGCCCGCGAGCGCACATAGCAGGTCGAGTTGGTCGTCGTCGCAATCCTGCAGCTCGTCGACGAGGATCCACTCCGGCCGCCGATCCGCGGGCAAGTCGTGGAGCAACGCACCGCAGCCGACGATCAGGTCGCCGAAGTCCATCGCGTCCGCGGTCCGCTTCCGTTCCTCATAGAGCTCGGCGAGCTGGACGATGTCGTCGTCCCGCTTCATCGCGCCGATGCGCACCTCGCCGCGTTCGAGCGCGGCGAAGCGCGCCTCCAGCCGCCGGCGATGCTTGATGTCGAGGTCGTGCTCGGCGATCAGGCCGTGCAGCATCGCGTCCCGTTCCGACGCGTCCATGACCCGAAACGCTGGCGAGAAGCCCAATGTGTCGACCGGCAGCGCGGAGCGGAGCAGGGCGCGGGCGACGCCGTGGAAGGTGCCCATCAACCAGGTCTGCCCTGGTGCAATTGCCTCCTGCAGCGCCGCCGCGAGGCGCGCCGCCACCTCGGACGCCGCCTTGCGGGTGAAGGTCACCACCGCGATGCGCTCCAACGGCACGCCGCGGACCCGGTGCAGCCAGACCATCTTCTCGACCAGCACGCGGGTCTTGCCGCTACCGACCGCGGCGCAGACCAGCGCCGACGCTGGCTCGACGACCGCAGCGAGCTGCCATGGGTCGAGCACGGCCAGCTCGGGCCGCAGCGCCTCAGCGGTGGCCCGGTCCAGGTCAGGCGGTTCCGGCATCGCGACGGCAGGGGAGGGTCGGCTCCAGCCGGTGCTCTCCGGCCGGGCCTCTTCGCCTCCGGTGGCGCCGAACGGCGCGCCAGTCGACTCCACTTCGCCATCGCGCAGCGGCTCGGAGCGCCCGCCCTGCGCCTTGCGTTGGCGAACCGCGTCCCGGAGGCGCTTGAGGTCGCTCAAGGCTCAGGTCAGCCCGACGATGGCACCGTCTCGCACGTCGATCTTCTCGGCGGCCGGGACCTTCGGAAGCCCGGGCATGCGCATGATCTCGCCGGTGATGACGACCAGGAATCCGGCGCCCGCGTTGGGCAGGATGCGCTCGACCTTGACCTCGAAGCCGGTCGGTCGGCCGCGCAGCTTCGGGTTGTCGGAGAGCGAGTTCTGCGTCTTGGCGATGCAGATGGGCAGGTCGGAGAGGCCGAGTGCCGCGATATCGCGCACATCACGCCGCGCCTTGGCCGAGAGGACGATGCCGTCGGCGCCGTAGATCGTCCGCGCGATGGCCTCGATCTTGTCGGCGACCGGCGCATCGAGTGGATAGACGGGCGAATAGCTGCCGTCATGTCCGTCCGTCGCCTGCAGCAGGGCACGGGCGACCTCGAGCGCGCCAGCTCCACCCTTGGCGAAATGCTCACTCGGCGCGGCGCGGACGCCGCGGGCTGCGCAGTGGTCGAGAATCGCGGCGACCTCCTCGTCGCTGTCGTCGGCGAAGCGATTCACCGCCACGACCGCAGGGACGCCGAATTTTTCGGCATTGTCGAGGTGGGCGTCGAGGTTCGCCAGGCCGCGTCGAAGCGCCTCGACGTCCGGCTGGCGCAGCGCGTCCTTGGCCACACCGCCGTGCATCTTCAGCGCCCGGACGGTGGCCACGAGGAGCGTGGCGTGGACCGGCAGGCCAGCCATGCGGGCCTTGATATCGAAGAATTTCTCCGCGCCGAGGTCGAAGCCGAAGCCCGCCTCGGTCAGGACGATATCGCCGAGGTGCATCGCCATCCGCGTCGCCAGAACCGAGTTGCAGCCGTGGGCGATATTGGCGAAGGGACCGCCGTGCACGATGACCGGCTGACCCTCGAGGGTCTGCACCAGGTTCGGCTGGATCGCGTCGTGCAGCAGCGCGAGCAGGGCGCCGGTTACGCCGAGTTGGCCAGCGGTCACTGGCTCGCCGCTGCGGGTCATCGCGACGAGCGTGCGATCCAAGCGAGCCCGCAGATCCTCGAAGCTCTCCGCGAGGCAGAGCATCGCCATGATCTCCGAAGCGGCCGTGATGTCGAAGCCCGTCTCCCGCGGGGTGCCCTGGGTCGGGCCGCCCAAGCCGATGATCACGTTGCGCAGCGATCGGTCGTTCATGTCGAGGACGCGACGCCACATCACCCGCTGCGGATCGATATCGAGCGCGTTGCCGTGGTGCAGGTGGTTGTCGAGCGTTGCCGCGAGCAGGTTGTGGGCCGAAGTGATGGCGTGGAAATCACCGGTGAAGTGGAGGTTGATCTGCACCGCCGGGCCGATTTGGCTCCAGCCTCCGCCGGCTGCGCCGCCCTTGACTCCCATGCACGGGCCCAGGCTCGGCTCGCGGAGCGCGAGGACCACCCGCTCGCCGAGGCGGCCGAGCGCTTGGCCGACGCCGATGGTCGTCGTGGTCTTGCCCTCTCCGGCCGGCGTCGGGGTGATCGCCGAGACCAACACCAGCCGGGCAGGGCGCTCCTGGTGGCGAGGCCGCTGCAGGACCGTGAGGCTCACCTTGGCCTTGTCGTGGCCATACGGCAGCAACTCATCGTCCGAGATGCCCAGCCCCGCCGCGATCGCGCGAATCGGCCGCAGCCGGCAGGCTGCCGAGATCGCGACGTCGTCGAGCGGGACCTCGCTGCGGGCCCGGTCGAGCAGGACGGGGTCGAGCAGGGCGGGGTCGTGGCTCGCGGATTCGGTGGACGGCTTCTCGGTCATGCTTTCTCCTTCGGATCGCGCAAGTGCTCGCGGCGTCGTTGCAGCAGAGAGCGGACAATCTCGTGCCGCCGTGCGTCGTGTTGTGACAGGGCGTCGACCCCAGCGCAGCCACGCAAGATGCAACGCGCAGGCGCGATGGCCAGATTCTCGACAGGATCGTCACTGCAGCGGACGAGCAGACAGACGCCGCCTGCTACAGGTCGAGCTGCTTGCCGTTCGCCGAGATCGACTTGACGACCGGGCTCTTCTTGTCCGTACCGGCTTGCAGGATCACGTCGACCTGCAGGAAGCGTCCGACGACCTTGGTGCCGTTGCTGCCGAGCTGCAGCGGGAAGAGCAGGGGCGGGAAGGGGCCGATCTCCGCCGACCATTGCGCCGACTCGAGGGCCTTGAGGTCGTCGGCGACGCGGTAGCGAACCTTGACGTAGGCCTCGGTCGGGACGATCGCGTCGACCTGGATCTGCTGCCACTCGACCTTGTTCTTCGTGTATTCGTTGACCGTTCCGCCAGCGTGAACGAAGCCGAAGACCGTCGTGTAGTGGCCGCGCGGCGCCGTGAAGTGGTGCAGCGTGTAGCCGGTCATGTCGGAGTAGGTGTACGGTCCTTTGCCGACCGGGTACTCGCCGACGACCTGCATCGTCTTCGGGTCGATCTTCGTCGCCGAGCCTTTCTGCTGGTTCACCGCCCAGACGAAGCCGTCGTAGTCGATCGCCATGCCGATCGGGAAGCGTCCGGAGCCGAGGCTGACCTGGCCTTCGTTCTTCAGCGTCTTGGCGTTGATCTTGGCCACGCTGTTGCTGAGGTCGTTGGCGACGAAAACGAAGCCCTCGATGCTGGTCGCGACACCGCGCGGCCGGTTCATCGTGCCGACGGCATCGAACTTGCCGCTGACCGGATCGTAGCGGTAGCCGGCGTGGTGGTCACAGCAGTTGCCGACCCAGATCTTGCCGTAGATATCGACGTTGATGCCGTAGGGGTTGTACTTCGCCGAGGCCTTGTGCTGCTGCACGGCCTTGGTCTTCGGATCGATCGCGAGCAGCGCCGCGCAGCCGCGACCGGCGACCCAAATCGTCCCCTTCTGGTCGATGGTGATGCCGTACGGGTTGCAGCCGATGTTCACCGTATCGACGACAGCGCCGGTATCCGGATGCAGGCGCCAGAGCACCTTGCCGTACCAATCACCGACCCAGCCGTGGTTCTCCTTGTCGACACCGACGGCGCGGATGAACTTCACACCCGGCGGCTTGACGATGAACTTGATGCACTCGTCGGTGCCCTGCGGGAGCATCTCCGACTTGCTGATCACGCCGTTGTTGTCGGCGTCGAACGAGGTGTCGATCTTGCCGTTGCCGTTCTTGTCGGTGCACTTGGTCACGTCGGTGATGACCTTGGCCACCGCGGCGCCGGCGCGACAGCCGACCCAGACGTCGCCGTTGAGGTCGACCGCGGTCCGCGACGGATCCGGGCAGACGTTGTAGCGCCCGACTTCCTTGCCGTTCTTGGTGTTGAGCTTGCTGACCGTGTGCTCGGCCGAGTTGGCGATCCAGATGTGGTTCAGGTCGACCTCCTTGCTCTTGTCGGAGAGCACGAGGTAGCCGTTCTGGTCGAGTGTGACGCCCTTGGAGTTGTCGCCGCCCGGCGTGAACGGGGTGCCGAGATCCGGGCCGACCTGCTGGCTGGTGCACGAGAGGTCGCAGGTTCCGCAGCTGGAGAGGACACCCTCGTCGATCAGGCCGTTGCAGTTGTTGTCCTTGCCGTCGCAGGCCTCTGGCGTCGGGAGGACTTCGCTCTGGCAGCTGCCCCAGAAGCCACCCTGGCAGAGCTGGACGCCGGCGGTGCACTCGCCCTTGCCGATCCACAGCGGGTCGCCCGAGTAGCAGTTCTGCGCCGCGACCGTGCACGCGCAGCCCGGGTAGGCGTTCTTGCTGCAGTCCGGGCAGACCAGCGCGAAGTTCGGGTTCGCGTCGTCACAATCTGCGCCGGCAGGGCAATTGGCACCGAAGCCGTCTCCGTCGACGTCGACGCACGTCGATCCGCCGCCGCCGCCGCCGCCGTTGCCGTTGCCGCCGCCGCCGTTGCCGCCGCCGCCGTTGTCACCGCCGCCGTTGTCACCGCCGCCGTTGCCGCCGCCGTTGTCACCGCCGCCGTTGCCACCGCTGCCGCCGCCGTTTCCGCCGCCGCCGCCGCTGTCACCGCCGCCACCGTTGCCCGTGCCGCCACCGCCACCGCCGGAAGACCACTGCACCCGGATCCAGACCCATCCCTGACCCAGCGCGGCGCCGCAGGCACCCCATTTCGCCAGAACGACCTTGCCTTGACCCTCGGCGACCGCGACCACACGGAGCGGCCCCTGCGCCAATTCGACGATGCCGGCGACGCTCAACTCGGCCGTGAGGCCCATCGCCTCGGTCACCGGCATCCGGGCGCCATCCGAGCACCGTGCCCAGGCGAGGACCGGAGCGCTCTTCTGCGCGACGTGAAGCTGCTGCTTGAAGCGGGCCACGACGTGGAATGCGTCGGCCAAGCCGGGCGGCACCGGCGGCCCCACTTGCTGCAGCGAGAGGCCCGTGCTGGCCAAGGCTTCGAGCGCCTCGACGCTGACCTCCTCGTCGGAGCAAGACGCCTTGCGCTGCGCCAAGGGCAGCTTCTTCGGTCCGCCGCGGGCGACCAAGATGAACTCGCCCTTCGCGATGCCGCGCACCCAACTGTTGTCGCAGCTCGCCACGGTGGGCTGCGAGCTGGACCATTCGAGGTGGCCGCTGACGTCGGCCTCGAACAATGCCTTGCCGTCGCCGAGGTCCCAGCCGGCGATGGCGCGCGCCTTGGTGTGCTGGTAGCCGCCGAAGCCGGCGCACGCAGCGGGTGCGCCCGCGACGCGGTTCAGGATCGGATCGTCGAGCCGGATCTCCAGCGCGCCGGGGAAGTAGACGCGGACCCGGCAGACCGCGGTTGCGCCCTTCCACTTCGCCAGGATCTGCAGCTTGCTCGCGCCGCGGCTCTCGCCACCGGTCAGCTTCACCAAGCCCTTGTCGGTGGTGCAGACGGCCTTGTCCTCGCTCTCGAGGCTGGCGTCGACGTCCTCGTCCTTGCCGCTGGCCCAGACCGCGATGGTGCGGACCTTGCGCTCGACGTGCTTGCCGTCCAGGACCGCCGTGTTGAACAGCGACGCGTTGGCGACGACCGCGACGAGGCCGACCAATTGGTCCCCAGCGACCAGGACATGGCCGACGTTGCCGGCACCATCGGCGTCGACGACGGCACCGTCGCTTCCGGGGCCGACCAAGGGCACGTCGGCGAGGGTGAACATCCCGACGATCTTGATCTTGATCCACGCCTTGGCGCCCAACGTCGCCCCGGCCTTGACCCGCACCCGCACCTTGCCGATTTCGACCGTGCCAGTGACCGACGAGATCGCCGTCTTGGCACCACGCTTCGCCTTGATGTGCAGGGTGCCGGGGCCAGCCTCGTGGCTGCCCTCGAACTTGCCGTCGAAGGTCGCGTCGAGGATCTCCAGCGCGCTGCCGTCACCCTGAACTTCGACCTCGATCTGCTCGAGCGGGTTGACCACGGTCCGCGCCGTGAGCGTGAGCTGGAACTCCGCTCCGGGGGCGGCCTGCGCGACCGGGATCTGCAGCGACGCGCCGGGCGCCACCAGCGCCGTCAGCTCGATCTTCGCGGCGAGCTCGACGCCCACCTTGGCGCTGACCACGGTGGTTCCGACGACCTTCGCATGCACCGACGCCTGCACGACGACGCCGACCGCGAACGCGCCCTCCGGCAGGTCGACGTCGATATCGGCCAGGCCGTCGCCGTCGACCTCCGCATCGGCCTCGACCGGTGCGCTGCCGGGCACTTCGACCACGACCGCCGCGCGGGTGCCGGCCTTGACGTGCCCGGAGCCCGATTGCGCCCGGACCACGACCTTCGCCCGCAGCTTGCGCTCGGTCGACGAGACCTTCGGCGTGCGCACGATGAGGTCGACGGTCGCCGCAGCCTCGGCCTCGGCGGTGTAGTCGATGGTCGTCTCGAGCGAACCCGCCTTGGCGTGGACCTTGCCCGGCGTCCCGGCCGGTGCTTGGCCGAGGCCGCCGACGGATTCGTGCCAACCGGGGGAGGCGCTGTCGGTGTTGCTGCCGCTGCCGCTGCCGCTGCCGCTGCCGCCGCTGCCGCCGGGTCCCTCTTCCTGCTTCGGCGTGCCGCTCGGCCAGCCCGGACCCTGCGGGCCAACCTCGAAGTCGATGGGACCGCCTCCAGGGAGATCGCCGTCTTCGTTCGGGCCCTGCCAATCGCCGCCGACGCCCGGAAGGCCGCTGCCGCCGGCATCTGCCGTATTGGCCCTGCCGCCGCTGCCGGCGCCGCCTTCGTTGCCTGTGCCGCCGACGGGGGCGACCTGCCCGTTGCCACCGGTTCCCGGCAACTCGATGGCGGTCGTCGACCGGCCTTCGTCGTTGCCGCACGCCCATAGCAGAGCGAGCGCGGTGAACGCTGCGATCTTATGCCGTTGCATGACGGCCTCCGAAGTGGGGAAAAAGTCCCGGGCGATGCTACCGCGTTTGGGAAAACCGTTGCAAGCCGAGATTTTGACGGCTAGCCTCGCATCTCCTTCGAGGAGGCTTCCATGTCGAATTGGACCCACAGCCTGCGGATCGCTGGCGCTCTGGTGACCGTTGTCGCGGTCGGTTGTTCGGGCACGGACGGGGCCGGTGGCGGCGGCGGCAACGCCGATGCTTCGGTTGCTCAGGACGTCGCGTTGGATGATGCCGGCGGTGGTGCTGGGGCTGCCGATGGCACCGGTGGTGCTGGTGGCGGCGGCGGTGCTTTGGATGGTGGTGGTGCCTCCGGAGGGGATTCTGGGGATTGCGGGTCCGGTTGTGACGTACTCACGCCCGGTGGGGACGTTGTTGGGGATGCCGGGGGTGATGGGACCGGGCCTGGTGGCGGCGGAGTTGGTGATGGTGGCTCTGGTGGTGGTGCCGATGGTGGTGGGTCCGATGGTGGTGGTGGCTCCGGAGGGGATTCTGGGGATTGCGGGTCCGGTTGTGACGTACTCACGCCCGGTGGAGATGTTGTTGGGGATGCCGGGGGTGATGGGACCGGGCCTGGGCCTGACGGCACTTCGCCCGACAAGAGCTGCGTCGTCGACACCAGCAAGGGGCCGCAGGGCGACGAATGTCCGGCCGGCGAGCAATGCGTGGTCGGCGTGGGCAAGTGCAGCGGCATGGCCGTTGGCCAGTGCGTGACGAAGATCACGGTTTGTCCCGCGGTCGTCGCGCCGGTTTGTGATTGCTCCGGCAAGACCTGGCCGAGCCTGTGCGACGCGCAGGCTGGCGGCGCCGTCGTCGCCAAGGGTGGCGCCTGCGAGGGGCCGCCGGCGAAGAAGTGCGGCACCATCGCCGGGATTGGCTGCGACAAGGGCGAAGTGTGCGACCTCGGCTGTGGCTCCGACGCCGAGGGTGTCTGCGTGCCGGAGCCGCCCGCGAGCTGCCCGGCCGGCGGCCCGGTGGAGTGCGGCTGCGACGGCAGCACCTGGCCCAGCGCCTGCGCCCGGATCAACGCCGGCGTGGCGAAGGCCTACGACGGCGCCTGCAAGACGGGGCCGCAAGAGGTCGCCTGCAAGCTGGGGCCGGTCAAGCCCGTGCTTTGCCCGGACAGCTTCTACTGCAAGATCGACGTGCCCGGTGAATGCAGCGGCAAGGGGCATTGCAAGCCCGTTCCGGTCGCCTGCGACGAGGCCGACAAGCCCGTCTGCGGCTGCGACATGAATACCTACAAGAACAGCTGCAAGCTCGAGCAGGCCGGCTTCTCGATGCAGGGCCCCGAGGCCTGCCCGAAGTAGCCGCAGGACGACAGCACGAACGCATTCCTGGCGCGTCCCCTGGGTGGGGCTAGGATGTCCGCGCGGCGAGCGGTGCCGCGTGGAGGCGTTCGTGAACGACAAGACCGACAAGGCGAAGAAGGCCAAGGCGCGTCAGCGCAGCGCCGAGCGCGTCCAGACCCAGAACGCCGCCAAGCCCGAGCCGGCCCGCAGCCGGACGGCGCGCAGCCTCTTCGACCCACGGCTCTACATCAACCGCGAGTTGAGCCTGCTCGCGTTCCACCGCCGCGTCCTGGCGCAAGCGCGGGATACCTCCGCGCCGCTGCTCGAACGACTTCGATTCCTCACCATTTGCAGCACCATCCTCGACGAGTTTTTCGAGATTCGGGTTGGCCGCCTGCAGCAGGAACACGCCCTCGAGTTGGCCACGCCGGGCCCCGACGGGATGACGCCGCGCGAGGTCCTCAGCCAGGTCAGCGAGGAGGCGCACGACCTCGTCGCCGAGCAATACCGCGTGCTCAACGAGGAGGTCCTGCCGTCGCTGGCCGCCGAGGGCATCCGCCTGCTCCGCCGCGGTGAGTGGAGCGAGCGGCAGCGCGCCTGGGTGGCAGACCATTTCGACCGCGAAGTCGCGCCGGTGCTCACCCCGATGGGCCTCGACCCCTCGCACCCCTTCCCGAATATCCAGAACAAGCTGCTCAACTTCATCGTCACGCTCGAGGGACGCGACGCGTTCGGCCGTGACTCGGGCGTGGCCGTCGTGCAGGTGCCGCGGGCCTTGCCGCGCATCGTCGAGCTGCCGCGCGACCTCTCCGAGACGCCGTTCGCCGCGGTGATGCTCTCCTCCATCATCCACGCCCATATCGACGCGCTCTTCCCGGGGATGCGCGTGACCGGCTGCCATCAGTTCCGCGTCACCCGCAACAGCGACCTCTGGGTCGACGAAGAGGAGATCGACGACCTCAAGCGCGCGCTCGAAGGCGAGTTGGTCCGCCGCCCCTTCGGCGACGCCGTTCGGCTCGAAGTCGCCGACACCTGCCCGCCCGAGATCAGCGACTACCTGCGCGGCCAGTTCGACCTCGGCAGCGAGGACGTCTACTCGGTCAATGGCCCGGTGAACCTCCACCGACTCGCCACATTGTGTGGGGCGGTGCCGCGCGCCGACCTCCGCTACCGCCCCTTCATGCCCGGCAACCCCGACCGGCTCGCCCTCGGTGGCGACCTCTTCGAGACCTTGCGGCGGACGGACGTGGCGACCCACCAACCCTTCCAGGCTTTCTCGCCGGTGCTGGAGCTGCTGCGCCAGGCCGCAGACGACCCGGACGTCCTCGCGATCAAGATGACCGTCTATCGAACCGGACAGACGTCGCCAGCCGCCGACCTGCTCATGAAGGCAGCGCGGCAGGGCAAGGAGGTCACCGCGGTCGTCGAGCTGCGGGCCCGCTTCGACGAGGCCGCGAATATCAGCCTCGCCGGTCGGCTGCACGAGGCCGGCGCGACCGTCGTCTACGGCGTGGTCGGCTACAAGACCCACTGCAAGCTCTTGCTCATCGTTCGGCGCGAAGGCGGCCAGCTCCGCCGCTATTGCCACCTCGGCACAGGCAACTACCACGCCGGAACCGCCAAGCTCTACACCGATATCGGCTACTTGAGCGCGCGCGAGGATCTCGCCGAGGACGTACACAACGTCTTCATGCAGCTGACCGCGCTCGGTCGCGCCCGCGAGCTGCACCACGTCCTGCACGCGCCCTTCCGCCTGCACGAGGCGCTCTGCGACGCCATCGACCGCGAGGCGGCGGCCGCCGAAGCCGGCAAACCGGCCCGCATCATCGCGAAGATGAACGCGCTTACCGAGGAGCGGATCATCCGCCGCCTGTACCGCGCCTCGCAGGCCGGCGTGCAGGTCGACCTCATCGTGCGTGGGCCTTGCTGCCTGCGTCCCGGGGTCGCCGGGGTCAGCGACAATATCCATGTCCGCAGCATCGTCGGTCGCTTCCTCGAGCACAGCCGCGTCTACTACTTCGAGAATGGCGGCGATCCCGATGTCTTCTGCGCCAGCGCGGATTGGATGGGGCGCAACTTCTTCCGCCGGATCGAGACGGCGTGGCCCGTCCTCGATCCCGAGTTGCGCGACCGCGTGGTGCGCGAATGTCTGCTGCTGCCGCTGGAAGACAACACCACCGCCTGGGTCCTCGGCAACGATGGCCGCTACGCCCGGGCGCAGCCGGACGAGGGCGCGCTGCCACGGTCGTGCCAGACCGAGTTGCTCAACCTTCTCGGCGATCTCGACTGAAGGGCGTCACTCGTCAGGTGTAGCGGAGCTTCCAGCCGGCGCGGAGCAGGCGGTCGGCCTCGGTGCCGAGGTCTGCCGCCGTCAGCGGGTGCTCATCGAGCCAGCCAGCGGGTAGACGCACGGTCAGCCGTCGCCTGCCCGCGTTGGCGCGGATGATCGGCAGCGGTTGCGGGCTGCGGGCGCGGCACAGGCGCACCGCGACGCGCAGCAGGACCGTGAGATCGCGCGCGACGCGCTTCATCGTCTGCGGCAGCTCGTCGAAGGCGTCGGTCTCGAATTTGCGCCGGTGCGCCCGGACCATCGACGCCAGGGCCCGTTGGTCGGCGCGGGAGAAGCCGGGCATATCCGAATGCTCGATCAGGTACGCCCCGTGGCGGTGGTGGCTGGAGTAGGCGACCGCCAGGCCGACCTCGTGCAGCTGCGCCGCCCAGGAGAGCAGGGTGCGCGGCCACGGACCGAGCAGCCCCCAGCTCGGCGCCACCTGGCCGAGCAGGTCGAGCGCGATCTGCTCCACCCGGCGCGCCTGCTCGACGTCGATGACGAAACGCTCGCGCATCCGGTTGATGGTGCGGTCGCGGATGTCGACGTGGTCGATGCGGCCGAGGATATCCCAGAGCAGGCCCTCGCGGAGCGCTGCGGGCGCCGGGTCGACGCGGACCAGGCCGAGGCCGTCGAAGAGCGCCGAGAGCAGCGCGACGCCGCCGGCCAGCACGGGGGCGCGGTCTGCTTCGAGGCCGGGAAGCTGCAGGCGGTCGGCGTGCCCGGCGGCGTAGAGGCTGCGGCGCAGCCGGCGCAGCGCGTCCACGGTGATGCAGCCGTCGGTCCAGCCCGCGGCCTGCACGATGGCGGCGATGGCCCGGATCGTGCCGGAGCTGCCGAGCGCCTGGGTCCAGCCGTGGGTGCGGAAGGGCCGCGCGATCGGCTCGAGCTTCTGCTCGGCGCGCAGCCGTGCCTCGCGCATCCGTCCGCGGTCGATGACGCCGTCGACGAAGTAGGTCCGCGTCCAGCTGACGCAGCCCATGCTGAGGCTCTCGGTGACGAGCGGCTCGAAGCCTTCGCCGAGGACGCATTCGGTCGACGCGCCGCCGATATCGATGACCAGGCGGTTGCCGCCCGGATCGGCGACGGCGTGCGCGACGCCGAGGTAGACCAAGCGCGCCTCTTCGCGACCGCTGATGATCTCGACCTCGTGGCCGAGCGCCTCCTGCACCCGCTGCTCGAAATTGGCGGGATGCCGGGCCTTGCGCAGCGTCGCGGTGCCGACGGCGCGGACGTGGCTGGGGTCGGCGTCCTGCAAGCGCTGGCCGAACCGCGCGGCACAGCCCAGCGCCCGCTCCATGCCCTCGCGGGAGAGTCGGCCCCGTTCGTCGAGCGCGGCGGCGAGTCGGACGGGCTCCCGCAGGCGATCGATCAGCTGCAGTTCGTCGCCCACGCGCCGTGCGACCACCATGTGGAAGGAGTTCGAGCCGAGGTCGACCGCGGCCAACAGATCTTGTTGCATCGCTGGTCCCGCCTCCTACCGCGTCCAATGGACCGAGAGGTGGCAGGCGTCCTCGGCGACGGTGCGCGCCGTGACCTCGACCTCCGCTCCCGGCGCGGCGAGCCCTACCGTCGCGCGCAGGGCGAAGGCTTGCAAGAGCAGCCACGCCGGCTCGACGAAGAGCGCGCTGCCGCGAATCCGCAGATCGGCCTCGCCGGCCTCGGTGCGGACCTCGACGGTGCCGCGGTCGTAAAGGCTGCGATGCGCCGCCCCGGCGCCGGCCAAGACCTTCTGCGGGCCCAACGCACGCAGTAGCACCCGCCGCGCCTTGCCGAGTGGGGCGGTCGCGTCTTCCCGCAGGGGCCGTTCCAGCGCAAGCCAATCGCCATCCAGGGCCGTCTCGACCAGCACGGTCGTCAGCGCGGTCGGCAGGCCGATCGGCAAGCGCGTTGCGGGGTCGGGGTCGGCAGGCAGGGTCGCGAAGGCGGGGATGGCGCGCAGCGCCGCGACGATGGCGGCCCCGTAGCGAGCCCGGACCTGCGGCTCCCAGGCGCGCAACGCTTCGCCGCCGATGGTCCCTGGCAGCGTGAGCAGTCGTTCGCGGCCATACGGGGTCGCGGCCTGCCGTGCAGCGGCGGCGAGCGCCGGCAGCGTCTGCATCGCTTCGGGCTAGTAGTGGCGCTCGAGGACGTACCAACCGAAGGCGCGCAGCATCAGCTTCGGCAGCGAGTCCGCGACCAGGGGATCGAGCCGCTGCCAGCCTTCCTCGACCAGCGCGTTGGCCTCTTCGACGCAGGCGTCGAGCGCGCCGCAGGCCTCGATCTTCGCGATCATCGCCTCGATCCGCCCAGGCTCTTGCGGGTGGCTGATCAGCTCGTCGACCAGCCAGCGCCGTTCGTCCTGCGGCAGCCGGCCCAG
>JACKFC010000028.1 GCA_020632665.1 Deltaproteobacteria bacterium
GGGGCTGCACTTGCAGTTGGGCTAGCCCAGCAATGCCAAGTGCCGCGCCCGTCTCGACAACCCCCGCCCCCCTCACTAGGCTCCGCCGGCGCCCATTTCCCTCGCGCAGGAGCCCGACATGGCCACCGAAAAGACGCAGAAGACCCGCTTTCTCTGGGACGACCCGCTCCGCCTCAACGAGCTGCTGACCGAAGAGGAGCGCGCCGTCAGCCAGATGGCGCACGACTACTGCCAAGCGAAGCTGCTGCCGCGTGTGGTCGAGGCGACCCGCAACGAGTCGTTCGACCGTGAGATCCTCCGCGAGATGGGCGGGCTCGGCCTGCTCGGCTGCACCATCGACGGCTACGGTTGCGCCGGCTTGGGCTACGTCAGCTATGGCCTTATCGCCCGCGAGGTCGAGCGCGTCGACTCGGGCTACCGCTCGGCGATGAGTGTGCAATCCTCGCTGGTGATGCACCCGATCCACGCCTACGGCCGCGAGGAGCTGCGCCAGCGTCTGCTGCCGGGCCTCGCCAAGGGCGATCTGGTCGGCTGCTTCGGCCTGACCGAGCCGAACCACGGCTCCGATCCGGGCAGCATGGAGACCCGCGCGCGGGCGGTGGACGGCGGCTACCGCGTCACCGGCCGCAAGATGTGGATCACCAACTCGCCGATCGCCGACGTCTTCGTCGTCTGGGCCAAGGACGACGCCGACCAGATCCGCGGCTTCGTCCTCGAGAAGGGCATGGGCGGCCTCTCGGCGCCCGAGATCAAGGGCAAGATGTCGCTGCGCGCGAGCATCACCGGCGAGATCGTGATGGACGAGGTCTTCGTCCCCGAGGCCAACGCCTTCCCGGAGATTCGCGGCCTCAAGGGCCCCTTCGGCTGCCTGAACCGCGCCCGCTTCGGCATCGCCTGGGGCGCGCTCGGCGCGGCGGAAGCGTGCTGGCATGCCGCCCGACAATACACCCTGGACCGCAGCCAATTCGGCCGCCCGCTCGCGGCCAACCAGCTGATCCAGAAGAAGCTCGCCGATATGCAGACCGAGATCACGCTCGGCCTCTTCGCCGCGCTGCAGGTCGGCCGGCTGATGGAAGCGGGACGCTTCGCTCCCGAAATGATCTCGCTGATCAAGCGGAATTCATGCGGCAAGGCGCTGGATATCGCCCGGACCGCACGCGATATGCACGGCGGCAACGGCATCGTCGACGAGTTTCACGTCATGCGCCACGTCTGCAACCTCGAGTCGGTCAATACCTACGAAGGCACGCACGATATCCACGCGCTGATCCTGGGCCGGGCGCAGACGGGTATCGCGGCGTTCGCCAACTAGGAGCGCGCCGATGCGCCGCGGCCCACTGCTCGTCTCGGTCCTGCTGCTCGCCGTCGGCGCGACGGTGGCGCTCGTCGCGACGCGCACGAGCAGCGAATCGACGGCGGCCCGCACCGCTCCCACGCCACCCGCCACAACCACGCCCGCGCCGAGTCCCCCTGTGGCGCCCGCTCCAGCGGCGGACACCGACCGGCTGCGCGACGAGGGCTCGATCACGCTCGACCGCACCCCGTGGCGTTCACTCGACGACGCGGCGCGCGACGGCTGGACCACCGAAGTGGCGCAGCAGCAGGTCGGCGCCTTGCTCGGCGCGTTCGTCGACGTCATCGAAGGCAAGCAAGGCGGAACCGAGGGGAAGGACGCCTTCGCCTTCGTCGACGCGTCGGCCCCGATCGCGGCGATGCTGCCGACCGAGGGGCCGGAGCAACGTGAGGCGCCGGCGTCGAAACCCGGCTTACGGGTCCGGGTCGGCATGGCTGCGCATGCCGGTCGTGGCAGCAGCGCCGCCCGGGCCGCCGCAGACGCGCTGCACGGCGCCCTGCGCGACGCCGCCGGCAGCGCAGGACACCCGCATGCGAAGTGGAAGATCGAAGGGATCCAGGTCGACGGCGACACCCTGCAGACCCGGCAGCGCCTCTTCGCGGCGGTGGCGTCGGCGCAGGGCGGCGCAGATCTCAGCGGCGTCTTCTCGGCGCGTTGGCGCCGCACCGGCGAGCAGCTGGTCCTGCTCGAGCTCTCGGCGGCGGAGCTGACCTGGAGCCAGCGCCACGGCGGGCCTTGGCTGCGCGACGTCACCGCCGGATGGCTGGCCGGCACGACGCTGCTCGACGCCATCGCGCTCGACGGCGACGACCTGCTGCATCGGGTCGAAGCCTTGGTCCCGAACGATCCGATCGGGCACCGCGGCCTGGCCGTCGCCGACGTCGATGGCGACGGCATCGACGACCTCTACGTCGGCACGGGTTCGGGGCTGCCGAACCAGCTTCTGCTCGGCACCGGCCGCGGCTTTCGCGAGGCAGGCACGAGCGCCAACGTCGACTACCTGGAGGAGACGCGCGGCGTGCTGCTGCTCGACCTCGACGGCGACGGCCTGCGTGACCTGGCGGCAGCGACCGCGGCGGGCGTCGTGCTGGCGCGCAACCTCGGCGTCGAAGGTGGCGTGCCCCGCTTCGGCCCGCCCGCCTTCCCCCTCGGCGGGACGGTCGGCCACAGCCTCGCCGCGGCCGATATCGACGGCGACGGCGACCTCGACCTCTACCTCGGCGTGTTCTACGGCGAGGGCCAGCGCGGCCACGCCGGCTTCCCAATCCCGGTGCCCTACCACGACGCGAACAACGGTGGCCGCAACGTCCTGCTACGCAACGACGGCGACATGCGATTCGTCGACGCGACGGTCGACGTCGGCCTCGACCACCACAACCGGCGCTTCACCCAGGCCGCGGCGTTCTTCGATCTCGACGACGACGGCGACCCCGACCTCTACGTGGCCAACGACCACGGCCGCAACGCGCTCTACCGCAACGACGGCGGACGGTTTCGCGAGGTCGCCGCCGACGTCGGCGCCGAAGATCTCGGCGCCGGCATGAGCGTGAGCTTCGGCGACGCCGACGGCGACGGCGATCCGGACCTCTACGTCAGCAATATGTACTCCTCGGCGGGCAACCGCGTGGTGCCGCAAGAGCGCTTCGCCGCGCGAGACGCGCAGGATCGCGCCCAGCGCCTGCGGCACGCCCGCGGCAATACCCTGCTGCTGCAGGGCGAAGGCGGCGCCTGGCAGGACGCCAGCGTCGATTCGGGCGCGATGGTCGCCGGCTGGGCCTGGGGCTCGCGCCTGCTCGACCTCGACAGCGACGGCAAGCAGGACCTGGTGGTCGCGAACGGGCTCTATACCCGCCACGACCCCGGAGATTTGTGAAGCTTCTTCTGGCGACAGGTCGTGTCGTCGAGCCCGAGCAAGACCGAACACCGCGCCGAAGGGACGCTGGGCGAGATCGTGCCCGGCCAAGCCTCCGCCGGCGGTCGCGCGCAGCTGGAGCAACAGCGCTACGAGCAAGCCTGGCTCGCGCTCGGAGAGCAGATCCTACGTGGCCGTAGTTTCTCTGGCCGGGAGCGCCACCACGCCTTCGTCGGGCTCGGCGGCGGGCGCTTCGCCGAGGCCTCGGCGGCGGTGGGTGTCGACTTGCCGGAAGACGGTCGGGCGCTGGTCGCGGCGGATTTCGACGGCGACGGTGACCTCGACCTGGCGATCGGCCACCGCAGCGCGCCGACCCTTCGCCTGCTCCGCAACGAGGCGCCGCAAGGTGCCCGGATCGGCCTGCGCCTGGTCGCCGGCGCACGGAACCGCGACGCGGTGGGCGCGACGATCCGGATTTGGGGCGAGGCTGCAGACGGCAGCCCGCGCGGCCCCTTCCTCGCCGCCATCGTCGCCGGCGACAGCTTCCTCGGCCAATCGAGCCCGGAGCTCCGCGTCGGCCTCGGCGATACCGCGCGGCTGACCAAGGTCGTCATTCGGTGGCCGGGCGGTGATCGCAGCGAACTCACCGGAGCGGCCTTCGCCCTCGGTCATCGGCACAGCGTGGTCCACGGCCCGCGCGGCGAGGCGACCGTCGCCGACCTCGGCGCCTTCCTGCCGAGCACATCTGCGACCGCGAGCGCACCGTGGCAGGCCCGGAACAAGCCGACGGCGCGCGTCTTCTTCAGCGCTCCGGTGCCGATGCCGCCAGCGCCGATTCGCGACGTCCGCGGCGAGCAACAGCTCCGCGCGGCGCCGGACCGGGCGTTGCTGATCGTGCTCTGGGCGAGTTGGTGCAAGCCGTGCTTGGCCGAGCTCCGCGCCCTCGGCCCCGCGCTGCCGGCCCTCGCCGCCGAAGGGATCGACGTCATCGCGCTCTCGGTCGACGGCCTCCCGGACGGCGAACGCCCGAGCGCCGAACAATCGGCCGAGGTGCTGCGCCGGCTGGGCTACCTGGGCGCCTCGGGCCTCGCCGAGCCCGGCACCATCGCCACCCTCGAAGCGCTGCACGGCGCGCTGACCATGACCCGACCTCCCCTGCCGCTGCCGAGCTCGGCGCTGGTGGACCGGCGCGGCGATCTGACGGCGTTCTACGAGGGGCCGGTGCCGCTCGCGCAGATGCGCGCCGACGCCAAGATCGGCACCGCGATCGAGGCGCGCCGGGCCGCCGCGGTGGCAAACCCGAGCGCCGGCGCGCTGCCCCGCGGTCGTTGGCTGCACGCCGCGCCGACGCTGGACTGGCAGGCGCTCGGCCAGGGGCTGCAGCAGGCGGGCCTCGGCGAAGTCGCGGTCGCCGTGCTCAAACGCCGGCTGTTGCGGCATCCGAAGCTCTCGGCGGCCTACAACGACCTCGGCGTCGTCGTGGCCGAGCTCGGCGACCTGCGCCAAGCCGAGCTCCTCTTCGCCCGCGCCGCCGAGCTGGATCCGGACGATCCTTCGGTACTGAACAACCTGCGCCGGGTGCGCAGCGAATTGCAGGCCGGTCCCGGCCGCTGATCAGCCGCGGTCGAGGAGCCCGGCCGCCGCCGCGGCGATCTCGTCTTCGCCGACCAAGACCAGGTTCGCCGCCTCGCCGAGCGGCACGAAGCTGTCGGCGCTGCTGACCCGGGCGTAGCGAATCGGCGCCGCGCCCGGCTGCTGCAGCGCCTCGAGCACCGCCGCGGCGATGCCCTCATGGACGCCTGCGCTCTGCCGACATTCGTCGACCACCAGCAGGCGGCCCGCGCCCTGCGCCGCCGCGATCACGGCCGCGGTCGGCAGCGGGACCAGAAAGCGCAGATCGAGCACACGGATCGCGACTCCACGGGCCTCGGCGAGGCGGTGGGCGACGCGCAGGCTCATCCACAGGCCGTTGCCGTAGGTGGCGATGGTGAGCGCGGGCGGGCCCTCGCCGACATCGTAGGCCCGCGGTGCGCCATAGGCCGCGCCGCCCGCGGGAGCTGCGGCGAGCCAGCCGCCGTCGCCGTCCTCGTGCAGGTCGCGGCTGTGGTAGCGGGCGATCGGCTCGAGCACGACCACCACGCGGCCGGCCTCACGGGCCCAGCGGAAGGCGCCGCGCAACAAAGCCACGGCGTCGTCGCCGCGGGCGGGCACCACGACGCAGAGGCCGGGGACGTCGCGCAGCACGGCGATGGCGTCGTCGTTGTGGAAATGGCCACCGAAGCCGCGCTGATAGGCGAGGCCGGCGACGCGGACGACCATGCCGTTCGAGAGCTGACCATCGGAGAAGAAGGCCATCGTCGCCGCCTCGCCGCGCAGCTGATCTTCGGCGTTGTGCAGGTAGGCGAGGTATTGGATCTCGGGCACCGGCAGCATCCCCAGCGACGCGGCGCCGAGGCCGAGGCCGAGGATGGTCTGCTCGTCGAGCAGGGTGTTGAAGACCCGCGCCGGGCCGCCCCTGCCGAGCAGGCCCTTGGTCAGGCCGTAGACCCCCCCTTTCTTCGCCACGTCTTCGCCGAAGATCAGCGTGCTCGGGTCGGCGTCGAGCTGCTCGGCGAGGGCGCGGTTGATGCCCTGCGCCAAGGTCAGGTTGGCAGCGCCCTGCCCTGCGCGCTCGTCGCCGGCCTCGGTCGCGCTGCAGAGCGGGCGCTCGATCGCCGCCATCACCGCGGCGCGGCTGGTGAGCTTCGGCGCGTTGCGGGCGACCTCGGCGGCGTGTTCGACCTCGGCGTGGACGCTCTCGACCAGGGCGCGGATCGCCTCGGCGTCGAGGATGCCCGCGAGGCGCAAGGAGGCCTGCAAGCGCAGCAGCGGGTCGCGCTCGAGCGCGGCGGCGAGCTCGGCCGGGCCGCGGTAGACGGTGTCGGCGTCGCTGCCGGCGTGGCCGAGCAGGCGCACCGTGCGCAGGTGCAGCGCGGCGGCGCGACGGGTCCGGCGGACGTAGGCGACGGCCTCGCTGGCGACGGCGAAGCTCTCGGCCAAATCCGACCCGTCGGCGGTGAAGACCCGGAGGTGCGGCGTCGCCGCCAGGCGAGCCGTCACCCAGCCCTCCGGCGTGCGGGTGCTGATGCCGAGGCCGTTGTCTTCGACCACCACCAGCAGCGGCAGCTTCAGCTTCTGGTGCAGCACCCAGCTCGCCGCGTTGAGCGCACCCTGCGCGGTGCTGTGGTTCAGGCTGGCGTCACCCATCGAGGCGACGGCGATGGCGTCGGGCGGCACCACGGCGGGCAGGCCCAGCTTCTGCCGGCGGTCGATGGCGAAGGCGAGACCGACCGCCCGCGGCAGGTGCGAGGCGATGGTCGAGGTCGAGGGCAGGATGCCGAGCGCCGGGTGGCCGAAGACCTTGTGCCGGCCGCCGCTCATCGGGTCGTCGGCGGCGGCGACGAGCGAGCGCGCGATATCCGCCACAGCAGGATGGTTCGGGACCTGACGGGCGCGCTCGAGCTGGACCGCAGCGCTGCGGTAGTGCAGCAGCGCGGGGTCGCCGGGACCGGTCAGGCGGCCGAGGACGGCGTTGGCTTCGTGGCCGGTGCTGCAGATCGTGTAGTGGCCGTGGCCCTCGGCGCGCAGCTGGTGCGCGGCGGCGTCGAGCGCGCGGACGCGGAGCAGGGTCTGCAGCAGCTCGCGCCCCGTGGTCGGGTCGTGCGGCCAGGGCGTGGCGGCGGCAGCGGCACCGGTGAAGGCACCTTCGGCGGTGTGGTCCAGCGCGGCGAGGAAGCGGTCGTGCAGCTTCTGCAGGCGATCGAGGCTCATGGCGACTCCGGGCCGCGGCGGGGCGCGGCGGGCGGAGGTTCTACCAAGGCAGCGCGCAACGGAAGCCCCGGGCCGGCGAGCCCACGCTCGGTGCGACCGCGAGTCGATTGCTGACGCGGATGCCGTGCTTGTCGCTGCCGACGTGCCCGCCCTTGATCACACGCTGGGTGCCTTGGGCGGGTCCGCTCGGATCCCAGGCGTCGGCGACCCAGCTCGCGCTGGCGTACCAATCGCCGACCCACTCCTCGACGTTGCCGGCCAGATGCAGCGCCCCGCCCGGGCCGGCGCCGTCGTTGAGCGCGGCGGTCGGCAGCGGCGAGGCGCCGCACGCGCCGCCGGCGGCGTTGTACCAGGCCAGCGTGCAGCTCGGCGCCGTCGCCCCCCACGGGTAGACGTGCGCGGCGGCGATGCACTGCGAGGCCGTCGCCGCGGCGGCGCAGGGCGGGCGCGCGGCGCGCTCCCACTCCGCTTCGGTCGGTAGCCGGCCGTGGCGGGTCGCGCAGAAGCCCTGCGCCATCGTCCAATCGACGCAGGTCACCGGCAGCGCCTCCGAACCGCCGGAGAGGGCCGTGCAGGCCTTGGTGTCGCCGGTGGTCTTGTTCGCGACGCCGCAGCTTCCGGCCTGGACGCAGGCGCTCCACGCCGCGACGTCGACCTCGCGGGCGTCGATCCAATGGCTGGAGACGTTGACCCGCTGGCTCGGCTTCTCGGCGGCCGTGCAGCTCGCGTCGCCACCGGCGCAGCCGACCGCGACGGGCCCCGCGGCGACCGGCAACATCCCGCGTTGCGGCCACGCCGGCGCGGCGCGCAGTGGCGTCGGGTGGAGCAGCTCGTCGGGCTGCAGGGCGCGGTCCATGACGCGGATGCCGCCGATGCCGCCCTCGAGGACGTGATCGAAGCCTTGCACGCCGGATTTTGGCGCGGCGGCGGCGAGCAACATCGCCATCTTGCCGCTCCAGATGCCCTTCGGATCGTCGACGTCGCCGAGCTTCTGCGCGTCGCCGAAGGCCTGCACCGCCTTGCCGACGGCGTGCAGCGCCACGGTATGCCAGCCGTTGCCCGGGATGGCGAAGGGGGCCTGCAGCGGCGTGCTGCCCGGCCCGGACTCCACCCGCAGCGAAGCGTCGGCGCGGACGTAGGCGGCCTTGACCACGGTCGGGATGGCGATGTCGTCGACCAGCGAGAAGAAGGTCGGCGTCGGCTTGCTACCGGCGAGATAGAAGCGCTGCTCGAGCACGCGGGCGGCAGACGTCGACCCGAGCTTGCTGGCCGGCAGCTGCAGGCCCGCGCTCGCGGCCGCGGGAAAGACCACGGCGGCGCGGCCGTTCTGCCCGACCCGGTTGGCGATGGAGTGCGGGATGTCAGCGGCGTGGCTGCCTTCGTCGCGGAACTCGGTGGCGGAGAGGTCGTGCAGCGGCCACCAGCCGAGCACGCCGAGGCAGGTGCTGGCGATCTCGCGGCAGCTCGGGATCGTCGCTGGTTTGACGGCCGGGATCGGGCCGGTCAGCGCCGTCGTCGGTGCGGTGAGCGCCGGATCGCCCCAGGCGAGGCCGTAGGCGCGGAGCGGGAAGGTCGCTCCTTTCGCGGTGGTCGCGGTCGAGATGAGGGTGCGCACATGCGGCAGGGGCGCGGCGAGGGCGCGGAGCTCGCCGTCGGTGAGAGCGCGGCGGTAGAGCTCGACGTCGCCGACCACGACGCCTTTGACATGATTGTTCGCCTGCGGATAGTTGCCGAGCTTTCCGATGGTCAATGCGGGTCCGCCGATGCTGCTGGCGCTGAGCTTGGTGCCGAGTTGAGTGATCTTGCCGTCGATGGCAAGGGCGTAGGTCCCCTTCCGAACCACGAAGGCGATGTGGACCCAGCGGTTCTTCTTGCCGGCGAACGACCAGGCGCCGCTGCTCTGCGTCTTGGTGCCGTCGTAGTAGATCACTGGTGTCAGCGTATCCGTACCGCCGAAGCCGAAGTAGAGCGAGCCATGGGCGCCGATCAGCACACCGCTCGGCCCGATCCCGACGCGCAGCCAAATGGTGAGCGTCGCGTCGTCGACGCCATTCCAGATGGTGGTGAAGGGCGTCGCGATCTCGTGCTGCGGGGCGACGAAGTCGACCGCGCCGTCAGGCTGCCCGTTCCTCCCAGGCCGTGCGTTCAAGCTGCCGCCGGCCAAGATCGTACAGGGCTTGGCCGCACCACCGGCGGATTGACACATCGGCGTGCTCCCCATTCGCACCGCCGCGACGACGCCGCTCTGCCCCGCGCCATCGACGGCGTGGCGGTGGATGCCGCGCAGTTCCATCGGCACGAGCGTGGGTTTGTTCGCGTCCGTACCATCGTAGACGCGGACGTCGCCGAAGTCGTCGCGGGCGCCTGGCGTCAGGCGCGCGCCGAAGGGCACGCGGCTCTGCACGTAGGCCGCGATCTCGAAGGGCGACGCCGCGCGGTCGAGGAAGACGACCTCGCCGATGGCGCCGTTCCAGAACGCCTCGGCCGGCGTGCCGCTCGCGTCGGGTCGTGCGCCGATGACGAATTTCTCGGGGAATCGGAAGTCATAGCCTTTCCAGGCGCTCTTGCTCGTGGCGATCAGGTCGCCGTCGAGATAGAGCCCGACCAGCTCTCCTTCCCAAGTCAGCGCTACATGGTGCCAAGCGGAGGCATCGGGCAGCGCAGCCGTCAGTTCCGCGACTGCATTGGGGAGTTCCCCGGGCGTGATTCTGACGCCGATCTTCTGGCTTCCGTCGTAGGTCGCGAACAATTCGAGTTGGCTGAAGCCTTGCCCCTTCGCGCCACTGAGCGCGACCGCATCGAGCTTGCCGCCGACCAAGTTCGGGCGCACCCATGCCATCACGGTCATCTGGTTGCGGGAGGCGTAGATGTCACTCGTCAAAGCACAAGCCATCGCCTCCTTCTTCCCCGCCTCGAGCGACGCAGCGAACCCCGGCACACCAGCGACATCGGCGACCGGCGTGCCAGCCCAGACGCAATCGCCGACACCATCCGCGTGGACCCGCTTATTCGCCGGCAGCAACCGCACGACCAAGCTGCCGAGATCGCCGTTCTGCAGCGGCACGTCGACGATCTCGTGGGTCCGCCGGCGATCGCTCTGCCCCGCGGCGAGCCCCGGCTGGCTGATCTGCAACGCCCGCCGCTGCACCAACGACGCCGGCAGCGCGGCGCAGGCGCCGGGATCACCGCCAGGGTTGTAGACCGTCGGGCAGGCGTCGACCTGATACCAAACGCACTTCGCGTCGGCGCAAACCCCATCGTGGTCGGGGTCGGGGTCGACGACGCAGCCAACTCCCGGCTTCGGATCGAAGACGCAGCCCTTGCCGCCGCCGCCGCAGCTCCAGCTCCCCTTGCACGGATCACCGTCGCCGAGCCCGGCGCAATCGGCGTCCTTGCCGCACGGGCAGGCGCTCGGCCCCGCGACGCAGGCCCCCTTGCCGTCGCAGGCGTCGCCGACCGTACACGCCGCGCCATCCTCGCAAGGCTCCCCCGCGAGCGCCGTGCCGGCCGCACACGTGCCGGTCTTCGGCTCGCAGACCAGTGGCGCGCAGGCCGCCTCGCCGGCAGCGCAGCTCACCACGGTCGCCGGATTCGGCCGGCAGGTCGGCGTGGCGAGCGCCTTGTCGCAGAAGAGCGCGCCGTTGCAGGCGTCGCCGTCGTCGAGTGGGGCGCAGTCGGCGTCTTTCACGCAGGCGCAGACGCCCTTGCCGGCGAGGCACCCGCCCTTGCCATCGCAAGCGTCGCCCTGGGTGCAAGCCGTCCCGTCGGCATCGCAGGGCTCACCCGCCGGCAGCGGCGCCGGCGCGCACAGGCCCGTCTTCGGCGCGCAGGCGTTCTTGCTGCACGGCGTATCGTCGACGCTCGGGCAGCTCACCACCGTCGCCGGGTTGAGCAGGCAGACGCTGGTGCCCCCCGGCCCGCCGACCGGGTTGCAGTAGAGCGTGCCGTTGCAGAGGTTGCCGTCGTCCTTGCCGACGCAGTCGGCGTCGCTGCTGCAGGGGCAGGTATTGGTGCCGGAGCTGCACGCGCCGGATTTGCAGACGTCGCCGTTGGTGCAGGCGTTGTCGTCGTCGCAGGCCTTGCCCTCGGCGATCGGCAGCAGCGGGCAGGCGCCGGTCTTGGGGTCGCAGCTACGCGCCTTGCACGCCGTGTCGTCGACGCTCGGGCAGGTGACGACGGTCGCCGGGTTGAGCTCGCAGTTGCCGCTCTGCTTGTTGCAGAAGAGGGTGCCGTTGCAGAGGTCGCCGTCCTCCTTCGCGGCGCAATCGGCGTCGCTCTGGCATTTGCAGGTCCAGGTCCCCGGCACGCATACGCCGGATTGGCAGGCGTCGCCGGTCGTGCAGGGCTCGCCGTCGCTGCAGACCACCGCGTCGGCCAGCGGCTGCACCGAGCACGCCCCGGTGGCCTTGCTGCATTGCGATTTGGCGCAGGCAGAGTCGCCATCGGTCGGGCAGACCACGACCGAGGCGGGGTTCGGCTTGCAGAGCCAATCGGCGCCGCTCTTGTCGCAATAGGGCACGCCGGTGCAGGGGTCGCCGTCGCCGTCGGGGCAGTCGGCGTCGCTCTTGCAGGCGCAGGTGCCGGTCCCGCCGTTGCAGGCGCCGCCCTTGCAGACGTCGGATTTGGTGCAGAGGTCGCCGTCGTCGCAGACCGGCGCGGTCGCGTCGGGCGCCGTCTCCGGCAGCCAGACGGTCGAGCACGGCAGGCCATTGCCGGGGCAGCTCTGCGTGGTGCGCTCGACCGGCGCCGTCTTGCAGCTGCCGTCGGCCGGGACGCAGGCGTTCTTCGCGCAGAGCGTATCGAGCGAGGCGTCACAGGTCGGCACACTCGCCGGGTTCGCCTTGCAGACGAAGGGCAGCACCGAAGTATCGCAATAGGGCGTGCCGTTGCAGAGGTCGCCGTCGTCCTCACAGGGCTTGACCACGGGCTTGCAGGCGCAGGTATCGGGGCCCGGCACGCAGGCGCCGGATTTGCAGGCGTCGCCGGCGGTGCAGCCGTCGCCGTCGGTGCAGGAGGCGCCGTCGGCCTTGGCCGCGCCGGTCTTCGGATCGATGCACTGCAGGTCGACGCAGGCCGCCGCGGGGCCGGAGAGCCCGACGCAGCTCGCGGCAGCGCCGGCGGTGGTGCAGGCGGCCTCGCCCTTGCAGCGGGCGATGGGCTCGCCGGCGTCGTCGTGCTGCTCGACTTCGCAGCTGGTCGTGAGCTTGCGCGCGGCCCAATCTGCGGTGCAGAGGCAGGCGCCGATGGCCGCAGCGCCGCCTCCCGCCGCCAGCGGCACGCATTGCCGGGCGCTGCCGCCCTGCTTGCGCTGCACGTCGCGGCAGCCGGTTCCGGACGGGCAGTCGGCGTCGACCGCGCAGGCCGCGCCGCAGAAGCCGCCGGCGCCGCCGTGGTCGACGCAGCGGGCGTCTTTGACGCCGGGGGCGGCGCAATCGGCGTCGAGCTCGCAGGGGCGACAGAGCAGGCCCCAGCGCGGCAGGCAATAGTTCAGCGCGTCGGCGCCGCCGCCGAGCGGCAGGCAGACCTGGCCGGCGGGGCAATCCTCGACGCATTTCCGTGTGCAGATCCGCCCCTCGGAGGTCTCGATGCAGGCGCCGCTATCGCAATCGGCGGGGCTGGTGCAGGCGCAGCCGGCCTGGCCAGGGCAGCTCGGGCCGACGTCGGCGGCGACGTCCTCACCCGCGTCGCTCTGCGCAGCGTCGACGTCGGTCGCGGCGTCGACGGCGTTGCCGTCGGCGTTGGCGTCCGAACCGCTGGTCGTGGTGTCGCTCTTGCCAGCGGCCGGCGGGTCGGAGCAGGCGGCGGCGCCGAGCAGCAGCAGAACGGCAACCTGCGCGGCGGCGCGCGCGGCTACATCGAGATGGTGCATATCCGATCCAGCTTGCCGAAGCCTTGCTTGTCCGCGGTGCGGCCGAAAGGCTGGTGCTGTGGGTCACTCGACGCCGGAATCTCGGCGTAGAGCGTGCCTCCGAGCAGCTTCTTGGCCTTCCACGCGCCCGGGTTCGGCATCGGCGCGAGGGTGAAGCCGAGCAGCTGCTGGATGTCGCCGGCCTTGGAGGCGACGTAGAGGAAGGTCCCGCCCGCGCCGAAGACGAGCTTGTGGATCCGCTTGAAGCCCTTGGCCTCGTGCTCGACCTTGCCGCTCTCCAGGTCGAGCAGGCGCACGACGCCGAGCCGGTTGCTGCCGAGCGCGAGCTTGTCGCCGATCGGCGAGAAGGCGACGCCGTAGGTCGTGGCGAGCGCCGGGAATTCGCGGTGCTTACCGGTCATCAGGTCGACGACGTGGACCGCCGCCTCGCCGTCGGGATCTTCGAGGTATTCCGGGATGGCGACGCGCTTGCGATCTTCGGAGAAGGCGAAGCGGCTGCCGACGCCCATCCGGTCGTTGCGTCGCGGCGGCGTGCGGCCCTTCCAGACCGTCGTCGCCTTGGCTGTGGCGGGTGAGATCCGGCTCAGCACCAGGTCGAGCACGTGACGGCCGCTGCCGGCCTCGATCTTCCGGCTCTCGACCGTGATCAATTCCCCCATCGCGTCGTGGCCCAGCACCGTGAACGTGGCCTTCTCCTTCCGTGCGCGGCGGAAGACCTGCTTGGCGACCACGACCCGGCCCGAGCCGACCGTCCAGAAGACGAGCGAGGTCTGCGCGCCACCGTCGGCAGCGCTGCCGCGCACCGAGAGGCCGAGGGTCTTGCCGTCGTCGCTGATCGAGACGACGTCGACGAAGAAGTTGTCGAGCAACGCGCCCTTGCGGTTCTTGGTGTCGGGGCCGCCCTCGAGGATCGGGCCGAACGAGGCGCGCAGTTGGCCGATCGGCACCTCCAGCGCGACCACCTTGCCCCGCCGCTCGTCGAGCAACTGCAGGCCCAGGCTCTTGGTCCGGTAGTCGCTCGGCGGGTCGAAGCGGACGCGCTCGGTCTGCAGCAGCAGCGTATGGACGCCGATGCGCTCGGGCTTGGCGTCCTTCACGTCGACGCAGCGGACGTTCATCGGCTGCACCGCCTTGGCCGTGGCGTTTCGAGGCAACGCAGCGGCGGCGATCAGCGAAAGGCCGAGCGCGACGGCGGCGAGACGGCAGGAGTGCACCGACATCACGAGCCCCTCGCGCCGTTCTTGGCGATCCATGCGTCGAGGCCGGCGCGGGCCTTCTTCCGCAGCGGGCCCTGCACGATGGGCGACCAGCCGAGCAGCAGCCCGGCCGGCCCGAGCGCCATCTTGGTCCAGCGGTAGAGGTCGAAATCGTCTTGGTGCTCGACGATCTTGCCGTCGCGGAAGCGGAATTTCGCCTCGATCACGTTGTGCACCTTCCGCCCGGTGACGCTGAAGGTATAGGTCGCCTCCCAATGTGCGCTGCCCTGCTCGTCGTCGGCCTGCACGTCGCGGAAGGTGATCTGCAGGTCCTTGCCCTGCTCGGTCAGCATCTGCCACATCGCGCCCGGCTCGCTGCCCCGCAGGCCCGGAAAGACGGGGTCGGAGAAGGCGGCGTCGGCGGCATAACAGGCGGCCATGGTCGCGCCGTCGCGACGCGAGAAGGCGTCGTAGAAGCGGGTGATCAGCTCGGCGTTGGGGTGCATGGATTCTCCGGGCGGCGTCAGTCTGCGCCGTGCTTGGGTGAGAGCAACGCGACCACGGCGGCGGCGCAAGCGATCGAGAGAGCGCTGCGGCCGAGCCACGAATGCAGGTGCAGGATCTTGTCGGCGAGCAGGCCGCCGACCATCGAGCCGGCGACGCCCGACGCCGCGGTGCCGAGCAGACCCATCGGCTGCCGACCGGGCAGCACGGCGCGGGCGAGCGCACCGACGAGCAAGCCGGTCAGCAACGTGACGAAGAGCTTGAACGCCATGCCCAAGGTCCAGACTCCGACCACGACGGCGACGATCAGCACCAGGGCGGCGATGGCTGTGGTCATGCGACGGACTCCCGGCGGCAAAGGCGTTGCGCAGCCCGAGCCTGCGCCGTGGCGGCGATCCAGGCAAGCGCGAGAGCGGCCTTGTCGTGCCGGCCAAGGGGTCTAGACTGCGGCAGTCCTCAGCCCATTGGAGTCGACAATGTTCCGCAATATCCTGCTGCTCAGTGACCTATCGGCCACATCGGAGCTGGCGTTCGGCCCGCTGGCGGCGCTCGGCCGAACGCCGGATTGCACCGTCCACCTCTTTCACGCCGTCGTCGGCGCGAGTGACCGCGGCTACCTCGGCGCCGAGACACGGGCGTCGATCGATGACGCGGCGATGGCGCACGCCCACCCCGAGGTCGAAGCGCAGGCGAACGCGCTCCGCGCATTGGGGCTACGGGTCGAGATGCACGTCGAGTTGGGCTCGGCCTTCGACCTCGTCCTCGGTGCGATCGAGCGCCACACGATCGACCTCGTGGTGATCCCGACCGAGGGAACGCACTCGTTGGTCCGTCGGGTCAGCAGCAGCACGACCGGCCGCGCGCTGGAGCACGGGCACGTGCCCGTGATGACCCTCGGCCCGGGATTCGCCGCCCACGCCGCGCGGTGGTCGGGCTTCTCGCGGGTGATGCACCCGATCGCCCTGGGCGAGGACCGCGACCAAGCGCTGAACTTCGTCGGCACGTGGGCCGCGAGCCTGGGCGCACCGATCGACCTGTGCACCGTGGTCCGGCCGCTGCGCGACGATCCGGCCGCCACCGCCGGCCTCGGCGCGGAGGCCATCGCCGAGATCGAGGCCGAGACGCGCGAGAAGATGACCGTCTTCCTGCATCACCGCGCCGACCGCCTCGGCGACGCTGTGGCCGAGACGCACGTGCTCGAGCACGCCCACATCGGCCAGGCGCTCTGCCATTGGGCGGGGCAGACCGAGGCCGGCGTCGTGGTGATGCCGAGCTTCGACCGCAGCGCCACCCATACCCGGACGATGGGCAGCGTCACCGAGTGGATGGTGCGCAACGCGCCTTGCCCCGTGCTGGTCCACGACGTGCCCGAGCCGAAGGCGCCGCGCCACGCCGATTCGCTGGCCGACGATTGGCTCAATGAGGGCGAGGGGTTGGTCTGACCGCCGCGCCTGCCGCGCTTCTTCGCCCGACGCCCCAGGCGGCCAGAGCGGCCAGCTCCAGCCAGCCGTGGAAGGCGATGGCGTGCAGGTAGCCGTCGCGGGCCCGCGCGCCGATGACCAGCGCGAGCAGCGGCAGCCCGACGCCGAGCGCGGCGAGCAGGGCCAGCCCGCCGCGGCGAAAGACCCGCCGCGCCATCTGTAGGTCGGCGCGAAAGGTCGAGGGCGCGGCGCGCGGATCGCATTGCTGCGGCAGCAGGCGGGTCCAGACCAGGTAGTGCACGGATTGGCCGAAGGCGAAGCTCTGCACCCAGCGCGCCGCGTGCGGCCACTCCAGGCCCGGTGCGAGCTGGTCCCCCATCGCGGCGAAGTCCAGGCCACTCGCCGGCGCCCAATACGCCCCAGCCGCGGCAGAGACGCCGTCGAGCGTGCCGCCGAGCAGCAGCGCGTGGCCGCCGAGCCAGAGCCCGGCGAGGAGCCAGCGTCCGCCGCGTCGCGGACCGTCGGCGGCGAGCAGCAGCCAGACCGCGACCCCGACGACATTGTGCGCGTGGGCGAAGGCGACGAAGGCGCGGTGCGGCCAGCACAGCAGCATGATGCAGAGCCCGAACGCGGCGGCGCTCCCGAGCAGGCGTCGCCGGGCCGAGGAGGCCGCGCCGAAGAGCGCGGCGGCCAGCACGCAGGCGCCACCCAGGCCGAGCTCGAATTCCAGCGCCGAGAGCCCGATGACACTGCTCGGTTGCCAGCCCAGGGCGAGCGCGCCGCGGTGCGCCGTCATCAACCCGAGCAGCAGCAGCACCGCGAGCAGGCCGCCGCGCCGCCAGGGCAGCCGCGGCTCGAGCACGAGGTAGCGCAAATCGCCAGCGACGTGCGGCACGCCGAGCAGCAGCGGTCCGAGCAGGAGCAACCAGAGCGGCGCCACGGCGGCCAAGAGCAGAGCGACGCCGCCGTGGGTGGCCGCGAGCAGGAGCAGGCGCAGATCGCGGTCGACGATGGCGCGACGGACGATCCCGAGCCGGGCCAGCGGACGCCAGACGCCACGGCGCAGCGCGTCGCCGGTCGCGACCATGCGATCGATCCAGCTCGTCGCGAGCACTCCCGCCATCGTGCGCTTCCTCCCTCGCCCCCGGGCGGTGCCGGCGCGTGGCTGTCACGTCGACCGAGTTACCACGTCCTGACTTGGGGATCTGCGGAAGTTTCGGCACGCTCTCTCGAGCGCGACCGATGGCCATGCCCCCGGCGCAGGAGCTTCGATGACAGCACAGACCGGTACCCCCCGCACCCGTCGCGAGGTCCTCGAAGGCCTCGCCGCGACAGTTGTCCTGGCCGCTTGCGGTGAGGTGGCGGGGCCGAGCGCGGCGGGCGCGGATGCGGCGGCGGCAGATGCGGCAGCGGCGGCAGATGCAGTGGCGGCGGCAGATGCAGCGGCGGCGGCAGATGCGGCGGCGGCGGCAGATGCAGCGGCAGATGCAGCGGCAGATGCTGACGCTGACGCAGCCGCTGACGCAGCCGCCGACGCTGACGCAGCCGCTGACGCAGCCGCCGACGCTGACGCAGCCGCTGACGCAGCCGCCGACGCTGACGCAGCCGCCGAAGCCGACACGGCCACAGACACCACCGACCCGCCGGGTCTCCCGACCGCGGAAGAGGTCCTGACCCCCATCACCAAGAACGAGTACCACTTCATCACGACCTATTCCTACGCGCCGGAGGTCGAGGCCGAATCCTGGTCGATCGCCATCGCGCACGAGGGCAAGGCGCTGGGCAGCGTCGATTGGAAGCTGCTCGAGGGGCTGGTCGGCAAGGAGAAGGAGCACACGCTCGAGTGCATCAGCGCCGCCGAGCATGCGCAGAAGATCAGCAACGCCGTATGGACCGGCGCGCCGCTGCTCGACGTCTTCGCCGCCGCCGGGGTGACGCTGCCCAAGGGCGTGCCGTTCATCGCGATGGAAGGCGCCGACGGCTACACGACGAGCATCCCGACCTCGGACCTGGGTGCTCCGACCTGGCTGGTCTGGAAGATGAACGGCGAGCCGATCCCGAAGACGCACGGCTATCCGGCGCGGCTGCTGGTGCCCGGTCGCTACGGGATGAAGAGCCCGAAGTGGATCACCAAGATGAACTTCGTCGCACAGGACGAGCTGGGCTTCTGGGAAGCGGCCGGCTGGGACAACGCGGCCATCGTCAATCCCAACGTCTTCGTCCGTTATCCTGAGAAGTGGCAGACCCTCGCGCCGGGTAAGGTGAAGATCGGCGGCACGGCCTTCTGCGGCCTCGACCCGGTGACCAAGGTCGAGGTCAAGACCGGCAACGGCGGTTGGCAGCCCGCGACCATCAGCTACGCCCCCGGCGCCGATATCTGGACGCTGTGGCATGTCGAGGTCGAAGCCGTCCCGGGTGTGCTGAAGGTGCAGACGCGCTGCACGACGGCGGCGGGCAAGGTCTCGCCGATCCCGTTCAGCGACGGGCCGGCGGGCTACGACGGGGCGATGGGCGTGACGTGGGCGGTGATCTGATCCAGCCCGACGCCGCGTGAGCTACTTGCCGAAGGCGATCGCCTCGACCACCACCTGCGTGCCGCCAATCGGGAAGTCGGCGTAGTTCGACGTGCCGTAGACCTTCACCTGGTAGGTGCCCGGGAAGATCGTCCGCGCCCAGTCGAAGCCCTGCGCGGCGCCTTTGTCGCAGGTATTGGCGACCGTGTATTTGTAGCCCCAGGTCGTCTCCTGCAGCTCCACCTGCACATAGGTCGAGTATTTGTTCACCGACGGCGAGCAATACTGCGAGATCGCCGGCTTGCTGCCGTTGTGGAAGATGGCTCCCGCGACGTCGACGCTCTTGTAGTCGAGCACGATGCCGGCCTTGCTCGTGCTCAGGTCCATCGCCGGGTCGATGACCTGCGTGCCGCCGATCGGGAAGTCGGCGTAGTTCGTCGTGCCGTAGACGCTGACCTTGTACGTACCGGGGAAGATCTTCCGCGCCCAATCGAAGCCCTGCGCGGCGCCTTTGTCGCAGGTATTGGCGACGGTGTATTTGTAGCCCCAGGTCGTCTCCTGCAGCTCGACTTGGACGTAGGTCGAGTATTTGTTCACCGACGGCGAGCAATATTGCGAGATCGCCGGCTCGAGGCCGTCGTGCAGGATCGAGCCGGCGACGTCGACGCTCTTGTAGTCGAGCACGATGCCGGCCTTGCTCACCGTCAGGTCCATCGCCGGGTCGATGATTTGGGTGCCGCCGACCGGGAAGTCGGCGTAGTTCGTCGTGCCGTAGACGCTGACCTTGTACGTGCCGGGGAAGATCTTCCGCGCCCAGTCGAAGCCCTGCGCCGCGCCTTTGTCGCAGGTATTGGCCACGGTGTATTTGTAGCCCCAGGTCGTCTCCTGCAGCTCCACCTGCACGTAGGTCGAGTATTTGTTCACCGAAGGCGAGCAATACTGCGAGATCGCGGGCTTGACGCCGTCGTGCAGGATCGAGCCGGCGACGTCGACGCTCTTGTAGTCGAGCACGATGCCGGCCTTGCTCGCCGTCAGGTCCATCGCCGGGTCGATGACCTGGGTGCCGCCGACCGGGAAGTCGGCGTAGTTCGTCGTGCCGTAGACGCTGACCTTGTAGGTGCCCGGGAAGATCTTCCGCGCCCAATCGAAGCCCTGCGCCGCGCCTTTGTCGCAGGTATTGGCGACGGTGTATTTGTAGCCCCAGGTCGTCTCCTGCAGCTCCACCTGCACGTAGGTCGAGTATTTGTTCACCGAAGGCGAGCAATACTGCGAGATCGCGGGCTTGACGCCGTCGTGCAGGATCGAGCCGGCGACGTCGACGCTCTTGTAGTCGAGCACGATGCCGGCCTTGCTCGCCGTCAGGTCCATCGCCGGGTCGATGACCTGGGTGCCGCCGACGGGGAAGTCAGCGTAGTTCGTCGTGCCGTAGACGCTGACCTTGTACGTGCCGGGGAAGATCTTCCGCGCCCAATCGAAGCCCTGCGCCGCGCCTTTGTCGCAGGTATTGGCGAAGGTGTATTTGTAGCCCCAGGTCGTCTCCTGCAGTTCCACCTGCACGTAGGTCGAGTATTTGTTCACCGACGGCGAGCAATACTGCGAGATCGCCGGCTTGACGCCGTCGTGCAGGATCGAGCCGGCGACATCGACGCTCTTGTAGTCGAGCACCAGGCCCGAGACGTCCTTGTCGATGACCAGCGCCTTGTGGATCACCTGCGTGCCGCCGACCGGGAAGTCGGCGTAGTTCGTCGTGCCGTAGACGCTGACCTTGTAGGTGCCGGGGTAGATCTCCCGCGACCAGGCGAAGCCCTGGGTCGCGCCTTTGTCGCAGGTATTGGCCACGGTGTATTTGTAGCCGTGGTTCACCTCTTCGAGTTCGACCTGCACGTAGGTCGAGTATTTGTTCACCGAGGGCGAGCAATACTGCGAGATCTGCGGAATCTGGCCGTCGTGGGTGATCGTACCGGCGACCTTCACGGTGCAGTAGGAGAGGTCGACGTCCTTGTTGTCGCCGCCCTTGCAGACGCCGGCGCCATCGGCAGCCCAGCCCGTCGGGCAGGCCTGGCCGCAGCCGCCCTTGCAGGCGCCGCAGTCGAGCGTCTTGCCGCAGCCGTCGTCGTGCGTGCCGCAGCCGAGCTCGCTGCAGGTCTTCGGCTTGCAGACGCACGCGCCCGCTTCGCAGAGCTTGCCGGCCTCGCAGGTGCCACAGTCGAGCGCCTTGCCGCAGCTGTCCGAGCCGACACCGCAGAGCAGCGCCTGATCCGAGCAGCTCTTCGGCGCGCAATCGCAGCTCCCCTGCGGCCCGCAAACCTTGCCGTCGCCACAGCTGCCGCATTGCAGCGTCTTGCCGCAGCCGTCCGAGGGCGTGCCGCAGCTCACGCCGAGGCCTTCGCAGGTCTTCGGCTTGCAGAGGCATTGGCCGGCGGTGCAGCTCTGCCCGGCCTGGCAATCACCGCATTGCAGGGTCTTGCCGCAACCGTCGCTGGCCTCGCCGCAGACGGCGCCGACGTCGGCACAGGTCTTCGGCTTGCAGATGCACTGGCCTTTATCGCAAAGCTGGCCGCTGCCGCAGCCACCGCAGTCGAGCGTCTTCTCGCAGCCGTCGCTCGCAGGCCCACAGGCGACCGCGAGGTCCTTGCAGGTCTTCGGCGCGCAGGGCTTGTCGCCGCATTGGTGGTCGCCGCCACAGACCTTGTCGGTCGGGCAGCCACCGCAATCGAGGACCTTGCCGCAGCCGTCGTCGGCGGTGCCGCAGCCGTAGCCGAGGTCGCCGCAGCTCTTCGGCGTGCAGGGCGGCGGGTTCGGCGCACCGGGCGTGGCCAGCGTCATGGCGTAGAAGTCGACGCTGTTGTCGTCGGTGTCCTTGCCGTCGGGAGCACGACCGATGCCTTGGCCCTGCCCCGGATCTGGCGCGGGCTTGCCCTCTCCGGCGAAGGTCAGGCCGGTGCCGTGGGCGCCGTAGCCGACCGCGTCGACCACCTGCGCGCCGAAGCGGAGCTGCACGCTGTCCGGGCCGTTCTGCAAGTCGACGCCGTCGTCCTTCTGGTCCGCCGCGGCGGCGATTGCGCCGGTGGCCTTGCTGTGCGCGACGACGAAGAGGCCGTCGCTGCCGATGCTGCCGACGAGCGGAACGGTCGCATACGTCACGCCGCCGTTGCCGTTGATCCCGACCAACGAGAAGCCCGCGAGCGCGGTGCCGGCCGGCCCCTTCAGCTCGACGAAGACTTCGGTATCGGCGCCGTCGCTATCGTAGAGCAGCTCCTGGATCACCACCTTCGCCGGCGGCGGCTTCGGCTTGCAGACGCCCGCCGCGCAGGCCTCGGCCACGCCGCACGGCACCGGCGTGCCGAGCTCGAGGCAGCCGTCGTTGTTGTAATCGCCACAGGTGCGCAGCGCGTCGCCTTCGCAGACCACCGCGCCCGCTTTGTCGCAGGTGCTCTTGCAGGTCTTCTCGCAGCCACCGGCGCCGGCGCAGACCAGGTTCGCGCCGCAGCTCTGCGCCGTCTCCCAGCCGAGGCAGCCGTCGCCGTCGCTATCGCCGCATTGCTGCCATTGCGTCGTGCTACCGGGGACACATTGCTTCTCGCCCGCCTTGCCACACGCGTCCTTGCAGGTCGCGACGCAGGCGCCGTTGCTGCAGACCGAGCCTTGCGCGCAGGCGACGCCGGAACCCCAGTCGAGGCAGCCGTCGTCGTCGAAGTCGTCGCAGGTCTGCACCTGCCCGGCCGGCGAGCATTGCGTCGCGCCCTTGGCGGTGCAGGCGTCGGTGCAGCTCGCGGCGCAGGCCCCCTCGGCGCAGACCTGCCCCGCACCGCAGGGCACGCCTGAGCCCCATTGCAGGCAGCCGTCGTTGTCGAAGTCATCGCAGGTCGCGATCTTGCCGAGTTGGCAGGTCGTGGCGCCCTGGACGGTGCATTCGTCCTTGCAGGTCTTGGCGCAGGCGCCGGCGGAGCAGCCCTCGCCGACCGGGCAGGCGGTGGCGGTGCCCCATTGCAGGCAGCCGTCCTGATCGTAGTCGTCGCAGGTCTGCACCCCGCCCGCGGCGCATTGCGTCGCGCCCTGCTGGGTGCACTCGTCCTTGCAGGTGGCGACGCAGGCGCCGTTGCTGCAGAGCTGTCCGGCGGCGCAGGCGGCGGCGGTGCCCCAATCGAGGCAGCCGTCGCTGTTGCTGTCGCCGCAGGTCTGCACCGCCTTGCCTTCGCATTGGGTCGCGCCGGAGGTGGTGCAGGCGTCCTTGCAGGTCTCGGCACAAGCCCCCTCGGCGCAGACCTTGCCGGCGGCGCAGAAGGTCGCACCGCCCCAGGCGAGGCAGCCGTCGCCGTTGAAGTCGAAGCACTGCACGACCTTGCCGTCGGCGCTGCACTTCTTCGCGCCGGAGACGGTGCAATCCTGGTCGGGGCATTTCGGCACGCAGGCGCCGGCCTTGCAGACCTCGGTCGCGGCGCAGGGCGTGGCGTCCGACCATTGGAAGCAGCCGTCGGCGTCGGGATCGCCGCAGCTCTGCGTCGCTGCCGGGCCGGTCGGGACGCAGCGCAGCTGGCCCTCGGCCTCGCAGGGGTCGACGCACGCGGGGCCGGCGTCGACCTCGGAGTCTTCGGATCCGGCGTCCCCGGCGCCGGTGTCGGCCGGGCCGGCGTCGGTGATGTCCTCGCCGGTCGCCACGTCGGCCGTGTCCGTCTCGGAGCCCACGTCCTGCGCCGTGTCGAGCTGCCCGGCGGCGTCGAATGCCGGCAGGCCGGTGCCGCCACCGTTCGGCGCCGAGGGGCTGCTGCACGCGGCAACGGCGGCGAGGGCGGTCGCTGCGCACACGGTGAGCAGGCGGAGGTGTGGGGCGGCGGTCGTCATCGAAGCTCCTGCGATGGGGCTGCGGAGGCTACGGGAGCCCTTGGCGCGGGTCGAGGCGTGAGCGGACGGGACAACTCCCGCTGCGGTCGCGGGTCCCCAGCGCGGCGCGTCAGGGCGTCGTCTTGCAGACCCCCGCGGCGCAGCTGGCCCCGGAGCCACACGGCGTGCCGTCGGGAGCCGCCTTGGTCGTGCAGCTCGCCTTGGGCATCCCGACGCAGAGGGGCATCGCACTGAGGTTGGACTTGGCGTTGCCGACCTGCCAATACGACGTGAACGCGTCGGTCGAGACCTGAACGTGGATCGACATGGCGAAGTATTGCGCGTCCGAGGGTGAGAGCGGCTTGTAGCCGGAGGTGCCGCTGTAGTCGACGGTGGAGCCATCGGCCCACGCCCAAGCCGTGCCGAGGTCGGGCTTGAAGCCGCCGGTCCAATAGCTGGTGATTTGGTCGCCGTTTGCAGCCTGGGTGATGCGGGCGCCTTCGTGCGTCTCGGCCGCGTCGTGCAGCGATGCCAGGACCCTGCCGGTCGCAGCACATCCGGCGACGGCCTTGTCGCGGTTGCCGTAGCCGAGGAACGCCGCGGCGAGGCACCGACCGCCGATCACTTCGCCGTCGCAGCTCGCGGGCGCGCAGCTCGGCACTTGGCACGGATCGTTCGCCGTGCAGCCCGGGATCGCGAGGTGGACGCAGCCCTCGAGGGGGTCGCAGACGTCCGCCGTGCAGGGCTTGCCGTCGTCACACGCGCTGCTGCCGTGCGCGCATCCGGTGGCGGCGTCACAGCTGTCGGTGGTGCACGGATCGCCGTCGCTGCAGGCGGCAGTGGCGTGGGTGCAGGCGCCCGTGGCGCAAGCATCGGTCGTGCACGCCTTGCCGTCGTCGCACGAGGTCGGCGTCTGCAGCAGGCACCCAGCCGACGCCTTGCAGCCGACGTGGCCCCAGCGATCGGCCCGCGCCACCATGCCGTGCGCCAACCCGCCGACGCTGGCGTCGCCGACGAAGAGCGCCGTTCCGTCAGAGAGCGCGATGGCGCTGTGTGGCGCGACGCTGGCGACCAGGCCGACCTCGAACGTCGACTCGCGCACCAGCTCTCCGAGCGCGTCGAAGCGCCCGACCCAGGCGGCGTCGAGCAGGCCCTTGCGCTGGGTGCCGGCGAGCAACAGCGCCCCGTCGGCAAGGCTGACCAAGGCCACCGGCTCGGTGCTGGGGCCCTGCATCACCGCGCGCTGCCACATCACCTTGCCCTCGGCGCCGAGGCCGAGCAGCCACGGTCGTCGAGTCCCCGCATCGTCGCGCCAGCCCACAGCGACCAGGGCGCCATCGCTCGTCGCGCCGATCGCGTGAAGCTGGGTCGCGGCGCGCTCGGCGTAGATCCGTTCCCAGAGCCGGTTGCCTTGTCCGTCCAACGCGACCGCGGCGCCGTTGCGCTTCGCCTTCGTGGCGTCGAGGCCACCGTGGATGCCGCCCACCAGCCAAAGCGTCTCGGTGCCGACCACCACGCCATCCAGCAAGTCGAGGTCGCCGCCGACCAGGTCGACGCGGGCCTGCGTCTCGACCCAAACCGCGACGCCGCTGGTTCCCTTGCGCCGCAGCGCATAGCTCCGGGTGCGGGAGCCCGTCTCGTTCGGGCAGAGCCGGACATCGTAGAGATCGCCGTTCGGATAGCTGCCCAGGCGCTGGACGATGCCGTTGGCGCAGAGCTTGAAGCCGGGAACGTGGGTCCACTGCACCGCACCCTTGGCGTCGACGCCGACCAGGCGCGGTTGCGAGAGCGGGCCGTCGCCCAGCACCTGCGAGACGCCCACTGCGAAGCCGCCGTCGGCCCGACCCGCCAACGCCGTCACCCGCACGCCCTTGGTCCCGTTGCCGCTCGTGGTATTGGCGAAGATCTCGAATTCATCGACCTTGCTGCCGGCTTCGTCGAAGCGGACCAACCAAGCCGTGCGCGGCTGCTGGCCCTCGAAGTCGTCCTGATGCGCCGCGACCGCGAAGCCACCACCGGCCAGCGGCGCGACGCCGGCGAAATGCCAGCCTGGCGCGTGGGCGATCGCTTTGGCGAAGAGCTTGCCGACCTCGCCCGGGTTGCAGCTGCCGCCCTTGCACTGCCCGTCGATCGAGCAGCCGTCCTTCGGATCGCAGACGAAGTCGTCGACGGCGGTGTGCTGGCAGCCCTTGCTCGGGTGGCAATCGTCGGCGGTGCACGCCTTGTCGTCGCCGCAGTCGGCGGCGCTCTTGCCGACGCAGCCCCCCGCGGCGGCGCAGCTCGCGTGGCCGAACGCGTCGGTTCGCGCCAGCAGGCCGTGGCGCTTGCCCGCGATCTCGCGCAGACCGACGGCGACCCAATCGCCGTCGTCGGCGAGGACCAACCCGGCGAGGCCGTCGGCGGCGCCGCCATCGGCCGTGCGTTGCCATTGCCGATTGCCGGAGCCGTCGATCCGCGCCCACCAGGCGTCGTCGTTGCCGCCCGAGTCGTTGCGTGAGCCGGCAAGGACCGCGCCCGCAGCGTCGACCGCGATGGCCGCGGCGTCGCCCTCGACCTCACCGACGCGCTGCCACAGCACGCTGCCGGCGGTGTCGAGCCGGGCCCAATGCGGCCGCGAGGTCGTCGTCGCGCCGGCGGTGACGGTGGTCGCGCCGGCGACCCACCAGCCCCCTGCGGCCGGGGCGAGCGCGCGCGGAGACCAGCCTCCCGTGCGCTGCAGGGTCGCGGAGAGGGGCCCAGCCTTGCCGTCGGCGAGGACGCTGCGCAGCTGGCCCACGGCGCTCGCGCCGGTGCCGTCGGCGATCAGCAGCGCAGCCCCGGTCTCGGCCACCGCGGCGGCGTCGACCACACGCCCGCTGCCGGAGAAGGGTGTCGCCTGCCAGACGAAGCCGCCCGCCGCGGTCAGCCGCGCGATCCAGGGCGTCGGGCCAGTGCCGCTGTCACGCGAGCCGGCCAGGATCGCCGCCCCGCCCGGCAACACGGCGAGCGCGAAGGCGGCTTCGTCGCTGCCCTTGGCGCCGACGTCCGTGCTGCCGATGGTCTTGCCGTCGGCAGTGGCGACCCGGAGGGCGCGCGCGTTGAGCCCGACCTCGGCCGCCCGCACCGCCCCGACGACCCAGGCGTCGCCGTCGTCGCGCAGGCCAACCGCCCAGGCGCCGACCTGCGGATCCGGCTGCGCCGAGGTGGGCGTCACGGCCTTGCCGGCGGCGGCGTAGAGCGCGCTGCCGGCGCGGTCGAAACGCTCGATCCACCACGCGCTGGCCGAGGGTTTGCTCGATTCGCCCTGCCACAGCCGACCGACCGCGAGGACGTCGCCCTGCTCGAGCGCGGCGACGCCCTGCAACGCCCCACTCCATCCCGCGACCTGGCGATCGAGGTGCAGCAGCCGAGGCTTGGCCCCGGCCGAGCACGCGCCGGATTTGCAGGTCGCGCCGACGGTGCAGCCGGCCCCATCGGCACAGGGCGCGCCGTCGCCCTCGGCGACCACCACGCATTGGAAGCCGCTGCCGCCGCTCGCCGCGACGCAGGTCGCCTTCTCGCACGGCCCGGTCGGCAGCTTGCAGACGACCGGCGCCCCCGCCTTGCAGGCGCCGGCTTGGCAGCGGTCGGTCGGCGTGCAGGGGTCGCCGTCGGCGTCGCAGAGCTTGTCGTCCTGCGCTTTGGCGTCGAAGGCACATTGCCCGGTCTTGCCGTCGCAGAGGTCGAGCGTGCAGGCGTTGCCGTCCTGACAATTGGCCTTGCCGTGGGTGCAGCCCTTGCCGGCGACGCAGGCGTCGGTCGTGCACAGGTCGCCGTCGTCGCAGAGGTTGGCCTGCCCGCCGCAGGAGCCGGCAGCGCAGACGTCGGGCGCGGTGCAGGGGTCGCCGTCGTCACACGGCTTGCCTTCGTTGGCTGCCTGCAGGGCGCAGCTGCCGGTCTTCGGATCGCAGGCCTTCTTGGCGCAGCTCCCCGGCGGCTGCTGGCCGCAGTTGACCACGGACGCGGGGTTGAAGGTGCATTTCGGCTGCTTGCCCGCGCTCTTGTCGCAATACCAGGTGCCGTTGCACTTGTCGCCGTCGTCCTTGCCCTCGCAATCGGCGTCCTGCTGGCATTCGCAGATCGACGCGCCGCCTTGGCAGAGGCCGCCGTAGCAGGTGTCCGAGGCGGTGCAGGCGTTGCCGTCGTCGCAGCCGACCAGGGGCATCGGCTCGCCCGGCGCCTTGACCTCCCAGCGACACTCGGTCCCGGCTTGGTTGCAGACCTCTTTCGCCTGCGCCACCGCGGTCGGGATGCACTGCCCACTGGCCGGATGGCAGGCGAGCTTGGTGCAGTCGGTGTTGCCGGCGGTCTTGCAGACCACGGTGGTCGCGGAGTTGGCTTGGCACAGGCCGCTCGCCTTGTCGCAATAGGGCAGGCCGTTGCATTGGTTGCCGTCGTCTTGGCCCTTGCAGTCGGCGTCGGTCGCGCATTTGCAGGTATTGGCCCCCCCGGTGCATGTGCCGGCCTCGCAGGTGGTGCCGGCGGTGCAGGCGTCGCCGTCATCGCAGGGGATATTCTTCTTGTTCGGGTCGGCGGCGGCTTGGATCTCGCGTCGACATTGCGCCTGACCGTCGCTGAGCGTGATGCAGATCGTCTCGACCTGCTCGACCGGGGTCGGCTTGCAGCTCCCCTTCGCCGACTTCGGATCGCAGGCGTTCTGCACGCAATCGCTATCGTCCACCGAAGGGCAGAAGACGGTGGTCGCCGGGTTGAGTTGGCATTGGCCGACCTGCGGATTGCAGAAGAGCGTGCCGTTGCACGGGTTGCCGTCTTCGAGCGTGGCGCAGTCGGCGTCTTTGCCGCACTTGCAGGTATTGGTCTTGCCCGCGGTGCAGACGCCCGCGGCGCAGGTATCGCCGGCGGTGCAGGCGTCCTCGTCGTCGCAGGCGACCGTCTTGCTCGGCGACCCCGGCGGCAGCAGCTTCCAGGCGCATTGCTGCGGGTCCTTTGCGTCGCAGACTTGCTGAAGCGTCTCGACGGCCTTTTCGTAGCACGCGCCGCTCGAAGGCAGGCAGACGCTCTTGCGGCAGGCGGTGTCGGCGCCAGTGGGGCATTGCACGATGGTCGCCGGGTTGACTTCGCATTGGCCGCTGGCGAGGTCGCAGTAGAGCGTGCCGTTGCAGAGGTCGCCGTCCTCGGATTTGGCGCAGTCGGCGTCGGTCTCGCATGCGCAGAGGTCCTTGCCGGTCGGGGTGCAGCTGCCGGCCTTGCACGCGGCGGCCTTGCAGGCGCCGGGGGCGGTACAATCCTCGCCCTCGGCCACCGGCGTCATGGCGCAGACGCCGGTCTTCGGCGCGCAGAGGTTGTGGCTGCAGGCGGTGTCGTCGGTGGCGGCGCAGACCACCACCGAGGCCGGATTCACGGTGCAGGCGGGGATGGGGCCGCTGGTATCGCAGTAGAGCGTGCCGTTGCAGAGGTCACCGTCCTCGAAGGCGGCGCAATCGGCGGTGGTCTTGCAGACGCAGGCTTCGGTCGATGCGCCGGAGCACGTGCCGGCTTGGCAGTGATCGGCCGCGGTACACGGGTCGCCGTCGTCGCAGCCGAGGCCCTCGTACGCGGGGCTGTGGACGCAGCTCCCGTTGCTCGGATCGCAGGCGACGGCGGTGCAAGGCTGGCCGTCGTCGGCGCAGACCTTGGGCGCGCCATCGGCGACGCAGCGCCACGGGAATCCGGCCTTGTCGCAGCGCTCGGGCTGGCATTTGTCGCCGTCGCAATCCGCGTCGGCCTGGCAGCCGCAGAGGTCGGGCCCGGGTGCACAAGCCCCGGACGTGCAGCGGTCACCGACGGTGCAGGTGGCGCCGTCGTCGCACGGCAAGCCCTCCAGATCGATGCTGACGCACGCTCCTTGTAGGCATCGCCGCAGCGTGCATGCGTCGCCGGTCGAGGGGCAATCGCCGTCGCTGGAGCACGCCGCCCGGGTCGCTACGTCCGCGCCGTCCGCCTGGTCGACGACGGCCCCGTCGACAGCGCCGAGGTCGCCGAGATCGGTGCCCGCGTCGAGGGCATTGGCCTGCGACGACGGCTCGCCGGCGCAGCCGACGCCCAGGAGCAGCGTGCAGCCGAGGATGACGTGGAACGCAGCGCGCCACCCAGGGCGCACCGTGTGGTCGATTGGATGAGCGGGCACAGCGCATCTCCGGCGTCGAGGGCCCGAGGGAGATCAGCGCGAAGCCAGCGAATCGGACCGAATTGGCAATGAATCGTAGCAGCAGCCCCGACCGTGCCGCCAGCCTGCGCAGTCGCGCGTCCGGCGCGCTCGAACCCGGAAGGACGGCAAGGTCGCCAGCGAGCGCTTCGACTACGCCAAGGGCTGAGCGATGCCTCCGCCGATGACGACGGCGTGGATATCCGCAACTTCGAGCACGGCAGGGGCCTCACCATGGCGCGCGACGGCGAGCATCGCCTGCGCCAGCTGCGGCGAGGTCGAGGCCGCGTTGGGTGCGACGGTGCGCAGACCTCGGATGGCCCAGCCGAGGCCGGCGTACATCGCCCGGTAGAGCGCGACGCGCGACTGCACCCCGCGCTCGGGTAGGATGGCGCCGGGCCGAAAGCAGTGCACCGAGCGCCAGGGCATCGCCAGCACCGCGTCCTCTGCCTCGGCTTTGACCCGCTGCCACATCGCCCTGCCCTCGCGGTTGCTCCCCGCGCCAGAGACGAAGCACATCCGCATCGCCGGGTTGGCCGCGAGCAGCGCCTTCGAGGCGGCGACGGTGATCTCGACGGTGAAGCGGCGGTAGTCGGCCTCGCTCATGCCGGAGGACGGCACGCCGAGGCACCAGAGGCAGGCGTCGACATCGGCGAACTCGGATTGCACCGCGGAGAAGTCGAGGAAGTCGGCGTGGACCAGCTCGCGCAGCTTCGCGTGTTCGCGGCCCGTGGGGCGCCGGCCGACCGCGAGGACCGAGGTGACCTGCGGATCGTCGAAGGCCTCGAGCAAGACCGCCGCGCCGATCATGCCGGTCGCGCCGAAGACGACGATCTTCATCCCACCACCTCCACGCTGCCCTCGCTCGGTCTATTCGCCGGCCAAGTCGAGAAAGGCGAGCAATTCACGCAGCGCGGGGCATGCTCTCGCTGCGCGTTCGAGATCGAGAAGCCCTGCGAGTTCGCGGTTGTCGTTGGTCGAGTAGTGCGGTCGCCTGCCACCGCGACGCGAAAGGGCCACGAGCTGTTCCTTCGGTCCTCGAATGGCATGCGGATTGCGGTGTGCACGCTGTGGTCGACCCGCCACCTTTGCGAGCACGTCCGGACACGACCAGAACCAGGCCTCGAGTTCTTCGACGGGGATGCAGAGCAGGTGCTCGAGCGTCGCATCCGCAACCACTCTGCGCAGACGGTGTCGAAGGTCGCTCTCGTCGTGAAGCTCTCCGGATCCGCGGTCCCGATCGAGATCATGAAGGATGACAACATGGCGGACGTCGCGACGCTGGAGGTCGGCGATCCACCGGCTGCCCTTGCGGTGCAATTCGCCCGCGCCGCGCCCATGGTGGACCTTGAACGAGAAGGCGCCCGGCTTGTATCGGTTGGCAATGACCTTCAGGACATCGATGTCGGTCGCGTCCTCGGCGAGAATGCCGAGGCTACGACTCATCGAGGCCTCCCCGGTAGACGAAATCTGCGAGGTCGCCGTCATCTTCGAGATATGCGACGACGCGCCTCTGCTCGTCCTCGGTCAGCTGGCGAGCCACGGGATGGTCGTCCTGCCACGTGACGAGGCGCAGGCTCTTCGGGTTGGCCCAAGAAACGACCTCCGGCGAGTGCGTCGCGAGCACGATCTGCTTCTCGCTGGCGTAAGTCTCGAACTCGGCGAGCAACCGTCGCAGCAAGCCGGGGTGGACGCCGGTCTCCGGCTCATCGATGAGGACGACGGTCGCTTCCGGATCGACGAGACTGGCTACAATTTCATAGATCCGCAGCGTGCCGTCGCTGTGGTAGCCGAGATTCACGCCACCTGCAGTCAAGACTGCGATATCGGCGAATGCGGCGGAGTCGTCTCGACGTTCGAATGCGAGATCCCCATCAATACCGATGCGACGGCAGACGGCTTCGAATTCTCTACGCTCCGGCGCGTCGTGGTCTGCCCAATCGCAGAGCCGATTGCCGAGCTGCCGGACCCGTTCATCGTCAGTATCGCATGCCCACGACGCCACCGCTTCACCTGCACGAAGATGACCCGCCCGTTGGCTGCGCCGGGTGAAGAGGACGCGCTCTCGTCCCCCGTAGCGTGGCAGGCCTGCACGGACCAGCCGCACCCCGAGAAGGAGGCGGCGGGTCCCCACCGCTTCATTCGGCAATTCCGCACCGCCATCGTGCAGGAACGTCACATGACGCGGCCACGCCTTCTTCTGCTTGCCGTTGAGTTCGAGGCCGGTCGCTCCTCCACCGAGGTCCTTGGTCCACAAACAGCTCGTGTCGCTGCGGAAGAACTCTCCGATGTAGTCGAACGAAGCAGAGAGTCCGTACCAGTAGTCCTGCGCGCCATCAAGGGTCCTGATCAGCACGAAGCGGCCGTCGTCGCCTGCGAATGTTTCGATTCCATTTGGAGCTGCCGCGAAGGCCGCTGCCTCGAGTAGGACGGATTTGCCAGCAGCATTGCGGCCGAACAAGACCGTGACGTCCGACTCCAATTCAACGCCGCGGTAGGCGCCCGTGTCCACGGCCGGTTCCAGCGTGTGGTCCGCTGCGAAGCCAATCCCGGTCATCAGTGGCCGAGAATTCTTCGAATGTGGCGATTCTACCATTGCGAACTCCCCTGGCCACGGTAGGCGACTGCCCGCGCTCCGGCAACACGAAGTGCAGACCCTATCCCACCACTTCCACGCTGCCCTCGAGCCAACGCCGGGCCGTCTCGATCGGCTCACCGCGGCGACGGGCGTAGTCTGCCAACTGGTCCGCGCCGATCGCGCCGATGCCGAAGTAGCGCGCCTCGGGATGGGCGAAATACCAGCCCGAGACCGAGGCCGCCGGCCACATCGCCAGGCTCTCGGTGAGCGTCACGCCGGTCGTGGCCGCGGCGTCGGTCAGCGCCCAGAGCGCCTCCTTGCCGCGGTGGTCCGGGCAGGCCGGGTAGCCGGGTGCCGGCCGGATGCCGCGGTAGCGCATCGCGATGAGGCCGTCGTTGTCGAGGTCCTCGTCCGGGGCGTAGGCCCAGAGCGTGCGGCGAACGTGCGCGTGCAACCACTCGGCGAAGGCCTCGGCGAGGCGGTCGGCCAGCGCTTCGAGCAAGATCGCCTCGTCGTCGTGGTGCGCGGCGCGCAGGGCGGCGACCCTCTCGTGCACGCCATGGCCGGTGGTGACGACGAAGGCGCCGAGCCAATCGCAGGCTGCGCCGTCCACGTTGGCCGTGTTCGTCGCCGTGGTGGCGTCGGGGAGCGGGCGGAGGTAGTCGGCGAGCGCGAGGCGAGGGCCGCTGCCGACCCGCTGCTGCCGCAGGCCGTGGATCGTCGCCAGCGGGTGGCGGAGATCCGGCTGCTCTGCGGCATAGACGCGGATATCGTCGCCGTCGGCGAAGGCCGGGAAGAGCCCGACCACGCCGCGCGGGCGGATCCACCCTTCCGCTACGATGCGGTCGAGCATCGCCTGCGCCTCGGCGAAGAGCGTCCGCGCCGTCTCGCCCTGCTGCGCGTCCTGCAGGATGGCCGGATACGCGCCGCGCAGCTCCCAGGTCTGGAAGAACGGCGTCCAATCGATGAAGTCCCGCAGGGTCGCCACCGAGACGTCGTCGATCGGCGTGATCCCGGGCCGGGCGGGGATGGGCGCCGAAGCCGCACCAGCTGCGAAGGCGCGGGCACGGGCGTCTTCGAGCGGCAGCAGCTTCGCCGCCGGTCGCGCCGCGCGTTTGGCCCGCACCGCGGCGAGCTCGGCCGCGTTCTCTGCCGCGAACGCCGCGCGCTCTTCGCCGAGCAGGGCCGTCACCACGCCAGGCGCGCGCGAAGCGTCGGGGACCCACACGACCGGCGCGCCGCTCGGCCGCACCGGCTCGACCTTGAGCGCGGTGTGCACCTTCGACGTCGTCGCGCCGCCGATCAGCAGCGGCAGCGTGACGCCCTGGCGCTCCATCTCGCTGGCGAAATGCACCATCTCGTGCAGCGACGGCGTGATCAGGCCGGAGAGCCCGATCACGTCGACGCCGTGTTCGCGGGCGGCGTCGAGGATGCGCTCTGCCGGCACCATCACGCCGAGGTCGATGACCTCGTAGCCGTTGCAGGCCAGCACCACACCCACGATATTCTTACCGATATCGTGGACGTCGCCCTTCACGGTGGCGAGCAGGACACGGCCCGCGGCGCGTCCCCCGCCGGCGGCCTTCTCGGCCTCCATCGCCGGCTGCAGCCAAGCGACGGCCTTCTTCATCACCCGCGCCGACTTGACCACCTGCGGCAAGAACATCCGGCCGGCGCCGAAGCGCTCGCCGACCACGGCCATGCCGGCCATCAGCGGCCCTTCGATGACGAGCAGCGGCCGCCCCAGCGCGGCGAGGGCCTCTTCGGTGTCGGCCTCGATGTATTTGTCGACGCCGTGGACCAGCGCGTGCTCCAGGCGGCCTTCGACCGGCAAGCTGCGCCAGGCCGCCTCTTCGGCCTCGGCGCGGCCTTTGCCCTGCCCTTTGACCTGTTCGGCGAGCTCGACCAGGCGCTCGGTGGCGTCGTCGCGGCGGTCGAAGAGCACATCCTCGACGGCCTCGCGCAGCACCCGGTCGATCTCGTCGTAGAGCTGCACCCGACCGGCGTTGACGATGCCCATGTCGAGGCCGGCGGCGATGGCGTGCTTGAGGAAGGCGGCGTGCATCGCCTCGCGGACGATGTCGTTGCCGCGGAAGGCGAAGCTGACGTTCGAGATGCCGCCGGACGCCAGCACGCCCGGGCGGCGGCGCTTGATCTCGCGCACGGCCTCGATGAATTCGACGGCGTAGCGGCGGTGCTCGTCGATGCCGGTGCCGACGGTGAGCACGTTCGGGTCGACGATGATGTCCTCGGGCGCCCAGCCGTCGGCGAGCAAGATGCCGATGGCGCGGTCGAGGATGGCGACGCGGCGCGGCAGGGTGTCGGCCTGACCCTGCTCGTCGAAGGCCATCACCACCAGCGCCGCGCCGTAGTTGCGGACGATGGCGGCGCGCTCGCGGAAGATGGCCTCGCCGTCCTTGAGCGAGAGCGAGTTGACCACCGAGCGGCCTTGGAGGTTCTGCAGCCCGGCGACGATGGTCGCGAAGTCGCTGGAGTCGACCATCACCGGGATCTTGACGATATCGGGCTCGGCGGAGAGCAGCCGGGTGAAGCGCTCCATCGCCGTCGGGCCGTCGATCAGGCCGTCGTCGAGGTTGACGTCCAAGATCTGCGCGCCGTTCTCGACCTGATCGCGGGCGACCTCGACCGCAGCGGCGTAGTCACCGGCGCGGATCATCCGGGCGAAGGCGCGCGAGCCGGCGATATTGGTCCGCTCGCCGACGTTGACGAAGCGGATCTCGGGCGTCTTCTCGAAGGGCAGCAGCCCCGAGAGGTGCAGCCGACGCGGCGGCGGTGGCGCGTCGGCGTAGAGCGCCGGCACGTGCCGCGGCGGCAGGCCCCGCACCGCCTCAGCCATCGCGCGGACGTGATCCGGCGTGGTGCCGCAGCAACCGCCGACCAGGTTCAGCAGCCCCTGCCGGGCGAAATCGCCCAGGACCGCGGCCATCGCCGAGGCGTCGTCGTTGTATTCGCCGAGCTCGTCGGGCAGGCCAGCGTTCGGATAGCAGAGCACCGGCAGCGGCGTCGCTTCGGCCAGCTCGGTCAGGAAGGGTCGCATCGCCGCAGCGCCGAGAGCGCAATTCAGCCCGACCGCCGCGATCGGGGCGTGGCTGACGCTCTGCCAGAACGCGGCCGGCGTCTGCCCCGAGAGGGTGCGGCCCGCGGCGTCGGTGATCGTGCCGCTGACCAGGACCGGCCAACGCGCACCGCGCTCGGCGAAGAGCTGCTCGATGGCGAAGAGCGCCGCTTTGGCGTTGAGCGTGTCGAAGACGGTCTCGACGAGCAGCCCGTCGGCGCCGCCATCGAGCAGCCCGCGCGCCTGCTCGGCGTAGTCGCGGACCAGCTCGGCGAAGCTGATATTGCGCGCGCCGGGGTCCATCGCGTCGGGCGAGAGGCTGGCCGAGCGCGGGGTCGGGCCCATCGCGCCGAGGACCCAGCAGCGCCGCGTCGGGTCGGCGGCTTCGGTGGCGGCGGCGGCCTCGCGGGCGACCCGGGCGGCGGCGACGTTCGATTCGTAGGCGACCGCGCCGAGGCCGTATTCGGCGAGCGCGACGCGGGTGCCGCCGAAGGTATTGGTCTCGACGATATCTGCACCGGCGGCGAAGTAGCGGGCGTGCACGTCGCGGACGACGTCGGGCCGGGTCATCGCCAGGATATCGTTGCAGCCCTGGAGCGGTTGGTCGTGGGCGGCGAAGCGCTCGCCGCGGAAGTCGGCCTCCTGCAGGTCGTAGGTCTGCAGCATCGAGCCCATGGCGCCGTCGAGGACCAAGATCCGCTCGCGCATCGCCTGCCACAGCGCACCGGCGGCGCGCGGCGCGGGATCGAAGACGCGGGCGGATGCGGGGCCTGCGTTGGAGGGCGATTCGGACATCGAGGGACTCCCGCGCGACCGGGAGGCCGCGGCTCGGGGCGTTTTGGCATCGCCCGAGGCAGCGTGCAATGATCCGGCCGTGGACCTCTTCGGCGCCGGCCCCGCACTCCCCGACGGATGCAAACCCCGCACGGCACGATGAGCGTCGGCCTCACCGCGTGCGGCTGCTGCGGCTGGATCGCCGACGTCACCGGCTACCGCTACGCCGGGCGTGGTGAGGCCCCACGGCGCGACGCCCCTCGCGCTGTGGAGCATTCCCACACGGGCGGCGTCTGCCGCGACACGCATGTCAGAGATGCGCCGGCACCCTCGCTGCCACGGCGGCGCAGTGTCGCGTTGACGGGCGATGGCACGACTCCTGCACATATTTCGACACAAGAGAGCGGAAGCTGGGGGAGCGACCCGGGGCAGGGTAGGAGTACCTCATGCAGAAGATTCCGATGCGGCAGCGCGTGCGACGCACGTGGCTGTGCGGTGTGTGGCTTGGTCTGCTCGTCGCGTCGATGTCGGCGGCTCCGGCCTGGGCCTGTGGTGGCTGCTTCGCGCCGCTGCCGCCGGATGGTTCGCCGCCGGCGACCGGGCCGGGCATCGTGCAGACGGCAGAGCGCGTGCTCTTCGTGCAGGACCCTGCCGAGAAGGTCACGCGGGTCTGGGTGGAGGTGCGCTACAGCGGTCCGGCCAACGACTTCGCCTGGGTGCTGCCGCTGCCGAGCAAGCCCAAGGTCAGCACCGGCAGCTCGTGGATCTTCGACCGGCTCGACCTGGCTACGGCGCCGCGCTTCGAGGTCACGCCGCGAAAGGACGAGAATTGCGCGATCTACAAGCCGCCGGTGGTCGACGGCTCCGACGACGGCGGCAGATCCAGCGCCAGCGACCACAGCAGCGAAAACAACGGCTACCGCGAAAACGGTGGCTGCGGCTTCAGCGGCGGCGACATGACGAGCTACACGGTCTCGGGCGCTCCAGCGGGCTCTTCCGGTGGCGGCGAAGGCAGCGTCGCGAGCACCTTGTCCGACTCCGACACGGTCTCCGGCGAGGCGGCCAACCACGAGGTCGACCTGCTCGAGCACGACCAGACCGGCCCTTACGCCTACGACATCATCGAGAGCAGCAAGCCCGAGGCGCTGCAGAAGTGGCTCAACGACCACGGCTACGCGGTGCCGGAGGCGGCCGGGCCGATCATCGCCTCACACGTCGCCAAGGGAGACGTCTTCCTCGCCGTGCGGCTGAAGAACGGCGCCGGCGTGCAGGAGATCCGCCCGATCGCCCTGGAGATGCCGGACGCCGAGCCGTGTGTGCCGCTGCGGCTGACCTCGATCGCGGCGGTCGAAGACACCAGCGTCGTGGTCTACCTCGCCGGCAAGGGCCGCGGCGTGCCGCGCAACACGCTGCACGTCGTGCCCAACCTGGCGCGCTTCTCGTGGCTGACCGGTGCCTCGAACTACCTGCAGCTGCTCTCGACCGCGTTCGACGAGGCTGGTGGCCACGCGTTCACCACCGAATTCTCGGGCGCGACCGCGCAGTTGGAGATCCAGGACAGCTTCAGCCTGTGGCTTCGGGCGGGGCGATTCGGAACGAAGCACGGCCTCTACGTTCCGGGCAACCCGCTGGTCCAGCCCAAGCCGACCGAGCCGCTCTTTGCATTGGTCAAGACCGTCGACCAATTCGTGACTGCGCTCGGCATCAGCGGCATCGCGATCACGCCCGAGATCGCCGCCGTGTTCGAGGAGGTCACGCACCTGGCCGAGAAGATGGGGCGCTCGGATCTGCAGAAGCTCTACTTCGAGCTGCAGATCATGCAGACCTCGGTCCCCACCGCGCTCTCGGCCGATCCGGTGAACGGCGCGGCGATCGACGCCAAGATCATCCCGCTGCTCGACGCCGATATCGACCCCGAAGCGATCCAGGCCATGATCCAGGCCATCCAATCGCAGCCGACGCTGACCCGCTTGGTGATGCTGATCTCGCCCGACGAGATGGACCGCGATCCCGTCTTCGGCTTCAACCCGAAGCTGCCGCCGGTCGGCTCGTACCACCACGCCTTCATCAACGCGGTCTGCAACAGTGGCTGGTATCCGGCCAAATCGGTGCGGCTCGCCATCTCCGGCTACGGCAGCTGGGTCCTCGACGCACCCAGCTACCTCAGCGCGCCGTTCCCCTATGGCGCCAGCCAGTTCTCCGATCCGCGGTTCAAGTCGGCGCCCTCCGCTGCCAGCATCGAGCTTCTCGACGAGCAATCGGGGGTGCCAAAGGTGGTGCCGACGGCGCAGCTCGAGCTGATCGACGCTGCGATCTTGGGCAACAAGCCGGGCGATCCGGCCCTACCCGAGGGCGTGGTGATGCAGACCGGCACGAGCTGGACGCCGCCGCCGAGTGACCCGATCCGCACCGAGAAGAGCAGCTACAGCGGCGGCGTCGGCCACCGCACGCGGAGCCCACTGGTGCTGCTGTGGTTCGTGCTGATGCTGCTGAGCCCGCTGTGGATCCTGCGCGCGTTGAACCGGCCGGGCGTCGAGTAGCGAGGGCGGCTCGGGCCGCGGGCGCGGCGTGCGCGCGACGTCCGTCGGCCCGGCCGCCTACTCGACGATGGTGACGAAGACCTCGTTGGTCTTGGCGCCATCGGCGGTGATGACGCGGATCGAGACCTTCGCCGTATTCGGAAAGCTGGGCATGTCGAAGCTGAGCTGGTTGTCCTTCCAGCCGGTCCAGGTGACCGTCACCGGCTGCCCACCGACCTTGACGGTGCCGGGCTTGTTGCCGAAGAACTTGCCCTTGACCCAGACGTCGCTGCCGACCTTGACGGTATCGGACGAGGTGGAGGCGATCCGCGGCAGCTCGATGCCGAAAGAGGCCTGCCCGCTGGTCGTGCTGGTGAATTGGTTGGGAACCAAATTCCATCGCCAACGACATCGGCGGTAGCTGAGTCATCAGCGTCAGCGGCGGGGCCAGTCCAAGAACACATGCTGATCAATCTGGCCTCCACTGGGCGCGAGTACCGCGCGCACGGACTCGGATCACCCCGGAAAACGCGAGAACGCAGCATCTGCGACAGCCACAGCGACAGCCACAGCGACAGCAGCGGCGGCAGCGGCGGCAGCGGCAGCAGCAGCGACAGCAGCGGCTGCAGCAGCATCAGCGGCAGCGGCAGCGACAGCGACAGCGACAGCAGCAGCGACAGCGACAGCGACAGCAACAGCGACAGCGACAGCAACAGCGACAGCGACAGCAACAGCGTCAGCGACAGCAACAGCGTCAGCGTCAGCGTCAGCGTCAGCACCAGCAACTGCCCACCAAAGCCCTACCCAAACCCCACCTCCGTTCCTGGTGCCGGCCGTGTGCGCCGCCCACTTCGGCCCGTTCTCGCCGGGGCAGCGCCGAGCGCAAGGGTTCGCTTCGCCGGCTGCGCCGCCCTTGACGCTCGGCGCTTGCGCCCCGGCGGAACTGGCCTGCGTCGGGCGGCACACACGGCCTTGGGGCCGGGCCCGGAGGGAGGTTTTCGATGTCGGAGGGTCATGTGGAACGTGGAGGATTGCGCCGGCCGTTGGTTGCTGGGCGGTGCGCGGAGCGCGCGGCGGGTCTCGCGATTGCGGTGGGCCAGACGCTGCCGCCCGCGGTGCGGTGCCTGTCGGATCAGCTCACTCGTGCGGCGCTCTCGACCCCGCTCAACCTCGCCGAGGGGTTGGGCCGCACCGGGCGAGATCGGCTGCACCACCTGCGGATCGCCTATGGCTCGGTTCGCGAGGCGCAGTCGGCGGCGCGGATCGTCGCGGCGAGCGGCCTTGGCGATGGCGAGAAGGCGGCGCAGCTCGTGGCGGAGCTCGACGAGCTCGGGGCGCTGGTCTGGGGCCTCATCCGATGGGCTGGGGGGTAGGCCCGCAGCTGCGCTGCCCTTCTCCTGCCCACATGACGCGGATCGCCACAAAGTCATTTTCTATCGCGATATTCCGAGCGTTTCGAAGCTCTCTCCCCGCGTTGGCGGGGAGAGATGGGCCGGAGGCCCAGAGAGGGGACATCGGAGAATCGAGTGCCGTTCGGCACGCCGCAAAGCAACAGTCGAGCGCCCAAGGGCGCGCTTCCTTGCTTCACCCCTCACTGCCTTCGCCTTCGGCTTCGGCATCTCTCCCCGCTGTAGCGGGGAGAGAGCTTGAACTCCACCAAGCCTGAGCAGCGAAAGCCAGTCATCGGACGACCAACTCGCGGACCTCACTGCTGTCCAATTCGCTTCCATCAATCGGTATTGACGAAGAAAATGAGCGATGCGGATCGCGTGGGTCCTGCAAGGTCCGCACCCTCTGCGCGAGCTGCGACGGCCGGCGCATGGCAGACCAGGCGGCGCGCCTCTGTGACGAGGTCTTGCCCCGGCAGCGCGTGCGGCAATACGTCCTCACGCTGCCGGCTGCGCTGCGCTACCGCGTCGCCTTCGACTCCGCGCTGCTCAGTGAAATCCTCAGCACCTGGATTGCCGCGCTGACGGCCAGCAAGCGCAAGCGCGCCCGCGCTGCCGGTCTGCACGACGCTCGTTGCGCGGGCTTCACCGGCATCCAGCGCTTCGGCGACGGCCTCCGGCTGAACCCGGATTTCCATACGATCTTCTTGGACGGCGTCTACGTCGCGGTGGCAGGCAGCGAGCGCCCGCGCTTCGTCGCATTGCCGCCACCGACGCAGCGCCAGGTCGAGGAACTGCTCGGCCGCGCGCGTTGCGCCATCCTGCGCCGGATTCAGCGCCTGGGCCTGATTCACGAGATCATCGACCGCGAACCGGGCCTGTTCGACCCCATATCCGAGGCCGAGCCCGTACTCGCGCACTGTGCCGCGGCGAGCCTGCTCGACCGCGTGGCGGTCGGCGAGCGCGCCGGTCTTCGAGCTGCGCAGCATCTGCCGGCACGCTGTCTCGGTGCGCAAGACCGTCGCTGCGGACAAGGCACGCCTGGCGCGGACCGAGGCGGCGTCCGCGCTCGGAGCGGTGGTGCAGCAGGACATCGGTGCGTCCATCGAGCACGGCGAACGCCGGATCGAGGCGCTGCAGCAAGCGTGTCTCGACGTCATCGCGGCGGACCAGGCGCTGTCGGCGGCTTTCGGGCTGCTGTGCACGATCCCGGGCGTCGGTCCGGTGAGCGCGGTGCAGCTGCTCAGCGAACTGGCCGTGCTGCCGGCCGACATGACGGCGAAGCAATGGACCGCGCACGCCGGCCTGGACGTGCGCGAGCACCGCTCGGGCACGTCGATCGACAAGGCGCCGCGTATCAGCCGTGCGGGCAACGCGTATCTGCGACGACGTCAAGAAACACACCGGCGCACCAGGATGACGACCGCGAGGAGCGCTGCTGAGCCAACCGAGCGATTCGGCGCGGTCGTGGTCGCGCGCGGCAAGCCGAAGATGAAGGCGGTCGTGGCGGTGATGCGAAAGCTGCTGCACGCCATCTGGGGGATGCTTCGGTCCCAAAGCGCTTGGGATGGCGAGCGATTTTGCACGACGGTCGTTGTCTCTGAAGCTACGGCAAGCCGGATCCCGGAGCCCCTTGCGGAGCGCCGTGTGCCCATCGCCCACGCGTCAGCGGAGCCGCCGCGCGCACGCGCAGGCCGGACTGCGCCGGGAAGGTCTGGGTGCCGACCTGGATCTCGACCTTGCTCGGATCCCAGCCGAAGCCCTGCCCCCAGATGCTCTGCACGCCGTTGGCCTGCACCTCGAGCAGCGGCCCGTCAACGGTCGAGATGGCGGTGGCCGCGCCGATCTGCACCAGCTTTGGGGCCTTGTCGTAGGGAGGATGCAGGCGCGCGGCGAATTCCCCGGCGCGGTCGGTCGTCCCGCTGCACCAGAGCTCGGGCGGGTAGGACTTCAAGATGCCGTACGGCGGGTCCATCGTGATCAGCGACCACCCACCGCCCTCGTGGCGATAGATCCCGATATCGTGAAACGTCGCCGCGAAAGGCATCGCCGAGGCCGGCATGTGGACGCTGATCCAGGCCGGCTTGGCGAAGGTCGTCACCGCGGGCGTCAGACGATAGCGGCGGCTCGGCACCACCCAAGCGTCGCCGGCGACCGTATCGACCTTGCCGGCGGCGGGCAGCAGCTGCTCCAGCCGCAACGTCGTCGTCGTCGCCAACGCACCGGCGGGGATTTGGATCGTGACGCTATTGTCGACGTTGCGCAGCGTGCCGCCCTCGGGGCCGATCGCCTGCTCGTCGATCAACGTCGGCTCGACCTCCACCGGTCCACCGTCGACGCCGCCGCCCGCGTCGCTGTCGCCGCCGCCGCCGTCGCCGCCGCCGCTGCTGTCGCTGCTGCTGTCGCCGCCGCTGTCCCCGCTGCTGCTGCCGTCGCCGCCGCTGCTACCGCCGCTGCTGCAACCGGCCGCCGCCAAGACCACGGCCAACAGCACCACGCCGAGTCCGGCCACCCATCCGCCACGCGAATTCCACATGCCGCACCCCACGCCGCAAGCCGCGGCCCTGCCCTCAAGCTAGGCCCCAACGGCGTCACGAGGCGCCGAAACACACTGGCCGCCGGCCACATCAGCCGCTAGACTCGGGCCAACCTCAGCCGCAGGAGCCCGCGATGTCGCACAAGACCACCCTCACCGGCCTCGCCGTCGTGCTCGCCCTCGCCGCCGGCGTCTGGATCGGGACAGCCGTGGCCAAAGGCGTCCCGAGCGAGAGCGCCCTGACCTACGGCGGCGTCGTCACCGACACCGACGGCAAGCCCCCGGCCGCCGCAACCGACGTGCTCGTCACCTTCTACGACGCCGTCAGCGGTGGCGCCGCGGTCTGCGCCTCAGCCAAGACCCAAGCCGCCGCCGGCAGCGGTCGCTTCTCCATCACCCTGCCCAAGGCCTGCGCCGACGCCGTCCACGCCAAGCAGAACCTCTGGAGCGAGGTCGCCGTCGGTCCGGCGCAGACGAAGTTGCCGCGGCAGCGCATCGGCGCGGTCCCCTACGCCCTCGAAGCGCAAGGCGCCGTCGTCGCGGCGGACGTCGACTGCAAGGGCTGCGTCGGCGTGGCGAAGATGAAGTTCGACGCCGACGTCGACCTCGGCGGAAAGGCGCTCAAGGCCGGCAGCGTCGACTTCGGTCCGGGCGCTGGCGACGAGTTGGACAGCGCGAAGGTGAAGACGCTGACGGGGGGTGGGAACGCCGATGCGTTGCATACACACGCCGGGTTGGGCAGTGGTGGCGGTGGGGCTACGATCAAGTTTCATGGAATTACTTCTGCTTCGTTCCAGTCCGATCCAAAGGGTGGCTACCACGTATTCACCAATGCATGTGCGCAACAATATGGGGCCTCGCGGATCTGCAGCACCGAGATGATCGAGCGGATGTTCCCGGAACCGCGGCCCCAGGCGACGGCGTGGCTCTTTGGCAGCGGAAACAATCCGAATGGGTGGAGCTTGCGGTTTGCGCCGTCGGGCGCAATCAACTGCGCCGGAAGCAACGGCTCTCCATTCACACTCTCCAGTGGCTATGGAGGGCGCGCGATGACTCCCGACGGAGCTATCGAAAGCAAACCCTGCGTTGGCACGAGCCTCCCCGTGATGTGTTGTGGACTCTGATCCCATGAACGTCCTCTCCCCCGCCTGCTGTTGGCTTCTCGTGTTGTTGCTTGGCTTCGTCGGCTGCGGCAGCAAGGACGATCCGCAAACCGGCGACGCTGCCGGCGACACCGCCACGTCCGACGCCACCGCAACCACCGACGTCACCCAGACCAACGACGGCGCCAACCCGGGTAGCGCGGACGCGGCGGACGACGACGCGGCGACCATGGACACCACGACCGCCGGCTGCACCACGACGGCGGATTGCCCCGGCGAAAAAGACCGCTGCATCGGCGGCACCTGCATCCCCGAGACACCCTGCCAATCCGACAAACAATGCATCGCGCTCGACATGGTCTGCGACGGCCAAGCCGGCCTCTGCGTGCAATGCCTCGCTCCCGCCGATTGTCCCAGCGGTCAGCTCTGCAAAGCGCACTCCTGCATCGCACCACCGACGCCCTGCGCCTCCTCGAAGGAATGCGGCAGCAACCAGGTCTGCGACAAGCTGCTCGGCGGCTGCGTCGAGTGCGTCTCGGCAGACGACTGCAAATCCGGCCAGCGCTGCCACGAGACGCTCTGCGTCCCGCTCGCCTGCACCCCGAACCAGACGCTCTGCGACGACGGCACGTTGGCGATCTGCGCCGCCGACGGCAGCGGCTGGAGCAAGACGCCCTGCCCCACCGGCCAGCTCTGCGTCGGCAATGGCTGCAAGGCCCTGCTCTGCACGCCGGGCGAAGTGGCGTGCGACGGCAGCAAGATCCGCACCTGCGACAGCAGCGGCACGACTTGGCAGGACGGCGAGGATTGCGCCAAGGCCGGCGAGCTCTGCCTCGGCGGCGCCTGCGTCGCGAAGTCCTGCACCGCGGGCGCGGCGCTCTGCAAGGACGCAGCGACCCTCGCCACCTGCAAGGCCGACGGCAGCGGCTGGGGCGAAGCGCCTTGCGGCACGGGCACCGCCTGCGTCGGCACCGAATGCGTCGCGACCATCTGCACGCCCGGCGCGTCGAGCTGTGCCGGCGCCCAGGTCGCCACCTGCGACGCGACCGGCACCAAGCTCCTGCCCGGCGAGGACTGCGACAAGACCGGCAAGGACTGCAGCGCCGGCGCCTGCGTCGCGAAGCCGCCCAAGGGCTGGCAGGTCCACGGCGCCTTCCTCGGCGCGGCCGATAGCTTCGGCGGCGGCTACCGCGTCTCCGAGCAAGGCTTCGGCGGCGGCAGCGGCTGCGCCGGCGGCTATTGCGTCCACGCCAGCGTTCGCCCTTGAAGCGCGGTCGAACCCTCACGCCGGCGCTTTCGGCGCTGACCGTCGCGCTCGTCGCAAGCTCCGCACTGGTCGCGAGCTGCGCGCTGGCCGCCGCAACGCCCGATTGCCTGCCCCGCGCCGCGGCGAGCGCCCTGGCCGGCCTCGGCCGCGACGTCGACGGGAGGGCCATCGCCCGCGCCCTGCCGATGCACCGCGACGGCGCCGACGTCTTCGACCTGCACCAATGGCTGCGCGCACAGGGCGTCGGTGTGCTGGCGCTGGCGCCCGACCTTCCCGTGCTCGAGGCGCTCGGCGCCGGCGGGGCGGAGCTGATCGTGGTCCGCCGCGTGCTCGCGGACCCACAGGCCGCCGCCGCATCGCCGGCCCACGCCGTCCACGCCTCGCGCCGCGGCGCACCTTCCGGCTCGGCACGCGTCGTCGACCCCAACGCCGGCGCTCCCTACGTCCAGCCCTGGCCGCAGGCGCTGGCGCAGACCCACGTCGCGCTCTGGCTCTACGGCAGCGCCGCGAGCGGGCCGGGGCGGCTGCCGACCGCCCTCCGCGGTCGCCTGCACCGCGAAGACGCCGCCTTCGTCGCGACCGGCTGGCTGCGGCGCGCGGCGGAGCTGCCGGGGGACGCGGGCGCCGACGCCGACCGCTGGGCACTGCTCGAGCGCGCGATGGCGGCCTCGCCGTGGCTGCCGGCGGTGCGGTGGGCGGTTCTTCGGGCGTTGCTGCCGATGCGGCGCGACCTTGCGTTCGAAGCGCGCGCCCGGCGTTGGCCGTATTGGCCGTCGTCGGACGAACGGTGACGGGGAAGAGCGACGAGAGGAACGAACGTCCTCGATTCCTCAGCGTGACGCCGCCGGCGCGCCAGCTCCAGCACGGCGAGACCATCTTTGGCGCCCCGATCGGGCCGGGGGAGGCCTGATTTCATGCCTTCTTCACGAACTCCGACTTCAGGGCCATCGCGCCGATACCGGGGATCTTGCAGTCAATATCGTGGTCGCCGCCGACCAGCCGGATGTTCCGCACCTTGGTGCCGACCTTCACGACCTGCGACGAGCCCTTGATCTTGAGGTCCTTGATCACCGTGACGGTGTCGCCGTCCTGCAGCGGCGTACCGTACGCGTCGGTGATGACGACGGCGGCCGGCGCCTCCTCGGTCGTCGCGCCCGGATGCCACTCGTGAGCGCACACCGGACAGACGAGCAGATCTCGGTCTTCGTATGCATAGGTGGACCCGCAGGCCGGACAGGGTGGAAGCTGGCTCATTGCATTCTCCTCACGAGCGGGGACTTGGTTCCGGAACTGGTTCCAGCCGGAACTGATTCCAGGTGCTCATACTTCATCCTTGCACCTAAGCACAGTCCGCAGGTTGCTGGATTTCCGCTCGATTCGAGCCACGATCGAAAGGCGCTGAGCCCCCGGTTGGTGCACGGCAACACCGGCCCAGCCGATGACGCCGGCCGCGTCGCCGCCGTCGACATGGCCCGCCCAATCTGCTTCTCTTCGGCCTCGAGTCCGCGCCCCATCGGCGGATCGAGGCGACGATGAGCAATCCGATCACAGGCGTACCGCCCCCCTTCGCGTCCTCCGAACCGGGCTCTGGCTGCTCACGATCCTGACGCTGAGCACCGCGTGCGGCAGCGACGGCGGGACCGACGCGGGCCAGACCAGCGGCGAAGACGTCGCCAGCGTTGCGGCCGACGCGGCGGGCGTGGATGCCGGCGAGACCTCCGGTGACGACGCGACCGTCGACAGCGCCGGTGGCCTCGACGCCGAAGACGGCGGCGATCCGGGCGATGCGCCCGACGGCGACAACGCCGCTCCAGCCTGCAAGACCTCCTTGGATTGTCCGCAGGGAACGGTCGCCTGCCTCGCCAACGTCTGCGTCGGCGGCGTCTGCCAGCCGCAATCGCTGGCCGACGGCGAGCCCTGCGACGACGACGCGCCGTGCACCGCGACGGCGATCTGCCAGGGCGGCAACTGCAAGGCCCTCACTCTGGTCGATTGCGACGACGACAACGTCTGCACAGTCGACGCCTGCGACCCGCAGACCGGCGTCTGCACCCACGCCGCGACCGCCGGCGGCGAGCCCTGCGCCGACAACAACCCCTGCACCGAAGGCACGGTCTGCGACGGCAAGGGCTCGTGCGCCGGTGGAGCGAACGCCTGCCCCTGCGAGAGCATCCAGGATTGCGCGGTCTTCGACGACGACAACGCCTGCAACGGCACCCTCTTCTGCGATACCTCCGGCGCCAAGGGCGTCTGCGCGATCGTGCCGTCGAGCGTCGTCACCTGCGCCGGCAGCCTGCCCGGGAGCTGCATGACCAACGTCTGCGCGCCGCTCACCGGCGCCTGCGTCGACGTCCCGGTCAAGGACGGCGCCCCTTGCGACGACGGCAGCAGCTGCACCGCCGGCGAGACCTGCTCCGGCGGCGCGTGCAAGGCGGCGACGAGCCTGTGCCAATGCACCGTCAACGCCGATTGCGCGCCGCACGAAGATGGCAACGTCTGCAACGGCACGCTCTATTGCGATACCGCGAAATGGCCCTACGCCTGCCGTCGCAACCCGGCCAGCGTCGTCCACTGCCCCAAGCCCGCGCATGCCTGCGAGGTCGCCGCCTGTGATCCGAAGACCGGTGGCTGCGCGGTCCACGCCGCGCCGGACGGTACGCCCTGCGACGACGGCAACAGCAAGACCGTCGGCGACGCCTGCACCGCGGGGTCGTGCAAGCCCGGCACCTCGGTGGCGCAATGTACGCAGGACGCCAACTGCGCCAAGTTCGAGGACGGCAACTTCTGCAACGGCACCCTCTTCTGCAACAAGAAAAAGGGCAGCTGCGAGATCAACCCAGCGACCGTCAAGGTCTGCCCGACCAACGCCGACGGCCCCTGCATCCACGCGCAATGCCAGCCTGCATCGGGCGCGTGCAAGATGGTCCCGCGCAGCAACGGCGCGGTCTGCGACGCCGACGACAACCCCTGCTCGTCGCAGGACGATTGCTCGAGTGGTGTGTGCAAGCCCGGCAAGAGCATCTGCGGCTGCTACACCGACGCCGACTGCAGCGGCAAGCAGGGCGCGGATCAATACATTCAATCGATGATCTGCGATACGGCGACCTATACCTGCAAGCCGGACAAGGTCACCAGCTGCGATACCAGCAGCGATACGCCCTGCCGCAGCACCGCCTGCGATCCGGCCGACGGCCAGTGCATGGTGACACTGCTGCCGGTGGGCACGGTCTGCGCCGATCCGAAGACCTGCCAGCCCAAGCAGATCTGCAGCCAAGACGGCACCTGCGCCGCCTGCAGCGGTGTGCTCTGCGACGACGCCGACGATTGCACCGCCGATAGCTGCGACCCCTCGCTCGGCTGCGTCCACCTGTCGCTCGACTCGACCGGCACCACGCTGCTGTCCTGCGACGACGGCAACGTGTGCAGCACCGCGGACCGCTGCATCAAGGGCAATTGCGTCGGCGTGACCAAGGATTGCAGCGATGCCAACGCCTGCACCGCCGACGCCTGCGATCCGGCGCTCGGCTGCGTCTACGGCACCAGCGGCGCCGCGACCTGCGACGACGGCAGCGCCTGCACGATCGGCGATTTCTGCGTCCAAACCGTCTGCGTCCCCGGCCCGAAGCCGGCCGACTGCGACGACGGCAGCCCGTGCACCACCGACCTCTGCATCCCGCAGGCCGGTTGCCTCTACGTCCCCGTCTTCGACGACGCTTGGTGCAGCGGCCAACCCTACGGCCGCTGCAAGGACGGCTCGTGCCAAGCGAAGCCCTGCCCGCTCGGCTACGAGGCGGTCGAGGTCGACGCCGGTGGCAGCAGCACCACGGTCTGCACCGCCGAGACGGTGACGTGGGGTCCGCGCCCGCTGACGCCCAAGGGCGTCTACCAAATCGCCGGCGAGACCGTCGTCGATACCCAGACCGGCCTCGTGTGGCAGCGCGAGGTGAGCGCCACGACCGGCAGCAGCGCCGACGCGAACAAGGCGTGCGACGCGCTGGTCCTCGGCGGCGCCAACGATTGGCGGGTGCCGACGCTGGTCGAGCTGCAGACGCTGGTCGACTACGGCGCGGCAGACGGCGCGCCGCGCATCGACACGACGGCCTTCGCCAAGGCCAGCACGCTCGCGCTGTGGACGACGACGACCACGCTGAACGGGACGCTCGCGATCGACTTCGCCACGGGCGCGTCGGTGCCGGGGACGGCTGCCGGGGTGGGGAGTATCGGCTGGCGCTGCGTGCGGACCGACAAGACCATCGATCTCGGCAAGGACCTCTTCGGCCTCGCGACCGACGGCGTCGGCACGGTGAGCGGCGTCGCGGTCGGTCTGCTGTGGGAGGCCGAGGCGCTGGCTCCGACCGGCACCGCCACCGCAGCCAAGGCCTATTGCGACGGCCTGGTCCTCGACGGCAATTCCGATTGGCGGCTACCCAACGTGCGCGAGCTGGTTTCGCTGCACACCGCGGGCGCGACCGGGATCAGCAAGCTCTTCTACGGTCCGGGCGGCCCCTTCCACTCCAGCACGAGCGACGCGGCGACCGGCCAGATCTACATGCTCAACTTCGCCTACGGCATCGACATTGAGCGAAAGCTGGCGAGCACGGTCGGGCTCACGCGCTGCGTCCGACCGTAGTGACAGCGCCGACCGCTGATGTCGAGCCCAAACACCGATCTTCCGCGTGGCGTTTTTCAACGCTGGGCAGAACGCCCATGCGGACAACAACCAAGTGGTTCCCGGCGCTCGTTCGGCTGGGGCAGGTGGCGGTCGAGGAAGGGACCGACCTCGGCCCAGATCCGGCGCTGGTTGACGTCGTCGGAGAGCCAGACCTCGTGCAGCGTCCCCGGCAAGATCACGCGCCGGACCAAGCTGCTCTGCGCGGCGATCCGCTCCTGCGCAGCGATGCTGACGAGCTTGTCTTCCTCGGCCGAGAGGATCAGCGTCGGCGTCTTCAGCCGGGCCGCGAAGGCGGGAGCGTCGAAGTGCTGGACGTGGATCCACGCCGCCCGGATCCAACCTTGGGTCGGCGCGCCCAAGGCCAGCTTCGGCTCGCGGTCGATATAGGCGTGCTGGCGGAGGAAGCGCCGCCGATCGCGGGTGAAGGGGTTGCCGTCGAATTCCCGCAGATGCTGGCCGTAGCCGCCCCCCTCGCCGGCGACGTAGTCGAGCGGCGCGGATTTGCCCCGCCACGAGACGAAGCGGACCAGCGTCCGACCGGCGGCGAGGTCGAGCAGCGGCGCGCCGACCACCACGGCGTCGAAATCGCCGGGATGCTCGATCGCGTAGCGGACCGAGAGCCCGCCGCCCATCGATTGGCTGAGCAGCAGCCATCCCCCCGGACCGGCCTGCGCGACCTCGTGGCGGAATTGCCGCAGGTCACGAAGATAGCGGGTGAAGCTGTGGATATGGCCCTTGTGCCTATCGTCCTCGGGGTGCCCGCCGGAGAGGCCCTGGCCACGCCAATCCATCGCCCAGACGGCAAAACCGCGGTCGCGCAGGTTGCCGATCTGCTCGAGGTAGACCTCGATGAACTGGGTCCGCCCGGTGACGACGATGGCGTTGCCGCGCGGCGTGCCCCGTGCCGGAAAGCTGGCGTAGCGCAGCGCCACACCGTCGTCGGCCCGGAAGGAGCCGACCGTTCCGCCGACCGCCTCGATCGACGGCACCTCGGTCGCCGCGACGCCGTCGATCTTGCGGATCGGCCCGGCACCGCCGCAGCCGAACAGGCCGATCGCTGCCAGCACCGCCGCTGCGCGCGCCCACGCGCCGGCTCGATTCTCCCCTCGTCGCATACTCCCCCTGCGGTCCGTCGCAGGCGCAGCCTCGACCCGACCTCGTCGCCTATTCGAAGACGACCTCGTCGACGAAGGTCCACGAGACGCGGGTGAAGCGCAAACGCAAGAACCGCCCCTCCGGCAGCGAGAGCTGCAACTTCACGTCGCCGCGCTTGCCGTCGGGGATCTTCGGCAGCGTCTTGGCCACCAGCGAGAAGGTCTGCGCCTTGCTGAAGGTGACGCCGTCGACGCTGCTCTCGACCTCGATCGCCGAGGGCTGATGCACGCCGCCGGAGATGTAGTTGTTCAGGCCGACGATGACGGCGGCGAAGGCCCGCTGCTTCGGGAAGCGGAAGGTGATCTCCGGCGTGCCGCTCGACCAACCGACCCACTCGTAGGCCGCCCCGCTGCCCAGGTTCGAGCTCCAATTGTCGCCGCCCTTCTTGCCGTCGACGAGCTGGCCGACGGCGTAGGTGCCGACCTTGCTGTTGTTGCTCGGGCTGCCGCTGAGCGTCACGTTGTGCGGCTCGTCGTAGTAGCAATAGCTGCCGCAATTCGGCGCGATGTTGAAGCGCGACTCGGCCGGACCGCAGAGCGAAGCCTGGTTCGCCACGCCGTCACAATCGTCGTCGCCGGGCGTATCGCAATTCTCCTCGGCCGCCGGCTTCACCTCGCCGACGCAGCCGTCGAGCCACGCGGTGCCGCTGCCGTTGCAGGTGCGCTCGCCCGCCTTGCACATGCCGACGCCTTCGGTCCCGCTCGGGCCGCCGTAGCAGCTGCCCTTGCTCCCCGGCACGCAGACGATGGCGACGCATTGGCTGCTGATGCAGAGCGAGCCGGCCGCGCACGCCTTGCCGCAGGCGCCGCAATTCTTCGCGTCGCTGGCGAGCGCGGTGCAGGCGCCGCCGCAATCGTCGAAGCCCGGCGGCGCGACGTGCAGGCAGCCCTTGGCGGCGTCGCAGCTGTCGACGGTGCAGGCGTTGGCGTCGGCGCAATCCTTGCTCGCGCCGCCCTTGCAGCTGCCACCGCTGCACGCGTCGCCGGTGGTGCAGGCGCTGCCATCGTCGCAGGGCGCGGTATTGGGCGTGGCCTGGCAGCCGAGCTTCGGATCGCAGCTGTCGTCAGTGCAGGGGTTGCCGTCGTCGCAGGCCTGCGCCTTGCCGCTGCTGCAGCCGCCGCCGGTGCAGGTATCGCCGACGGTGCAGACGTCGCCGTCGTCGCAGGGCAGCGCGTTGGCCTTGTGCTGGCAGCCGGCCTTGGCGTCGCAGCTATCGGTCGTGCAGGCGTTGCCGTCGTCGCAGTCGGTCGCCGCGCCCGGTAGGCACGCTGCGTCCTTGCAGGCGTCGCCAGCGGTGCAGACGTTGCCGTCGTCGCAGGAAGCGGTGCTCGCCGTGGCGACGCAGCCCTTGCCGGCGTCACAGGCGTCGGTGGTGCAGGGGTTGCCGTCGTCGCAGGCCACCGCCGATCCGGCCGCACAGGCGCCGCCCTTGCAGGCGTCGCCGCTGGTGCAGGCGTCGCCGTCGCTGCACGGCAGGGCGTTGTCGCTGCTCTTGCAGCCGAGGCTGGCGTCGCAGGCGTCGCTGGTGCAGGCGTTGCCGTCGTCGCAGCTCTTCGCCTTGCCCGGCTTGCAGCTACCGCCGGCGCAGGCGTCCCCCTCGCTGCAGGCGTTGCCGTCGTCGCAGGGCGCCGTATTGGCCGCGTGGGTGCAGCCCTTCGCCGCGTCGCAGGCGTCGGTCGTGCAGGGGTTGCCGTCGTCGCAGGAGATCGTCGCGCCGGCAACGCATGCGCCGTCCTTGCAGGCGTCGCCGCCGGTGCAGAGGTCGTTGTCGCCGCAGGGCAGCTGGTTCGCGGTGTGGACGCAGCCGCTCGCCGGCTTGCAGGCGTCGGTGGTGCACGGGTTGGCGTCGTCGCAATCGGTCAAGGCGCCGGGCAGGCAGACGCCATTGTCGCATGCGTCGCCTTCGGTGCAGGCGCTGCCGTCATCGCAGGGCGAAGGCGTCGCAACCGAGTCGGTGAGCTTGGCGTGGCCGCAGCCAGTGGCGCCGTCGCAGCCGTCGGTCGTGCAGGGGTTGCCGTCGTCGCAATTCGGCGCGCCGCCGCCGACGCAGGCGCCCGCGACACAGGCGTCGGCCGTGGTGCAGGCGTCGCCGTCGTCACAGGGAGCCGCGGGCGCACCGGGACCACCGAGCGGGGTGTGCACGCAGCCGAGCTCGGGATCGCACGAATCGGCCGTGCACGCGTTCTCGTCGGCGCAGACCACGGCGGCACCGGGGGTGCAGTTGCCGGCGCTGCAGAGGTCGCCGGCGGTGCAGGCGTTGTTGTCGGTGCAGCTCGCCGTGTTCGGCAGCGAGACGCAGCCGGTTCCGGGCGCGCAGCTATCGTCGGTGCAGGGGTTGCCGTCGTTGCAGGCGACCGCCGCGCCGGGCGCGCAGGCGCCGTCCTTGCAGGCGTCACCGGTGGTGCAGACCTCGCCGTCGTCGCAGCTCAGGGCGTTCGGCGCAAAGACGCAGCCGAGCTTCGGATCGCAGCTGTCGGTGGTGCAGAGCTTGCCGTCGTCGCACGGGGTGGAAAGCGGCACGTGGGTGCAGCCCTTGGCCGGGTCGCAACCGTCGACGGTGCAGGCGTCGCCGTCGTCGCAGGCGGTGGCGCTGCCGGCGGTGCAGCTGCCGCCGTCGCAGATATCGCCCTCGGTGCAGGCGTCGCCGTCCTCGCAGACCGTGCCGGCGCTGGCGTCGACGAAGGTGCAGCTGCCTTGGACGCATGCGGCGATTTGGCACGGGTTGGTTGCCGCAGGGCAGCCGTCGGCTGCGGTGCATTCGGGGAGGATGGTGTCGCCGGATGTGGTGGCGTCGGCGTCGGCGTCGGCTTCAGCGTCGGCGTCTGCGCCAGGGGCGGCGTCTGCGTCAGGGGCGGCGTCGGCGTCTGCGCCAGGGGCGGCGTCTGCGGCGGTGCCGTCGCTGATCCCGGTCTGGGCGTCGTTGCTGGCCGTGCCGTCGGCCTGCCCGGTGCCGACCACGAGCTGGTCTTCGGCGCCGCAGCCGATCAGGAGCAGCGTGGCGAGCAAGGCGGTGGCGAGCGTGGTCGGGCGAAGGCGGGCGTTGTGCGCGGGGCGACAGGTCATGGCGAGCTCCGAAGGGGACGCGAGCGGCGTCGGGTCCTGTGGAGCCTACCGTTCCCGTGGGCGGGCGCAACGAATGTGGAGTGTAGGTCAGCTGCCGCAGGGCACCGGGCTGTGCTGGCAGCTGCCCTGCAAGCAGGCGTCGACGGTGCACGGTTTGCCGTCGTCGCAGCCCTTCGGGGGCTGCAGGCAGCCGCCCGCTTCGGAGCAGCCGGCGTGGCCCCAGGGGTCGGTGCGGCGCAGCTCGAGCTGTTGGTTCGGGCCGACGCTGAAGGTGCGGACGAGGTCGCCCTGGCCGTAGAGGCTCAAGCCGTTGGCGTAGCCGACGCGGTCGTTCTCGACCCGCTGCCAGCCGAGGCCGCCGCTGGCCGATTCGTGGACCAGGAGCGGCCGCTGCTTGCCGCCGGAGATGGTGCTGCCCGAGGCGAGCAAATCGCCGCCCGGCAGGGTGATGGCGGCGTTGAAGGCGTGACCGTAGCCGGCGAAGGTTCGCTCCCAGAGCACCGCGCCGGTGGGCGAGAGGCGGACCAGCCAGCCGGTCTGCACCGACTCGTTGCGCGCGCCCACCGCGTAGCCGCCACCGTCGCTGCGCGCCGCCACGCCGAGGAAGTAGGAGGACGCCTTCTGCCCGAGGCCCAGCGTCTTGCTCCACTTCAGCTTGCCGGCGACGTCGACGACGCCGACGAATGCCTCGACCTTGGTCCCCGCCGCGCCGGTCGTCTTGCCGCCAGCGATCCAGCTCGCGTCCGCGGCGCTGCCGTCGGCGGTCCCGGCCACCGCAGGGCCCCAGATCGCCGCGCCGAGGCCGATGCCCGTGGCCGAGCGCCACGGCCGGAACGGCTGGCCGCCGAGGCTCCCGAGCGGCAGCGGATCAGCGAATCCGCTCGGCCAGATCAGCCCGACCGTGTCCGGCGCGTAGCGCACGAGCAGGACGCGGGCGAGGTCGCCGCTGTTCGGCTCGAGCGCCAGGCCGATGCTCGTGTCGGCGAAGACCCGCACCGCGAGCGGGCTGTATTTGGTCAAGAAGTTGACGTTCTTCTGCCAGACGACGCCGCCGTTCGGGTCGAGTCGGCGGAGGTCGCCGATGGTCGTGCCGTCACCACCACGGCTGGCGACGACGGCGTCCGAATCGCCCAGGGCGGCGGCGGCGACGGCGGCGGCCGGCTTGCCGGCGATCGCCCACTGCGCGGTCCAGCGGTGCCCACCGTAGCCGTCGCGGCGTTGCAGGAAGGCGCGATCTTGGCCGGAAAAGCGGGCTTGGCCGAAGCTCGCCAGGTCGCCGTCGCCGAGCGCGATCGCGCCAGCCGGCTGCGATCCGGCGTCGCCGATCTTCTCGGAACGCTGCCAGAGCCGACCGGCGCTCTGCCCGGCGCAGCCCTTGGCGTCGCAGCTGCCGACCAGGGCGCAGCCGTTCTCGGGATCGCAGAGCACGGCCGTCTCGGCGACGTGCGAGCAGCCCCCTGCCGCGCTGCAACCGTCGAGCGTGCAATCCTTGCCGTCGTCGCAAGTCCCGGCTTCGGCGCACCCGCCCGCGGCGCCGCAGGAGGCGTTGCCGAAGCCGTCGGTGCGCCAGAATTGGCCGCGCCAATGGCTCTTGTAATAGCGCTGCCCGACCATGAAGCGGCCGCCGTCGGGCATGGCGACCACCGCCGTCATCCAGCCCTCGTCACCGGTCGAGAGGCCGGCGGAGTTGGCCTCGTTGGCGAAGCGGTCGGTCGCCGCGGTCCAGCACGCGGTCTTGCTGCCATAGCGCCGGGCTCCGGCGACGGCGAGGCGACCGCCGGGGCCACGGTCGAAGTCGTAGAGCGTGCTCGCGCTGCTGATCGCGTTGGCCCAGCGCAGGCCGAGGTCGTCGCGGAGCGCCGCGACCCAAGCCGTATTCGCGCCGCCGCTCTCGAGCCCGGTGGTGCCGCCGAGCAGCAGCGCGCCGTCGCGCTCACGCAGGCTCTCGAGCTGGGTGTCGGCGAGCGCCGGATAGGACTGCATCGACGCCGGAACACCTGCGAGGTCGTAGGTCCAGACGGCCGGCCGATAGACGACCGGCTTGTCGAATCCCTGCCAGAGCACACCCGTCGCGGCGACGGCGAGGCTGCCGTCCGCTCGCTGCAGCGCGCCGGCGAGCCAGACGTTGCCGAGCGGCGACGGCTCGTCGCGGATCCACACCGTCTTGCCGGTGCCGTCGAGCAGCACCAGGCGCAGGTGGCGCTGCCCCGACTTGGTCCGGTGGCCGGCGACGAGCGTGGTCCCCGACGTCGTCCGCACCACATCCTTGGCGTCCTCGTCGTCCGCTCCTTGGATCTGCCAATTGGCGACGACGGTGCCCTTGCTGTCCCAGCGCACGACCGCCATGTCGAACAGGCCGCCCGGGTCGGCGACGCCGCCCGCCGCGATCGTCTCTCCCGCGGCCGTGGTCAACACCGCCGAGGCTCCCTGGCCCTGCTTCTTGCCGGTGGCGTGCTGCACCTGCCAGAGATGACTGCCACCCGGCGAGATCCGCGAGACCCACCAATAGCTCGTGTTGTCGCCGCTCTTGTAGGTCGCCCCGGCTGCGGCGAAGTCGCCGTTTTCGTGCAAGGCGGCGGCGCGATACATCCCCTCGCCGCGCGGCCCGACGTGGTAGCCGGCGAAGAGCTTGTTGCTGTATTTGCCCGCGCAGCTGCCGTTGCCGTCGCAGGTCGTGCCGATCGTGCAGGGTTTTCCGTCGTCGCAGGCGGTTCCGCTCGCGGCGTAGCCGACCTTGCAGAGGTGGCTGGTCGCGCTGGTCGAGACGCAGACGGCGACCTCGCACACGCCCAGCTCGCCGACCTTGCAGGCCACCTTCGGCCCGACCGTGCAGACGCCCTGCTTGCATTGATCGGCCAGCGTGCAGCCATCGCCGTCGCCGACGCAGGGCGCGCCGTCCTTCGGCGCGGTCGGGAAGGAGCAGAGCCCGGTCGCCGGCACGCAGGTATCGGCGGTGCAGGCGTTGCCGTCGTCGCAGAGGGCGAAGGTATGGCTGCAGCCCTTGCTCGGGGTGCAGGCGTCGACGCTGCACGCGTTGCCGTCGTCGCACGAGATCGGCGCCCCCTGGCAGACGCCGCCGGCGCATTGGTCCTTGGCGGTGCAGGCGTTGCCGTCGTCGCACGCGCCGCCGGCGTTGGCCGGGGCCATCGCGCAGCTGCCGTCCTTCGGGTTGCAGGTGTCCTGCAGGCAGGGGCTCTCGCTCTTCTTGGCGCAGACCACGACGGTCGAGGGGTTCACCTTGCACACCGGCGCGCTGCCGGTCTTATCGCAATAGAGCGTGCCGTTGCAGACGTCGCCGTCTTCCTTGCCGGCGCAATCGGCGTCCGACGCGCATTGGCAGACGTAGGAGCCACCATCGCACTTCCCGCCCGCGCATGCCTCGCCGATGGTGCACGGATCGCCGTCGGTGCACGGCAGCCCCTTGGTCTCCGGGCTCCCCGGCTGCTTGTGTTCGTAGCGACACGGGTTGGGGCCAGCGCCGTCACAGACCTTGAGCGCCGAGCCGATCGGCGCCGGCAGGCATTGCCCGCTCTTCGGCACGCACGCCGCGACCGCGCATTCGGTATCGCCGACGCTCGGGCACACCACCTTGCTCGTCGGGTCGAGCTCGCAGCCGCCGCTCTGCTTGTTGCAGAAGAGGGTGCCGTTGCAGGCGTTGCCGTCTTCGAGCCCGCCGCAGTCGGCGTCCTGGGTGCAGAAGCAGACGTCCTTGCCGGCCACGCACACGCCGCCGGCGCAGACGTCACCGATGGTGCAAGCCTCCCCATCGTCGCAAGCGACGGCGGTCTTGGTCGCGGTCCCCGGTGGCGGCAGCGCCCACGTGCAGACTCCTTCCTTGCAGCCCTGCACCAGCTTCTCGACCGGCGTGAGCTGACACAGGCCGCTCTTCGGATAGCAGACCGCGGCGGCGCAGGCGGCGTCGTCGCCGGTCGGGCAGCTCACCACCGTGGCCGGGTTCAGCTTGCAGCTGCCGCTGCCGAGGTCGCAGTAGAGCGTTCCGTTGCAGAGGTCGCCGTCCTCTTTGCTGTCGCAGTCGGCGTCGGAGCCGCAGCCACAGAGGTCGGTCGGCCCGGCGACGCAGGTGCCGGCCTTGCAGTGGTCGCCGCCGGTGCAGGCGTCGCCATCGTCGCAAGCCGTCGCGTCGGGCAAGGGGAGGAGCGCACAGGTCCCGGTCGCGGGCTGGCAGCTCGCGGCGGCGCAGGCGGTATCGTCCTTGGGGTCGCATTGGACGGCGCCGCCGGGCGCGCTCGCGCAAGTCCACGGCCACTGCTTCTTGTCGCAAACGCTGGGTCCGGCGCAGAGGTCGGCTGCGCCGATGCCGGCGCAATCGGCATCGTCGAGGCAGCCACAGGCGACGAAGCCTCCGCCACAGCTGCCAGCCTGGCAGGTCGTCTCGAGGATGCACGGGTTGCCGTCGTCGCAGGGCACGCCTTCGTTGCGCGGCAGCAGCGCGCAGGCGCCGTCCTTGCACGCCACGGCGAGGCACGGCGTGTCGCCACCCGGATCACACGCCGGACCGCCGCCGCACCCGGTCGCGCTGCCGCTGTCGTCGACGTCGGGTGCAGCGTCGGCGGCGGTGACCGCGTCGACGGTCTCGATGGCGTCGGCGGCGGTGTCGACGGTCTCGACGGCGTCGACGGCGGCGTCGGCCACGTCGCTGACAGCGGCGTCGGCCACGGCAGTGTCGGCCACGTCGCTGACGGCGTCGGCCTGCAGCGCATCCGAGCCTGGCTCCGCCGCGCTGGAACAGCCCTGCGCGGCGACGACCAGTGCGCACAGCAGACCGTAGTCCAGCCAACGTCGCCGCGGCTCTGCGCGTTTCGCCTCGTACATCACCATCGTC